>CANRND010000016.1 GCA_947631905.1 uncultured Clostridia bacterium | reverse complement strand
CGGAGCGCACCCCCGTCTACGAACTCACGGCGGACTACGTGATCGACACCGACGGCAGAACGGTGGAAGAGACGGTGGCGGAAGTGCTTCTGGCGGCGGGAGAACAGCCGTGAAGCGCGCGCTCATCACGGGCGGGACCCGCGGGATCGGGCTTGCCTGCGTAAAACGCTTTTCGGAGGCGGGGTACCTCGTGACTGCCCTCTATTCCCGCGGGGAAGAGGACGCAAAAGAGGCCAAAAGGCTTTGTCCCGCGGCGGAGTTCGTGCGTGCGGACGTTGCAAAGGAGCGGGAAGTCGCGGCGGTATTCGAAGCCCTGCCCTCTTTGGACGTTCTCGTCAACAACGCGGGCGTTTCGCTGTTCGCGCAGGTACAGGACACCTCGTGGGAGCAGTGGGAGCGGTTGATGGCGGTCAACGCGGGCGGTGCGTTCCTCTGCACGAAATACGCGGTCAAGAAGATGCTCCGCGGGGGAGAGGGGGCTATCGTGAATGTCTCCTCGGTATGGGGCGAAACGGGCGGAAGCTGCGAGAGCGCCTACTCCGCCTCAAAGGGCGCGGTCATCGCGTTCACCAAAGCGCTTGCAAAGGAGCTTGCGCCCTCCCACATTACGGTAAACTGCGTCTCGCCGGGCGCGATCGATACCCAAATGAACGAGCGCCTCAGCGAAGAGGAGCGGAAAGCCCTCGAAAGCGAGATCCCGCTCGGAAGGTTCGGGAAAGCGGGGGAGGTAGCGGAACTTATCTACCAAATTACCCTGCAAAAGTACCTTACGGGGCAGGATATTGCCCTGAACGGCGGCTATTGGATGTAAAACAAAGAAAAACCCTGTCAAAGGTCCCCGAAAGGGGACTTTTTGCTTGTTAGCATAGTATTATGCGTGGCGTAGTATATATTAAAAGGCTTATTTTGTGTACTATGTCACACATAATACTAAATATTACGTCTGACATAGTATTTGTTTTTTGCCAATTCCGCACAGTTTTGGCGATTTTTATAAAAAATTTTTTTCAAAAAAGAGGAGTTTTGCCCTCTTCCGTCGAAATAATTACTGTTATGAAAGAAAGAATCTACGAGCGGGAACGCGCCGATCTCTCGCCCTACGCCGCCAGATCGGAGGAGACGAAAGGGAGGCTCAAACCCGAGCCGCCCTGTTCCATGCGGACGGACTACCAGCGCGACCGCGACAGGATCATCTATTCCAAGTCCTTTCTGCGTCTGAAAAACAAGACGCAGGTCTTTTTTGCGCCCGACGGCGACCATTATATGTCCCGCCTTACGCATACGCTCGACGTGAGCCAGATCGCCCGCTCCCTTGCGCGGTGCCTCTGTCTCAACGAGGACCTCTGCGAGGCGATCGCGCTCGGCCACGATCTCGGGCATACCCCGTTCGGACACGTCGGGGAGCGGGTACTCGACCGCATCGCGCCCTGCGGGTTCCACCACTATGAACAGTCTCTGCGCGTTGTGGACAAGCTCGAAAAGGACGGAAAGGGCCTCAACCTCACCTATGAGGTGCGGAGCGGCATTCTCAATCATACCCCCGCTGGAACGCCTGAGACGCTCGAAGCGGAGGTCGTGCGGCTCGCCGATCTCATCGCCTACATCAATCACGACATCGAGGACGCCATCCGCGCGGGATTTCTCAAAGCGGAGCAGCTTCCCAAAGGTCCCATCTCCGTCCTCGGACACGCGACTTCCGAGCGGATCAACGCCGCCATTCTCGATATTTACAAAGAATCTTACGGAAAGCCCTATGTCAAGACGTCCGAGCAGATGGGGGAGGCGCTCAGAGAGCTTCGCGCTTTCATGTTCCGCACGGTGTACGAACAGGCGAACAAACTCATCCAGGAGAGTGCGGAGCGCATGCTCGGCGCACTCTATACATATTTTGTAGAGCGGCCCGAAGAGCTTCCGCCCCTCTATCTCGGTCTTCTGAAAGAGGACGGCGTGCCGCGGGTGGTCTGCGACTATCTCTCCTCCATGTCGGACCGTTATGCCGTGAATATCTTCAAGAAATTGTTTGTCCCGCGGGAGGGGAGCGTATGAACGACAGCGGCTACGCCGGATTTCTCTCTGTCCTGAAAGAGAAGAACGATCTCGTCGAAGTCATCGGTTCCTATATAAAATTAGACCGGCGTGGGTATAACTATTGGGCATGCTGTCCGTTCCACCATGAAAAAACCCCGTCTTTTTCCGTGAACGCCGCAGATAAGTATTATCACTGCTTCGGTTGCGGGGTATCGGGGGATGTGATCTCCTTTGTCAAAGAGTACGAGAACGTGGATTTCAGGCAGGCGGTGGAGATCCTCGCAAAGCGCGCCGGGCTGGAAGTTCCCGTCTTAGATAACCGTTCCGCGGAAGAGGCGCAGAAGCGGAAGGCGTTGAAAGACAGGTTGCTTGCCCTCATGAAAGATACGGCCCGCTTCTATCTCAACAATCTCTGGTCGGGGCGGGCGGACCAACATCTCGAATACCTTACCCGCCGCAAGATACAGCCGACCACGATGAAGAAATTCGGGCTGGGCGCCTCGCTCGATTTTCATGCCTTGCCAAAGTATCTTCTCGGCAAGGGATATACCCCCGAGGAGTGCGTGGAGAGCGGCGCGTGCGGCAGGTCGGAAGAGGGGAGATTGTTTGATTCCCTCGGCGGCAGGCTCATCATTCCCATCATCAATAATTTGGACGAAGTCGTCGCGTTCGGGGGGCGGATCCTCGTCAAGACCGACCGCGCAAAGTATAAAAACACCCGCGACACCCTGCTCTTCGACAAGAGCAAGAACCTCTATAATATCAATTTGGTGAAGAGAGAAAAACGGACCGCCGCGCTCCCCAACCTCATCATGCTCGAAGGATATATGGACGTGATCTCCCTCTACCAGGCGGGGTTCAAGAACGTTGTGGCGAGCATGGGGACCTCTCTCACCAAAGAGCAGGTGCGGCTTTGCAAGCGGTATTCGGACACGGTACTCATCAGCTACGACGGCGACGCAGCGGGGCAATCCGCAAATCTCCGCGGGTTAAAGCTACTCGAAAACGAGGGAGTGAACATCCGCGTGGTGCCTCTGCCCGACGGTCTCGACCCTGACGACGTGATCGTGAAAAGGGGGGCGGAGGAATACCGCAAGTGTTTGGACGCCGCCATGCCGCTCATCGACTACCGTCTGCTCGCGGCGAAACGGAAGTACGACCTTTCCGATCCCTATAAGCGGCGGGAGTACGTGCGGGAAGCGCTCGGCGTGGTGAAAGAGGCGGAGAGCGCGTCCGAGCGGGAGGAGCTTTTGAAGCGGGTCTCAAAAGAGGCGAACGTGAGCTATTCCGCGCTCATGCGCGATCTCGAAGGCGCTCCGCAAAAGATCGAGGCTCCGCCGCCGCGGGCAAGGGAGGAGGCGGACAGGGCGCGCAAGGCGGAACGGTTCGTTCTCGCGGCATGTCTCTTTAACCGCGATTATGCGAAAAACTGCAATTTGTTCGAGTTCGGCTTCCGCGACGAAACGCTGGAACGGCTCGCGGAATATATCATGGAGGAGCGCGAAAGGGGAAGCGTGCGCCCGAGCGGCGTGTTTGATCTTTTCGGCTCCGAGAACGGGGAATTGAACGAAGTCCTCGAAAAAAACAACGGCGATCTCGACGGCGAGGTGGCGGAACGGTATTTCCGCGACTGCGTGCGGCTGTTACGGCAGAGGGAGATCAAAGAGCAGATCGAAATTTGCCGCGGCGCGAGCGTGCAGGCGGAGACCCTCGAAGAACGCGGGGAATACCTTACCCGCATCAAAGAACTTACGAAAAAATTGTCCGATTTGAAAAGGCAGGAGGAATAATGGATATTATCGATCAACAACCCGAGGACAACGGGATCAGCGAGCAGAAGTTAAACGAACTGATCGACAGCGTCGTCTCTTCGTATAAGATGAAGGGAAGCATTTCCACCAACGCGCTGTGCGAACTTTTGGAGCGGTACGACCTCAATCCCTTGCAGATCGAGCAGATCTACCGCGCGCTTCCCGAGCAGGGCGTGCAGATCTTCGACGAGGACGAGCGCGACCGCGAACTCTTCGAGCAAGCGCTTTCGGACATCGGGCTCGACGACCCCGTGAAGATGTATCTGAAAGACATCGGCAGAGTGCCGCTTCTCTCCACGGACGAGGAGATCGAACTTGCCCGCAGGATGCAGGAGGGGGACGAGGCCGCCAAGCGGCGGCTCTCGGAGGCAAATCTCCGTCTCGTGGTGTCCATCGCCAAACGGTACGTGGGCAGGGGCATGCTCTTTCTGGACCTCATCCAGGAGGGAAATCTCGGGCTGATGAAAGCGGTGGAGAAGTTCGACTACCAGAAAGGCTTCAAATTCTCCACCTATGCGACATGGTGGATCAGACAGTCCATCACCCGCGCGATCGCCGACCAGGCGCGCACCATCCGCATCCCCGTACACATGGTGGAGACGATCAACCGCCTCACCCGCATTTCGCGCATGTTGTTGCAGGAGAACGGCAGGGAGCCGACCCCCGAAGAGATCGCCGAGGCGATGGAGATCGACGTCCAGCGCGTGCGGGAGATCCAAAAGATCGCGCAGGACCCCGTCTCTTTGGAAACGCCCATCGGCGAGGAGGAGGACAGCCACCTCGGCGACTTTATCGAGGATGACAAGACGCAGACTCCCGGGGACAGCGTGGCGTTCATCATGCTCAAAGAACAGCTTTTGGGGGTTCTCGATACCCTCACGCCCCGCGAGGAAAAGGTCCTCAGGCTCCGCTACGGCATTGACGACGGCAAGCCCCGCACGCTTGAAGAGGTGGGGCGGGAATTTAACGTCACCCGCGAGCGTATCCGCCAGATCGAGGCAAAGGCGCTCAGAAAGCTCCGCCATCCCTCGCGCAGTAAAAAATTGCGGGACTTCCTCGACTGATGGAAGGGCGCATCGCGCAGATCTGTTCGGCGCTCCCTCCCGCGCGCGTTTTTGCCGACATCGGTTGCGACCACGGTTACATGACGGAGTACATGCTCGAACACCGCCTTTGCGAGCGCGCCTACATTTCGGACGTCAGCGCAAAGAGCTTGAAAAAAGCGGAGCGCCTGCTCGCCCGCTATATCGTGGAGGGCAGTTGTATCCCCGTCGTTGCGGACGGCATGCGGGGGCTTCCCGAACCCGCGGACCTTGTATTGATCGCGGGCCTCGGGGGGGAAGAGATCGTCAAAATTCTGCAAGACGCCTATCTCCCCGCGCGGTTTTTGTTCCAGCCCATGCGGAACACCGACAAGGTGCGCCGCTACCTCGTGGAACGGGGCGCGCGCATCGGGCGGGACGACACTTTTTCGGACGGCGGCTATTATTACGATCTCATTCTCGGCAACGCAACGGGAGGAGACAGTTATTCGGAGCGCGAGTTCCGCTTCGGGCGGGACAATCTCAAAGGCAGCTCCCGTTCCTTTCTCTTTCAGATGAGGGAGGAACTGAACAAGACAAATTCCCGCCTGCAAGCGGCGCGGACGGGGGAGAGCAAGAACATTCTCACGGCGCGCAAAGCGGAATTGGAGGAGATCATACATGAAGTTGAAAGATATTTTTAACGCGGCAAACGAACTTGCGCCCTTTGCGCTCTCGGAAGAATACATCGAAAAGGGCCATTACGACAACAGCGGCGTGATGCTCGATTGCGGACGGGAAATAAGCGGCGTGCTGTTTTCGCTCGATCTCTCCCTCGCGGCAGTGGAAGAGGCGCAAAAACGCGGTTGCAACGCGATTTTTACCCATCATCCCGCCATTTGGGAGGGGGTGAAACATCTCGACGAGGCGCACGCGCCCGCCCTCTTCGCCTGTGTGAAAGCGGGTATCTCCGTTCTTTCGGCCCATCTCAATTTAGACGCGGCGGAGAACGGGATCGACGAATGGCTCATGCGCGGGCTGGGCGGAAGCGAACCGCTTGCCGTTATGGACCGTCTCTCCCGCGGCGGCTACGGAAGGGTGTACGAAGTATCGCCCGTATCCCTGCAAGACTTCGAGGCGCATGTGAGAAAGGAATTTCAAACGGAGCGGCTCGTCGTATACGGGCAAAATCCCGTAAAACGGGTGGCGAGCTTCTGCGGCGGCGGTTTCGAGGGACAATCGCTTGCATTCGCGCTTGAAAACGGCGCGGATACGCTCGTCTCTTCGGACGGCAAGCATCATCTCATCGCGGAAGCAGTGGAGAAAGGGCTGAACGTTGTTCTTCTCACCCACTATGCGGCGGAGAGCTACGGCTTCGGGCGGTTCTGCGAAAGCATGAAAAGCAAACTTTCGGTCCCCTGTATCTTCTTTTCGGACGGATCGTTGCAGTAAACGGTTTTCCCTTTCTTGCCCTCCCCCGCGCGTACCGCGCGGGGGAGGGGTAGGGGAGGGGGCGACATCATGATAAAAATTCATCAAAGGTAGGAAATCGACATGGCAGTATTAAAAGAATTGTTGGAATACCAGAGCGTGGACGGCGAACTTCGCAAGATCGAGCAAGAGGTCGCCGCGAGCGAGGAACGCAAGAAGTATATCCAGGCCAAAAAGTTTATGGAGACGGCGGGCGAGAAGCTCGAAGCGCAGGACAAGCGCGCCCGCGATCTGAAAGTTCTCTTCGAGAAGCTCACGGAAGAGTTTGAAGAGATCAACAAGACGATCGGAGAATATGCCGATCTCGACGAAATGGTGGAGAGCGGCGGAGACATCGCCTTTTACAAGAAGAGCGTGCAGTCCCTCGTAGACAGGCTCCGCGCAATGAAAGGGGAGCTTACGAAACTTGCTTCGGACATCGAGACCGCCAGTGAAGAATACAAGAAGATGAAAAAGCAGACGATCCTGATGCAGAAACAGTATAAAGAGTATAACGAAAAATTCAAGGAAGTGAAGAACTCCCGCGCCGCCGAGGTAAAGGAGATCAACGCCCGTTTGGAGGCGCTCGGCGCAAAGATCCCGCCCGAGATCCTCGAACGGTATCAGGCGAAGCGGCGGGATAAGATCTTCCCCGTCGTGGTGCCGCTCAACGGCGAGTTCTGCATCTGCGGCAGAGATTTCCCGCTCGCCCAGCAGGGCAGGCTCTCGGGCGGGGGCGTTGTGGAATGCGAACATTGCCACCGCTTTATCTACAAGAACTGACCCGCGGCACGCTTTTTCCTGCGGCGCGCATATAATGGCTCCATGCAGGAGATCAAGGCATATATTTCTCTCGAAACCATACGGCGGAACGCACAGCTCGTTGAGGAACGGGCGGGCGTTCCGCTGATTGCTGTCATTAAGGACGACGCATACGGCCACGGCGCGATCGAGGTCGCCCATGCGCTCGAAAAAGCCGCTTCGATGTTCGCGGTCTCCACGGTGCGCGAGGGAGTGGCTTTGCGTACGGCGGGCGTCGGAAAGGATATTCTCGTTTTCACGCCCGCGCTCTGCAAGGAAGAAGCGTATATCGGAGCCATGCACGGCCTTACCCTCACGCTCTCTTCGCCCGCATCCTTGCGGTTGGTTGCGGAGGGGGCGAAAAATTTAACGCCGCGCGCGCATATCGCCGTCAACACGGGGATGAACCGCTACGGCTTCCGTCCTGATCGGGTCAAGAGCGCCTGCTTAGAGGCGAAGAGCGCGGGGATCGAGGTCGTCGGCGGGTACTCCCATTTTTATGCCCCCGAGAACGCGCGGGCGCGGGAGGAACAGTACGCCGCCTTTTTGCGGGCGGCGGAAGAGATCGAACACTGCTTTCCCGCGGCAACGCTCCACCTTGCAGCAACGGGCGGCGTTCTTGCGGGCGGACGCTATCGCTTCGGCGCGGTGCGCTGCGGTATCGCGCTCTACGGCTATCTGCCGCAGGGCGTGGGGGAACTTCCCGTGCGGCCCGCCGCAAAGCTGTACGCCACCGTATCGCACAGGGGACGGGCATTCGGCGGCGGCGCGGGATACATGCGCGCGGAGAAAAAATACGGCGCGCTCCATACCCTGCGGCTCGGCTACGGAGACGGGTTTTTCCGCGCGGGCGGGTTGGGGGTCGGAAACCTCTGCATGGACGCGTGCGTGCGGGAGGGGGACGCTCCTTTTGGGCGCAAAGTGCAAATTCTGAAAGATATTCCCGCCTATGCAAAAGCGCACGGAACAACGCCCTATGAGGTGCTGGTGCGCGTGTTGCGAGGCGCAGATAAATACTATGTCTGACACAAACAGGGGAATTTTACGGTAGATTTTCGGATTTTGGGCGCAATTTATGTACTATGTGTGACATAATTGCGCTTTTTTCGGGACAAGCCTTGTCGCGGAGCAGGTGGCGGCGTGCGCGGATCGCCTTTTCGCGGGAACTTTTCTTTGCATGCGGGGAACGCTTGACAGTTGCCCGCTTTTGTTTTATAATTGAGAAAATAACGTGCAGACTTTTTGGGGGAAAGTATGCTGAACGAAGCACCGAAAAAGCGTAGGAAAGCTGTGGATTACGCCCATCCGAACGGGTGGCAACTCTTTTGGCGCACGCAGAGGGAATGCTGGCGGCGGATGGTAACGCCTTTTCTCATGTATCTGTTTATGGGGCTATTATTGCTCGCTTGCCAGGCGATCCCGAACATGTGGGCGCAGATCGGCTTCGGCATTCTCTGCATTGCGGGCGGCGGATTTTATAACGGCCACCTGTGCTTCCAGTACGGGAAGTTGCATTACGGCGCGCTGGTCGCGGGAGAATTGCACCGGAAAAACGAGGAGGAGGGCATTTCCTCGGCGGGAGATCATCACGCCGAGCGGGAATACAGTCCGTGGAAAGGCTTTTATATCGGGTTGCTCGTGGGCGTCCCCGTGATCATATTGGGCTGTCTCGCGGGCGCGCTGTTCGATAGAATTTACGACGGAACGGTGATCGGGCCTCTGCTCGGCGGCTATTCGGCGGTCGTCCTCATCATGTTTGCGGCGTGGGCGATCATGCCCGTGCTGTGGATCCGCAATTATGTCCCCGGGATGGGGGGGATCAGTCTGTATTGGTCGCTCGTCATGATCGTACTGCCCATCGTCATCAGCGGCGTGTTTTACATTTTGGGCGCTTATGCAGAGAGGCGGTCCCGCAAGGCGGAGAGCGAGCGGGAGCGGCACATTTTAGAGGCGCGCTTGCAGGCGAAAGAGGAAGTGCGCGTCCAGACGGAAGAACAGCGCAAAAAGACGTTGCAAAGCAAAAAGAAAAAGTAACTTTCCCCAAAGATTTTCGGGAAGTAAAGAGATCTTCGATACAATCATAATGCGGATCATTGCAGGCAAATACCGCGGGCGGACGCTCGCAACATTCCGGGGAGAAGCGGTCCGTCCCACGTCCGACCGCGTAAAAGAGTCCCTCTTCCAGATCCTCGCCCCCCGTATCGGTGGGGCGCGGGTCCTCGACCTCTTCTGCGGAAGCGGCGCGCTCGGGATAGAATGCCTCTCGCGGGGCGCGGAAGACGTTCTTTTCAACGACATTTCCAAAGAGAGCCTCTCCCTTCTCGAAAAGAACCTTGCGCGGGTGGGGGAGAAGCGAAAAGTTCTCAGCCGCGATTTCCGCGCCTGTCTGCTCACCGCAGACGGGCAGTTCGATTTGATATTTTCCGATCCGCCCTACGGGCAAGACTATCTCAAAGAGATCTGCGCGCTAATTGCGGAGCGGGACCTCCTCAAAGAGGGCGGACTTCTGCTCCACGAGAGCGAGCGGGAGGAGACGGTCCCCGACGGCTGGACGTTTTCCGACGTTCGCCGTTACGGCAGGACGAAAATTTATTTTTTGCAAAGGAGCCGATCATGAAAAAATGCGTATTTGCGGGAACGTTCGACCCGTTCACCGTCGGCCATGAGGACACGGTAAAAAAGTGCCTCGCCCTGTTCGACGAGGTGGTGGTCGCCGTCGCCGCGAACAAACGGAAAACCTGCATGTTCTCAGCCGAGGAGCGGTTCGAAATGGTTTCGGCGGTCTACGAAAAGGAGCCGCGGGTGCGGGCCGTACTTTGGGATGGCGTCATGGCGGAACTTCTTGCAAGGGAGAACACGCCGTTTTATGTGCGGGGTTTGAGAAACATGGTGGATTTCGATTACGAGACCGCCGATTTCTATGCGAGCCGCGACATCGCTCCCGACATGATCACCTTATATATCCCGTCCGAACAGAAGAATATGCACATCAGTTCCACGTTGGTGCGCAACTGCATTTTGTTCCATTCACCCTTTGAAAATTACGTTCCCGAAGCGGTTTACCGCCGCCTCAAACGAGGTTAAACATGTTTGAAAAACAGATCCACATTCCGTCCGCCGAGGAGATCATCGCCGAACGCCCCGTGCCGGAAGAGCTGAAAAAGATCAAAGCCGCGCGCGACAGGCTCGCCACCGACGTCATCACGGGGAAGTCGGAGAAGTTGCTCGTCATCGTCGGCCCTTGCTCCGCGCACGAGCCGAAGCCCGTCCTGGAATACGTCTCACGGCTCGGAAAGCTCAACGAAAAGGTCAAGGATAAGCTCGTGCTTGTGCCGCGGATCTACACGGCAAAGCCGAGAACGAGGGGAGTTGGCTACAAGGGCATGTTCTCGCAGCCCGACCCCGAACACAAGGAGGATACGCTGCGCGGGATCCGCACCATCCGCGAATTGCTCCTCGGCGCGATCGAGCAGTCGGGGCTTTCTGCCGCGGACGAAATGCTCTATCCCGAAAATTACGCCTACGTCGAAGACCTCCTCACCTATGTCGCGGTGGGGGCGCGTTCGAGCGAAAACCAGTTGCACCGCCTCGTCGCAAGCGGGGTGGAGCAGCCCGTGGGCATCAAAAATCCCATGAGCGGCAGTATCCCCGTTCTCATCAACTCCATCTTTGCGGCGCAAAGCCCGCAGGTATTCAAATATCACGAATGGCAGGTCAAAACGAACGGCAATCCCTACGCCCACGCTGTGTTGCGCGGGAGGGTGGATAACTACGGCAACGATATCCCGAACTACCATTACGAGACCGTGATGCAGGTCCTCGAAGGCTACCGCAACGCCGAGGGGGAACTGAGCAATCCCGCGGTCATCATCGACTGCAACCATTCCAACTCGGCAAAGCAGTTCAAACAGCAGATCCGCATCGTGGAAGAGGTGTTGCAGAACCGTCTCTATGACGGAGATTTCAAAAAAATCGTTAAAGGATTTATGATCGAGAGCTTTCTTGTGGAGGGGTGCCAGAAGCACGACATCGTGTACGGGCAGTCCATAACCGATCCCTGCCTCGGCTGGGAAGACACCGAACGGCTCATATGCGACATAGCGGAGAAAGCATGATGGAAGAACGTCTGAAAGTGAGTTGTTTGGGTCCCGCGGGCAGTTATTCGGAAAACGCAGCGCAGACCATGTGTGCGGGCTATGAGGTGATCCTCTGCCACCATTTTGCGGAGACGGTGAAAAAGCTGACTTCGGGAGAGGCGGATTGCGCCATCCTCCCCGTGGAAAACAGTCTGAACGGCGGCGTTTCGGAGTGTCTGGACCTGCTCGAATCGGAAAACATCTTCGGCGTCAGGGAGGACCTGCTCCTAGTAGACCACCGCCTCGCCCTGCTCGACGGGGTGGACCCGAAGAACATCGATACCATCTGTTCGCACGAACAGGCGCTGGGGCAGTGCGCGGAGTTTCTCGAACGCAACTTCCCCGAGGCGAGATATGTGGAAACGTCGTCCACTGCCGAGAGTTTGAAATTGCTCAACGGGCATACGGCGGGCATCGTCGGTTCGCATGTGAAGCAGGCGGGCGTGACGCTTTCGGAGGAAAACATCGCGGACAACAAGGGCAATTATACCCGCTTTTTGCGCGTGGAACGGGCGGGCGCGTTGCCCGAACATAGCGTCATGGTGTTCTTTTCGGCGGTATGCGCCCATAAGCCCGGCGCGCTCGTCAACCTGCTCAAAATTTTCCAGAGGTACAGCCTCAACCTCACGCGTATCCAGTCCCGCCCCGTCAAAGAACAGTTCGGGCAATACCGGTTTTTTATTGAGATCGCGGGCGACATCGGGAACGAGCGGGTAAAAAGCGCCCTCAACGAAGCGCGGAAATATTGCGCTTCGTTCAAATTGCTCGGAGCATACAGTTAAAAAACTCACAAAAAATCTTTTGCTTCGCAAAATCTTTTTCCGTGAGGAAACTTGCGCAGACGGTTTAACTTAGTTGTCCTCGCGGTCGTTCCATCGGACAAAAAGGCAAAAGTAATTGCCAAATTGTGTCGCCCACGGCGGAAGTCAATTCCGCCTAAGGCAAGTAAATTATATTCACGAAAAATCTTTTTCCGTGAGGAAGTCGTTCTTGCTGTCCCTGAAAGGGAAAGTACCCGCGTAGTGCGCCTTGTATACCCCCTCCCTTGGAGGGGGATTAAGGGGGTGGGCAAAAGCCGCGGTTTCACCTCATAAGCAGGGAAACGCGGTGCAAATTCCCCAGCAGAGCAAAAACGCCAAAACCGCCTGCAACAGTTTTACGCAGACAAAGGGGAGCGTTTTCACGCCCGCGCGGGTGAGATACGCCGCCTGCTGGCATAAAACGCACATCCCGCCGAACGTAACTTCGGCGCAGGCAAGCGCGCAGGAAAGAGGGGTTTTCAGTTTGGAGAGCGCGGCGCACCCCGTCGTCATTTCGAGTAGCCCGCGTAGAACGCCCTCGGTGTATTCCCCGAACAGGGGAACGCGGAAGAGCCCCAGATCGGAGAGCATCTGCCCGAAACAGGAGAACAGGGCGATGAACCCGCCCACGCATAAAACGGAGATCACCGCGTTATATAAGCTGTTGTAGAGCAGTGCGGGATCGGTTTTTGCGGGGAGCGGGGGAGAGGGTTTCGCCTTTGCGCGGAAACGCAACAAAAAACTTACGGTCCATACGGCGGCAAGGTGGGAAAGGAGCATCGCCCAACCTGCCGCCGTGTTTCGGTACATCATCCCGCCCACCGTCCCCACGAGGAACATGGGACCCGAAGTCGTGCAAAGACAGGCGAGGCGAAATTCTTCGCCCCGCGAAAGTTTTCCCGCGCGGGAGAGGTCGAACACCGTTCTCGCGCCTACGGGATAGCCTGAGAGCGCCGCAAGGATCGCCGCGCCCCCGCCCGCTCCCGATACGCGGAAGAGTTTGCCCATCGGGGCGGCGAGCTTTTCCGAGAAAACCGCAAAGGGTTTCAGCCCCGTGATGAGCGCGGTGAGAAAGAGAAAGGGGAAAGTCGCGGGCAATACGCAGGCCGCCCACAGCGAAACGCCTTGCGAAACGCTCCCCGCGTAATGCACGGGGTCGGTGAGAAAGAGCGCGGCGATTGCAAGCAGAAGAGCGGTCAAGAGATAATTTTTCACGGCGGACATACCCCAAACTATGAAGTTTGTCCGCAAAATATGCGCGGGAACCTTTGCGGCGGCGGAAAGGACTGTCCCGAATATATTGTATAGCGGCGCCGCGCGGCCGAAAAACAAGCCGCGCGGCGCCGCTTCCGGGGTCCGATTTCAATAGACAAACCGTTCCGTATATGGTATAATGCCTCTCGGAACAACACAAGGAGCGTGCAATGTTACAAGTCAACGGCGTGAGCCTGCAATACGGAAGCAAAAAGCTGTTCGAGGACGTCAACTTAAAATTTACCTCGGGGAACTGTTACGGCGTGATCGGGGCGAACGGCGCGGGGAAGAGTACTTTTCTCAAAGTTCTCTCGGGCGAGATCGAACCGAACAAGGGGGAAGTCATCCTCGGCAAGAACGAGCGCATGTCCGTACTCGCGCAAAACCAGAACAAGTACGACAACGAAACGGTCCTCCGCACCGTCATGCTCGGGCATAAACGGCTCGTGGAGATCATGGACGAAAAGGACGCCCTCTACGCCCATGCGGAATTTACCGAGGAGGACGGCGTGCGCGCCTCCGAGCTGGAAAGCGAATTTGCCGAACTCGGCGGCTGGGAAGCGGAGAGCGAAGCCGAAACTCTTCTGAACGGCCTTGACATCGGCAGCGAATATCACTACACCCTCATGGGGGAGATGGACGCGAAGCAAAAGGTGAAAGTGCTTCTCGCGCAGGCGCTCTTCGGAAATCCCGACGTGCTTCTTCTCGACGAGCCGACCAACAACCTTGACCTCAAAACGGTGCGCTGGCTCGAAAATTATCTTCTCGACTTCGAGAACACCATCATCATCGTCTCGCACAACCGCCACTTTCTGAACAAGGTCTGCACGCACATCTGCGACGTCGATTTCGGCAAGATCAACCTCTATCTCGGCAACTACGATTTTTGGTACCAGACCTCCCAGCTCATGGCGCGCCAACAGCGGGACGCGAACAAGAAAGCCGAACAGCGCGCCGCCGAACTCAAAGAGTTTATCGCGCGGTTCGCGGCGAACGCGAGCAAGTCGCGGCAGGCGACTTCCCGCAAAAAGGAACTCGAAAAACTCACGATCTCCGATTTCAAGCCCTCTCTCCGCAAATATCCGTTCATCGAGTTCAAGTATGAGCGGGAGATCGGCAACGACATCCTCATTGTGGAAAACCTCACCAAAAAGGGATACTTTGAAAACGTGTCGTTCACGGTGCAGAAAGGGGACAAGATCGGCATTTTATGCGATAAGTCCACTTCGGTCACCATGCTCTACGATATTTTAACGGGCAAGCAGGAATCCGACGCGGGTACGGTGAAGTGGGGAAAGACGATCAATTATTCCTACTACCCGCTCGACAACGGGGAGTTCTTCGACGGATGTACGCTCACCCTCGTGCAGTGGCTCTCGCAGTTTTCAAAGGACCATTACGAGGAATATCTGCGCGGCTGGCTGGGGCGGATGCTCTTCTCGGGCGAAGAGGCGCTCAAAGAGGCGCGGGTCCTCTCGGGCGGGGAAAAGGTGCGCTGTATGCTCGCCAAAATGATGCTCGAAGGGGGGAACTTCCTCATTTTGGACGAACCCACCAACCACCTCGACTTGGAGAGTATCACTTCGCTCAACAACGGACTCACGGCGTTCAAGGGGTGCCTTATCATGACCTCGCACGACCAGGAACTCATGAACACCGTCTGCAACCGCATCATCGTCCTCGACGGCACAAAGGTATACGATAAGTCCATCACGTTCGATGAGTATCTCGACAGTATCAGCGGCTGAGTGTAAACTCTTCTTCTCGCCCTCCCCCGCGTCAGCGGGGGAGGGGTAGGGGAGGGGGGTACTGTCATTTCGTCCCGCGCGCAGTTCCCAACTGTCATTCCGAGCGCAGCCGAGACATCTCTACCTCGTCGCCACACGCCCGCATTTTACGCTTTTCTTGCGAAAAGCTCCGTTTGCGTGCGGTAGCTCCTCTTCCCGAAAAATTTTGCTCTGCAATCTTTTTCGGGAGTTCTAATATTGTGAGATTTCTCCACTCCGCTCATTGCATTCGCTACGGTCGAAATGACAAATCGAGAATACGCAGATGTGAACCCATCCACGCCACAAAAATTTCCGAAAATTTTCCCGAAAAACGCTTGACAAGCGTATGCGGGTTGTGATAAGGTAAAAATATGATAACGATTTCCCACAACTACATGTACATGCCGATGTCCCGAGCAGAAATGCGCGGGGTTTCGGCGTTGTAAAAAATCGTCGGAACCAAACGCTTTTCCGCTCGGGACTTCTGCCCCGAGCGGTTTTTTTATGCCCTCCGCAAGAAAAATCAACCTCCAAAGGAGACTTCATGATAGAACTCAGAAACCTGACGAAAATTTATCCCTCGAAAGCGGGGGAGACGGTCGCGCTCGAAAGTATCGACCTCACCATTCCCGACGGCAGCATCTACGGCGTGATCGGCTTATCGGGCGCGGGCAAGAGTACGTTGGTGCGCTGTATCAACCTGCTCGAAAAGCCCACGCGCGGGCAGGTGCTTCTCGACGGCGAGGACGTGACTGCCGCGAAGAAGAAACGGCTGGGGGAGATCCGCCGCGGCATCGGCATGATCTTCCAAAGTTTCAACCTCCTCGAACAGCGCACGGCGGCCGCGAACGTCCGCTTTCCCCTCGAACTGAACAAGACCCCGCGCGGTGAGGCGAAGCAGAGGGTGGAGGAACTTCTCGCGCTCGTGGGCCTTTCGGAAAAGGCGGACGCCTATCCCTCGCAGCTCTCGGGCGGGCAGAAACAGCGGGTCGCCATCGCGCGCGCCCTCGCCACGCGGCCCAAATATCTTTTGTGCGACGAAGCGACGAGCGCGCTCGACCCTGCCACCACGGAGAGCATTTTACAGCTCCTCAAAAAGATCAACCGCGAGCTGGGGGTCACGATCGTCGTAATCACGCACGAGATGAAAGTGGTGGAGAGCGTCTGCACCCACGTTGCGGTGCTGGACCAAAGCCGCATTGCCGAAGAGGGCAGGGTGGAGGACGTCTTCTCGTTCCCGCAGTCGGAGATCGCCAAACAGCTCATCATTCCCGGTCTCATCCGCTCCATTGCGGGCGGCGGGGGAAACAAGCTCCGCCTTGTGTTCCACGGCGATACGAGCGACGAACCCGTCATTTCGGGGCTTGCCATCGAATGCGGGGTGCCTGCGAACATTCTCTTTGCCGACACCCGCCGGATCGACGGAAAGACGTTCGGGCATATGGTGATCGAACTCCCCGAAAACGGAAAGCAGGTTTCCGCGGCAAAGGAGTATCTCGCCGCGCATAATGTGGTATTTAAGGAGGAACTTTGAAATGAACGGTTTGCTTGCGTCCAAATTATTCGGACAGCTCATCGAAACGAACGCGTTCCCGCTCGCCGTTTGGGAGACGGTCTACCTCACGTTCGCCTCGGCGGCGATCGCCTATCTCATCGGCTTGCCCCTCGGGGTGCTTCTCGCCGTCACCGACCGAGGCGGCTTAAAGCCCGTCCTTTGGCTGAACAAGATCGTCGGGATCGTCGTCAACATCTTCCGCAGTATCCCGTTTATCATTCTTATGGTGGCGCTCATCCCCGTTTCCCGCGCCATTCTCGGAACGAGCATCGGCAACGGCGCGATGATCTTCATGCTCGTCGTCGCCGCCGCGCCCTATGTTGCGCGCATGGTGGAATCCTCCCTCAAAGAGGTGGACGCAGGCGTTGTGGAGGCGGCAAAGTCGATGGGGGCGGGAACGTTCAAAATCATTTGGAAAGTATATCTGCCCGAAGCGAAGCCCTCTCTTCTCGTGGGCGCGGTCATCTCCACGGTCACGATCTTAGGGTATTCCGCAATGGCGGGGACGATCGCGGCGGGGGGGCTGGGTTCCCTTGCCGTCACGCAGGCGCGGCCCTCCAACGCGCAGGACGTCATCTGGCTGTGCGTGCTTCTCATCGTGATTATCGTTCAGATCATACAGGAACTCGGCATGTATCTTGCCACCCGCACGGATAAACGCATCCGCGCAAAGGGGCGCAAAAAGAAAGCCGAAGCGGGGAAGTAGTGCAGCAAGAGAAATGCGTAACACTGTTCCGGATGTCATGTCGAGCGTAGTCGAGACATCTCTACCTCGTCGCCACACGCCCGCGTTTTACGCTTTTCTTACGAAAAGCTCCGTTTGCGTGCGGCGGCTCCTTTTCCCGAAAAATCTTGCACTGCAATCTTTTTCGGGAGTCCTATTGTGAGATTTCTCCATGCGTGCGCTTCGCTTCCTTAGTCGAAATGACAATTAGAAGCGCGGCCGAAATGACAGAAAAAAGCGCCTTATTTAACAAAAAATAAAAATTTTTAAGGAGATATTTTTATGAAAAAGTTACTCACCACCCTTGCCGCGCTTGCGGTATCCTGCATTCTCGCTTGCTCCCTCGTCGGGTGCCGCACCATCGACTCGGACGACGTCATCATTGTCGGCGCAAGCCAAACGCCCCACGCCGAGATCCTCAAAGTAGTAGAGGACGACATCAAAGCGGCGGGCTACACCCTCGAAGTCCGTGTGTTCGACGACTACGTTACGCCGAACACGGCGCTCGAAGACGGGAGCGTCGACGCGAACTATTTCCAGCACACGCCCTACCTCGATACGTTCAACAAGGATTATAAAACCCACCTTTCGGCGGTGGAAAAGATCCATTACGAGCCGTTCGGCGTATACGGCAAGAACGTGACGCAAGAGGACTTTGATACCAACAAGACGGGCAGGACGATTCTCGTTCCCAACGACGGGAGCAACCTTACCCGCGCGCTGTTCGTACTCCAAGACGAGGGTTACATCACGCTGAAAGAGGGGGTCACGGCTTCGGACACTCTCACCGTGCAGGACATCGCCGATCTCAAAGGCAATACGGTAAAGCCCGTGCAGGCGGATACGGTGGCGGCACAGCTTCAAGAGCAAACGGACGGAACGATCGCGGTCATCAACGGCAACTATGCGTTGCAGGCGGGGCTGAATGTGAAGAACGCCCTCGCCGTCGAGAATGCGGAGGGCGACGCGGCGCAGCTGTATGCGAACGTCATCGCCGTGAAACAGGGGAACGAAAACCACCCCAAGATCAAGGCGCTCGTTTCGGCGCTCAAATCGGAAAAAGTGCATCGGTATATCACCGAGCATTACAACGGCGCGGTGCTTCCCGTGTTCTCCGTTTGACTGTCCGCCCCGCGCAAAGCGCGGGGCGTTTTGTTCATGGGACAAATCCTCCCGCGCATATAATGGCAAGAGGTGATAATATGCTTTCCATGCTCTATGCCATGCTGTGCCGTCTGTTTTTTTTCACGGGGTCCGTGTCGGACGGCAGTTCCTATCCCAAACCTCTGTCCCCCGAGGAGGAGCAAAAATATCTCGAACTTGCGCGGAAAGGGGATAATGCGGCGAAAGAAACGCTCATCCGCCACAATATGCGGCTCGTCGCGCACATCGTGAAAAAGTACAGCGGCGCGGCGGAGACGGACGACATGATCTCGGTGGGTTCCATCGGGCTGATCAAGGCGATCGGCACCTACGAACCCGGCCGCGGCACCCGCCTTGCCACCTATACGGCGCGGTGCGTGGAAAACGAAATTTTAATGCTCATCCGCGCGGGAAAAAAGCACAAAAACAATCTGTCTCTTTCCGATCCCGTCGGCACGGACAAGGACGGCAACGAACTCACCATCATGGACCTGCTCTTTGAAAAAGAGGACAAAGTGTTCGGCGGGGTGGAGCGGAGTCTGATGCAGGAGAAGTTTCTCACGGCGGTGAAAGAACTTCTCACCGAACGGGAGACGGAGATCATCTGCATGCGGTACGCGCTCGCGGGGGGCGTCCCGATGGCGCAGCGGGAGGTCGCGGCAAAGCTGAAAATTTCCCGCTCCTATGTCTCCCGCCTCGAAAAAAAAGCGCTCGAAAAATTGCGCGCGGGCCTCAACCGCAACGACTTTTTGGAGTAACGGCGTTTTTTGCCCTCCCCCGCGCGGAACGCGCGGGGGAGGGTCTCTCTGCGGGAGGCTCTCCCTAAACGGCAAAGAATTTATCCAACAGCATAAAATCACTTTACAAAATTTTTCTCTTTTACTATAATATATGTATGATAAAACTTGCGGAAAATTGGAAAGATTTCGCCGTGATCGCCACGGGCGACGGATATAAGCTCGAACGGTGGAAAGATTTCCTCCTGCTCCGTCCCGATCCGCAGGTCATCTGGTCGGCGCAACGCGACCTTTTCTCCTATCCCGGCCTCTCCGCGGTGTACCGCCGCAGTGAAAAGGGGGGCGGTTCGTGGGAATACCTTCGGCCCCTGCCCGAGAGCTGGACCGTCGGCTACGGCGATCTTACGTTCAAAGTCAAGCCGATGGGGTTCAAACATACGGGGCTGTTCCCCGAGCAGGCGGTGAATTGGGAGCGGACAGGCTCACTCATCCGCGCGGCGGCGGAAAGGGGCAGAAAGCCGAAGATCCTCAACCTCTTCGCCTACACGGGCGGCGCGACGGTTGCCATGTGCAAAGCGGGCGCGGAAGTCGTGCATGTCGACGCCGCCAAAGGCATGGTGGAGCGGGCGGGCGAGAACGCGCGGCTCTCTGGGATCACGAGCGGCATCCGCTACATCGTGGACGACTGCAAGAAGTTCGTTTTAAGGGAACTCCGCCGCGGCAACCGTTACGACGGGATCGTGATGGACCCTCCCTCTTACGGCAGGGGACCGGGCGGCGAAATGTGGAAGATCGAAGAGGAGATATATCCTTTCGTCAAGCTCTGCGCGGAGCTTTTGAGCGACGATCCGCTCTTTTTTCTCATCAACAGCTATACCACGGGCCTGCAACCCACGGTACTGAAAAATATTCTCACCCTTGCGCTCGGCGGCAGAAAGGGCGGGATCGAAGCGTTCGAGGTGGGGCTTCCCACCGGGGAGGGGATCGCGCTCCCCTGCGGCGCGGGAGGAATGTACATCCATGTGTGAAGAAAGCAAGAACCCTACCGGGAGCGAGGACCTCGCCGTTCTCTATGAGGACAACCATATCATCGTGGTCATGAAGCCGCAGAACGTGGCTTCCTGTCCCGACGAGAGCGGGGACGACAACATGCTCGACCGCGTGAAAGCGTACATCAAAACGACCTGCAACAAACCGGGCAACGTATACGTCGGGCTTGTCCACAGGTTAGACCGCCCCACGGGCGGCGTGATGGTGTTCGCAAAGACGAGCAAGGCGGCGGGCAGGCTGTCGGGACAGATGAAGACGGGGGATTTTGAAAAGCGCTATCTTGCCGTCCTCTGCGGCGCCCCGCAGGAGGAGAGCGGCACGCTGACGAATTACCTCAAAAAGAATACCGTCAACAACATGGTATATCTTACGCCGCAGGCGACGGACGGGGCGAAGCTCGCCTCGCTCGACTACCGCACCCTGGAAAAGGCGGGTGAACTCGCTCTGGTGCAGATCAAATTGCACACGGGCAGGAGCCACCAGATCCGCGTGCAGATGGCGGGGATCTCCCATCCCGTGTACGGCGACATGCGCTACGGCGGCGAAAAAGCGGTAAAGGGCAAACTCGCGCTCTGGGCGTACTCGCTCGGGTTTACGCACCCCGTTACCAAAGAGCGGTTGCTCTTTTTGTGCGAGCCGCCCAAAACGGAAACGCCGTGGAAGCGTTTCGACTTGAACGCGGCGCTCAAACCATGAGAAAAGCGTGAAATTTTTCGATTTCTTTCAAAGAAAGCGAAATACCGCTTGACTTGCAATGAAAATTTTAGTAAAATGGTAAAGATAGTCGGGCAAAATGCCCGTATGGAGCAACATACATGAATAAGACAAAGATCCGTTTTCTGACAATTCTCGCCTTGACGCTGGCGTTCGCGCTCACCTTTGGCTTTGCGGCGGGCGCTCTCTTTACGAAGAAGAGCGCGTTGGCGGTCGATTACCGTCCGTCCGAACTGTTTTCCGCAGGTACGGGCGGCTCGGTCGGCGCTTCCGAGGCGGAGGAAAACGAGGACTCCTTTGTGGAGTTCACTTTCAGTGAAAACGACGGCAGCGTGCATTTCCGCCGCGACCTTGCGTTGAAGTGGTTCGCACCCCTTACCCCCGAAACGGAGGAAGAGGGCGGCGAAGAAAGCGGCGAAGAGGGCGGAGATCCCGCGGCGCAGGCCGAGCCTTCGGCTTACGAGACGAAGTACTACTCGATGACGTTCGCTTTCCCCACCTATGATTTCACCCGCTTCACGCTCACGTTCGAGGGCGCGGAAGAGAACATCAGCAAAGAGGGGACTTCCGTCAACAGCCTGGTGTTCTTCTATGAAGAAGACGCTTTGAAAGTTGCCGTGCGCAACGCTTCCGAGCAGCCCGACGAGGACGTGAAAGAGGAAGAGGATACGTGGTTCACGGAAACCGAAAAGAAGACCCTCTCCGTGCAGGCGGGCGGGGACATCGTTCTCTCTTTCACCGACGAGGACGTGGGCTACGGCGAATTTGCGGTGCTTTTGAACGGCGAAAATGTCGGCACGTTCACCAACATCGGCGGCTATTTCCTCGAATATCTCTCCTCGGCTTCTTCCACTCCCCGCGATCCCATCACCTTTCAGTCGGACAAGCTCGCGGAGGGCAAATCGGAGCAGAAGCTCCTCATGAAAGAACTCAACGGCCAGAGCTTCAAGCTCAACGAAGACGGCCGCGTAACGGATAACGCGGACCCCGTTCTCATCGTCAACGAAGCGGTGTACGCTTACACCCTCGGCAGAAAGTGGTCGCTCACTTACGAAGCCGTGGACGTTTGCGATAGCTCCGTCACGGTCACGAGAAGATATGCGATGGTGAACGCCGCAAACGACGAAGGTCTCTATCCCAAACCCGTTGCGGACGATTATTCTTCGCTAACTACTTCCACGGTGTTTATGCCCACGAGCGATACGCAGGAAGAGGAACAATACGTCTCCATTTATTTCGAACTCGACGACGGCACCAACCTTTCGGGCCTCGATTCCGAAGCGAAAGCGGCGAAGTGGGTGTACCTTGCATGGTATGCCGCGGCGGACCAGACGAAGTCTCTTCCCTCCGCAAAGCTCTATGAGTGCCCCAAGTGCGGCTATCAGATCAACAAAGAGAGCTACGACGAGAAAGAAGACAGCTGGACCTGCCCCGACCCCGATAACAAAGAGGACCACGGCGAGGTCAAAAAGAGTGAGTTCGTGGAAAAGGAAGCGGGCGAATTTACCTATATCATCGTCAACCGCGGCGACGTCGGCGCAGAGCAAACGGGCGAAAAGAGCGGTCCCAAATACGTGGGCGTAGAGGCCAAGCAGGATACGCTGACGAACGAGGCTTCCGAAGAGGCGAAAGCGCTCGCCGAGAAGTACCAGCAAGCGATCGACGAGATCGCCTACGAAGAAGTGGAAAAAGACGGCGTTACGTCTAAAAAGCTCAAACTCAGCGCGGGCGACGGGAGTTACTTCTATCTGCCCTCTCTGCGCGAACTCATCGCAAGCGATAACGCCGATTACCGCAATCTCCGTTTCAGCATCTACTATAAGAAGCAGAGCCTGGAAGTGGGAGGCAGTGCGTCCTCGGCAACGTCGCTCCGCTACAACGCGCTCCGCTTCGAGATCGACGAAGAGGGCAAGTATGTGTTCAAGATCCTTGCCTCCGACGCGGCGGGCAACGCCATGAAGTACTATGTGGACGGCAAGCTCGAAACGGTGTCCGCAAGCAACATCTGGGACATCGAGGAGATCCCTCAGTTTGAGTTCCAGGTTGGTTATACGGGCGCGACCATCGAAAAACCCGCCAAGCAGAACCCCGGTTACCGCGAGAGTACTTACACCATCAGCTCGTTCGACATCGTGGCGCTCGAAGGCTATAAGGCGAACTATAAGCTCTACCGTTTCGACGGCGAACTTCCGTCCGACAGCAATTTCTACGATGACTTTGTCGAGAACGCGAAAGAATATTTCGAGAAATACGTCAAAGACGGTTCTCTGACGGAGATCAAAAAGTATAACAGCGACGTTTCCGAAAGCGATGAAGACCGCTGGAACAGAACGGACAACAAGTATCATTGGAATCCCGACAGTTCTCTCTCGTTTGTGCCGCAGGAAGCAACGCTCTATGTGGTTCAGCTCGAAGTGACGGAAGAGAGCCGTTTGCCCGGCAAGACGGCGACGGAATACCAGATCATCCAGGTGCAGAACTCGCTCGACCCCATCCCCAACACCACGGAATGGCTGGAAAGCAACATTACGTCTGTGGTATTGTTCTCGGTCTCCGCAGTGTTGCTCGTCATCATCGTGATCCTGTTCGTGGTGAAGCCTTCGGACAAGAACATCGAAGAAGTCGACGTCAAGACGCTCCGCGGCAAGAAAGAAAAGAAGAGCAAAAAAGACGGCGAATAACCAAAAGAGAAACAGAGGCGCTCCGTAAAGGGGCGCCTTTTCTGCTTCTTTTGCCCCGCAGAGCGCTAATTTTTTTGTTTCCCCGCATAAAAAAACGCCGCTCATCCAAACTGCGGGTAGGAGGCAAAGAATGGTTATTGCAAATCTCATCTCTTATATTCTCGTACTCACGGGGGCGTTGAACTGGGGGCTTTACGGCATCTTTAATTTCAACCTGGTTTCAACGATCTTCGCCGGTCCGCGCACGATCGGCGCCATCATCGTCTATTCGCTCATTGCGGTCGCGGCGATCTGGCTCATCATCTCGCCCATCATCACCAACGGGGCGCTCAAACTCATGGGCCACAGGGAAGTGCGCGAAGAACGCGCGTAACTCACCCGCAAAAAAGTGCGGACAGGGCATAAAAATTGCCCCGTCCGCATTTTTTATTCTATGAACATTACCGATTTGAAGCGCGGCGACCGCGGTATCGTCACCGCAGTAGAGGTTGCTCCCCGTTTGAAAGAACGCCTCAGAACGCTCAACGTCCGTTCGGGCTGTGTGGTGCGCGTTCTGAAAGTTTCTTTTTTCAAAAAGACCTATCTCTTGCAGGCAAGCGGGAGCCGCCTCGCGGTCTCGAAGGAGGTGGCCTCGTGCGTGGGCGTAAGGAAAGTCTGACGGAAGTTCTGCTTGTCGGCAATCCCAACGCGGGCAAGAGTACCCTTTTCAACGCGCTGACGGGCGGGAACGCCAAAGTGGGGAACTGGCACGGGGTCACGGTGGGGGCGGTCTCCCGCACGGCGGTCTGCGGCGGTAAATCCTTTACGGTCACCGATCTTCCGGGCGTCTATTCGACGGACGCCATGAGCATGGAAGAGCGCCTCTCCGTGGACTACATTTCCCGCCATAGCGCGGCGTTTTTGCTCTTCGTGTGCGAGTGCGCCCAGCTCCCGCGCGCTCTGCCGCTCTTTGAAACCCTCTCGAAAGGAAGAAAATGCGCGCTCGTCCTCACCAAAAAAAAGCAGTTCGAGCGCATGGGCGGCAGAATAGACCTCGCCGCGCTCAACCGTTTGCTCGGGGTCAAAGCGGTCTCGGCGGAGGGGATGAAAAAGCGGGAACTTCGGGAAACGGTCGCCCGTATGGCGGAAAGCGGCGGGGAGATCGCAGCGTCGTCCCTGCCCGAAAGTTGTTTTTGTCCGCCGCGCGAAGACCTTTCTCCCGCCGACCGCCTGCTTACGAACGGCTGGTTCGCCCTGCCCCTCTTTTTTGCGCTTCTTCTTTTCGTCTTTTGGCTGACGTTTGCCCCCGGGGTCCTCGGCGACCGTTTGAAGTCGCTCATCGACGCTTTCTTTTCGGAGACGCTCGCGGGTTACGCGCAAAACATCCCGTCGCCCGTCCTGCGCGGATTTGTGGCGGACGGGATCCTGCACAGCGTGGGCGCGGTGCTTTGCTTCCTGCCGCAGATCTTTTTGCTCTTTTTGGCGCTTCTTCTTATGGAAGAGAGCGGCTTTCTCTCCCGCCTCGCCCTGCTCACAGACGGCGCGTTTTCCAAAATAGGGTTGAGCGGCCGCGCCGTGTTCTCCCTACTCATGGGGTTCGGCTGTACCGCCGCCGCCATTCTCACCACGCGGGGGTTGGACGACAAACGTATCCAGCGGCGGGTCATATTGTGCTTGCCCTACATTTCTTGCAGTGCGAAATTGCCCGTCTATCTCACGCTTTCTGCTTCTTTCTTCGGAAATCCTTTCTTCGCGGTGGTGCTGCTGTATGCGCTCGGGGTGGGGCTTTCGCTGGGCATGGCGCTTCTGCTCAAACAGGATGCGCCGCCCTTTGTCATGGAGCTTGCGCCTCTGCAAATTCCCTCTTTCCGATTTGTGGCAAAATCCTTGTATTTTCAGCTCAAACAGTTTATAATAAAGTTGGGAACGGTCATTTTAGCGTTCTTTCTCGCCTCGTGGCTGCTCTCTTCCTTTAACTGGAAGTTCGAGTATTGCGGCGTGGAGGAGAGCATGCTCAGAGACCTCTGCGGCGGTCTGAAATTTCTCTTTGCGCCCGTGGGTATGAACGATTGGAAGATCGCCTACGCCGCCCTTTCGGGGCTGATTGCAAAGGAGAACGTGGCGGGCGCGCTCGAACTGTTTTACGGCGGGTTTCCCTATTCCGCGCAGAGCGCGTTTGCCTTTGCCGTGTTTATTCTTGCCTGCTCGCCCTGCGTCTCCGCGATCGCCGCAAGCGCAAGGGAACTCGGCAAGAGGGCCGCGCTTCTCAACGCCCTGTTGCAGACGGTTAGCGCGTTGCTGCTGAGCTATCTCACCTATTTTTTGCTGTCAGGCGGCTGGGGATACGCATTGCTCTTGCTCCTGCCCGTCTTGCTCTGCGGGATATTGAAAAAACATGAAAAAGTTCACCGTAAGCGAGGAAAGCTCGCTCCGAAACTTCACGGATAACGTCTGCGCGCAGGCTTCTTTCTGCTTCCGTAGGCTGTTGAAAGCGCGCGAGGTGCGCGTCAACGGCGTTAAGGTGGGGGAGGACGTCCGCCTGTTCCCCGGCGACGAGGTCTGTTACTACATGACCCCCGCCGAAGAGGCGAAGCGCGCCTTTTCAGTCGTGTACGAGGATGAAAACATCCTCGTTGCGGACAAAGAGAGCGGCGTCAATTCCGAGGCGGTATTCTGCGAAACGGGACTTATCCCCGTTCACCGTCTCGACAGAAACACCGAGGGCCTCTTGCTCTTGGCAAAGAATGCGGAGGCGGAAAAAGAGCTTACGGCGGCGTTCGCGGAGCGGCGGGTGGAAAAAGTGTACCACGCGCTCGTGTTGGGGCAGATGCCAAAACAGCATTCCGTGGAGCGGGCGCGGCTTTCCAAAGACGGGAAATCCGCCACGGTAACGGTGCAGGCGGACGGCGCGGGAACGCCGATCGTCACCGAATACGAAGTTTTGGAGCTAAGAGGGGAGTGCAGTCTCTTGAAGATCACCCTGCATACGGGCAAGACCCACCAGATCCGCGCGCATCTCGCTTATTTGGGACACCCCGTGGTCGGCGACGGCAAGTACGGCGACAGCGCGTATAACCGTGCCGTTCACGCCGTGCGGCAAAATCTCCTCGCCAAACAGCTCACGCTGCGCACGGGCGGCGCGCTCGGCTATCTGAACGGCAAAACGTTCGTCTCCGAAAAAAATCTGTAAAAAGTTTCGAAAAACGCTTGACGGCGTTTTTTGATTGTGGTAATATATGAACAGTTATTCATATATTGATATAAAGGAGAGGCATATGGCGGTTTGCGATCATGAGGAACAACATCATCTGGCGGCGGAGGCGGCAAAGGCGAACATGCCGCAGGAAGAGGACGTTGCGCGGGTATCCGCGGTGTTCAAGGCGATTTCGGAGCCGAGCCGCCTGAAAATCCTCTTTGCGCTCAGGCAGGGGGAGATGTGCGTCTATCACATTGTGGAAGCGGTGGGGGGTACGCAGAGCGCGGTCTCGCATCAGCTCCGCATTCTGCGCGACAGCCGCATGATCAAGGCCCGCCGCGACGGGCAGAACATCGTCTATTCTCTTGCCGATGAGCATGTGCTTGCCGTTTTAGAACTCGTCTGCACGCATTTGAATTGCAAGATATAAATTCACAGATTTCTTTTTCTTGCCGCTTGTCTCGCCCTCGCTACGCTCGGACTCGAATGCGTTCGGGCGCTCCACGGGCTACGCGCCGAACGAGAAGCGGCAATCGTAGCAAAAAGAAATCTCGTGATTGCTATGGTCGTTCGCCGCTTAACGCGCGAAGTAAATTCGCGCTACGGCTCTCGGCGAAAAACGGAATCCATTTAAGGACAGCAAAAAACTACCACAAAAAAACGGAGAACGTTATGCAAAAAATCATCAAGATCAAAAATTTGGACTGCGCGGCGTGCGCGGCGGAACTTTCGGAAGAACTGAACGGGATCGCGGGGATCTCGGACGCCGTTGCCGACTTCATCAACCAGCGCGTCAGTCTTGAATACGAGAGCGACGAGGCGCTCGAAAAGGCGGTCTACGCCATCACCCACTTCGAGGAAGTGGAGCTTGCGGAGGGCGGGGCCAAAAAGGAGTGGCATCTGAAAGAGATCGTCTCCATTTCCGTATCGGCGGCGTTCTTTCTCCCCGCGCTCGTCATGCAGATCCTAAAACTCAACGAGTGGGCGGTGTTCGCGCTCTTTCTGTGCAGTGCGCTTGCGGCGGGCTGGTCGGTCGTTTGGAACGTGTTGCACTTCCGGGGCATCTCCACGTTTTTCGACGAAAACTTTCTCATGACGCTCGCCGCCGTGGGCGCGTTCGCCATCATGGAACCTTTGGAGGGCGCGGCGGTCATGTTGCTCTACCAGATCGGGGAACTGTTACAGGACATTGCGGTCGGCTCCTCCCGCGGGGCAATCGCAAAGCTCCTCGAAATGAAGAGCGATACGGCGATCCTGTGTGAGGGAACGGAGCAACGCGAAGTGGACGCCGAAACCCTTAAAGCGGGGGACGTCGTGTTGCTCAGAAAGGGGGATAAAGTTCCCGCGGACTGCGTTCTGACCGAGGGGGAGACCTCGTTCGACACGAAGTCTTTGACGGGGGAAGCCTATCCCAGAGAGGCGGCCGCGGGGGACGAGTTGCTTGCGGGGTTTGTGAACGCGGGCAGTGCGGTAAAGGCGAAAATCCTGCGGCCCGCGTCGGAGTCCGCGGTGCAGAAAGTCCTCGACATGGTGGAAAACTCCTCGGCGAAGAAAGCCAAACCCGAAAAATTCATCACCAAATTCGCGCGCGTCTACACGCCCGTTGTGGTGTTGCTGGCGGTCCTCATCGCGGTGGTGCCGCCCCTCTTCCAAAACTATAATTTTACGACGTGGCTCGTTCCCGCCATTGAATTTTTGGTCATCTCCTGTCCGTGCGCGCTGATCATTTCGGTGCCGCTCACCTATTTTTCGGGCGTGGGAACGCTCGCCCGCTACGGCGTGCTGACGAAAGGGGCGGTCTATTTGGACGAGCTTTCCGGGGTGCGGGTCGCCGTGTTCGACAAGACGGGAACGCTCACCGAGGGCAAGTTCTCCGTTGCGCGGGTCACGGGCGGGGAACGGGTGGCGGCACTTGCGGCGGCGGTCGAGAAAAATTCTTCCCACCCGCTCTCACAGGCGTTTGCGGACATACCGACCGAAGAGACCGCCGAAAATGTGCGGGAGATCGCGGGCATGGGGCTTTCCGCGGAGGTGAACGGCAGGGAAGTTTTGGTCGGGAGCAAACGGCTCATGAACGAGCGCGGCATGCAAACGCCCCACGTGGAGAGCCTCGCTTCCGTCGTCTACGTGGCGGAGGGCGGAACATTGCTCGGTTGGGTGGAGATCGAAGATAAGCTCCGTCCCGAGGCGGAGAAAGCCCTTGCGGAACTGCAAAAGTCGGGCGTTGTTTACCGCGCGGTGCTTACGGGGGACACAAAGGCGCGCGCAGAGGCCCTGCTCAATGGCTTGCCCCTCGAAGAGGTCCATGCCGATCTTTTGCCCGAGCAAAAGCCCGTGCATGCGGAAAAATTAAAGGAGCGCGGCAAGCTCCTCTATGTGGGCGACGGGATCAACGACACGCCCGTGATGGCGGTGAGCGACGTCTCCGTGGCGATGGGGGGACTCGGCAGCGACGCGGCGATCGAGGCGAGCGACTTCGTGCTTGCGAGCGACTCCCTGTCCGCGCTTCCCGTTGCGCTCAAAGGGGCGAAAAAGACGCGCCGCATCGTAAAAGAGAACATCGCCTTTTCGGTCGCGGTCAAGATCGCGCTGATGGCGGCGTCCGTCGCCGCCACGGCGACGGGGTGGTTCGCGCTCCCCATCTGGGCGGCGGTGTTCGGAGACGTGGGCGTAATGCTCCTCGCGGTCCTCAATTCCATGCGCATGCGCGCAAAAATCAAATAAAAATCATGCCGACCGCTTGAAAACAGGCGGCCGTCGTGTTATAATGGAAGCGTTATGAAGCATCTCATCGATTGCGCTTTAAAGCGCGAGGCCTGCGACCTCGTCATACGGAACGTAAGGGTATACAATGTATTCACTGCCGAACTCGAAGAGGGGGACCTCGCCATTGCGGACGGCAGGGTCGTTGCCGTCGGGCGCGGCTATCGCGGCAAAAGGGAATACGACGGCAAGGGGCAGATTGCGCTCCCCGCTTTTATGGACGCGCATATCCATATCGAGAGCAGCATGCTCTCTCCCGAGGCGTGGGCGGCGCTCGCCGTTCCGCACGGGACCTCTCTCGTCGTCGCCGATCCGCATGAGATCGTCAACGTCTGCGGGATCGCGGGCGCGGAGTACATCAAAGAGGCGTTCTCCCGCCTTTCGTGCGAGGGGGTCGGGCCGCTCGACGTATGCCTGCAACTTCCGTCCTGCGTACCCGCCACGCCCTTTGAAACGAGCGGCGCACAGATCGGCGGAAAAGAGACGGAACAGGAGATCGCCCGCCCGCTCTTTTTCGGGCTGGGGGAGATGATGAACTTCCCCGGGGTTTTGTCCGCGGAGGAAGATGTTCTGCGCAAGATCGAGGCGGCGCACGCCGCAGGTAAGCCCGTAGACGGCCACGCCCCGTCTCTGTCGGGGGAAGCCCTCTGCGCCTACCGCGCGGCGGGGATCCTCACCGACCACGAGAGCCTCACCGCCGCGGAATGCCGCGAGAAAGTGGCGCGCGGCATGTATGTGCAGATCCGTTGCGGCTCTTCCGTCAACAACATTGCCGACGCAAAGGACGCGATCGACGGTTACAACTACCGCCGTTTTGTCCTCTGTTCGGACGACAAGAATGCGAAAGACCTCTCTGCGCGCGGGCATCTCGATGACGCGCTCCGCCGTTTGGTAAAGGCAGGGCTTCCCGCAAAGTATGCCGTTGCGCTCGCCACCGTCAACGTCGCGGAGTGCTACGGGATCAAGGACGTGGGCGCGCTTGCGCCCCGCTATTTTGCAAATGTCGCCCTCGTGGACGATCTGGAAAATTTCAATGTTTCGGCGGTATTCCACAGGGGCGTTTTGGTCGCGGAGAACGGCAAGCCGCTCTTTCAAAGCGAAGAAAGATACCTGCCCGCGGCCGTGCGGAGTACGGTGAAGATCGAAAAAGTGAGCGCGGAGAGCTTTCGCATCGTGGGCCACGGCGGCAGGTTCCGCGTCATGGAAGTGCAGCCCTACGGCCTGTATACGGAGGAGCGTTTTGTTCCCGCGCCCGAGGGGGAATTGCATGTAAAGGGGACCGATCTGAACAAACTTGCGGTCGTGGAGCGTCATTTTGCCACGGGCAACATCGGTTTGGGCCTTGTCAAGGGGTACGGTTTCCGCGGCGGCGCGCTCGGAATTTCGGTCGCGCACGACAGCCACAACCTCGTGATTTTGGGGGACGACGACGAGGCGATGGCGCGCGCCGTTGCCCTTCTCGAACGGGCGGGCGGCGGCATGGCGGTCGTTTCCGAGAAAGGCGAGGAAGTGTTTGCCCTCGATATTGCGGGGCTGATGAGTTCCGCGCCCGCGGAGGAAGTCGTCTCGCGCACGGGGCGATTGCAGGAACTCGGCAGAGAGATGGGCGTAAAGGAGTGCTACGAACCCTTTATGACGATGATCTTTTTGTCGCTTGCGGTGATCCCCAAGCTGAAACTTTTGGACAAGGGATTGTTCGATCTCACAAAGTGGGCCTATGTTCCGCTCGAAGAGCTTGAAAGAGTTGACTTGCCGTAAAAATTTGCGTATAATATAGAGGAGTTTGGGTAGGAACACCCCACCCGTCGCCTATGGCGTCACCCTGAGCCTGTCGAAAGGGTCGCCGCATGATCAACGAGAAATCCAAACATAATCAAAAAGGAGAAAGCAATGAAAGGACGAAGTAGCCACCATCCATGTAACTATCAACCCGACGACGGGTCGTCCTGCGTTGCCTTTCCGCTTTCGTAACGCAAGGCTCGGCTCCGTCTCTTTTTCCGTAAAACAAACTTTGGAGGCAGAGCCATGACCGAAGAATTAAAACTACTTATTCAACAAAAAAATTATCAGGAAGCTGCCGCGTCGGTAAAAAAGCCCGAAGAGGCGGCTTCTGTTTTGTCCGAAATGGCGGAAGAGGATGTGATCCCGTTCTGCCGCGAACTCGAAAGCGACTTTTTGGCGGAAGTCCTCGTATTGCTCGATACCCCTTTGCAGGAGAAGATCCTCTCGGGTCTCCACGACGACGAACTCGAAGAAGTCATGGAGGACGTCTCGGTCGACGATACCGTGGACATCATCGAGGAAATGCCCGAAGAGGTCGCCCGCCGCATTGCCGAGGAAGAGGAAATTTTAGCCCTGCTCGAAGAAAGAAAATTCTCCGTGTTGAAGCCGTTGCTCTCCTCGATGAACGAGATCGACCTTGCCGAGATCTTCGACAGCGTAAAGGAAGAGGATCTTCCCGTCCTGTTCCGCATTCTGCCGAAAGACCTTGCCGCGGAAATGTTCGTCGAGATCGACCGCGACACGCAGGAAAAGCTCTTAAAAAAGCTCACCGATAAAGAGATCAAGGAGGTCATGGACGAGCTGTTCCTCGACGATACCGTCGACCTCGTAGAGGAAATGCCCGCCAACGTCGTAAAACGTCTGCTTGCGCAGAGCGACAGCGAGACCCGCGCCTATATCAACGATCTTCTGAAATATCCCAAAGACAGCGCGGGAAGCATCATGACGATCGAGTTCGTCCGCTTTCTGCCCAACATGACGGTAGAGGAGGCGTTTTCCCGTATCCGCGCGCAGGCGATCGACAAAGAGACGATCTATACCTGCTATGTCACCAACGAAAAGAGCGAACTCATCGGGCTTGTCACGGCAAAAGATTTGATGCTTGCCGATCCGAAAGCGCTCATTTCCGACATCATGGAGGACAACGTCATCTACGCGGAGACGCTCGACGACAAGGAGGAAGTGGCGCGTAAGATCTCCGATTACGGCTTCCTTGCCATTCCCATTGTAGACAGGGAGCGGCGGCTCGTCGGCATCGTCACCGTCGACGACGCAATGGACGTCCTCGAAGAAGAGAATACCGAAGACGTCGAGAGGATGGCAGGTATCGTTCCCGATAACAAGCCCTACCTCAAAACGAGCGTCTTTTCCATTTGGAAGAACCGCGCCCCGTGGCTCCTCATCCTGCTGATCTCGGCAACCTTTACGGGCCTCATTTTGAACAAATTCGAGCAAATGCTCTCCACCGTCCTCATCGCGTGCGTTCCCATGCTCATGGATACGGGCGGAAATTCGGGTTCGCAGGCTTCCGTTACAGTCATCCGTTCGCTTGCGCTCGGGGACCTTACCACAAAGGATACGGGGAAAGTGCTTTGGAAAGAGTTCCGCGTGTCAATTCTCCTCGCGTTCACGCTCGCCGTTGCGTGTTTTGCGAAATTACAGCTCATCGACAGGTTGCTGTTCCACTTCGATTACACGTTGGTGGTGAGCGCGGTGGTGTCGCTCGCGCTCTTCTGCACGGTCATTTTGGCGAAGCTCGTGGGATGTCTCTTGCCGCTCGGCGTGAAAAAAGTGGGGCTGGACCCCGCCGCCGTCGCCTCTCCGTTCATCACGACGATCGTCGACGCGGTATCGCTCATCATTTTCTGCGGCCTCTCCATCGCCATTTTGGGGTAAGGGGTTCACGAAAAAGTTTCGCACAATTCTTTGCTCGTGCCACCCCTTGGCTCCCCCTTGAGGGTGGAGCATTGCATTCTGCCAACGGTTGATAACCGTTGGCGCAATGCGACAAGAGTGAGCGCACCAGAGGCGCGAACGGTGACCGAACACGGGTTTCTACCCGTGTGAGAAAGCTGTCACCGTAGGTGACTGAGGGGGTGTCACTTCGAAAAGAATTGTGCGAGGAAACTTTCCTCCTGCATCAACCGATTTGTTCTCTTTTTCGCTCGGCTCGTACAATAGCCGTAAGAATGCGGCAAATTGTGTGCGCTGCCGCAGGGGAACCCTGCTCCGCGCAGGGATTTTGGGAATACGAAACGCAATTCTAAAATCACGTCACCCTGAGCATGTCGAAGGGTGTCCGCATTATAATAAAGACATTCCTCGACTACGCTCGGAATGACGTAATTTAAGAATCACGTCATCCTGAGCATGTCGAAGGGTGTCCGCATTATTATTACGCTTCATGATATTAGCGCTTCCGAATTTCAAGGAGAAAACATGAAACTCATCGCCGCGACGGGAAACAAGAACAAATTGAGAGAGTTCCGCGAGATTTTCCCCGAACACCAAATTCTCTCCGCCGCAGAGGCGGGCTTTTTGGACGAAGTGGAGGAGACGGGCAAAACTTTTGCGGAAAACGCCCTCTTGAAAGCGCGCGCCGTGTGCAAGGCGACGGGCTTTCCCGCCCTTGCCGACGATTCGGGCCTGTGCGTAGACGCTCTCGGCGGCGCGCCAGGGGTATTCAGCGCGCGCTATTCGGGCGGCGGGGACGCCGAAAACCGCAAGTTGCTCTTAAAAAATCTCATGAATACGGAAAACCGCCGCGCGCACTTTTGTTGTTGTATCGCGCTCGTCTATCCCGACGGGCGGGAACTTATCTCCGAGGGGAGAACGGACGGCGCGATCTTGCGGGAGGAGCGCGGCGCGGGCGGGTTCGGCTACGACAGTCTCTTTCTCTCCGACGATCTCGGCATGAGCTTTGCCGAGGCTTCGGAAGAGGAAAAGAACGCCGTTTCCCACCGCGGCAGGGCAATGCGGAAGTTAAAGGAGCTTTTGTGAAAACGTTTGTAATACTCTCGGACAGCCACGGCAGAAACAAAAGGTGCTTCCAAAAACTTTTGCCCCTCTTTGCCGAAAACGACTACATCGTCCACCTCGGGGACGGGTCGGCGGATATGCGCGAGGTCCTTTCCGCCTATCCCGAAAAAACCTATCTCTGCCGCGGCAACTGTGATTTTTCTTTCGGGGAAGAGGAGTTCGTGATCGAAGCGGAGGGGTTTTCCGTCCTCTGCTGCCACGGCCACCGCTATGGCGTGAAGAGCGGACTTTCCCGCCTTGCCGCGCATGCGAGGGAAAGGGACTGCGAGATCGCTCTCTACGGACACACCCACCGCGCGAAGATCGAAACGGTGGACGGCGTCTTGTGCATCAACCCGGGCGCGCTCGGGGATTATGCCGCCCCGAGCTATTGCTATCTGGTTTTGCACAACGGCAAGGCTACGCCTACTATCGTCACCCTTTAAGGCAGACGTCTGTAAATAAGATCCCCCGCGTAAAACGCGGGGGATCGTTCATTCAAGATGTGGTTTATAAAGAAGTCCGCTCCCTTGCGGCTTTGTCCGCGCGGTGTTTTCTCACCGCGCTTCTGATCACTTCAAAGATGTTGATCCCGATACCCGAGAGGATATACCCGTAATAGGTGAAGAAACGCCATACGAGGACGGTCCAGCCGAGGACCGCGCCGATGCCTTGCACCGTGACAAAGACGAGCGAGCCTGCGGCTTCCATCGCTCCCGTATTGCCGGGGGTCGGCACGAGCAGGGCCGTATAGCGCGTAATGATGACGAGACAGGCGATCTGCATGACAAGTTCCACGCTCGGCGTTACGTTTGCGATTGCGATCACCACAAAGAAAGGCAGGGTGACAAAGAGCAAGCTCTCCAAAATGCAAAGGAACATGAGCGGGATAAACTTATACAACTGCTTCCAAAACTGTTTGAGGCAATCGCTGTATTCCCGCATTTCGCGCACGAACTTGATGGAAGTACGGTATTTCCGCTTGACGATGCGGAGCTTATGCAAAAGGTTTACGATGATGAGGATGAATTTCTTGCTCGGCTTCGGGAAGAGGGAAAAGAGGGTGAGCGCGAGCGGAAACAGGATGTTGATGCCGAGGGAGATCCACGAGATGATGAGCATGGTCGTTCCCACGGTATCCTGCGGCACGTAGCGCGGGGTAAGAGAGAGGAGGACCACCGAGAGAACGGAGAGGAAGAAGATGCTCACCACATACCGCGCCACGGGGATCACGTTCGCCGCGCCGCTCGGGATCTTTTTTTTGTGCAGATAGTAAATCTGGAAAGGCTGGCCGCCCGTCGAAAGGGGGGTGATCCCGTCATAATACTTGCCGAGGAGCATCGTCTTTACGGCGACGCGGAAGCGGAACTTCCCCGTGTAAACTTTCAGCATATAGGCGTACTTGGAACTTTCCACGAGAAGATAGAAGACGACGACCGCCAAAAGCAGGGCAAAAAACGGGTAATCGATAGAACGGACAAGTTGCGAAAGGGAAAGTTGCGGCGTGTCCTCCCCCGTCAGGTAGTCGCCGAGCGTAAAGAGCATGACGATGGAGAGGGCTACGAGCAAGAGCATGAGGAGCGTTTTGATCCACCAACCCCGCGTGTTGGTGGTTTCCTGCTTCATCGCCTTTTGAATGGCTTTTTTCTCGGGGGTATAATTTTCCATGCCGTACTCCATTATATCATTTCCCGCAGGAAAAAGCAAGAACGGAAGCTCATTTTTTCCGTTCTTGTAAAATATCTTCCCCGTCTGCGCCGTTCTGCGCGTGTTCGGGGAGTTGCGCGTCTTCTGCCCGCCGCGCCTTTCTTTCGGAGATAAGGGTCACGAGCCACTTTGCAAAGGCCGCGCCGATAATGATCGCATATCCCGCATAGCTCCACCCGTCGGGCAATTCGGAGAGGAAGAAGAAGCCGAGGACCGCCGCGATCGGCACCTGCGCATAGTCGAATAAGGCGATCTCCTTTGCGGGAGCGTGGCGGTAGGCCGCCGTGATGAAGAACTGTCCCACCGCCGCGGAGATCCCCGCCAGAACGAGGTAGAGGAATTGGAGGGGGGTCATCGGCGTATAGAACGCGATGAAAAAGGGGAGGGAGACGAGGGTGGAGAATGCGGAGAAGAAGAACACGGTCATATCTCCGCGCTCTCCCTTTATGCCGAGAATGCGCACCGCGGTGTAGGCAAGCCCCGCGCACGCGCCGCTCGCAAGCCCCGCAAGGGCGGGCAGAACTTCCGCGTTGAACGTGGGGTGCACCACAAACATCGCCCCGCCGAACGCGAGAAGAACAAACAGGAGTTCCCACCACTTGGGTTTTTCTTTGAGCAGAAAAACGGAGAAGAGGATCGCAAAGAAAGGGGAGAGCTTGTTGAGAATGGAAGCGTCGGCAATACTGCCGATGTGGTCGATGGCGTAAAAATTGAGTATAACGCCCAAAAAGCCCGCCGCGGCCCTGAGCGTCAGCCACGGGAGCGCCCCTTTCTGGATGTGAAATTTTCGTTTATCGGCAAGGAGAGGGAAGAGTACGATGATCGCGGCGAACAGGTTGCGGAAAAAAACTTTTTGCATGGTGGGAAGATCTCCCGAAAGGCCCACAAAGAGGTTCATGCACGCAAATCCCGCCGCCGCGCCCAAGATGAATAAGATCCCGATGCCGCGGTTTGGTTTTGTCATGGTTTCAGTTTATGCAATTATTTCGTTTTACGATTTTCAAAAGCGTTCGATCGTCCGATCGGCCGTCTCTTTCATCGCCGCATATTCGGGCGAGGAGGGGGAGCAGACGGCAACGGTGTAAAAGCCGCCCTGTTTTGCGCTTATTACGCCTTGCAGAATGTCCTCGAACACGGCGCACTCCGCGGGGGATATATTCAATCGCTTCGCCGCGAGCAGATACACATCGGGAAATTCCTTTCCCCGCGCCTCCCGCGTGACGGTGTAGGAGGAGAAACAGCTCTCCACGCCGTGCCGCCTGAGACAGGGGAGAAAGAGTTCGGGCGAGCAGGAAGTGGCGATCCCGAGCTTGATCCCTTTGCCCGAAAGGGCTCTGAGATAATCCGCCGCGCCCTCTTTCATGCCGATGCGGAGCGCGTACTCCTCCGAGATCATGGAGAGCCATTCCTCCACGATCTTCTCGCAGGGTTCGGGAAGAGCATATTTTGCTTTGGTGTAGACGGCGGCGTCTTTGAGGTCCATCGTCTTGATCGAGTCGAAGTAGTCCGCGGGGACGGAAAGCCCGCGTTTTGCGAAGAAGCGCACGTCCACGTCCGCCCACGCGTGCAGGGAATCGAGCAGCGTGCCGTCGAGATCGAAGATCGCCCCTTTGATGTGTTTCGGCAGTTCCATACCGATATTATAAGAAAAAACGCGGAGAATGTCAAACCGAATTACTTTACAAAAGCAAAGACAAGTGGTAAAATATGGGCATGAAACGGGTGATCGAAGTGGACGGCATGTGCTGTAAACGCTGCGCCGAGCGCGCCGAGAAAAAGCTGTTGTTGCTCGAAGGCGTTACGGGCGCAAAAGCGAATTTCAAAAAGGGGATCATCTTTGTCGAAAGCGAGACCGCGGACGAAGCGCTCTCCGCTTGCGTAACGGAAGCGGGGTTTACGGTCAAGGAGATCCGCGCGCGCAAGGGGATATTCGGCTGAACCCATCTGTCATTTTGCCTGTCCGCACATTCCCTTTCTGTCATTTCGACCAAGGGAGCGAAGCGACCGCGCGGAGAAATCTCACAATATTAAGACTCCCGAAAAAGATTGACATTTAAGAACAGTACCCTTAATTTCCCATTTGGTAAAATTCATAGGAGTTTTTATGTATCAGAAAGTAGACACGTCGCTCAATTTCGTAGAGCGGGAACAGGAGATCGCAAAGTTCTGGAAAGAGAACCGCGTCTTTGAAAAGTCCATCGAAAAGAACGCAAAGGGAGCCGAGTTCTCGTTCTTCGACGGTCCGCCTACCGCGAACGGCAAACCGCACATCGGGCATGTTCTCACCCGCGTGATGAAAGACATCATGCCCCGCTACCACACCATGAAAGGGGAGCATGTCCTCCGCAAGGCGGGCTGGGATACCCACGGCCTTCCCGTCGAGCTGGAAGTGGAAAAGTCCCTCGGCATGGACGGCAAGCAGGACATCGAAAAATACGGCATCGAGCCGTTCATCAAACAGTGCAAATCCTCGGTTTGGAAATATCAGAGCGAGTGGGAAAAGATGAGCGAGGCGGTGGGCTATTGGGTGGATATGGATCACCCTTACGTCACCTATCACGACAGCTACATCGAGTCCGTTTGGTGGGCGATCAAGGAGATGCACAAAAAAGGGCTTCTCTATAAGGGCCACAAGATCGTACCCTATTGCCCCCGTTGCGGCACGGCGCTTTCGTCCCACGAAGTGGCGCAGGGCTATAAGGACGTAAAGGAGACCTCCCTTGTCGCCCGTTTCAAGGTCAAGGGGAGAGAAAATACTTTCATTTTGGCGTGGACGACCACGCCGTGGACCCTTCCCTCCAACGTCGCCCTCTGCATGAACCCCGACGAGGACTACGTGGAGATCGCGGACGGCGAGGGAACGCACTACATCATGGCGGAGGCGCTCGTTCCCAAATTCTTTGAAACGTACACCCTCGTGGAGCGCAGAAAGGGGAAAGAGTACGAATACACCGAGTACGAACCGCTCTTCCCGTATGCCCTCGGCACGTTCAAGGAAAAGGCGTTTTACGTCACGTGCGACGGCTACGTCACCCTTACCGACGGCACGGGGGTCGTCCACATCGCGCCCGCGTTCGGTGAGGACGACTACAAGGTCGGCAAAAAATATCATCTGCCCGTGGTACAGCTGGTGAATGAACGCGGCTGTTTCGACGGGCGTTGCCCCGAAGTGGACGGACTGTTCGCAAAGAAAGCGGACAAGCCCCTCATGGACATTTTGGAAAAGAAAGGGCTTCTCTTCCGCAAAATCCCGTTTGAACACAGCTATCCACACTGCTGGCGGTGCGACACGCCTCTGCTTTATTATGCGCGTTCGAGCTGGTTCATCGAGGTGACGAAAGTCAAAGAACAGCTCATCGCAAACAACCGCTCCGTGAATTGGATCCCCGAGACCATCAAAGAGGGGAGAATGGGAAACTTCCTCGAAAACGTCATCGACTGGGGGCTTTCGCGCGACCGCTATTGGGGAACGCCTCTCCCCGTTTGGGTCTGCGAGGACTGCGGGCATTTCGAAGTGATGGGTTCGCACAAGGAATTGAGCGAAAAGACGGGCGCGCCGCTGGACGTCGAATTGCACCGTCCCTATCTCGACGGTCTTACCTGCAAATGCCCCAAATGCGGAGGGACCTGCCGCCGCACCCCCGAGGTCATCGACTGTTGGTTCGATTCGGGTTCCATGCCGTTCGCGCAGTACCATTATCCGTTTGAGAACAAAGACCTGTTCGAGGAGACGTTCCCCGCCGATTTCATCTGCGAAGCGGTGGACCAGACCCGCGGCTGGTTTTACGTTTTGCTCGTGATCTCCACCATTCTCTTCGGGCGCGCGCCGTTCAAAACGTGCGTCGTTTTGGGGCATGTGAACGACCAGAACGGCATTAAAATGAGCAAGCACAAGGGGAACGTCGTCGATCCGTGGACGGTCCTCTCCAAACAGGGCGCGGACGCCGTCAGGTGGTATTTCTACACCAACAGCGCGCCGTGGATCCCGTCGCGGTTCGGCCCCGAGGCCGTCTCCGAGGTCCAGCGCAAGTTCCAGGGGACGCTCTGGAACACCTACGCCTTTTTCATCCTCTATGCGGGGATCGACAACTACGATCCGAGCAAATACGAGTTGAAGAAGTGCAAGCTCTCCCTCATGGACAAGTGGGCGCTGAGCAAGCTCAATTCCCTCGTCAAAAACACCGATAAGCTGCTTGCGGAATATAACATCACGGACAGCGCGCGGGCGATCCAGGACTATGTGGACGAACTTTCGAATTGGTATGTCCGCAGGGGCCGCGACCGCTATTGGGGACCCGAAATGACGGAGGACAAGGCGGCGGCGTATACCACGCTCTACACCGTGCTTGTAACGCTTGCCAAATTGCTTGCGCCCTACACGCCTTTCATGGCGGAAATGATGTATCAAAACCTCGTCCCCGCGTTCTATCCGTCCGCGCCGAAGTCGGTTCATCTGTGCGATTTCCCCGTCTGCGATGAAAGCAGGGTCGATCCCGCGCTCGAAGAGGGGATGGAAGAAGTCCTCAAAGTGGTGGAACTCGGCAGAAGCGCGCGGGCAAGCGGCGGGGTGAAGAACCGCCAGCCGCTCTCCGAAATGATCGTAGCGAGCGACAAGTCGCTCGACCTCGATAAGGAGCTGGAAGCGGTCGTACTCGATGAACTGAACGTAAAGTCGTTGCGCTACTCTACGAGCGCGGAATCTCTCGTAAAGTACACCTTAAAGCCGCAGCTTCGCACGCTCGGCCCCAAATACGGCAAAAAACTCAGGCTCATCTCGGCGTTTTTGAGCGAGTGCAACGCGGGCGAAGTCGTCTCCGCGGTGCGCGAACAGGGGAGCTACACCGTCGATTTGGAGGGCGAAGTGACCTTGCTCGAAGAGGACCTGCAAATCTTCACCGAGTCGGCGGAGGGGTATGTCTCCGCGGCGGGCGGCGGAATTACGGTTGCGCTCAATACGGCGCTCTCCGAGGAGCTTTTAATGGAGGGTGCGGAGCGCGAGCTTGTCTCCCGTATCCAGACAATGCGGAAAGAGGCGGGTTTCGAGGTGACCGACCGCATTGAAGTGTATTACAAGGCGGAGGGGAGAGCGCTGAAAGTGCTTGAAAGCGGCGCCTTTGCCCCCGACGTGCTTGCAAGCAAAGTTGCGCCTTTTAGCGGCGAAGCGGGCTATACGAAAGACCTCGACGTCAACGGCGACAAAGCGACGGTAACCATTGTAAAAATTTCTTGAAGATAAAACAAGGGCGGCGGCGAAAAATTTTTCGCCGCCGCTCTTTATCGTTTTTTACAGGGTATCTTGCAAAATAGGGGTCTCTTCGTTTGCCAGCTTTTGCAGATAATAGATCTGTAAAATTTTATGGGAAAAAGCAATCTTCATTGAAAAATATGTACACACTGAAACGATTGCTCCGATGACGAACCAGATCAACCAGCATAAAAATCCGTTCGGCAACATCATTACGCCATAATAGCGATAAGAAGAAAGGTATCCCCTAACATAATGGAAAAGGCAGGGGTCGATAATTCCCCAGATGATGAACAGCCCGAATAAGATCGCCGCTACGATGATGGGGAGCTTCTTAAACACCGAAAAATAGCCGAGTTGTTTCTTTAAGTCCGTTTTCTTTGCCTTTGTCTGTTTGTCTTGCATTTTTTTATCCTCCGAATATTTCTACCGATAGTATATCATACCTAATAAGGTACTGTCAATACCTTTTTAGGTATTTTTTATATAATTTTCTCATGGAATTTTCAGAATTGTTGCAAAACCTTTTGACGGAGTTCGGAATTACGCAGGCGCAGCTTTCGCGCGACACGGGAATCCCGAAAACGACGATAAGCGGTTGGCTGAATGCGGGGCGGTTGCCCGATTATCAGTCGATCCGCAAACTTTGTATTTATTTTGAAATCGGGGCAGATGAACTTTTACAGCTGAAAAAAAGATGAGGAAGCGCGGCGCGGGCAATTTTGCCCGCGCCGCGCTTCCTTGTCATTTCGACCGAAGCGAGCAACGCGAGCGGAGTGGAGAAATCTCACAATATTTTAATAATAAAGTAGAGATGTCTCGACTACGCTCGACATGACATTTTGAAACAGTGGGCGGGGAGCCTCCGCTCAACATGACGTGATTAGGTTATTTGACCTAAGCCGAGATTTTTATTTTTCTTTGTGATAAAATGGCTATGTAAGTCGAGCGGATATGTTTGCGACAACATTTCTCGCCCTCCCCCAACTCGTTGGGGGAGGGCGAATCGCCATGACATTTATAATTTGTCATTTCGAGCGGAGCCGTAGGCGAAGTCGAGAAATCTCAACAATATTAGGGCTCCCGAAAAAGATTGCAAAGCAAGATTTTTCGGGAAGAGGTGGAGCATTGCAATTCTGCTCAACAGCCCGGTGGGCTGTGAGCTGTAATGCGACAGCCGAGCCGGTAGCGAGGCGGGGTGCGGCGGACACTACCGCCGCACCACCGCACGCAAAAGGAGCTTTTCGTAAAGAAAAGCGTGAAAAGCGTGCGTGCGGCGACGAGGGGTTAGGGGAGGGGGTCTCATTTTTGTTTACACTGCCCCCTTCGGCATTCGTAATGCTCATGCCACTTTCCCCCGCTTTGCGGGGGACAGCTTTCTCGCCCCTCCCCCGCGCATTCGCGCGGAGGAGGGGAATTGTCACGACATTTATAATTTGTCATTTCGAGCGGAGCCGTAGGAGAAGTCGAGAAATCTCAACAATATTAGGGCTCCCGAAAAAGATTGCAAAGCAAGATTTTTCGGGAAGGAGGAGCCACCGCACGCAAAAGGAGCTTTTCGTAAAGAAAAGCGTAAAAAAGCGTGCGTGCGGCGACGAGGGGGAGGGGGTTCCTTGTATTCTCCGCGCCCCACAAAAAAAGGGACCTGTCCTTACGGGCAGGCCCCTTTCCAAAGGAGGTCAAATTCTCTTATCTTCGCGGTAAGAGGTGTGTAAAACTTCGTGTGCCTTGTGGCTGTTGGGTGCGCCAAAATATTCGTTGTAGACCAGATCCATCACGGGGCTGTCGGAGGAGCGGCGGAACTTGTTGTCCTTGTCGCTCGTATAGAGAGCCTGCGCGCGGAGGGATTTGAGGTCCGCGGTGTTGCGGATGCTGTCGGGCAGGGTGGGCTGACCGCCGCCGTTCACACAGCCGCCGGGGCAAGCCATGATCTCGATGAAATCATACTGCTTCTCGCCGCTTTCGAGCTGTTTGATGATCGTCTCGGCATTCGCAAGCCCGCTTGCCACGGCAACGCGCACGGTGTTGCCCGCCACGTTGTAGGTCGCTTCCTTAATGGGGGAAGTGCCGCGCACTTCGGGGAAGTCCACAACTTCGAACTTGCCGTCGAGCATCTTTGCTGCCACGCGGAGCGCCGCTTCCATCACGCCGCCCGTCGCGCCGAAGATGGTCCCGCCGCCCGAGCAGGTCGCAAACGGATTGTCAAACTCCTCTTCGGGAAGTTCCGCAAGTTTAATGCCCGCCGTTTTGAGCATGCGTGCAAGTTCGCGGGTCGTGATCGCCGCGTCCACTTCGCCGTTCATCTCGGGGCGGTGGCACTCGTATTTCTTCGCCGTGCAGGGAATGACGGATACAACGAACAGATCTTTGGGGTCCACGCCGTTCTTCTCGCACCAGTAGGTTTTAAGAAGTCCGCCGAACATCTCCTGCGGGGATTTGCAGGTGGAAAGGTGGGGGATCATCTCGGGGTGCTTCTGCTCCACGAACTTCACCCACGCGGGGCAACAGCTCGTGAACATGGGCATGGGCTTGCCCGTTTGGATGCGGTTCAGAAGTTCGCTCGCCTCTTCCATAATGGTGAGGTCGGCCGTGACGTCCATATTGAACACATAATCGGGCGCAAGACGGCGGATGGCCGCAACCATCTTGCCCTCCACGTTGGTGCCGACGGGAAGATCGAACGCTTCTCCGAGGGTCGCGCGGACGGAGGGAGCCGTAAAGAACGCCACTTTCTTGTTGGGATCGGCAAGCGCCGCCCAAACTTCGTCCACGGTGGTGCGCTCTTTCAGTGCGCCCACGGGGCATGCCACGATGCACTGCCCGCAACCCACGCAGACGGATTCCATGAGGGACATCTCAAACGCGCTTCCGACATGCACCGCATATCCTCTGCCGATGGGACCGATCGCCCCGACCGCTTGCTTCTTGCAGGCCGCCACGCAGCGGTTGCAGTTGATGCACTTGTCTCTGTCGCGCACCACATAGGGAGCGGAGAGATCGAGCGGGGTGTCGAGCGTTTCGCCCTCGAAGTAGTTGGGATCGCACCCGTACTCGGTGGAGAGGCGTTGCAGTTCGCAATTTCCCGCACGTTCGCAGGCAAGGCACTCTTTCTTATGCTTGCTGAGCATGAGTTCGAGCGTCATCTTTCTGCTCTTTCTGCACTTTTCGGTGTTCGTCTTGACTTCCATTCCCTCGGAAACGGGATAGACGCAGGCGGCAACGAGACCGCGCGCGCCCGTCGCTTCCACGAGGCACATACGGCAGGAACCGACGCAGGAGACGTCTTTCAGATAGCACAGAGTGGGGATCTCGATATGCGCAAGGCGTGCCGCTTCGAGGATCGTGGAACCCTCGGGAACGGAAACGGGGATATTATTGATTTTTAAGTTTACCATATTAGCCATTGTTTTTACCTCACTTTCTCTCCACTGCCTTGAACTTGCAGTTGCTCTGGCACACGCCGCACTTGATGCACTTTGCGGTATCGATCGCAAAGGAAGCGAGCTTGTGGCCGGGCGCCACGTAGTCGGTGCGCGCGATCGCACTCACGGGGCAGTTCTTTGCGCACATGCCGCAACCGATGCACTTTTCCTTGTCGATCGTGAAAGAGAGGAGCGCCTTGCAAACGCCCGCCGTGCAGTGGTGGTTGTAGATGTGGTCCTCGTATTCATTGCGGAAATGGTGCAAGGTCGAGAGGATGGGGTTGGGCGCGGATTGTCCGAGCGCGCAGAGAGAAGAGGACTTCATATGTTCCGCAAGCTCTTCGATCTTTACGAGGTCCTCGGGTTCGCCCTTGCCCTCGGTGATCTTGGTGAGAAGCTGCAAAAGCCGTTTCGTGCCGATGCGGCAGGGCGTGCATTTGCCGCAGCTCTCGTCCGCGGTAAATTCGAGATAGAACTTACTGATGTCCACCATGCAGGTGTCCTCGTCGAGGACGATGAGGCCGCCCGAACCCATCATGGAACCGATCGCAACGAGGTTGTCGAAGTCGATGGGGGTGTCGATATATTCCGCGGGGATGCAGCCGCCCGAGGGGCCGCCCGTCTGCGCCGCTTTGAACTTTTTGCCGTTCGGGATGCCGCCGCCGATCTCTTCGATGATCTCGCGGAGGGTGGTACCCATCGGAACTTCCACGAGGCCGACGTTCGTGATCTTGCCGCCGAGCGCGAATACTTTGGTGCCCTTGCTCTTTTCGGTGCCGATCGAGGAATACCACTGCGCGCCTTTCATGATGATGGGGTTGATGTTCGCCCAAGTCTCCACGTTGTTCAGAATGGTGGGTTTTTCAAACAGACCTTTCACAGCGGGGAAAGGAGGACGGGGACGGGGTTCGCCGCGGTGGCCCTCGATAGAGGTCATGAGCGCGGTCTCTTCGCCGCAGACGAACGCGCCTGCTCCGAGCCTGATCTCAATGTCGAAATCAAAGCCGAGGCCCAAAATGTTCTTGCCGAGCAGGCCGTATTCATGCGCCTGCTTGATAGCAATCTTCAAGCGTTCCACGGCGATGGGATATTCCGCACGCACGTAGATGTAGCCCTGGTGCGCGCCGATCGCGTAGCCCGCGATGGTCATCGCTTCGAGAACGCAGTGGGGGTCGCCCTCTAAGACGGAGCGGTCCATGAACGCGCCGGGGTCGCCCTCGTCGGCGTTACAGCAGACGTATTTGACGTCGCCCGCCGAAGCCTTTGCGAAGCTCCACTTTCTGCCCGTAGGGAAGCCCGCGCCGCCGCGCCCGCGGAGACCGCTGTCCAAAACTTCCTTGATGACGTCGTCGGGGGTCATCGTTGTGAGAACCTTTTCGATCGCGGCATAGTCGCCCGCGGCGATCGCCTCTTCGATGTCCTCCGCTGCAATCACGCCGCAGTTGCGGAGGGCAATACGCATTTGTTTCTTATAGAAAGGGGTCTCCGCAAAGGGGATGATGGAGCCGTCTTCATGGACGGTACCCTTGTAGAGAAGCTCTTTTACGATCTCGCCGCCCTTGACAAGGTGCTTTTCCGCGACCGTCTTTGCATGCTCGGGGGTCATCTGCGAGTAGAACGCTCCCTCGGGATAGACGATCATAATGGGGCCGAGAGCGCAGAGGCCGAAGCAACCCGTCTTTACGATGAGTACGTCGTCGATGCCGAGTTCTTTAAAGGACTCTTCGAGCTGGGCGATGACTTTCGCGGAGTGGGAGGAGGTACAGCCCGTACCGCCGCACACAAGCACCTGTTTGCGGTAGCCCGTATGTTCCGCCATTTTTTCGCCCTGCTCGCGCACAACGCGGCGGACCTGTATCAATTCATATTTCTTTTTACGGAGCGCGTCCAATTCCTGTACCGTCATGTTACGCTTCCTCCTTTTTGTATTCTTCGAGGATGGTCTTTACCTTTTCGGGGGTGAGCCTGCCGTATACTTCTTCGCCCACCATCATGACGGGCGCAAGGCCGCACGCGCCCACGCAACGGCAACTGTCGATGGAGAAAAGCCCGTCCTCCGTGCATTCGCCGCACTTGATCCCGACCTCTTTTTCGATCGCTTCGAGTACCTTATCCGCCCCTTTCACGTAGCACGCCGTGCCGAGGCACATGCTGATGCGGTGTTTTCCCTTCGGCTTTAAGGAGAACTGCGAGTAAAAGGTGACGACGCCGTACACCTCCGAGAGGGAGATCCCCAATCCTTCTGCGATCGTCTTCTGCACGCCGATGGGCAGGAATCCGTAGATCCCCTGCGCCTCCTGCAAAATGTGCATCAGACACCCCGGCGTGGAACGCGATTGCTCGATGACGGCTTTCAGAGCCGCCGCCTGCTCGGGCGTTCCGCACGCTGCACAATGTTCCATTCTTCAACCTCCTGTAATCTTCATAAGCGCCCGCTTTTTTGTCCGCATTGCACGAAAAAATCGGCGCGGCGCGCTTTATCGGGTGTATTATATCACAGCTTGAAATATTTTTCAAGAGACTTTCTACAAAATATAAGAAAAAAACGCAGAAAAAAATGCCCGAATTTGGGCAAGAAAGGAAAGTGAGGTGGAAAGGGGTGACAATTAGAAACACCATTTCCCAAATTCATTTCGACCGAAGCGAGCAACGCGAGCGAAGTGGAGAAATCTCGTCCTTATTAGGGTTCCCAAAAAAGGACGAAGCACTTTTTGGAGAAGAGGAGCCGCCGCCCGCAAACAGAACTTTTTGTAAGACGCGTAAAAAGCGGGCGTGCGGCGACAAGGTAGAGATGTCTCGACAAGCTCGACATGACATTTTGGGGAATGGCATTCTGTTTCCCTTGCACCCCTTAAAACCCCGCTCACTTCTCCGCCAAATAATTTTCGAAAATGATGTTGTCCACGTACTTCCTCGCCTGCGCCTCGTCCTCGGGAGAGCGCACCGTCCACGCGAGCTTTGCGCCCTTGAAGTTCGTCACCCACTTGTGCGGGAGGGTCCAGAAGCCGTAGCTGATAAAGTCGGGCTTTACGAGAAAGTTCAGTTTGAGGCGGGAGAGGTAGTGCGCCCTGATCCGCCAGCCGAGTTTGTCGTTCTTTCCCGCCATGTCGCGGTGCGCGAGAATGCCGCACGGCACCTCGGGCGCAAGTTTTTTATACGCTTTCGCATAGAACGGGTCGAACGATTGGATCGCATATTCCCCCTTGTAGCCGATCTTTTTCATCACGGCGAGCATGGCGGAGGCGATCGTCTTTCCCTTTACGCCCTGCATCGACTTGATCTCGATGAGCAAGGGGGTCCTCCCGTCCACGAGCGTCAAAAATTCCTCAAAAGAGGGGATCCGTTCCTCCGTGCCGCTAAGGCGCAACTCTTTGAGTTCGGCAAGCGTGCAGTCTTTGAGTTCGCGCGGATCTCCCGTCATGCGCTTTAAGTTGTCGTCGTGAAAGACGGCGATCTCCCCGTCTTTGGTAAAGTGGACGTCCGTCTCAATGGCGTAGCCCGCTTTGATCGCGGCTTCGTAAGCGGCGAGGGAGTTTTCGGGTTTTGTTTCGTCGTGCAATCCCCTGTGCGCGACAGGCAGGTTTTTCAAAAAGTTTTCCATGCGGATATTGTAGCAGAAATTTTCGGAAAGCGCAATGATTTTTCCCCGCGCCTTGACAGAAATTACTTTTTATGGTAAAATACTCACATGGAAGAGAACGAAACGATCGAGACGCTCGAAGCGATCGAAACTTCGCGGGAAACGTTTCCGCAAAAATTCAGGCGGCTGCTCATACCTCTTCTTGCGCTGTTTTGCACCGTTTTAGGGGGAATGCCCTGTTTTTTCGATTGGATTTCTGCGCTGATCGATTGGAATTTCAGTTCGTCTGTCTGGATCGGAGTGGCGGGCTTTTTGCTGGTACTTCTCGGCGTGGGGTTTGCGGTCGCGGGGCTGTGCTTGCACAAGAAAGTGAAAACGGCGGGAATTGTTCTGTCCGTCCTTGCCATCGTCAATCCGTTCGCCCTTCTCGGGTGCTGTTTCGGAGGCCTTTACACCGCCCTGGCGATCTTCGGAATGTGAGGTTATGATGGAAAAGAAATCGTTGCAACCTTTGGAAAGGGGCGGGAAGATCGCCCTCATCGTATTCGGAAGCCTTTCCGCGCTCTCGGCGTGCCTTTGGCTCGGGGTGTCCGTCGCCTCACACGGCGAGAGCGGATATGTGCTTCTTTTATCCATTTCTTTGCTCGTATCGGCGATCCTTTGGGGAGTTTTTCTCTTCCGCCGAAAGGAGCGTTCCGCAGATACGCTGGCGCGCGGCGGCAGGGCGCTCTCCATCACCGCGCTTGCTCTTTCCGTAGTCGGCAGCGCGGGCTTGATCGTCACCTTGAACCTCCGCGGCTTCAATTTCCTTGCGCTCTTTTACATCGCAATTCTTGCGACGCTCGCGGGAACGGTCATGGGGATCATCGCTGCCTGTATGAGCGGCGGGAACCGCGGCACGCTCGCCGTAGGGCTTGTCGCCGCGTTCTTTCCTGTTGTCGCTTTTTTAGCCGTCATCGGGCTTCTTCTCGTCGGTGTGCCTGTGATTAGATTTATGTGATATGAAGCGCAAAACGTTTACGGTTTTATGGTACGTTATCAGAATATCGCTCACGGCGGGGGCGGTCGCGCTCGCCGCATTTTTGCTTTGGCGGTATGAGTATTTCTCGCAGTTTTCCGCGGTCGATAACATCGTCGGAATGCTCCCCGTGCTGTTTGCGCTTATCTTCGTCGGCGCGCTCTCGGGAGCGCTCTGGATGAAGCATTCGCGGCAGTTTGCGCCGCTTACCCTCTTTCTCGCCGCCCTCGTCCTGCTCTCCGCCTGCCTCTATCCCACGGCGCTTTCGGGGAGTTGGTGGAGGGTGGAATATTCGCGGGAGGGGAGCGACCCGCCTCTCTCCGACTACGACCCCTATACGGGGACAAAGACGGCGCGGCTCGACGCGCCCGCATCCCTGCAAATCGAAGAACGGTTGCCTGTTTTGGACGGCGCGCTCGCGCTCTATCCCGTATATGCGGCGTTTGCCGAGGCGGTCTATTCCGAGGAAGCCTGTAAAGAGGAGGGCGCGGTGCAATTCACGAACACGGTGGAGGCGTTCAAACACCTCGTGGCGGGGGAGCGGGACGTCTTTTTCTCGTCCTATCCCGCCGACAGCCAGCTCCGCCTCGCTAAGGACGCGGGCGTGGAGCTTGAAATTATCCCGATCGGCAAGGAGGCGTTCGTCTTTTTGGTGGGCGATGAAAACCCCATCGACGGGCTTTCGCGCCAACAAATCTACAATATCTATTCGGGCAAAACCGCCCTTTGGCAAACGCTCGGCTGGAAAGAGGGGGGCGAAATCGTCGCGTTCCAACGCCCCGAGGGGTCGGGCAGCCAGTCGGGGATCCAATCCATCATGAAAAAGGCGGGTTTGCCGCTCGCGTCTCCCCGTCCGTTTGACCCGAGCCTCGTCGGGACGAACAGCCTCATGGATCAAATTTCGGTCAAGCGGGATGGGGTGATGCCCGCTTTGGGCTATTCCTACCGCTTTTTCGCAACGACGATGCGCCCCAATCCCCACGCGAAATTGTTGAAGATCGACGGGATCGCGCCCACCGCCGAAAATATCCGTTCGGGGGAATATCCCTTTACGGTGAATTTCTATGCCGTTACCCGCAAAGACCGTTCGGAAAATACCGCCCGTTTCCTCGAATGGATCCTCTCGGAGGAGGGGCAGACCCTCGTCGGGCGGGTGGGCTACGTCTCGCTTTGATCTCTTTTGCCGAAAAGGCCGTTTCCCGTAACCGCCGCCGCCCGTGCGACCCCGCACGGGCGGCGGCGGATTTTTTACGAGGGCCGCGCAATCGGTTGCAAAGTTTCCGCAAAAAAGGTATAATGGAAAAAACAGGAACAAACATCTATGGCAAAACCCAACCGCAATTTACGCAATTTTTGCATCATCGCCCACATCGACCACGGAAAAAGCACCATTGCAGACCGCATTATGGAGCTTACGGGGCAGGTCAGTAAGCGCGACATGGAGGAACAGCTCCTCGACAGCATGGACATCGAGCGGGAGCGCGGCATCACCATCAAACTCGCGCCCGTCCGCATGTATTACACCGCCCTCGACGGGCAGGAGTACGAATTCAACCTCATCGACAC
>CANRND010000015.1 GCA_947631905.1 uncultured Clostridia bacterium | reverse complement strand
CACTTGTCGTTCATGTGCTGCATGACGGAGAGCGCGAACGGCTTCGCCTCGGGATCGGTGTGGGACTTGCCCGTCATATACTTCGTGCATTCGTACAGGCCCGCATAGCCGAGGGAGATCGTGGAATATCCGCCGTAGAGAAGTTTATCGATCTTCTCCCCCTTTTTGAGGCGGGCGAGCGCGCCGTACTGCCAAAGAATGGGCGCGGCGTCCGAAAGGGTACCTTTGAGACGGTTGTGCCGCTCCATCAGCGCGCGGTGGCAAAGTTCGAGACGCTCGTCGAAGATCTGCCAGAATTTTTCCATATCGCCGCCCGAGGAGAGCGCGACGTCGGGCAGATTGATCGTGACGACGCCCTGGTTGAACCTGCCGTAGTACTTCGGCTTGCCGTTTTCGTCTACATAGGGCGTGAGGAAAGAGCGGCAACCCATGCAGGTGTAGCAATGTCCCTCCCCGTTCTTATCCACCTTATATTCGAGCATCTTTTTCTCGGAAATATAGTCGGGGACCATGCGCTTTGCGGTGCAACGGGCGGCAAGCTCGGTGAGATACCAATATCTGCTCCCCTCCCGCACGTTATCCTCTTCCAGCACATAGATGAGTTTGGGGAACGCGGGCGTGACCCACACACCCGACTCGTTCTTGACCCCCTGTATCCGTTGGTTGAGCGTTTCTTCGATGATCATGGCGAGGTCCGCGCGCTCGCGCTCGTTTCTCGCTTCGCCCAAATACATGAACACCGTGACGAAAGGAGCCTGTCCATTTGTGGTGAGCAGGGTGACGACCTGGTACTGGATGGTTTGGATGCCCTTTTTGATCTCCTCGCGGAGACGTTTTTCGGCGATCTTGTTGATGGTCTCCTCCATCACGCCGACCTCGGCAAGCTCTTCCCGCACTTCCGCGCGGATCTTCTGGCGGCTGACGTCGACAAAGGGAGCGAGATGGGTGAGCGAAATGGACTGCCCGCCGTATTGGTTGGAGGCGACCTGCGCAATGATCTGCGTGGCGATGTTGCAAGCCGTGGAGAAAGAGTGCGGCGTTTCGATATAGGTCCCCGAAATGACCGTGCCGTTTTGCAGCATGTCTTCAAGGTTGACGAGATCGCAGTTGTGCATGTGCTGGGCGAAATAGTCCGCGTCGTGGAAGTGGATGATCCCCTCGTCGTGCGCTTCGACGATCTCGCGCGGAAGCAGAATGCGGCGCGTTAAATCTTTGCTGACTTCGCCCGCCATGTAGTCCCTCTGCACGGAGTTGACCGTGGGGTTTTTGTTGGAATTTTCCTGCTTCACTTCCTCGTTGTTGCATTCGATGAGCGTGAGGATCTGCGCGTCGGTCGTATTGGCGCGGCGGATGAGCGCGCGGGTATAGCGGTAGGTGACGTATTTGCGCGCCACGGCAAAGGCCTTTTGGTCCATGATCTGGTTTTCGACGAAGTCCTGCACCTCTTCCACGCTGACCGCGCGGTTGAGATCTCCCGCAAGTTCCGTCACCTTCCCCGCAATGAGCTTGATCTGCTCCTCGCTGAGACGGTTTTCCTCGCTCACTTCCTTGTTCGCCTTGCGCACCGCGCTTATGATTTTTTCGGGGTCGAACCCCTCTTCCGCACCGTTTCTCTTGATGATCTTCATGCCTTTTCTCCCTCTCTTACGGTAAAAAACGTTCCCGCGAAGGGAACGTTTTCATCATACTACTTCTTCAAAAAAATGTCAAGCGTTTGGCACAAGATTTTGGAAAAAATTTTTTCGCTACCACTATATCTTGTGGTAGACGAGGAAATTCAATTTATTTAGCGTGAAACAAAATGCGCCGTTTTTTCACGCAGACCGCGCGGGGAGTTTGCGCAGAGCCGTTTTCAAAATTCCGTGACGGAAACCCCTTGATAGATCTCTTCGTATTTGTTTTTCGTAAAGGAAACGGTGCCGAACGTCGTGACCGTGGCGGTTCCCGCCGCAACGCCCGCGCGCAGAATTTCGCGCAGGTCCGCCCCCTCTTTCATCTTGACGGCGGCGGCGGCGACCATGCCGTCCCCCGCGCCCACCGTGGAGTTTACCGCCACGTTGATGCTCTTGCAATAATAATTTTTCTTGCCGTCGGTGATGACCGCGCCGTGCTTGCCCAAAGAGAGAAGCACGCACCTTGCGCCGCGGTCCAGAAGCTCGTAACAGCCCGCGAGCATGTCGTCTTTGTCGCTGAACTCCCTGCCGAGCGTCTCTTGGAGTTCTTCGAGGTTAGGCTTCACCAGGTCCACCTCCGCTTCGAGCGCAGAGAACAGCCGCTCGCCCTCAGTATCCACGATCTTGCGCGAGCGGGGATCGACCGCGCGGAAGAGTTCCCTGTAATAGCTTGCGTCCACGCCGCGGGGGAGGCTTCCCGAAATGACGGTGACCTCGGCGCGGGCGGAGAGGTTGCGGATCATCTGCAAAAGTTCCACGAGCTTTTCGTTTCCCACCTGCCCGCCGACGTCGTTGATCTCGGTGAGCATGCTCTTCTTGTCGATACACTTATAGTTCTCGCGCACCCGCCCGCTGTTCCAGACGAACGTGAACGGGACGCCCTCTACGTCGAGCGCGTGTTCGAACATCGCGCGGTTCTCGTTGTACATAAAGCCCGTGGTGTGCGCTTCCGCCCCGAGCCGCGCGACCCCGATCGCAACGTTGATCGCCTTGCCCGTGAAAGAGAGCGTTTTGTTCCGTACGATGTTCACTTTCCCCACGTTGAGTGCGTCCAACTCGATCGTAACGTCGATACTCGGGCTCAGGCAAACAGTCAATATCATTCTTTTCCCCCTGCGCCGCGGTCTCATGCTGCGTACCGCTTGCGCCGAAGCCTTTCGGCTCTTTCCATTATAATACATTTTTGCGCCGATTTCAATAGGTAATCGGAAAATTTTTGCGATTTTCGGACAATTTCGCTCTTCCCGCCCGAACCGCTTTCCCGCCCGCCGCCGCGGCGCACAAAAAAAGAGCCGTGAGGCTCTTCTTCCGTAAAAAAGTTACATGGAGATCATCTGCAAGGTCTCGTAGAGTTCGTAATTGAACTTCTTCTTCATGGAGACCGCCTCGATGATGTCCATATCGATGATCTCGTTCTTGTGGATGCCGACCACGCGGTTGCCGATGCCGTCTTTGAGCAGGCGCACCGCCTTGTTGCCGAACTGCGCCGCGAGCATCCTGTCCGCCATCGAGGGGGAGCCGCCGCGCTGGATATGCCCGATCGTGGTGGAACGGACGCTGTATGTGGTGACTTCCTGCAACTTTTTGGCGAACTCCTCCGCACTGCAAGCGCCCTCCGCCACCACGATGATGTTGGAGTGCTTGCCGTTCGCGCGGGAGCGGTTGATGCGCATGACGATGTCGTCCATATCGTAGGCGATCTCGGGGACGACGATGATCTCCGCGCCCGAAGTGATGCCCGTATAGAGGGCGATGTCGCCGCAGTGCCGCCCCATGACCTCCACCACCGAGATGCGCTCGTGGCTGTTCATGGTGTCGCGCAATTTATTGATGACGTCGTTGCAGGTGTTGACCGCCGTATCGAAGCCGAGGGTATAATCGGTATATTCGAGGTCATTGTCGATGGTGCCGGGGATGCCGATGGTGGGAATGCCGTAGTCCTCGGTGAGGCATTTCGCGCCGCGGAAACTGCCGTCGCCGCCGATGACGACAAGCCCCTCGATCCCGCGCTTTTCGAGCGTGGAGACCGCCTTTTTCTGCCCCTCCACCGTGAGCATTTCGAGACATCTCGCCGTTCTCAGCTTGGTGCCGCCCCGCTGGACGATGTCCGAGACCGAGCGCATCTCCATGGGCATCATCGTGTCCTCGATGAGACCCGCATACCCGCGTTCGATACCGTAGACCTCCATTCCGTAATAGATAGCCGTTCTGACGACCGCGCGGATCGCCGCGTTCATGCCGGGGGAATCCCCGCCGCTCGTCAAAAGTCCGATCCTTCTCATTTTATCTCCCTCCTCCGTTTTTCAGATTACATTATAACAGAATAAAACGGAAAATCAAGTGATTTTGTCGCTTTTTTTACAAAAGTTTTACACAGCGTTCGGGCAAAAAAGTTCTCAGTTCGGCAAGGAACGCCCGCGAGACGTTCACGCCGAACTCGTACCGCTTGCCGCCGTGCAGGATCTTCGCCGTTGTGCCGCCCGCATAGCCCGCGAGGGTATCCAGAAGTTCCTCAAATTCTTCGTCCGCCAGCCCGCGGGCGTCCAGCCAAAGCACCTGCCCGTCCTGCTCCTGCGCGGGCGCGGGGGCCTTTTTCTCCATCCCCTCCGCGTCGAACTCCTCGATACTGTCGAGGACGATGACGGGAAGTTTGTCGGGATCGACGCTGAGTTTCCCCGCGACCTTGACGACGACGTCCTGTTTGAGGAACCCGCGCGCCTTTTCGTAGATCTTGGGAAAAGCGAGACAGTCGATACTGCCGTAGAGGTCCTCGACGGTGACGAACGCCATGAGTGCGCCGCCTTTCGTGTTGATCTTCTTGACCGCCGAGATCAGCCCCCCCATCGTGGCGGGCTGGCCGCTTTTGATCTGGTGGTAGGTCCTGTCCCCCGTCTCCTCGTCCTCTTCGAAATCGGCGAGCATGCCGCAGTGGAAAGAACAATTTGAGAAATATTTCGCAAACGGCTGGAAAGGATGTCCGCTGACGTACACGCCCAAAACGTCCTTTTCGCGGGAGAGAAGATCGGAGGACTGCCACTCGGGGATGTCGGGATAGTCCGCCTCGGGGGCTTTCTCTTCGAGAAAATCCCCGAACAGGCTCATCTGCGCGCCGCCCCGCTGTTTGTCCATGCCCGCGATGCGCTTCATGAGGTCCTCGTAGACGGCGGCGTACTGCGAACGGCGCTTGCCGAACGAATCGAACGCGCCGCCGAAGATGAGCGCCTCCACCATGCGTTTATTGACAAATTTGGTGCAGCGCATAAGGAAATCGGGAAAATCCGCGAACGGCCCGTTCTTCGCGCGCTCGGCGATGACCTCTTCCATTGCGCCGATACCCACGCCGCGGAGCGCGCACAGCCCGAAACGCACGCCGTTCCCCTCTACCGAGAAGTAGGCTTTGGAGCGGTTGACGTCGGGCGGGTACACCGCGATGTTCTTCTCTTTCATGTACACGACGTACTTGGCGATCTCGTCGATCTTGGTGATGCGGTTGTTGAGAACGCCCGCGAGAAATTCTTTCGGGTAGTACTTTTTGAGGTACGCCGTCTGGTAGGCGATGACGGCGTACGCCGCCGCGTGCGACTTGTTGAACGCATAGCTTGCGAAGCTCTCCATCTGCCCGAACAGCTCCGCGGCGATCTCGGGAGAGACGCCGTGCGCGCCGCAGCCCGTGATGTTGCCGTAGATGGGATTTCCGTCCTTGTCCTTGCCCACCTCCTTGTCCACGTCGCCGTAGATGAACTTGTCTTTCTGCGCCATCAGCTCTGAGAGGTGCTTCTTCGCCATCGCCCGTCTCACGAGGTCCGCCTGTCCCAGAGAGTAGCCCGCGAGATTCTGGAAGATCTGCATGACCTGCTCCTGGTAGATGATGACCCCGTACGTCTTTTCGAGAATGGGTTTGAGGAGAGGGGTGAGATAGGTGATGCTTTTCGGGTCGCTCCTGTTTTTGAGGTAGGCGGGAATGAAGTCCATCGGCCCGGGGCGGTAGAGCGAGATGCCCGCGATGAGATCTTCGAGACAGTTGGGTTGGAGCTGTTTCATGAACCGCTTCATCCCCCCTTGTTCGAGCTGGAACACCGCGTCCGTATCCCCCTCGCAGATGAGGGCGTAAGCGCCGGGATCGTCGCAATTCTGGTCGAACTCTATCCTCTTGCCGTAGTCCTCATAGATGTAGTCGAGGGTCTTTTTGATGTCGGTGAGGGTGGTGAGCGCCAAAAAGTCCATTTTGAGCATGCCGATGGACTCCACCTCTTTCATGTCGAACTGCGTGGTGATGTCCTCGTCGTTGCGGGAGAGCGGCACGTTGTCCGCGATCTTCTTGCGGCAGATGACGACGCCCGCCGCGTGCATCGACGTGTTGCGCGGCATGCCTTCGAGTTTGAGGCCCATGTCGATGACCCGCTTCAAACTCTCGTCGCTCTCGTAGATCTCGATAAATTCGGAGTTGCGCTTGCCCTCTTTTTCGGCAAGTTTTTTGAGCGCCTCGGAATGCTTGTCCTCGTCCCCCTCCGTCTCCGCGACTTTCTTTCTGTACTTTTCGATGTCGAGGCCCAAAAGTTCGCGGATCGTGGACTTGCCGTCCATGAGTTTGGTGACGCGGTCGGTCTCGGAGTACGGCACCCGCATCACCCGCCCCACGTCCTTGATGACGGCGCGGGAGGCGAGCGTTCCGAACGTCACGATCTGCGCCACGTTCTCGGGGTGGTAACGCCTGCGGACGTACTCGATCGTCTCCCCTCTGCGCTCGGTGCAGAAATCGACGTCGAAGTCGGGCATCGAAACGCGGTCGGGGTTCAGAAAGCGTTCGAAGAGAAGATCGTATCTGAGCGGGTCGACGTTGGTGATGCCGATCGCATACGCGACGATGCTCCCCACGCCCGAGCCTCTGCCGGGGCCTACGGGGATGTCGTGTTCGCGCGACCAGTTGATATAGTCCCACACGATGAGGAAATAATCGGCAAACCCCATTTTGATGATGATGGAAAGCTCGTATTCCACCCGCTTTTTGATCTCGTCCGTGATGACGGGATAGCGGCCCGGGAGCCGTTCCCAGGTGAGCCGCGTCAAAAATTCGGGCGAGGGCGTGCCGTCGTCCGCCGTGTAGAGCGGGATGAGCGATTTGTCGTAGACGGGCGTGCCGTTCGGCTGTAAGTTGAACGGCGTATCCGTATCGGACACCTTGTCCGCGATGACGCGGGTATTGGCGATCGCCTGCGGGAGGGTGGGAAAGAGCGCCGCCATCTCGTCCCCCGACTTCATGTAGAACTCGTGCGTCTCCATCTTCATGCGGGCGGGGTCGTCGAGGGTCTTTTTCATTTGGATGCACATGAGGACGTCCTGCATTTCCCAGTCCTCTTTGTGCAGGTAGTGGACGTCGTTGGTGGCGACGAGCGGAATGCCCGTCTCCTCCGAGAGCCGCACCATGAGCGGCAAGATCTCCTTTTGCTCGGGAATGCCGTGGTTCTGGATCTCTATGTAAAAATCTTCGCCGTAAATCTCCCGCATGGAGAGGACGAACTTTTTCGCGCCGTCGTAATCGCCCGCAAGGAGCAGGCGGGAGAGCCGCCCCGCAAGGCACGCCGTAAGGCAGATGATCCCCTCGGAGTGTTCTTTGAGCATCTTATAGTCGATACGGGGGCGGTAGTAAAAGCCGTCCACAAAGGCGGCGGAATCCATTTGCACGAGATTGACGTAGCCCGCCTTGTTTTTTGCAAGCAAAATGAGGTGATCGGCATGCTGGCTGTTCTTCACCGCCATGTCGTCCACCACGTAGAACTCGCAGCCGATGATGTACTTGATCCCCCGCTTTTTGCATTCTTCGGCAAAATAGAGGGAGGAGTACATGTTGCCGTGATCGGTCACCGCCACGGCGGAAATGCCGTTCTTTTCGCAATGCTCCACCAGCTCGTCCACCTTGACGGCGCCGTCGAGCAAGCTGTACTCGGTATGCAGATGTAAATGAACAAAGTCGACCATAACAGTTCACAAAATTCTTTTCTGCGAAAAGAATTTTCGTGAGGGTCCTTGTCGTGGAAAGGCTTCACGGCGGAAATCAATTCCGCCTACGCCGCTCGGCGTAAAAATAAATTCAGCTTTGCCTTGCCTTTCCTCGGCGTAATTTGGGACAAGCACCCTGCTTGAATACTCTCTTCGCTTGATTGTAGTTTTTTTATTTCGTCGTAACGGGCAAAGCCCGTTTCGGCAGTTTTCCCTCACACGTTTCTTTTCCTCGCCGCTTGTCCCGCCGAAAGCGGGATCGCGTTCGGCTCTCCACGGGCTACGCGCCGAACGTGAAGCGGCGACCGTAATGAAAAGAAACGTCGTGAAAAATTTTGTCGTGCGGCGCTTGACGGCGGAAGTCAATTCCGCCTACGCCGCTCGGCGTAAAAATAAATTCAGCTTTGCCTTGCCTTTCCTCGGCGTAATTTGGGACAAGCACCCTGCTTGAATACTCTCTTCGCTTGATTGTAGTTTTTTTATTTCGTCGTAACGGGCAAAGCCCGTTTCGGCAGATTTTTCTTTGGGACGGCGGAAGTCAATTCCGCCTACGCCGCTCGGCGCAAAATAAAACAAATCCAGCTTTGCCGCTCGGCGTTACCCTTTTCTATAATACTCCATGAGTTTGCGGAGGCGGTGATAAAGACAGGAACGGCTCAAACCCAACGCTAAGGCAAGCTCGCTTAAAGAAAGCTCGGGATTTTCCATCCGCGCCTCGGCGGCTTCCCTCAATGCGGCGGGGAGTTCGCTCAGCTTTCCCGCCCGCTTCAACGCCGAAAAGGCGCGCACCTGCTCCACGCTTGCGATCGCCGCCCTGTCCGCGTTGCCCGACGAACAGTTGAGCGCGCGGTTTTCACGGTTGTTTTCCTCCCGCATTGCAGATACCTCGTTGAACCGCCCGAGCGCGCTGTCCGCCCCCACCACCGAGAGAAAATCCGAGATCGCCTCGCGGCTCTTGATGTACACCACTGCGCGTTCGCCCCGCTCCGTAACGCCGAACACAAATTGAAGCCCGTCCAAAATCTCCTCGAAGCGTTCCGAACGTTCGGCGGCAAGCTCAAATTCGAGGTGATACCCCGTCTTTTTGCCCGCGCGCGGGAGAGTTAAACTCCCGCCGCCGAGGAACGCGCCTTTGAGATAGGCGACCGCCTCCGTTTGGGAAAGTTCCGCGGGCAAGCCCAACTCTCCCGCAAGGAAGAACGTGAGCTTGTCCCGCCCGTGCTTGGGATCGTAGGCGGCTTCGGTGAGCGTCATCGGCAACCCCATGCTCTCCGCAAGCGAGAGAAGATACTCCGCGGTGTTCTCGCTCTCCAAAGAGAGAAAAGCTCCCGCGCCGTCCTCTTTTCCGCCCGCGTCGAGTACGCCGCAGAACAGAGAAAGGCCCTCCCGCCGCGTCTGCGGGGCGCTTTTGATGAGTTCTCTCTTGATCTCCTGCGTAAAGCTCATGGCGGTTTCCTTATTATAAATGTCTCTTTTTGTATTCCGCGAGGCGCAAGACGGGCATTCTGCCGTCGACGTTGTCGATGCGGTCGAGCGGCACCCCCACCCGCGCGATCTGCTCTTCGGCAAGCGCAATGTCGCCCAACCGCTCGGGCGCGTGCGCGTCCGAATTGACCAAAAAGCGCGCGCTCGTCTTTTGCACGATGTCGCTCAGCTCGTCGTCCGTGAAGTGGGTCTTTTTGCCGCTGATCTCCACATAAGTGCCGTAGTCCGCGCAACACTTCGCCACTTCGAGGGAGTCTGCAAAGCACTGGAAATTGATGTGCGTGATAAGGTCCACGGGGTTCTTTTTCACCGTGTTGACGTATGCCTGCGTCATGTCTTTGACGAGCCGTCCTTTGAGGTGAAGCCCCAGATTGTAGCCGAGATAGCCTTTCCAGCCGTTCCGCCAGTCCCGCCAAGTTTCGTGGGCGCTCATGACGTGAAAGCCCGCAAGAAAGAGATCGAACTCCGCGTAATCGCGCTCCGAAAGTTCGCTCGTCCCCTGTCTCCCGAGAATATTCTCTTCGACGCCGACGAGGATCTTCACGCCGTATTTTTGCTCGGCCTCTTCGATCTCGCGGGTATAGCGCTCCTTTTCCTTGCGCTTCAAGCCGAAAATAAGGTGGGAGTATCCGTGTTCGGTGAGCGCGATGGTTTTGAGGCCCAACTCTTTCGCGCGCGCCGCCTGTTCGTCCACCGTGCAATGCCCGTCGGAATATTTCGTGTGTACGTGCAGATCCGCTGTCAGTTCCATGCCTTTGTTTTCCGTTTTATCGTTATGTATCTTCTATCCAACCCTACGGCAAGCGGCGGATCTCCTCTTGTAGAACGATCCCCGTCTGCCTGTGTACTTCCCGTTTGATAAGCGCGATGAGCGCGGAGACGTCCGCGGCGGTCCCGCCCTCGTTCAGAATAAAATTGGCGTGCTTTTCGGAGACGATCGCGCCGCCCGACCTTGCGCCTTTCAGCCCGCATTGCTCGATGAGCCGCCCCGCCGAGTCCCCTTCGGGATTGACGAAGACGCAACCCATGCTCCTGCCCCCCGGCAGATGCGCGCGCCTTTTGCGGAACTCCTCCCGCCGCTCGGCAATGCGTTGGGGAGAGGACTTCTCCCCCTTTAAGTATGCGCCTGTGACGGCGATCCCGCTCTGGAAAAGACTGTATTTTTCCGAAAAAGCGCAATCGCGGAGGGTGAACGACCTGATCCTGCCCCGTTCGATCCCCACCACGCCGAGCGTGACGTCCGAAAAATGACCCCCGTCGACCCCCGCGTTCATCGTGATCCCGCCGCCGACCGACATGGGGATCCCCGTGAACGGCTCGAAGCCGCCGAGCCTGTTCTCTTCCGCAAACCGCAGAAGCGCGCCGCCCGTGACTCCCGCGCCCGCGTAGACCGTTTCGCCGTCCAGATAGAGGGCTTTCAGCGCGTGGAAGCGCACGACCACCCCGTCAAACCGTCCGTCCGCGGGCAAAACGTTCGCGCCCGCGCCCAAAAAACAATGGGGAACGCCGCTCCGCGCGAGGTAGGCAAGCAGTTCCGCCGCGCTCTCCGTATCCCGCGGCGAGGCGGCGAGAGCCGCCGTTCCGCCGCAGCCGATGGTGGTGTGTTTGGACAGGGAAAACTCCCGCTCCCATGCGATTTTCGGAAACCGCGCGGAAAGTTCCGCAAAATGCTCCACTTTAATCTCCTTTTATTCTACCATATTCCGCCCGCGATTTCAAACCTTTTTCAGAAATTTTTCGAGATTTTTTCCTTCGCGCGCCGCCGCGAGCAACGACGCCCTCCCCTCCTCCGAAAGAAAGGCGCCCGGCGTGCGTTCCGCGCCCGTCCCGTCAAGCGGGAACATGCCGAGAGAGGAGAGTTTTGCCTGCGTTTCGGGCGAGAGAAGCTCCCCGAGAAAGGCAAGGCAATCTCCCTTGCGCTCTGCGGAAAGCACCGAGATATATTGATAAAGGTCGGAATAGCCCTCCAAAGGCTTGGAATACACCGTAACGTTCCGCGCGCGGAAGCGGCAAATGTCCCGCTGGGTCCCGAGCAGATAGCGGTAATCCCCTTTGAGAAAATCGGTATACGCCGTGAGCGAGGGAAGTTCTTCCCCCCCGATCCCCGCGAGCGCGGCGGCGACCTGCGGCAGATTGCTCCCCCCGCAGGAGACCGCGGTATTTCCCTCTTCCCCGAAATCGTCGCTCAAAGAGAAGAGATAATACCCGCCAGCGCACCACGGATAGGCGCGGACTTCCCCGCTCAGCTCTCCCCCCGCAAATTGGTACGGCAGGGGCAACGCGCGCTCGGCATGCTCCGAAAAACCGATCCCGAATGAGAGCATGTCGGGCCAGTCCCCCTCCGCAAGCGCCTGCCGCGCCCCCTCGGCGGTGAGCGAAAGCACCAGAAAATACGCTCCCTCCGTCTTTTCCTCCACCCGCCGCGCGACCGACTTCAAAAAGGCGGTGCGGGAACCCGTTCCGCCCTCGAACGTGTCGATGTTCCATATCCGCACCACCCGCCGCACGGTTTCCGCCTTTCCCTCTTGGGGATAAAAAAGGCAGGCAAGCACGAGCGCCGCCGCAAGCAAAAAAGGCAAAATATGTTTGAAAAGTTTCCGCACTTTCACAGGCTATTCTATGAACGCGGAAAGCGGAAAAATACTAAAATTTAAGGGGACGCCGAAAGACGTCCCCTACGCGCTTTTGCAAAACGGACTGTCCCGTTATGCAAAAACTCTATCTGAAAGCGGTTTCCCGCCAACAGACATCTTGCGCAATGCGCGGCATTTTATGCGCTTATCTGCGCTTTTGATAGCTGTCGCAGCAAGTGCAATGCTCGCAGTCGCAGGTGTTGCCCACATGGATCCTGTCCAGCTCGCAGTGCATGCCGTCCTGGTTAAAACGGCATTCGGTGACCCCGCAGGAAACCCCTCTGTTGATCTGATGTTCCATATCGCCCTCCTTCTCCCCTATTATGCGCCGTTTCCCGAATTTTATCGGAAAAGGTTGACAAACCCCCGCCGCTCTGTTACAATATTCCAAAAGGAGAAGATCATGAAAGTCATTTTGAAAGCGGACGTAAAAGGCAGCGGCAAAAAAGACGATATTATCGAGGTCTCGGACGGTTACGCAAAAAATTTCCTGCTCAAAAAAGGGCTTGCGGAAGTTGCCACCTCTTCGGGCGTCAACGAGATCCGCCAGAAGAAGAACTCCGACGCGTTCCACAAGGCGGAAAACCTCAAAGCGCAGAGAGAGCTTGCGGCAAAACTCAACGGTTTGACCGTTCCCGTCTCCATCCGCGCGGGCGAAAATGGCAAGGTATTCGGCTCCGTCACCACCGAAAAGATCGCGTCTGTGCTCGGGGAACTCGGTTTTGAAGTGGACAAAAAGCGCATCGTGACCAAAGAACCCTTGAAAAACGTGGGAGAATACGACGCGGAAGTCAAGTTCTCCGAGGGAGTTACCGCAAAAATCAAGATCGTGGTTTCCCCGCTGTAAAACGAGGCATTTTGCAAAAAGCGCCCAAAAGCGGGCGCTTTTTCTTTGTATTTTGGGGATTAGCATAGTATTATGTCTGACATATTACTATGCTAACGAGGTTGTATCCGCGCTTTTTGGCAGAAAAAAGCGGCACAGCGCTGTGGCTGTGCCGCTCTCCCCCCGCTTCTGCGCTGATAGGCACTGACGCGCAGAACGTTGGGGAAGCTGAAATTCCGCATTGGGACTCGATTGCGGTGATTTCCGCGAAACTTCGTTTATTTTTGTTCGCCGTAGTAGGCGTTCAGATACATTTGCTTGATTTCGCTCATGAGCGGGTAGCGGGGATTTGCGCCCGTGCATTGGTCGTCGAACGCCGCTTCCGTCATTTCGTCGAGCTTTTCCAAAAATTGCGCTTCGGTAAATTTGCCTTCGAGCGCCTCTTTGATCGTCTTGGGCTGGCCGATGGCGCGTTCCAGTCCGAGCAATTTTTCGATGAGCGCCTCCACAAGCTCTTCGTCCGTTTCCCCTTTGCACCCCAAATAGCGCGCCGCGTCGGCATATCTTGCGCGGCACTGCGGATAGGCGTATTGGGGGAACGTCCCCATTTTGGCGGGCGCTTCGCTGCTGTTGAAGCGGATGACCTGTTCGAGCATGAGGCTGTTCGCCATGCCGTGCGCGATGTGGAAATAGGAGCCGAGCTTGTGCGCCATCGAGTGGCAGACCCCGAGGAAAGCGTTCGCAAACGCCATACCCGCCATCGTGGCGGCGGTGGCGACTTTTTCGCGCGCAAGCGCGTCGTGCGCCCCCTTTTCATAGGCGCGGGGCAGATATTCGAACAGATTTTTGAGCGCTTCTTTCGCAAGCCCGTTGGTAAAATCGGTCGCCATGACGGAGGCGATCGCCTCCAAAGCGTGGCTCACGGCGTCGATCCCCGAGCAGGAAGTCAGCCCTTGGGGGATATTCATCATGAGATCGGCGTCCACGACCGCCATATTGGGCATGAGCGCATAATCGGCAAGCGGATATTTCGTTCCCGTCTTTTCGTCGGTGATGACGGCAAAAGGAGTGACCTCGCTGCCCGTCCCCGCCGTGGTGGGAACGGCGACAAAGAGCGCTTTTTCTCCCATCTTCGGGAAGCTGTAAACGCGTTTGCGGATGTCCATAAAGCGCATCGCCATATCTTCAAACGCGACCTCGGGGTGTTCATAGAGGACCCACATGATCTTTGCCGCGTCCATCGGCGAGCCGCCGCCCACGGCGATGATGACGTCGGGCGCGAACGCTTTCATCTGCTCCAACCCCTCTTTTGCGCAGGCGAGCGTAGGGTCGGGCGCAACGCGGAAGAACGTCGCAAAGGAAATGCCCTCTTCCGCCAAAATCTTTTCAATCTGTTTGGTAAAGCCGCTCTCGTACAGGAAAGAATCCGTGACGATGAACGCCTTTTTCTTGTGATATTCTTCTCCGAGTTCTTTCAGCGCGGAGGGAAGACAGCCGCGTTTGAAATAAACTTTTTCGGGCGCTCTGAACCAAAGCATGTTTTCTCTCCTTTCCGCTACCGTCTTGATGTTGATCAGGTGCTTCACTCCCACGTTTTCCGAGACGGAATTGCCGCCCCAGCTTCCGCAGCCGAGGGTGAGCGACGGCGGGAAACGGAAGTTATAGAGGTCCCCGATGCCGCCGTGCGAGGAGGGAGTGTTCACCACGATGCGGCAGGTGCGCATCTTCTCGCGGAAATAAACGAGCTTCTCCTGCTCCGTCTCCGTGTTCAGATAGACGGACGAGGTGTGGCCGAGTCCCCCGTCGCGGACGAGGCGGTCCGCCTTGCCGACTGCGTCCTCAAAGCTCTTAGCGCGATACATCGCCAGCACGGGAGAGAGTTTTTCGTGGGCAAATTCCTCCGAAAGGTCGACGGATTCCACCTCGCCGACGAGAACGCGCGTTCCCTCCGGCACGGAAAACCCCGAGAGGTTTGCGATCGTGCAGGCGGTCTGCCCGACGATGCGGGCGTTGAGCGCGCCGTTGATGATGATCGTCTTGCGGACTTTCTCCGTCTCCTCGGGGGTGAGAAAGTACGCGCCGCGGTACTGCATTTCCGCTTTGAACGCTTCATAGACGTTTTGATGCACGATGACGGACTGCTCGGAAGCGCAGATCATGCCGTTATCGAACGTTTTGCTGTGCAGAATAGAGGATGCGGCGAGTTTGATGTCTGCCGTCTCGTCGATGACGGCGGGCGTGTTGCCCGCGCCCACGCCGAGGGCAGGTTTACCCGAAGAGTAAGCCGCCTGCACCATGCCCGGACCGCCCGTTGCAAGGATCATATCCGATTCCCGCATCACCATGCCCGAGAGCGGCACGGTGGGAAAGTCGATCCAGCCGATGATGTCCTCGGGGGCGCCCGCCGCGACTGCCGCTTCGAGAACGATCTTCGCCGCTTCGATGGTACTCTTTTTCGCGCGGGGGTGGGGAGAGATGATGAGGCCGTTGCGCGTCTTTAAGCACAAGAGGCACTTGAAAATAGCGGTGGAAGTGGGGTTTGTGGTGGGAATGACCGCCGCGATCACGCCGATCGGTTCCGCGATGCGGGTATAGCCGCCGTGTTCGTCCCGCTCGATGACCCCGCAGGTCTTTTCGTTTTTATAGGCGTTGTAGATGTACTCGGACGCGTAGTGGTTTTTGATGACCTTGTCCTCTACCACGCCCATGCCCGTCTCTTCTACCGCAAGTTTTGCGAGCGGAATGCGCGCGCGGTTCGCCGCGACAGCCGCCGCATAGAAAATTTTATCGACTTGCTCCTGCGTGTAGACGGAATATTTTTCCTGCGCGGCACGCACCCGCGCAAGCGCTTGTTTGAGCGTTTCTTCATCGTTGACGATAAAATCTTTCATGAAACCTCTTTCCTTAGAAAGTATGCTTCCTTTCCCGCGTTCATCATACCATTGTTTGCGAAATTTGTCAATCGTTTGGAAAAAATTAACTGAATATCAAAAGTCCCGCCGAGAAAGGCGGGACATTACATTATATATAAGGGTGAGAAAAGGCGCCCCCTCCCCTACCCCTCCCCCGCGGAACGCGCGGGGGAGGGCGAGAGAATGCTACGCTTATATCTCTCCCAACGCGGAACGCGCGGAGGAGGGGCTGATTGTCATTTTTGCCCCATATTCTTACTTCGTCATTTCGACCGTAGCGAACAACGCGAGCGGAGTGGAGAAATCTCGCTTTATGAAAACTGCGGTTGAGATTTCTCGACTCCACTTCGTTCCGCTCGAAATGACAATTTAGAAAAGGCGCAGGGCGGGGCGAAATGACAATTTAGAAAAGGCACCCCCTCCCCTACCCCTCCCCCGCGCGGAACGCGCGGGGGAGGGCAAGAAAGATGGGAACGCCCAACCCCTTGATCCCCCTCCATTGGAGGGGGTAAAATCCGGCTTACAGTTCGGAGAGCTGTTTTTCGATCTTCTTTTTCATGTCGATGAACTTTTCGAGTTTGGCGCGCTCATCGTCCACCACCTTTTTGGGAGCCTTTGCCACAAAGTTGTTGTTGGCGAGCTTCCCGCCAGCGCGGGCGATCTCCCCTTCCACGCGTTCGAGTTCCTTTTCAAGCCGCGCGCGTTCCTCTTCGAGGTTGACAAGCTCCCCGAGCGGCACAAACAGATGCCCGAGTTCGCAGACCTGCGACGCGGTCTTTTCGCCCGCGTCTGCGCCTTCCGCGATAAAATCGATCTCGCTCGCACCCGCAAGCCGCAAAATGGCGTTCTTGTTGACCGTGACAAGCCGCTTTTGCTCGGTGATCAGAAACAGGCGCACTTTCTTTGCGGGCGGGCAGTTCACCGCCACTTTCATGGCGCGCACCGTCTTGATGAGGTCGATGACCCCCTCGAACGCCTTTGCCTCTTTCTTATAAGAATACTTCGTGTTGTAGCGGGGATAATCCGCCGTGATGATCTTTCCTTTCACGCCCGGCAAAAAGCCGTAAATTTCCTCGGTGACAAAGGGAATGAACGGATGCAACAGTTTGAGGGTGTTTTCCAGCACATACATGAGTACCCCGAGCTGGGCGCGCTTCTTTTCCTTGTCCTCGCCGTAAAGGGCGGGTTTGGAAAGCTCGATGTACCAATCGCAGAAGTCCTCCCACACAAAATCGGTGAGCGTATCCGCCGCGATGCCGAGATCGTACTTCTGCATGGCGAGCGTCGCTTCGCGCACCGTAGCCATGAGCCGCGAGATGATCCAGCGGTCGGCGGGTTGCAGGCGGATCTCTTCGAATTTCGGGATCTTCTCCCCTTTCGCGTTCATGAGGACGAAGCGGGAGGCGTTCCACACCTTATTGATGAAGTTGCGCGCCCACTCTACCTTAGAATCGGTAAAGCGGGTATCGTTGCCGGGGGCCACCCCCGTGAGAAGAGACAGGCGGAGGGAATCCGCGCCGTATTTTTCGATGACTTCGAGCGGGTCGATGCCGTTTCCGAGCGACTTGCTCATCTTGCGGCCCTGCTCGTCCCGCACGAGACCGTGGATGAGAACGTCGCGGAAAGGAACTTTGCCCGTGTGTTCGATCCCCGAGAACATCATGCGCATCACCCAGAACGGAATGATGTCGTATCCCGTGACGAGGACGTCGGTCGGGTAGAAATAATTGAAATCGGGGGTCTCTTCGGGCCAGCCGAGGGTGGAGAACGGCCAAAGCGCCGAGGAGAACCACGTGTCGAGGCAGTCGTCCTCCTGCTTTAAGTCCGTGCCGCCGCACTTCGGGCAGGCGGAGGGCGTTTCGCGGGAACAGATGACTTCGCCGCAGGAGCAATACCACACGGGGATGCGGTGTCCCCACCAGAGCTGGCGGGAAATGCACCAATCGCGGATGTTTTCCAGCCAGTTAAAGTAAATTTTGGCGAAGCGGTCGGGCGTGAACTTCGTCTTGTTGTTCACGACCGCGTCGATTGCGGGCTTTGCGAGCGGCTTCATCTTGACGAACCACTGTTTGGAGACGATGGGTTCGAGCGTAGAATTGCAGCGGTGGCAGTGGCCCACGTTGTGCGTGTGCGCCTCGATCTTGACGAGAAGCCCGAGCTTCTTCATCTCTTCGACGATCCGCTTGCGCGCTTCGTAGCGGTCGAGGCCCGCGAACTTTCCGCCCTCTCCGTTGACGGTGCCGTCGTCGTTTAAGATCTTGATCATGGGCAGGTTGTGACGGAGCCCCACTTCGAAGTCGTTGGGGTCGTGTGCGGGGGTGATCTTCACCGCGCCCGTGCCAAATTCCATGTCCACATAGTCATCCGCCACAACGGGGATCTCCCTGCCCATGAGGGGCAATACGAGGGTCTTTCCCACAAGATGGGCGTAGCGCTTGTCGTCCGGGTTGACGGCGACCGCCGTATCCCCGAGCATCGTCTCGGGGCGGGTGGTGGCAATCGTGATGAACTCGTCCGAGTCCTTTACGGGATAATTGAAATACCAGAAGCTCCCGCTGTCCTCGGAGTAGACGACCTCCTCGTCGGAGAGCGCGGTACGGCAATCGGGACACCAGTTGATGATGCGGCTCCCGCGGTAGATGAGTCCCTTTTCATAGAGGCGGCAGAACGCCTCCCGCACCGCTTTGGAGCAACGCCCGTCCATGGTGAACGCGAGCCTGTCCCAATCGCAGGAGGAGCCGAGTTTTTTGAGCTGTTCCACGATCGCGCCGCCGTACTGCTCTTTCCACGCCCACGCGCGGCGCAAAAATTCCTCGCGGCCCAAATTTTCCTTGCTTGTCCCCTCTTCGCGGAGTTTTTCTACGATTTTATGTTCGGTCGCAAGCGACGCATGGTCGGTGCCGGGGAGCCAAAGCACGGAGTACCCCTGCATCCGCTTGAAGCGGGCGACGGTATCCTGCATGGTCTCGTCCATCGCGTGTCCCATATGGAGCCGCCCCGTGATGTTGGGGGGCGGCATCATCACCGTAAACGGCACTTTCTTCGGGTCGATCTCTGCGTGGAAGTATTTTCCCTCCGTCCAGTCCGCATAGATGCGCTCCTCGAAATCTTTGGGGTTGTACGTCGTTTGCATCTCTTTCATTTTTCTTCACCTTTATGAGCGCGATTGCTTCCATTATATCCCCTTTCCGCGCGATTGTCAATTATTCCCGCCGCAACATAGGATATATTATCCTAAAATTTTCGGAGAAACTCTATGAAAAAAATACTTACGCTGTTTGCCGCGGGGCTGTTCGCCCTGCTTCCCCTCTCCGCCTGCCGCGAGACAGACGGGGATATAAAAACTTTGCGCGTCAACGAAGTGACCCATTCGATCTTCTACGCGCCCATGTACCTCGCCGAGTCCCTCGGCTACTTCGAGGAAGAGGGCATCAAGATCGAACTCACCAACGGCGGCGGCGCCGACAACGTGATGTCCGCCGTTCTCTCGGGCGACACCGACATCGGCTTCTGCGGTCCCGAGGCGGCGCTCTACGTCCAGCTCGGCGGCGCAGCAGACCTGCCCACCGTGTTCGGGCAACTCACCAAGCGGGACGGCTCTTTCCTCGTCTCCCGCAAGGAAGAACCCGACTTCAAGTGGACGGACCTCAAAGGAAAGGAGATCCTCGCGGGCCGCAAGGGCGGCGTACCCGCTATGACCTTTGAGTATGTTCTCAAAGAAAACGGCTTCACCGAAGAGGACATCAACCTCAACTTCGACGTTTCTTTCAACAACATGACGGCGGCGTTCCTCGAAGGCGCCGCGGACTACTGCACCATCTTCGAACCCACCGCCTCCGAAGTGCAGGCAGAGGGCAAGGGCTATATCGTGGCCGCCGTGGGCGACGCTTCGGGGGAAGTCCCCTACACCTCTTTCATCGCCAAACGGAGCTGGCTGGACAAAAACAGGGATACCGCCAAAGGATTTTTGCGGGCGATCATGCGGGCGATCGAATTTGCGGACGCCACCGACCCCGACGAAGCGGCGACCTACCTCTATAAGCAGTTCCCCGACACCTCCTACGCCTCCATCACGACGAGCGTAACAAGCTACAAACGCATCGACTCGTGGCAGAAAGACATGCAGATGACCGAAGCGAGCTTCGACCGCCTGCAAAACATCATCGAGGCGGCGGGCGAACTTCCGACGAGAGGAAGTTTTGCGAAACTCGTGGACAACAGCCTCGCCAAAGAGGTGTATGAGGAATTGAAGAAATAACGGCACTTGACCGCGCGAAAGAAAAGGCAGGGATCTACCATGAAAGAGAAAATTCTGACGTTCGAGGACGTCAAACTGATCTACCACACCGTGCGCGGGGAAACGGTAGCGACCGAGGGTTTGAGTTTTACCGTGGAAGAGGGAGAATTTGTTGCCATGATCGGTCCGTCCGGCTGCGGGAAAAGCACCTTGCTCTCTCTGGCGGCGGGCCTTTTGGAACCCTCCGAGGGAACGGTTTTTCGGCGGGGCAGCGTGGGCTATATGCTCCAACGCGACGAACTCTTCCCGTGGCGCACCATTGAAAAAAATATTCTGCTTCCCCTCGAAGTGCAGAAAAAACTCACCCCCGCCAAGCGGGAAGAAGCGAAAAAACTCGCCGAAAAATACGGCTTGAAAGACTTTTTGGGGAGCTACCCCTCCGAACTTTCGGGCGGCATGCGGCAACGGGCGGCGCTCATCCGCACCCTTGCCGCGGAACCCGATATTCTGCTGCTCGACGAACCGTTCTCCGCGCTCGACTACCAGACCCGCCTCAACGTGACGCAGGACGTTGCGGGGATCATTCGGCGGGAAAACAAGACGGCGCTCCTCATCACGCACGACATCTCCGAAGCGATCTCGCTCGCCGACCGCGTGATCGTGCTGACGGACCGCCCCGCGCGCGTCGCGCACACGCACGAACTCGGCTTCGGGGACACCGACCCCCTTAAACGGCGGGAAAACAGGCAGTTCTCCGTCTGGTTCGAACTGCTCTGGAAGGAGTTGAACGCATGAAAAACACGAAAACCTTTTCCGGGGAACATCTTCTCTGGCTGAAAAAACGCAGGATCAAGCTCGCGGTCGTCTGGTCCCTCCGCGTGGGGCTTCTTCTCTTTTTTCTCCTTTTCTGGGAGCTTTCCACGCGGCTGGGCTGGGCGGACCCCTTTTTCGTAAGCTCGCCCTCCCGCATCGCGGCGACGATCGGCTCCCTCTACGCCCAGGGGACCCTGTTCTACCACATCGGCGTGACCTTGCTCGAAACGGTGGTGGGCTTTATCGCCGCCGTGGTCCTCGGCTACACCGTCGCCCTGCTCCTTTGGTGGAGCGACCTTTTGCGCCGCGTGCTGGAACCGTACATCGTGGTGCTGAACGCCCTGCCCAAGATCGCTATGGGGCCGCTCATCATCATCTGGTGCGGCACGGGGAGCAAAGCGATCGTGTTCATGACCATCCTCGTCGGGATCATCGTCGTAATCATGCACATGCTGTCGGCATTCCTCGAAACGGACGAGAGCAAACTGCTCCTCCTGCGCTCGATGGGCGCAAGCAAGTTGCAGATCCTGACAAAGCTCGTCATCCCCTCATCGCGCGCGGCATTTATTTCCATGCTGAAAGTGGCCGTGGGCATGAGCTGGATCGGCTCGATCATGGGCGAATATATCGTCTCCCGCGCGGGTCTCGGCTACCTGATCGTGTACGGCGGGCAGGTGTTTAAACTCGACCTTGTGATGACGGCGACCGTGGTCCTCTGCGCCCTTGCCGCGGCGATGTACTTTTTGGTGGTGCTTCTCGAAAAGATACTCGTAAAAAATACAAAGAACTGAAAAAGCAAGCCCGATCCCCCCCAACGCGGGATAAAGGACGCGGACGATGCCCGAGAGGCCCAGCCTCGATAACCCGAACGCCGCAAGGAGTACGACCGCCCTTGCGGCGTTCTTTTTCCGCGCGGAAGAAAATTCCCCGCACAATTTCAGAAGCGGATAGAGCGCCGAGCCGAGCGAGGTGAGAATGGCGAGCGCGGAGGCGACGTAGAACATGCGGTTCCCGCGCATGACGTAGAGAAAGGGAAGTTCTGCCCCGAGCGCGCCCTCCCCCTCCCGAAAGACCGCCCCGAGGACAAAACAGGCGCATAAAAAGACGGCCGCCGTTGCCAAAAACGCCGAAAGCACGGGGCGCCTCGCATCCCGCCCCGCGTCGAGCAGAACGGGGACGGCGAGCAGGACGTTCATCCCCGCATACAGCGCCCCCATCCCCCCGCTTCCGCCCGTCGGGGAGCGCAACGTTCCCCGCCCCGCGAACGCGAACACGAACGCCACGAGGACGGGGACGAGCATGCAGTTGAGGAAAGAGATCCCTTTCGTCCCTTTCCGCAAAAAGAAAAGCACGATAAAAAGCCCGCCCAGCGAAAGAAGAGGCGAGAGTGCGGGAGAAAGCGCGTCTAACCCCGCGAGCATCCCCGCGCAGGGAATAAAGGAGAGCGCGGACACCCCGCCCCGCACCCACTTGCCCCCGCGGGAGAACAGCGCGTCGGTCGCCCCCTCGTATCCGCCGTGCCTCCGCCCCAGGAGAAGAAAGAGCGCGGTGAGCGCAAAGAACATCCCGAACGACAGGAACAGGGCGGGCAAAACATTCCCCCCGTGAAAAAAGCGGACAAGTTCCGCGCCCGACAAAAAGCCCGCGCCGATACATGTCCCCACGATGAAAAACGTCGTCTTGAAAAGCCCCATTTTTCCATATCTATGAAATTATGTCTGACAAAATACACAAAATATGGAAAATTTTACATAATTCTGTCAGACATAGTACCTCGCACACTTGACATATCCGAAAATGTGTTGTATAATAATGGCAGAATACAATAAGGAGAAGCAATATGGAGCAGGATTTTTTCCACTATGATCCCGACGGCGACGACGAAGAACCCGTAGATAACGCGGACTACGACGCCGAAGAGAGCGGTCTGCCCCTTGTCTCCCCTTTCCTTTCCGACGGATCTTCCGATGAGGACGAGCCTTACGGCGAAGCCGATGAGGATGAGCCTTACGGTGAAACCGATGAGGACGAGCCTTACGGCGAAGCCGACGAGGACGAGCCTTACGGTGAAACCGACGAGGACGAGCCTTACGGCGAAACCGAGGACGAACCGATAGCGGCGGAAGCCGAAGCGCAGGAAGAAACGGAAGAGGAAGAAAAAGACGGGGAGCAGGACGAGAAAGACCAACCCGCGATCAGTTCCGATCTCATCCGCGGACACATCAACACCATTATTCTCCGTTCCCTCTATGACGGAGATAAGTACGGTTACGAGATCATTGCCGAGATCGAGCGCAAGAGCCACGGGCAGTACACCTTGAAACAGCCCTCCCTTTACAGCGCGCTCAAACGCCTCGAAAAGGACGGCTATATCACCTCCTACTGGGGCGGCTCGGTGAGCGGCGGCAGAAGGAAATACTTCTCCCTCACCGACGAGGGCAAGGAGATCGCCGAACGCAACCAGACGGAATGGGAATATTCCCGCACCGTGATCGACAGCCTGATTTCGGACAAGGCGTTCGACTTTGCGCAACCCGCCCCCGCCGCCGTGGATATGCGCGTCCTCAAACAATCCACCTCCCGCGTTCCCGACCGCGAGGACGACGATTACGGCGACGACGGCTTTGAGGACCGCGACCGCACGGACGATCTCGACGCGGAACGGGCGGCCTTTGAGGAAGAGCGGGCAAGATATGAAGAATCTCTCCGCGTGCGCGAGGAAGTTTTGCGCGCCCGTGAAGAGGCGGGTACCAAACGGGAACAGGAACTTCTCGAACGGGAATTTGCCCTCGCAGAAGAGGAACGCCGCCGCGAAGAACGGCAAGAAGAGGAGGCCGCAACCGAGGCGGAAAGCGCGTCCCCTGCCCTGACGGAATCCCTCGCCCAAGCGGAAGAGGAAGAGCGCCAACGCCAGCTCGAAGAACAGGCGCGGCTCGAAGCGGAAGAGGAAGAGCGGCAACGGCTCGAAGAACAGGCGCGGCTCGAAGCGGAAGAAGCGGAGCGGCAGCGCCAACTCGAAGAACAACAACGCCTCGAAGCGGAAGAAGCGGAACGCCAACGCCGGCTCGAAGAACAGGCGCAGAGACAGGCCGCGGGCGAGACCCTCTTCTCCCTCACCGACGAAGAGCGCGCAAGAGCGGTTTCGCTCGCGCATGAGAAAGAAGAGCAGAACGCCCGCATCCGCGAGATGGAGCCTTTTGCCGAGGAGCGCGCCCGCTACGAACAGCGTCTGCGCGAACAGGAGGCCGAATTCCTCGAAATGCACGAGCGCGAGCTTGCCGAGCAGGAAGCCCGCATCCGCGAAGAGGATGAACGGCTCTTCCGCCACCGCGAACAGCAGATCATCCACCAAAACTATCTCAATCTTGTCAACGGCGGGCAGAGCGAGGAGCCTGCCGAGGGCAGTTATTATTACGGCGCCCCCTCCGAGGCGGAGAACTATGTTTACGTCTCCAAACCCGAGGAGGAACGGGAATACCGCTCCATCATCCGCAAGTTATACAGCGGCGCAGTGCCGCAGGAAGAGGAACCTCAGCCCCTGCCCGAACCCGAGCCTCTGCCCGAGCCGGAGCCTTTCCCCGCCCCGCCGAGAGCGGCGGAACCCGTCGGGGAGACGGCTCCCGTAAAGCCTGCGCCCCCTGCGCCTCCCGCTCCCCCTGTGCCTCCTGCCGTAGCTGTGGCCGAAGAATCTCCCGCAAAGCCGCGGCGCGTACATACGGGACGTTCGCTCGACGGCGTGGACTTCTACGACCTCGAATCCCTCGCCGCGCAGGACGGGATCCGCATCACCACCTCGGGCGGACGGCATAAGGAGATCGAGCAAAAATCCGAGAGCCTCGTCCATCGCGGCAAAGCGCTGTTTTTGAGCGCGCTCGTGGTATTTCTGCTCTGCCTTGCCGAGGGGAGCATCGCGCTCGGCTTCCAGAGCCGTCTCAAACTCCCCCGCTTCTATCCTTATTTCATCTGGGGAACGGGGCTTGCCCTCTTCCTCGTGACGGGGCTTTTGTATCTCAACCGCTTCGGGGAACGCTCTCTGCGCAGAACCGGCAACCTGCTCGTGAACGTCATCGTTGCCTATGCGCTGTGCATCATCGTCATCCTGATCGTTGCGCTCGCCGCCAAAGTGGACTTTGCGGACATGGGACAGCTGACGACGTTCGTCATCCTTCCCGCGGTTTACTTCTTCTCCATCGTCGTGTTCGGCGTGGCCTACTATCTGCAAGTCAGACCGATCGACGAATAGGAAAACTTCCAAAAATACGAAAGCGGCGGCTCCGCAGATCTGCGGAGCCGCCGCTCTTTCTATCCTTTTTCTTCTTTAATTGGGTTTATAAACTTTGAGCCACTCCGAAAGGCGGGCGATGAACTCATCGTTGTTCCTCGTCTTTTTCATCATGTCGAGGATCCCCTCGGTGCTTTCGCTCAGCCCGCGCTCGCGCAATTTATACACGGCGGCAAGCTCCGCTTTGGGCAAAAGCAACTCCTCTTTGCGCGTTCCCGAGCGGCGCAGGTCGATGGCGGGGAAAATTCTCCGCTCCGCAAGTTCCCGCGAGAGGAAGATATCGCTGTTGCCCGTTCCCTTGAACTCCTCGTAGATCACGTCGTCCATGCGGCTGCCCGTGTCGACGAGCGCCGTCGCAAGGATCGTGATGCTTCCCGCCTCCACCGTGTTGCGCGCCGCGCCGAAGAACCGCTTCGGTTCGGCAAACGCGCCCGCGTCCAGACCGCCCGAGAGCGTTTTGCCCGTACTTTCCGTCATGTAGTTGTAGGCGCGCGTGAGTTTGGTGAGCGAATCGAGCAGGATCACGACGTCCCTCCCCGTCTCCGCAAGCCGCTTGGCGTGCGCAATGGTGAGTTCCGCCGCGCGGATGTGATGGTCGGCTCCCTCGTCGAACGTGGAATAGATCACCTCCGCATGATCGACGCTCGCGCGGAAATCGGTCACTTCCTCGGGCCGCTCGTCGATGAGCAGGACGATGAGGTCGATCTCCCTGTGCCGCTCGGAAATGGCGCGGGCGATGTCTTTGAGAATGGTCGTCTTACCCGCTTTGGGCGGAGCGATGATGAGCGCGCGCTGTCCCTTGCCGATGGGCGCGAACAGATCGAGCAAACGCAGAGAGAGCGCGTCGCTCCCCTCGGACAGCGTGATGCGCTCGTCGGGATAGCCCGCGGTGAGGGAATCGAAGAACAATCTGTCCTCATACACCCCCACGGGACGGCCGTTTACGCTCAAAAGCTCCCCGATCGCCGCGGAATCGTTTTTGAGACGGGGTTTCGGGATGCAGGCGACAAAGTCCCCCTCTCGCAGTTTGAGGGAGTGGATCATCGGCGCGGCGATGAAGACGTCCCCGCCGTTGGTCGGCTGGCAGTTCTTCGCGCGCAAAAAACCGTAACCGCTCTGCATGATTTCGAGGATCCCCGAACAGGCGGGCTGCTCGTAATAGCCCTTTTCGTCGCTCCCCGCCACTTCCAAAATGTTGGGCGGGACCTCTTTCTCCGTCTTGCGGCGGATGTCGCTCAGCCGCTGGATGATGGAGGGATCAATGTAGCTCTGTTTGACGGGCGCGCCGCGCCCCGAACGGGGTACGGGCATCGACCTGCCTACGAGAATGTCCACGATCCCGTCCAAAAGATCGCTCTTGTTGCCGCAATGGTCGGTGGGTACGCCGTTCATGCGCCCCAAAATGCGCAGGGTGGAAAGCGGCAAGCCCTCCAAAAATGTGCGATATTCCTGTTCGATTTCTTTACTTACCATTTTTCGGTCCTCTCCATATAGACGATTTTTGTTTTACCCGAGGGTTTTTGGTCCATAACCAGCGTTTCCGCGCGTTCGGTTGCGGAAAACAGCGATAAAAACTCTTCTACGCCCGCAATGTCTACGGTAAGGCCCTTTACCTTATAGTGCATGGGGATCGCCACCGCGGGTTTCAGTGTTTCGATATAGCGTTTTGCCTCCCGCGCATCGATGGTGTAATTCCCGCCGACGGGGATGAGCAACACGTCCGCCCGCCCGAGCCTCTGCACGACCGCAGGAGAACATGGCTCCCCGAGATCGCCGAGGTGCAGGACGGAGATTCCCTCCCCCTCGAAGCGGAACGCGAGCGTGCTTCCACGCTTTCTGCCGCCTGCGTCGTCATGGTCGCACCTGACGGAGCGGATCTGAACGCCGCCCACGCCGAAAACGCCCTCTTGCGCGAGTACTTGCGGAGCGTCTACGCCTCTGACGTTGCAGTGATCGTAGTGGGAATGGCTCACGGTGACCGCGTCCGCACGGACGCGCGGCATGGGGATACCGACGTCCCCGAACGGATCGGTGACAATGCGGGTCCCGTCCCCGTAGGTGAAAAGGAAAGAGGAATGCCCCAAATATTGAATTTTCATCCTGCCTCCGAAAAAAGAAAAATCAAACCGAGCTTTGGAAAAAGCCTTTCAAAAAGTGAAATGGGAAGAAACTCTACCTAAGTTACAGTATAGCGTATTTTTGCGGAATTGTAAAGAGAAATTTGCCCTTTTCGGAAAATATCCCCGCAGCAAAAAAATTGCCGAAAAACGCCGAAAACAAGGAAATTTATGGCGAAATAACGGTTATTATGTCAGACATAGTACTATTTATGTCACGCAGAGTACTATGCAAAAAGGCATTTTACAAATATTCGATGGCGGGATCGGACTTTAACGCCTTTCGCCGCGCTTTCCAATCGGGCAAGATCCCCTCTACGATCTCCCAAAATTCCCCGCTGTGGTTGAACACGACGGTGTGCGCGAGTTCATGCACCGCCACGTATTCGCAGAGCTTCGGCGGCAGAAAGGCGACGCGGAAAGTGTAGGCGATCACCCCGTCGCGGTTGCAGGACCCCCACCTGCCGCGGGCGGACGAAATGCGCACCGAGCGGTAGGAGAACCCGTACTTTTCCGCGATCCGCGCGGTGACCTGCGCCATGACTTGCAGGGAGAACTTTTTCAGAAGCCGCGTGAGCGCTTCCTCTCTCCCCTCTTCGGGCAAAAATAAAGTTCCGCCCGCGATGCGCGCGCGGCCGCTTCCGATGAAATACGGCGTGCCGAAGAGCGAAAGAGACGCCCCGTCGCGCAGATCGAGCGCGGGACGGCGGGAAACGGCGCTCAACCGCTTTTCCACCCACGCGGCGTGCTTTGCCAAAAACGCGGAGATGTATTCCCCGCTCACGCCGTAGGGCGCGCGCACCACGACTTCCCCCTCCCGCGTGACGCACAACGAGAGCGTTTTTCTTCTGCTTCGTATGACTTTCGCTTCCATACGGATATTATATCACGCCGGAGCAGCTTTTTCAACCAATCGGGTTGACCTTTTCCGCCGATTTTGTTATACTGTGTCTATGAACGTTTATGAAACGAAACCGCTCCGAAAGCGTGAGATCGCCGTTTCCGTTCCCGCCTCCAAGAGCCTTATAAACCGCGCGCTGCTGCTTGCCGCGTTCACCGAGGGGCAAACGGTGTTGACGGGTTGCGGAAATTTCGGGCAGGACGCCTACGATTTGCTCGGCTGTCTCACTGCGCTCGGCATAAGGACCGAGCGGGACGGCGACAGCCTGCGGGTGTACGGGACTGAAAATTTTGCGAGAAAAGCCGCTCTGAACGTGGGGAGCGCGGGAACGGCGGCGCGGTTTTTGACCGCGATCCTCGCCTTTTTCGGCGGCGAATACGAGATGACTGCCTCCGAGCAGATGCAAAACCGCCCGATGGACCTGCTTTCCGTGCTTTCCGCGGCGGGCGTATCCTTTGAATTTTTCTGCCAAGCGGGACATTTTCCTTTCCGCATGAAGAGCGGCGGCGTCTCTGCTGAGCATTTGACCGTTGATACCGACGTCAGCACGCAATTTGCGAGCGGACTGTTGCTCGCGGCGGCAGTCTGCGGAAAGCCGCTCCGCCTCACCCTCACAGGGAGCCGCAAAACGGGCGGTTACCTTATCACTACGCTCGAAATTATCCGCGCGTTCGGCGGAGATTTTCTCTGCACCGAGGATGGAGTGACCGTCTTTCCCATCAGACACGCCGCGAGCGGATATGCCGTCCCGCCCGATTTTTCGGCGGCATGCTATTTTTACGCGCTGTCTCTGCTTTGCGGGGCAAAAGTGTTGGTGCGCGGCGCGCACGCCGACTGCGGGCAGACCGATCTGAAACTGCTCGGCGTTCTGAAAGAAAAGGGCGTGATTTTAGCCGAGACCCCCGAGGGCATTGTTGCGGACGGCGCGGCAGTGGGGAAATTTACGGGTTTTGACGTGGATATGCGGGATTTTTCCGACCAAACGCTCACGCTCGCGGCGCTCGCGCCCTTTGCGTCCTCGCCGAGCGTTTTGAAGAATATCGGGCATATCCGCAAGCAGGAGTGCGACCGCGTGGAGGCGATTTTGCACAATCTGACGGCGCTCGGCGTGCCTTGCGAATGCCGCGGCGACGATATTTTGATATGGCCCGCGCCCGTGCAACCTGCGACGATCGAGACTTACGGCGACCACCGCGTGGCAATGGCTTTTGCGCTTGTGGGGCTGAAAACGGGCGGCGTGAAAATTAAGGACCCCGACTGCTGTAAAAAGACATTCGCAAATTATTTTGAAATTTTAGAGGAGCTGACAAAAGAATGAACCGAGCGGCGGCAGAACCGAAGCAGAACGACCAAGAGCGAAACGCGTTTTCGCTCTTTTCTTTTACGAAAAAGCGCATGACGCTTGACTTCTTCGCGCTATTGTGTTATACTGAAAATGCCAAACAAACTTTATATCAACCAATGGAGGGCGCGGATTTTTTTATGTTTTTATAATTTGAAAGGGGAAGGTTTATCTTGCCTTGTATTGTTCATATTTGAATTTGACAGAACTGCAAATTCCAATATATGAACGATACAATCCGTCCCATATATAAAGTTTGTTTGGCGACAACCGGAGTTTGCGTTTTGTATGCGTCAGCTTCGGTTGGCGCATTTTTTATTTTATTTACAAGGAGAAAGTTTATGAAAAAACGGTTTACGGTAATTTTGTCGCTTGTCTTTGCGGTTTGCCTGTGCTTTGCGCTTACGGCTTGCAGCGGACTTTTCGGCTTCGGTTCGAGCAACAACGGCGGGAGCAGTTCGGGTTCGGGCGGAAATAGCGGAAACAACAGCGGGTCGAGTTCGAGCGGCGGAAGCAGCGCGCCGAAAGAGGACAGCGACGGCACCTTTATCTATTCGGGCGCGTCCATTAAGGCGGCAAACACGTCCATTTCGGGCGATATTACAATTCCCGCGGAACGCAATGGCACCCCGATCGACACGATCCCCGCGGACGCATTCAAGGGGTGCAATGCGATCACGTCCATTACCGTCCCCGAGAGCGTGACGACGATCGGCGCGGGCGCGTTTAACGGTTGCTCTTCCCTGCGAAGCATCACTTTACCCTTTGTAGGAGGGCAGAAAGGGAATACTGGAAACTCAGCCCGATTTGGCTATATTTTTGGCATGAATTCCTATCAGGGGTCAACAAGCGTACCTTGTGGGCAAGCCTATGCATCTTATCATATTCCCTCTGGCTTACGGACCGTTACTATCACCAACGAATCGGTGATAGGTTATGGCGCCTTCATGGATTGCTCTATGCTGACGACAATCAACTTAAATGATGAAATCATACAAATCGGCGAGTTTTGTTTTGACAATTGCACAAAAATTACAGAAGTCAACTTGCCAAATATTTCGATTATCCCTGCTTCATTATTCAGTGGTTGTGTTTCTTTGAGCAAGTTCACAATCAACTCTTCCGTGGATACCATTGGGGAAAGCGCTTTTAAGGGGTGTAGCTCCCTTTCCTCTATCAATTCCAAAGTCGCAGGAGAATTTATTATTCCGAATGCCATAATGTCGATAGGTTCGGGTGCTTTTAATGGTTGCTTTCTTATCAAGAATATCACCTTGCCATTTGTCGGCAGTCAAAAAGGAAACACTGGATCGTCATCGCGTTTTGGTTATATCTTTGGAACGAATTCATATCAAGGTTCGATAGGTGTACCGTCTGGGCAAGGAGCTTATACATCATATTACATTCCAACAGGCTTGCGTACCGTTACTATCACCAACGAATCAGTTATTGGTTACGGCGCCTTCATGGATTGCTCTATGATTCAATCGCTCACCATCAATAAAGGAGCGCAAAACTCCGTCGGCGAAAAAGCCTTTGAAAATACCGCAAAACCCACTTGGGTATGACATCTACACATAATATGACAACGCCGCGGCGCGCTATAAGCGCGCCGCGGCGTTCTTTTCAATATCCTTTATTCTTTTTCGATATACTTTTTCAGAATTTCGAACATGTCGTCCGAGATGACGTGTTCGATACGGCAGGCGTTGCTCTCGGCAAGCTCCCGATCTGCGCCCACCGCCATGAGCGCTTTGGTGATGACGCGGTGCCGTTCATACACCCCCGCCGCTTTCTTCTGCCCGCTTGCCGTGAGCGTGATGTCGCCCGAAGCGTCGATCTCGATATATCCCTTTTTGTGCAACAGCCCCACCGCGCGCGACACGCTCGACTTGGCATAGCCGAGTTCCTCGCACACGTCGATGGAGCGGACGTTCGCCCGCTTCCCCCGAAGCAACAAAATAGTTTCCAGATACATCTCTTCCGATTCGTGCGATCTCATAGCATCCCTCTCGCTCGTTTTTTATATTATACAACATTTTATGTGAAATGTAAAGAGTATTTTGAAAATTTTTTACTCTTTCACCCGCACATAGATCGCATAGCGCTCCTTATATCGCTTGAAATGGGGCGAAAAGATAAGCGGCGGCTCCGACTTCATCACAAAATTTTCCCCCTCCCGCGTGAAGAATTTCGTCGGCTCTTCGAACAATCCATAGAGATCGCCCACCTTTACCGCCGTCTCTTTCGGCTCCCCCGCAGGGATGAGAACGTCTACCCCCGTTTTCTCCGTCCGCATGTCCTCACTGCCGAGGTCAACGGAGAGCAAGATGCCGCCGAAGCGGAAAGCAAACGCGTTCCCGCCGTCGGGCAGCCCTTTCATACCAATCTCCACGGGAATGGTGAGCGAAAGTTCGTCTCCCTCTTTCACCGCCACCGTCACATGCCCGCTCCCCTCCAAAAGTTTTACGGGCTTTCCGTTCTTCTTTGCTTCGGGATAGCCCGCCGCCCACTCGGGCAGGCGCAGACAGAGCAAAAACGTCTCTTTCGCCCTGCAAATTTTGATCTTTGCCGTGTTGTCGTAGGGAAACCCGCAGGTCAGCTCCACCTCCATGTCCTCGCCGCGGTAGATGGAAGAGAGATAGCGTTCCACAAACAAATTTCTGCCGTTGCGGTAGTAAATTCCGTCGCCGAGTTTGGTGAAGTTCTCCATCCCCGTGCCGGTACAGCACCAAAAACTCTGCCCGGGGGTGGAAAATACCTTGAAATAGCCGCTCGCCATCGCCTGAAAGTAGGTCGTCATGCCCGTTTCGGGGTTCTGCGAGGACAAAATCTGGTTGGTGAACGCGTTGTCGTAATAGTCGGAATACTTTTTGTCTCCCGTGACGAGGAAGAGTCCCCGCGCCAGCTTCATCATATTGTAGACGTTGCAGGTCTCGCAGTTGCAGTTGGTGCGCTCCGCGTCGAGAACGTCGTCCTTGCCGAAGCGCTCCCACTCCGAGTTGCCGCCCGTGACATAGGTATGGTGGGTCGTCACCGTCTCAAAGAAGCACATCGCGGCGCGAAGATAGCGGGAAGCGTCCACCTTTTCGCCCGAAAGCTCCCGCCCGTGCAGGGTGAGATAGCGGTTCAGCGCGCCGATGAACTTCGGAATTGTTGTATTCGCATGCAGATCGTCAAGAACGTTCGGTTGCATCGAGAGTACGCGGTCGAAGAGTTCCTCTTCGTCGAACACATGTGCGGCGAGCGCATGCTCCTCTTTCCCCGTGAGGGAATAGAGGGTGTAGAGCGCGTCGTTCATGCCGCCGTACTCCGTCTCCAACGTTCTGCGGCGGGTCGCCTCGTCCCACTGCGACACGCGGGCGTAAACCCAATCGCCGAGTTTTTCCGCCACGGACAGCGCGGGAGCATATCCCGTGAGCTTATAGGCTTCCGCAAGCCCCGCCAAAATTTTGTGCAGGGTGTACCACGGCACCCACGCCTGCGTTTCGATGTCCGTTTCGCCCCGCTCCACATGGTCGAACTGCGCTTCGACGTTATTTTCGGGGTTGGGCGCGCCCCAAAGAAAGCCCGTTCCAACCGCGCTCTGGCACTCTTCGAGGCCGTCTACGATGTTTTTTACCTTTTGAAAGAGCTTTTTGCGGTCGGTTTCGGCTGCGGCGGGGTTCACCGAACCCTGCGATACCGCAGTGAGATAATGCCCGAGCGTATGCCCGCCGATGAGACCGCTCTCCCAGCCGCCGTAGCGGACAAAGGGCGTTTTGATCCCCGCATTCCCATAGAAACCCGCAAGCAGTCTGCCCTCTTGCAGGGACAACAGATAGACGATCTCCTTTTTGAGCGCGTTCTTGCAGTAGCCGTCCGTCACCGTCACCTGCGACAACGCGGCAGCCTGTAAGTTGGTGTTGGGTTCCGTCATGTTCTTTCCCTCCCGTTCGGAAATAGATATTCAAGGAGTGCGGTGCAGCCCTCTATGATGTCGCTGTAAGTTTCGTCGAAGTTGCCCGTATACCACGGGTCGGCGATCGCGCGGGGGTGCGGCGTAAAGTCCAAAAGACACTTCACCTTGTGCGCGTTCTCCGCTCCGACAACGCGCAGAATGTCGCGGCGGTTGTATTCGTCCATGCCGATGAGAAGATCGTATTTCTCCCCGTCCTCCCGCGTCAACAGCCGCGCACGGTGCGGAATGAGCGGGATCCCCATCTCTTTGAGTTTCTCCCGCGTGCCGCGGTGCGGCGGGTTCCCGATCTCGTCCGTATGCGCCGCCGCGGACGAAACGGCGACCTCTCCGCCTAAGCCCCGCTTCTCTGCCAAGTGCGCAAACACGCTCTCCGCCATGGGCGATCGGCAGATATTTCCGTGACAAATGAACAAAATTTGTTTCAATTTTTTCCTCGTTCAATATATTTTGCCTGTTTTTGAAAAATATTTTCTTCTTTTTTGTAACTTTTTGTGCGAAAACGATTGCTTTTTTTGAAGTTCTGTGTTATGATGTAGGCATGAAAGTATTTGCCGAACGGCTTATGGAGATGCGTAAAGAGAGAGGCTTGTCGCAGGCGACTGTTGCAAGAGATTTGGGTGTGAGCTTGGGGATCGTCTGCTATTGGGAAACCAACAAGAGCGATCCGACCGCTTCCAACATCGCAAAGGTTGCACGTTACTTCAACGTGTCGTCCGATTATCTCCTCGGTCTTGCAGACTGAGTTTTACTATCCCCCCAAACCGACAACTGAATATTACTTTTGCGGCACGCCGTGCCGGTTTGAAGCCGAAGCATCGGCTATTTTGCGTTTGAAAACGTAGCTCTGACAGCGGTCAGAGCTTTTTTGTTTTTTCCGCAAGCGCCTCTTCGAGCGAGTTCACGCCGTAAAGCGGAGACTTCTCCGCCGTAAACGTTCCCCCGAAATATCCGAGATAGCGGCTCCCCTCTTCCTCCTCTTCGTCGGTAAGTCCCTCGCACGCCAAAAGGCGGGAGAGCTTTTCCTGCGCCCCCTCCTCTTCCCCTACCGAGAGCAGATACTGCGCCTGCAACAAAAGCAGGGCATGATAGGCGGGCAGATCCTCTCTCACGACGGGCGCGCCGAAGAGAAGTTCTTTGTCTATATCGGAATAGGTCCCCCTGTATAACATCCCCTGCGCGGTGAGAACGCGGAGCGTTACTTCCTCCTCGGGACGGCGTTTGAGAAGCCCCGAAAGGACCGCGCCGTCCGTCTTGCCCGCGGGAAGTTCGGCGGGAAGAAGGGCGCGCACTCCCTCGTAAAACACGAAGCCCGACAGCGCGCCGCACCCCGCGGGGTGCGCGGGCAGAAGCAGCCACAAAAGAAAGAGCGCGGCGCCGAGAGCGACGTTTACGGCCGCCCCGCCGAGGGTGAGCGCAAAAAATTTGCCCCTGACATGCTTGCCGTTTTTGGGGTACATCGCCGTTTCCCCCGCGACCGGACCCCGCGTAAAGGGGTGAAACCCGAAGCGGGCGAGTTTCATTCCCGCAAGCGCGCCGAACAAAAGATGTCCGCATTCGTGCAAAAGCACGGGCAGTCCCACCGCCGAGAGAGCGACCGCCAAAGGATACTGCCAAAGCTCCGCATCCCCGCGCGGAAATTCTTCGAGCGGCGGAAGGAACACGCTGATAAACAGCATACCGATCCCGAACACAAGATAGAGCATGCCGTCCGCAATATGATATAAAATTCGCTTCGTCCTGCCGCTCATTTCAGCCCCCGCAAATAGCAATATCCCTCCAAATTGTCCCGATCGGAGGCATAAACCCCGCCGAGGGACAATTTTTTTACGATTTCGCCCAAAAGCAAGGCCCCGCCCGCGATGATGTCCGCGCGGCGTTCGTCCATGCCCTTGATCGCTTTGCGCTCCTCTACCGTAAGGCTGAGAAGCCTGTCCGCAAGCGCGGAAATTTGCGCCTGCGGCATGTAAAAGTTCTGAATTTTTTGTGCGTCGTACGCTTCCAGCCCGAGCAGCACCGAGGCGAGCGTGGAACCCGTGCCGCCGATCGCATACGTCTTCCCGACGGGAAGCGCGCCCCCGAGCGGAGCGATTTTCGCCCCTATCTCGGCGAGCAACTTTTCGCGCTCTTCGCCGCATTTGTCATAGAGCCGCACCGCGCCGACGGGCAGAGAGACGGAAAAGACGATCTTCCCGCCCCTGCGGATACAGACCTCCGTACTCGCGCCGCCGACGTCGATGATACCGCCGTCCGCTTCCGCGCCGAGCGCGCCCGAAAGGCCGAGCAGAGCCTCTTCTTCGCCCGAAACGACGTCCACCTCCACGCCGCAGAGCTTTTTTACCGCCGCGCAAAAGTCCGCGCCGTTTCTTGCCGAACGCACCGCGGCGGTGGCGAACGCATGAACGGGAGCGCCGAGAGATCTCCCCTCTTCGGCAAACGCCTTTACCGCCTGCGCCGTCCGCGCGATGGCCTCGGGTTTGAGCTTTCCCGAGAGCGCAAGTCCCTCGCCCAGCCGCGTGGTATTTACCCGCTTATAGAAATCGTCCGCCCAAATCATAAGGCGGACGGAATTGGAACCGATGTCGATGATCGCTTGCATTACTTAAATCCGTATTGGCGGGCATAGTAGTACAGTCCCTCGCCCGACCTGTAATAATCGAGGTCCTCTTGCCCCTGCTCCACCGCACGTTCGTACTCGTCGATCAGGTTGTCAAGATTATCCTTTTTGGCGTTCGCCACCCCGATCTGCACGAACTGCACGATGAGAATGATCACCAAAAAAATAATGAGCAACACGCCCGCAACCGTTGCGCCTACCGCGATGCGCTTTGCTTTCTCTTCGGAGATACGCTCGCCCTTTTTCGACATGTATGGTCTGTCCTCTTCTTTTGCGTTTTCCGTACAGATAGCTTCCGTACGATACTATTATATATCTTTCCCGCCAAAAATGCAACCGTTTTGTGCAGACTTTTCAAATAAAGGAAAAAACCCGCCGCGCAACCCAAAAAATGGTAAATGCGGAAAGCGGGAAGGGCGAATTGTACCGAAAACAACAGATAAAGCCCCGCAAAAAGCAAGCAAAAGACCGCCTCCGCAAGGGCGGTGAGCCATTTGTTTTTGAACGGATAGACAAGTCCGGTGAGGACGTCGTACCCCGCGCCGCCCGCAAGCCCCAACAGGGCGCAGAGCAGAAAGGCATGCAGGTGGCTCACTTGAAGATCCCCGAAAGTTTTCCCTTTCCCGCGCCGTAGCGCAGAGACCGCACTTCCCCGCTCGCGGAAAAATTGCCGCTCCCCTGCGAAAAGGCAAGGATTTTGAGTTTTGCGCCGTCGATCGTTACCCTCTGCCCGCCTACCGTGAGCGTGATGCGCGTCTCCGAAAAAGCGTCTACGCTCTCCACGCAGGTCATCGAGATCTTCTTCCGCTGTTCGATCGTGAGAATACTCTGGTTTTCCATGCTCTCATGCTATGCGCGCACTTTTCAAAATAGAACAAACCGCCCAAACGGACGGTTTTTGGGAATATTATGTCACGCATAGTACTATGCAAAAGTGCGATTTTCGCGTTTTCGAGGCGACTTTTACTGCAATTTCGCCTTTGCGCGAGCTTTTGCGCGGAGTTCCCCATCGAGAATGCGCTTGCGGATGCGGATGTTCAAAGGTGTCACTTCCAACAGTTCGTCGTCCTTGATAAACTCCAAACACTCTTCGAGGCTCATGCGTTTGGGGGTAATGAGGCGGAGCGCTTCGTCCGACGAGGAGGAGCGGGTGTTCGTCAAATGCTTTGTTTTGCAGACGTTGACGTTGATGTCCTCGTCTTTGGGGGAGAAGCCGATGACCATGCCCTCGTACACCTGCACGCCGGGACCGATAAACAGCACTCCTCTGCCCTGCGCGTTGAAGAGGCCGTAGGTGACCGCCTCGCCCGTTTCAAACGCGACAAGGGAGCCTGTGTTGCGCTTTTGGATCTCTCCCTTGTAGGGCTGGTATTCGTAGAACACGGAGTTCATCACGCCCTCGCCCTTGGTGTCCGTCAAAAACTCGCTCTTATAGCCGAACAGCCCCCGCGCGGGTACCAAAAATTCAAGGCGCATCCGCGAGCCGACGGCGCTCATGTGGACAAGTTCCCCCTTTCTTTCGCCCATGCTCTGGAACACGGGTCCCGTACTTGTTTCGGGAACGTCTATGATGAGCCGCTCCACGGGTTCATAGCGCTGTCCGTCGATCTCCTTGAAGAGAACTTTGGGCGCGCTCACCTGAAATTCGTACCCCTCGCGGCGCATGGTCTCGATGAGAATGGAGAGGTGCATCTCCCCTCTGCCGCTCACGCGGAACGCGTCGGCAGAGTCGGTGTCCTCCACTCTGAGGGAGACGTCGCGCAGAAGTTCGCGGTAGAGCCTGTCGCGCAGGTGCCGCGTGGTGACCCACTTGCCCTCTTTCCCCGCAAAGGGAGAATCGTTGACGGAGAAGATCATCTCCACCGTCGGTTCGGAAATTTTAACAAACGGCACGGGCTGTACGCAGGTGGCAGAGCAGACCGTATCGCCGATGTTGATGCCCTCTAAGCCCGCGAAGCAGACGATGTCGCCCGCTTTGGCGTTGGCGCAAGGCACCCGTTCCAGCCCCTCGATCTCGTAAAGCCCCACAAGTTTTCCCTTGGTGTTCACGTCCTCGTGGTTGTAGTTGCAGACGACGACCTCCCGGTTGGGGAAAGCCTGCCCCCGTTCGATCCTGCCGATGCCGATCCTGCCCACATATTCGTTGTAGTCGATGGAGGAGACGAGGATCTGCAATTCCCCCGTTTCGTCCATTTCAAGGGGCGGGAAGTGGGAGAGAATCGTGTCGAACAGCGGTTTTAAGTCCGTTCCCTCTTCCGCGGGATCGAGCGAGGAAGTTCCCTCTCTGCCCGAGCAATAGATAAACGGGCTGTCAAGCTGCTCGTCGGTCGCGTTGAGGTCCATCAAGAGTTCGAGAACTTCGTCGTTGACTTCGGAAATACGGGCGTCGGGGCGGTCGATCTTGTTGACGACGATGATGAGTTTCAAGCCGAGTTCGAGCGCCTTTTGGGTGACAAAGCGGGTCTGCGGCATGGGTCCTTCGGCGGCGTCTACGAGGAGAAGCACGCCCGAAACCATTTTGAGCGACCGCTCCACTTCGCCCGAAAAATCGGCGTGGCCGGGGGTATCGACGATGTTGATCTTCACCCCGTTATAGTGGATGGAAGTGTTCTTTGCGAGAATGGTGATGCCGCGCTCGCGTTCCAGATCGCCGCTGTCCATCACGCGCTCCTCCACCGCCTGGTTCTCGCGGAAAGTGCCGCTCTGTTTAAGCATCTGGTCGACGAGGGTCGTCTTGCCGTGGTCCACGTGCGCGATGATCGCAATGTTGCGTAAATCGTTTCTGATCATAAATGTATGTTCCTTTGAAAAACCACAGATGATTATAGTACTTTTCCGCGCTTTTGACAACAAAAAAGAGGGGATTTTACGAAAAAATACCCTCTTTGGGATTTATTGCACCCGCTTGTTGCGGTAAGTGCAGAACTTGATCGTGTAGCCGTTGTCCTCCTGGGGTTCGCTCTCAAAGATAAGGGTGAAATTTTCGTCTTTGTCAAGATCGGGCGCGAACACGTCCGCCCCGCCCACAGCGTCCACTTTGGTGACGAGGACCTCGGTGCAGTAAGGAATGAGCGTGCGGTACACGCTCGCCCCGCCGATGACGAACACGTCGTCCTGCGGGTATTTTTTGACCTCTTCGAAGAGTTCGTCAAGGTTATGCGCGGTGATAACGTCTTCGTCGACAGTTTCGGGCGAGAGGACGATATTGACGCGGTTTTTTAAGGGCTTGCCGCCCGGAAAAGAGCGCAGGGTATTCAGCCCCATGACGACGACTTTGCCTTTCGTCGTCTCGCGGAAAAATTTCATATCTTTGGGGAGGGAGAACATCAAATCGTTCTTTTTCCCGATCCCCCACTCCTTGTCTGCGTGGAAAATAGCTTTCATAAATATTCACACGTTTCTTTGCTCGCCCCTGCGGGGCTTCGAAAAGAAACGTCGTGAGGAAACCCTCCTTGTCGGTTTAACTTTTTTGTCCTCTTATTCGTTTCATCAAACAATAAGGCAAAAGATTTTGCCAAATTGGGTCGCCCACGGCGGAAGTAAATTCCGCCTAAGGCAAGTAGTTGGGGTGTTCACACGTTTCTTTGCTTCTCCCCCCTTTGGGGTGTCGTCACAAATAATCGCGCGAGGAAACCCTCCTTGTCGGTTTAACTTTGTTGTCCTCTTATTCGCGTTGTCATACTGTCATTTCGAGCGAAACGAAGTGGAGTCGAGAAATCTCGCTTTGCTATAATAAGGTAGAGATGTTTCGACTTCGGCTTGCGCCTCCGCTCAACATGACAATTAGGAAAAGGTGCGCAAAAGTGTTCTTTTTGTCATTTCGAGCGGAACGAAGTGGAGTCGAGAAATCTCACATTATTAGAATTTCCGAAAAGATTGCGGAGCAAGATTTTTTGGAAAAAAGTGAACAAGGTCCCGCGCCCTTACACGGCGATTGGGATCTTTACGTCGAAAGGATGGAATTGATAGTTTTCGAGATAAAAACTTTCCACCGTGAAGGCGTAAAAATTTGAAATACTTTCGTCCATGGAAAATTGCGGCGCGGGAAGAGGTTCGCGGGTAATGAGTTCTTCCACAATAGGAACGTGACGGTCGTACAAATGCGCGTCGGCAATGACGTGGACAAGCTCCCCCGCTTTCAGCCCGCTCGCCTGCGCAAACATTTTGAGCAGAACCGCATACTGCACCACGTTCCAGTTGTTCGCGGCGAGCATATCCTGCGAGCGTTGGTTCAAAATCGCATTCAAGGTATTCCCCGAAACGTTGAACGTCACGGAATAGGCGCAAGGATAGAGATGCATTTCGTGCAGGTCGGCAAAATTATATAAATTCGTGAGAATGCGCCGCGAGGCGGGATTGTGTTTTAAGTCGTAAAGCACCCTGTCCACCTGGTCGAACTCCCCCTCGGGATATTGATACTTTTGCGCGAGCTGGTAGCCGTACGCCTTGCCGATCGAGCCGCTCTCGTCCGCCCAGCTGTCCCAGATGTGGGAATGCAGGTCGCGGATGTTGTTGCTCTTTTTCTGCCAGATCCACAACATCTCGTCGATACAGCTCTTGAACGCCGTGCGGCGGATGGTGAGAATGGGAAATTCCTCCTGCAAATTGTAGCGGTTGACGATCCCGAACTTTTTCACCGTGTGGGCGGGCGCGCCGTCCTCCCAGCGGGGGCGGACCTCACGGTCGGTATCCCACACGCCGTGCGTCAAAATATCCTTGCAATTCTGAATGAAAATTTCGTCGGCTCTGCTCATATTTCTCTCCTTTGCTGTAAAATCGGAATATTTTCAGTCCGCCCCCGCTCTGTGCGCGGGGGGCGGACTGAACGAGCAAAGTGTCCGAACGATGCGGTCGCGGATCTCCTCTTCGCCCAAAATCTGCATGATCGTCCAAAGGTCGGGGGTATTCGCCCTGCCCGTCGTGGCGATGCGCAAAATTTCGGCGACGTCCGCCACGCTCCCCTTGTAAGCCTCGGGATTTGCCTTGTAGTCTTTCATCTCGGCGGCATAGCCGTTCCGCTCCGCCGCCTGTTTGATCTTCGTAAACCACGTCTGCGCGTCGTCCTCATAGCGGTAACTTTCGAGGAAATGGTCCATAACGCTTGCACGGTCGTACAGCTCCGCACGAAATTCCTCATAAGTTTCGGGACGCTCGAAGAAAAATTTGATAAATTCCATCGCCTGCGAGGCGGTGGTGAAGTCCTTGCGCCGCTTTTTGCCGCCGATCCCCATGCAGAGGGTGAGAACTTTTAACATCTTTTCGCGGTCCGCAAAATACCCTTTCTGCGCTTCGGTGCCGTACTCGTCCGCCCACGTTTTGAGAAACTCAAACATCTCCTCGGCGGAGAGTTTGGAGAGTTCGTCTTTGGAAATATCGTTGAGCTTGTCGAGATCGAACAGCGTTCCGCTCTTGCTCATCTTCCCCGCCGAGAACTTGAAACTTTCGAGCGGGGCTTCGGGGTTCTTGCGGTACCACTCCTCGAAATTGGAGTTGAGGAGAGTGAGCATATATACCTTGACGGCGCGGGCAAAATACCCCTCTTTGCGGTAAAATTCGAGGGAGAGTTCGGGGTCCTTGCGCTTACTCAATTTGCGGCGGGACGCGCCGTCCTGCTTCATGAGCGAGCAGTTGTGACCGTAGCGCGGACGCTCGAACCCGAGCGTTTCAAACAGTTCGATGTGGATGGGAAGAGAGGCGAGCCACTCCTCCCCGCGGATGACGAGGGTGGTGCGCATGAAATGGTCGTCGATGGCGTGCGCGAAGTGATAGGTGGGAATGCCGTCCGACTTCAAAATGACGACGTCCTGATCGTTTTCGATCACGGTGATGTCCCCTTTGATCTCGTCGTGGAACTTGTGCTTGTTCTCGGGGTTTCCCATCGACTTCAAGCGGATGACAAAGGGCTTGCCCTCGTCTAAATTTTTATAAATTTCCTCTTCGGTGAGGTTGCGGCACTTGGCGTATTTGCCGTAGTAGCCCGTGATCTCTTTCTTTGCGGTCTGCTCCTCGCGGAGGGCGGAAAGTTCCTCCTCGGTGCAAAAGCAAGGATAGGCTCTCCCCTCTTCGATGAGATGTTTGACGAACGCGCGGTAAATTTCGGCGCGCTGGCGCTGGTACCACGGCGCGTAAGTTTCGTCGCCGCCGATCTCGGCGCCCTCGTCGAACTTGATGTCGAAATAGCGGAGGGCGTTTTTCACCGCCTCCACCGCGCCGTCTACCTTGCGCTTTAAGTCGGTATCCTCGATGCGCAGATACAGAATGCCGCCGCTCTGGTGGGCGATGCGTTCGTTGGCGATCGCCGCGAACAAATTCCCGAGGTGGATAAAGCCCGTGGGCGAGGGCGCAAGACGGGTGACCTCCGCGCCCTTTCCGAGGTTGCGCGGGGGATAAAGTGTTTCATAGTACGAAAGTTCGGGATATTTCCCGGGCAGAAGCCGCTCCGCCAATGCTTTGTAGTTCATATTCATCACTCCAAAATGGTTTTTTCAAAAGTCGGTCCTTGCGCCGTGCGGCCGCGTTATAACAACTCCAAACTCTCGGGGGCGATCTCCGCCAGCCCGTTTTCGACGTCGTGTACAAGCGAGACCGCCGCCGAAAGCATGGGCGTTTCCACGCCGAGCCTCTCCCCCGCTTTGACGACCGCGCCCGCCACGAAATCCACGTCGCACCGCCGCCCCGCCAAAAGGTCTTTGAGCATGCCCGAGCGGATGTCTCTGTGCTTTTTCATGGCGACAGGAAGAAGCATTCCCGCAAAGGGGGAAGAGAAGAGCTTCAAAATGTCGTGTCCGTTTTGCACGAGGCGCTTGCAACCCGCCGCCTTTGCGACGGAGATCGTCTCTTTCATGAGCGCGAGAACGAGTTTTTTGTGCTTTTTGGCAAGTTCGCCGAACGAAAGCGAGGAGATCGCCGACAGCGTGGAGAACGCCGCATTGACGACGAGTTTGCTGTATCTGATCTCGGCAAGCTCCCCCACCGTCACCGTAAAGGCGGACGAGAGCAATGTTTCAAGCTCTTTGAGCTTGTCCCCTCTGCCAAACGCGCCGAGCGCGAGACACATCTCTTCGGAAGTAAGTTTGATTTTGGCGGGCGCGGCGAGTTCCGCACCCCAGCCGAGTGTGCAACCGTAAATTCTGTCCTGTCCGAGGACATTTGCAAGCCCCTCTTCGGGCAGACCGTTCTGCACGGTGACGAGCGCGCCGTCTTGTTTCAGAAAGGGAGCCAAAAACCGAGCGATCGCCCCGTTCTCCCGCTGTTTTGTGGCGAGAAAAATGACGTCGTACTCCCCTTTCATCTCCTCGGGGAGAAGCGCGTGAACGGGGACGGTCCCCGCTTTCCCCTCAAACTCCGCGCCGCGCGTATTGAGCGCTTCGACGTGCGCGCGGTTGCGGGTAACAAAGTCGATGTCGAGGACGGGGTTTTTCCGCATGAGGCAGGCGCCGAGGCTCGTTCCCATTGCGCCCGCGCCGTAAATACAAATTCTCATAGGCGCTTTAACTCCTCCGCGATCTCGTCGGGCGATTTTCCGCCGCAATCCACGGTGACGTCGGCATATTTTTCGTAGAGCGGCGCGCGCTCGGCGTAGAGTTCTTGCAAAGTGGAGATATTTCCCCGCATGACGACCCCGCGCGCCGAAAAATCGGGAATGCGCTTTTCCACGTCCCGCTCGGGGAGTTTCAGATAGACGATCCTGCCGAGCGATTTCAGATGCGCCATTGCCTTTTCCGAATAGACCGCGCTGCCGCCCGTTGCGATGACCGTTTTTTGTGCCGAAAGACCGCACAAGACCTCTTCCTCGATTTTGAGGAAACCCTCCGCGCCATAGCGCGCGATGAGCGTTTGGAGCGGCCTGCTCTCCCGCGCGCGGATGAGATCGTCGCCGTCGAGGAAAGAATAGCCGAGCTTTCGGGCAAGAAGCCTGCCGACCGTACTCTTCCCCGAGGACGGCATTCCGATGAGGACGACGTTTTCCATACTTTTTTCATTATAATCCATCGCGGGGAAAAAGTCAACGCCCGCCGCCGCCCGCGGCGGAAAAAAACTTGACTTCTTTTCCGCCCCGCGCTATAATAAAAGAAAAAAAGGAGAGAAATATGAAAAAGAAAGGAATATTTTTTACCTGTCTCTTGTTGGCGGTGGGCATGCTCCTCGTGTTCTGCGGGTGCAGTTCCTACGGCGGCGTAAAGTCCGCCTTCGAGAAAGAGGGCTACAAAGAAGTTTCCGTCTCCGAAGCCGTAAAAAAACTCTACGAGGACAGCGACGAGTACAAACAGATTTCGAGAGCGGTGAAACTCCACATCCTGCAAAAGGAAAGCACGGGCGAAGTGACCGATTTCCTCAACGCGCTCAACGTTGCCGTGATCGCGGAGTTCAACAGCACCGAGGAGATGGAAGAGGCGCTTAAATCCCATGTGACCGCCGAGGACGCAAAGAATATTTACGACGAACTGCAAAAGCTCGACGTGGTGAGCGGCAACTGCTTTTTGCTCTACGCCACTCCCGGCACGAAATGCGCCGAAATTTTCAAAGGCACGAAATGATCGAAAAAACCTTTCCGCACGGAAAGGTTTTTTTTCGGAATTTTCAAATTGCGCCCAAAAAAAGTTGTCTTTTCCGCGGCGGTATGGTATAATAGGCTCTGTATTCTGACTGAAAAAGGAAAAAGGCTATGAATTTGGACGCTTTCATTGCAAGTTTATTGGCGCCGATCGACTATCCCGCCTACCGTATCACAAGTTTGATCCTCATCATTCTGATGTTCGTTGCCGCGCTCGCGGCGATCATCCTCGTCATGTTCACCCCCGGGAACTCGCAGGGCATCGACGCGCTCGGCGGTTCCAGCGAAACGTTCTACGGAAAGAACAAGGGCAAATCCACCGAATCTCTGCTCAAACGCTGGACGATCGCTTGTTTCGTGACGTTGGCGGTCCTTGCGGTGGTGTTCTTCATCATCTCCATCGAATCGATCTGGGCATGAGCGAAAAGAAAGACTTTTTACGGGCGGCGAAAAGCTGCCCGTTTTTTTGGCGGTTATGAACGCAAAACAAGCCTTGCTCGAAAAATTTAAGGACGGCTCTTTCGCCCTTCTCACCGACGGGCAGATCGCAAAACTTCTGCGCCTCGGAAAAAGGGAGAGCGCGGGGCTGAGCGGCCTGCTCTTTTCCCTCTGCCGCGAGGGCGAACTCCTTTCGGACAGCCGCTCCCGCTTCGGCACCGCCGAGCAATTCTGCGCTTTTAAGGGGGTGTTCATCGGAAACGAGCGCGGCTTCGGCTTTGTGACCCCCGAGGACGGTTCGGGCGACCTCTTCATCCCGCCCCGCGCCGTGGGCGGGGCGCTTCACGGCGACACCGTTCTCGCCTGCCGCGCGCAGGGAAGATCGGACGACGAGGGCGAAGTTCTCGCCGTTCTCGACAGAGGATGCAAAGAGGTCGTGGGCGCATACCGCCGCGAAAAACAGGCGGGCTATCTTGTCCCCGACGACAGGCGGCTCGGCATTGAGATCTATATCCCCGCGGGCAAGCATAAGGGCGCGAAAAGCGGCGCGAAAGCCGTCGCCCGCGTCCGCTCGTTCGAGGGCAGGACCCCCGTGGGCGAGATCGTGGAGATCCTCGGAAAAGAGGGCGATCTCTTTGCGGAGGAGCTTTCCCTCATCCGCGCGCACAAACTGCGCGAGGAGTTTCCCCCCGACGTGGAGGAAGAGGGCGGGCGGCAGGCAAGCCGCCCCATCACCGAAAAAAATCTTCTCGGAAGAGAGGACCTGCGCAAAGAACTCATCATCACCGTGGACGGCGAGGATACCCGCGACATCGACGACGCGATCTCGGTGGAAAAGCGGGAAGGAAAATATTACCTCGGCGTACACATTGCCGACGTTTCGCACTATGTGGCGCGGGGAAGCCGCCTCGACGAGGAGGCGTTCCTGCGGGGGACGAGCGTCTATTTCCCCGACCGCGTTCTGCCCATGCTCCCCCGCTCCCTCAGCAACGGGATCTGCTCGTTGAACGAGGGAGAGGACAGGCTCACCCTCTCCTGTTTTATGACTGTGAACGAACAGGGCAAGGTGACGGGCAGACGGGTGTGTCCGTCCGTGATCCGCTCCCGCCACCGCATGACGTACACCGAGGTGACGAAGCTCTGCGAAAACGACCCCGAAACGGTAAAAAAATATCCCGATCTCATCGGGTTCGTTTCCGTCGCCGCCGAACTCACCCGCATCCTGAAACGGGCGCGGGAGGCGCGGGGAAGCGTCGCGCTCGACGTGAAAGAGGCGAAAATTCTCTTTGAAAACGGCACGATCTCCGTTCCCGACTGCGAGCGCACGATCTCCCACGAGATGATCGAACAGTTCATGGTGCTTGCCAACGAGAGCGTCGCCGCCCTGATGACGGAAAAGGGCGTGCCGTTCATTTACCGCATCCACGAGCCGCCGAGCGAAGAAAAGGCGCAGGGATTTCTCTCTTTCCTCTCGGAAGCGGGCGTAAAGGCGAATTTCAATACGGAAAAACCCTCCCCGCGCGACTACGCGGCGTTGCTTACGCGGCTCGAAAGCTCCCCTCTCTACCCCATCGTGAACCGCGTGATGCTCCGCTCCATGATGAAAGCGCGCTACTCCCCCGAGAATGCGGGACACTTCGGGCTTGCTTCCGACTGCTATTGCCATTTCACCTCCCCCATCCGCCGCTATCCCGACCTGTGCGTCCACCGCATCGTCAAAGAGACCTTGCAAAACCCCGCGGGGGCGGAACGGTTTGCGGGATTTGTGAAAGACGCCTCTATCCGCTCCTCGGAATGCGAGCGGAACGCCGCCGACGCGGAACGGGACGTGGACGCGCTCTACCTTGCGGCGTACATGCAAGACAAGATCGGGGAGACCTTTGAGGCGACGGTCTCGGGAATGAATGCCTACGGGCTGTTCGCAGAACTCAAAAACACAGTGGAGGGCTTTATCCCCGCGGAAGCTCTGCCCGACGACTCGTACGAATATCTCGAAAGTCGGCACATCCTGCGCGGCTTCCGCCACTCTTTCATGATCGGAGAGAAAGTGCGGGTGCAGGTCGCGGGCGTAGATTGGGGCATGCGGAGGACCAACTTCGCATTTCTCGGAAAAATAGGGAGTTCGACATGAAAGTGATCGCCGTAAACAAATCCGCTTCCTTTGAATACTTCCTCGAGGAGCGCTATGAAGCGGGCCTCGTTTTGGAGGGGAGCGAAGTTAAATCCCTGCGCGGGGGCAAGGCCTCCCTCGGGGAGTGTTTTTGCGAGATCCGCGGAGGCGAGGTCATCGTCAAGAACATGCACATCGCCCTCTACGATAAGAGCGGCGCTTTCTCCACAAAAGACAGCCGCCGCGACAGAAAATTGCTCCTGCACAAACAGGAGATCCATAAAATCGTGGGAAAGGTGCATGAAAAGGGCTATACCCTCGTGCCGCTGAAACTTTATTTTAAGGATGCGCTCGTAAAAATGGAAGTGGCGCTCTGCCGCGGCAAACACACCTACGACAAAAAGCAGGCGCTGAAAATGCGCGACACGAAGCGCGCAACCGACCGCGCCGTAAAGGAAATGATGTAAATAAATGATGTAATATCGGAACGGACCGCCGCGGCGGAGGGCATTGCCCTCCGCCGCGGCGGTTTATCCAACCTCTTTCTTCTCCTCTTCGGGAAGCTCCATGATGTCCTCGAAAAGTTTTGTCACCACGCCGTTCCCTCCGAGCTGGTGATACGCTTCATAGCTGCGGCGCGCGGATTCCTTGACGTAAATGGGGCAATATCCCCGCCCTGTGTATTTATCGTGATACTCGATGAGCTGGTTGCGCAGGAGGCTCCGCACCCCCTCGTCGATCGCTTTTTCCCGCTTGACGCCGTTTTTCAGCCGCGTGAAGAAATAGGTGACAGCCGCGCCCGCCAACGAGGAAACGGCGCAGGAGATGAGGCTTGAAATTACGACTTCGTTCATGACCCGACCTCCCGCGAAAGTTCTTCCAGATAGTGTTCGGGGCGGTGCGAATCGACGCCGTTTAAGAGACGTTCCCGCCCGATATGCAGGATCCTCCCCGTATGGCGGTATCCCAAAATGCAGGGCGGCAGGTGGGTCACGATGTCGCGGCAATTTCTCACGACCGTGAAGTTTTTGAACCGCGCTTTGATGCTTTTCTTCAAAAATCCCCACACGACGCGGGGGCAGCCGAAGCCGTAGCCGACGATCTGATTGGCGATGTCGGGGCGGTGGTACACGCAGTATTCATGGCAGAGGAGCGCGAGCGCCGCGCCGTGCGAATACCCCGAGATCACGATCTTTTTTACCGTAGCGTCGGCAATATAAGGCGCAATGAGCGGCTCGATCGTCTTGAATACGCGCAGAAACCCGCGGTGGACGAACCAAAGACCCTCCATACCGCGGTAAGGTTTTGCGGGGAAATCGAGATTGTTTTTCCAATCGGTCGCCCCGTTGCTCTTTTCGAAGAGCAGATAGAGGACGTTCCCCTCCCGTTGCGCGAAATAGGAGGCCGCGTTCTCTTGTAATTGCACATAATCGGCGCTTAAAGTGCGCCGAAATAAATGATAAAGCGTCATTTGCTTTCCCGTCCTTTTTTCCTCGTCTCTATTTTATCGTATGTCGGAATTTTTTGGGGCGTTTGTGCCGATTTTTTTCAAACATTTTCGCCGCATAAAAAAGAGCAACGGACTGTTTTCCGTTGCTCTCTTTTCGGGTCCCGCCATGCGGCGGGCTTATGTTTGCCGCTTTTTATTTCGTATGCACGCGCACGCAGAGTACGCTGAACGCAGGGGCCGTGCAACCGAACACGGAACCGACGGAGAGCGTGTATTCCCGCGGTTTGACCTGGTAACCAAGAGGTCCGAGGCGGTTGATCCCATCTCCCTGCTTCGTGCTTTCCAGAATGGTGCAGTCCGCGATCGGTTTCACGCTCGCGCCCGAAAGATCGACGTTCACCGTTCTGCGGCTATCGCCCGCATTGACGATTTTTACGATGATGTCTTTCGTCTTTTCGTCGTACGTCACCGACTGGTAGAGACGGTCGAGTTCCTTGCTGCTCGGATCAAACTTCATCGTCTTTTCCGCGTCCGTGTTGTAGGTCAACGTGGAGTTGAGATAGTGGGTGGCGGAGTTGTTCATGAACAGTTTCTGCACATAGTAATTGGGCGTGAGCAGAAGTTCGGTGTTCGTGAAATACATCATGTCCACATCCCACTGGTTCGCATTGTTGTCGCGGTAGATCCCGTCGCAAACGCCGAACATGGGCGCATAGGCCGCGAGGTCCACCACGTCGCCGTTGCGTTCGAGTCCCGTCATATAGGCAGCCTCGGAGAGCGCGGTGACCCATGAATTGGTGTCGTACAGGATGGAACTGCCCGCATAATCCGTTGCCGCGTTCGCGGAATATTCACCGACAAAGACCTTATAGGCCTTTTCTCCCGTGCGGTCGTATTTGTCGTAAATGCACTGTTCGGGCGTTGCGTAATACAGGAAATCGGTGTATCCCATGTAATAATGGTGGTCGACGACGCCGTACTTGCCCCAGCTGTCGATCTTGCCCGCCTTGACGTACGCCTCCGCCGCGCTGTCCGCAAGATATGCGCGGTATGCGCCCGTCCCGGGGAGCGCGTCCGAGAACACCATGCCGTTGCCGACGATGGGCTGCACGCCGCCGTAAACCGCGGGAGCGCTCTTCTGCGCCTCGAAGAACGCTTCGAGGAACTGTTCATAGTGAGAATAATATGCTTCGAGGAACTGTTCGTTGCCCACGCCGATATACTTCACGTTGAAAGGTTCGGGATGGCCCATATCCGAGCGGATCTTCCCCCACTTGGTGTTTGTATCGCCGTTGGCGAACTCGATGAGATTGAGCGCGTCCTGTACATAGTCCTCCGTCTCTTTGAGGTGGCGGCCCTTCATCTGTGTGCCGCGCTTGCTCAGATCCGCCGCGCCGCCCTGGTCGGAGAACCCGCAGTTGACGATGGGAACGGGGCTTGCGCCGATGCTCTCGCAGAGCAGGAAATATTCGTAGAACCCGAGGCCGTAGTCCATATTATAGCCCCAGAGGTCGAAGTTGTTGGACCGCGTGATGTACTCGCCGTAAGTCGTGGCCTCTTTCGTCTTGCCGTTTTCGTCGAGAGAATAGGTCAGCGCGGGTACGGTATCGTCGCCCGCGTTTTCGCCGTTCTGCACCGCGCCGACGGAGTTTTTCCAGTCGTAAACTTCGAGGCAACGCCCCTTTTCGTCCACCGTGGAGTTATCCCCCTCGATGATGCACCCGCCGGGGAAACGCATGAATTTGGGCGTGAGGTCCTTTACGGCATTGTAGATATAGTTCTTGAAGCCGAGGGTGGAGTCGTTCGTTTCAAACTGCACCGCGTCCACGAGATAGGAGCCTGGCGTATCGAACACAAGCTCGAAGTGAAGATTCTCCGTAGCCGTCTCCGAGGCTTTCACCGTGCGGCGGTACTTCACCCAATCGCCCTGCTTTACGTCGAACTGCACGGAAGCATACGCCTTTTTGTCCCCGTCCACAATGCGCGCCGTCGCTTTGGCGTTCGTCCCCGCTTTGATGAATGCGGAAAAGGTGTACTCCGTTTTTTCGGTAACGGCGATCGCGGGATAGGTGTAGCCCGCGTTGGCGATCCCCCCGCCCGCCGCGGTGACATTCACGTTCGCATAGTGCGGGTTGACGTTCGTGCCGAGCGCTTCGTTGTGATAGCCGTCATGCTTGGAAAGCACCCCGTCGGTATCCTCTACCTTAATTGTCGCGTCCGCCGCGCTCCAATGGTTTTGGTAGTTGGCGGTATTCGCGCCCTGGTTGAGTTCCTCGAAATTGCCGTTCGCAAGCAGATTGTCATCGAGCGCATAGCCCGCGTAGTTGATGTCTTCGAGAAAAGTGCCGAAGAGCAGATCGGAAATATCGAGTGCGTCGGCAACCGTTCCCGCCTTGACGGTGACCTGCGGGCTTTCAAACGGATCGCCCTTGACGTCTGCGCTCGCACAGCCCGAGAGGCAGGAGAGCGCCAGCGCGCCGAGCGCCGCGCCCGACAGTAGCATAGTTACAAGTTTTTTCATGAAATACTTCCCCCTATGGTAATTCTATGAAATATTTTACCAAAATCCGCAAAGTCTGTCAATAGTTCCCGAAAAAGTTTTGATTACGGATGTTGCCCGCGCGCGCGTCGGCTAAAAACGCGCGCGGGCAACTTCCCTTTTTCCCACATACATTCATAATTTATAAAGGCGAAGAGATTACAAATCTCTTCGCCTTTATGGTGCGGATGACAGGACTTGCGCCTTTGGCGGCGCGCCCCGGTTGACGATTATCAATCGTCAAGTTTGCGGCAAACTTTTCTGTTTTCATACAATTCGCCCGCAAACCGATTGCTCCCGCAATCGCCTCCACCCACAAGTCCTGTCATAAATTCGTAAACACATTGAAGCGGGAGAGAAAATTCTCTCCCGCTTCAATGGTGCACCACTCTGAACGTAAGTTGAACCATTTCAGCTTGCGTTCTTTTTTATTGTAAAAGCGAGGATACCTCAATTCAAACGAAATTGGGAAAAAATATGAAAATCTATGAAAATAAAGGAAAAAATGTATTGACTTATGAAATTTCTTGTGCTATAATTTGTGTATCAAAATTTGGAGGTTGAAATTATGAGCAACTCTTTGGAACAAATGTACACCGTCGAAGATATCGCCAAAATGACTTCTTTGACAGACAGAACAATCCGTAATTATTTAAGAAGCGGACTGTTAAAAGGGCGAAAGATAGGAGGACAATGGAGATTTAGTATGCAGGATGTTAAAAATTTCCTTGACAGTAACGAAGTAATCAGTAAACTTTCTTCCGAATACAAACAAGAAGTTCTGGACTTCATCGACAATGTAAACACAAAAATTTCGGGAGAGCGTCAAAGTTGTGTCATCGTAGACTTGTATATCGAACATGACAAGGCGAATAGCCTTAACGAAAAACTGTGTGATTTTACCGCTTCGGATACAATCAATCAAATGCGTTTATATTACGAGTATTCCGAAGAGTATCAAAGAGCGAGGTTTATCATTTTTGCTACGCCAGAAACTTCAATGAAATTGCTTTCCATGATAAACGAATAATTACCTATGGTTTTGAAAGCAAAAATCCCAAATGGCACTTTGGCGGGTGCTTGACTAAAACGAGCGCGCCGCTTCGCGGCGCGGTCAAGCACCCGCCAAACAAACCGAACGGGCGAAAAAAAGAAGTCTGAAACAGGCACACCGAAAGCCGGGCGGAAGGGCGTCCGCCGCTGAACCGCTTGCGGATCGCCCTTCCCCGCTCTCGGCTGCTTTTCGATTTTTCGCCATGTTTACAAACATTTGTTTTATTTTTTGGCGTAAAACTGTTGACATCTCCTTTTTCTTGTGCTATAATGTTTGGCAGTTGAATAGCAAATCGCGTAACGCATAAATTGCAAGCCGTGTATTGTTGGAGCGAAGTAGCGCATAGTGAAAAGCCGCCCGAAATAGGGACAGAGGTTGAATTTATAGGCGTAATAGGCACAATAGGTGTCTTATTACGCTTTTTCTATTCTCCAATTTCCCAAAAAGGAGGATAACACTATGGAGTATGAGGTCATCACGATAGGCGAGCCGAACCCGCAAACGCTCTCGGAGAGCGAACAATGCGCGTTCTTTGAAACCTTGCT
>CANRND010000014.1 GCA_947631905.1 uncultured Clostridia bacterium | reverse complement strand
GTACAATAGCAAAAACTCTCGGATGAATTTATCCGAGAGTTTTTGTCATCGCTTGAAAGCACAATTCTAAAAATTTTGTTTTTGTTCCCTATGGGAAGTGCGCTTTGCTACGTCCTTTTTTCTGTCCCGTGAACTCACAGGCTTCTTTGTAGCCTGGAATTATCAGTGCTTCGGAGGATACTTTTCCGGTGAGACAAAATCGTGTACAAGCAGATCGCTTTCCCGAACAAGAAGATCTGCAATATCCTTTCCCGTATAAAACTCCGAAAAGATCACTTGCCATTTATCTCCGATTTTTTCTTCCGACATAATTGCTCCGAACATACCCTTGTGGACGCCATATTTTGCATATTCTTCCTTTTCTGTAACCAGCTCCACCAAATCCAAATATTTCATTTTTATCCCCCGAGCGGCGTATTGCAGGTAATGAGTCCTTTCGGACGTACCATCCATCCTGTGATTAGTTTAATCTTCCTCCCGTTTTTTGTCAAGGTGATTTCTATATCGCCCCTTTGCGGGCAGTTTTTTTTCTTGCTATTTTGCGCGGGGGGTGCTATAATACAAATTATGGAAGCAACGATATTACAATTTTTCCAATCGATCCGTTGCGGCTTTTTAGACGTGTTTTTCGGGGTTTTCTCCGTTCTCGGCGAGGCGATGATCGTGGGCGGGGTGGCGATCCTCGTGTTCTGGCTCGCGCCCAAACGGGCGGGCGAGCAGATCATTATGACCGCGCTCACCTCTTTCCCCATCAATTCCCTCATGAAGTTCACGATTGCGCGGCCGCGGCCCTTTGTGGCGGGCGTGGTGGAATACCGCGAGCCGCCTTTCCTTGCCGACGAACTCGACCTCTACGCCTCTTTCCCGAGCGGACATACCCAATCCTCGGGCAGTTTTGCCTTTGCGGCGGCGAGTTCCGCCAAAAAGCTCTTTGCATGGATCCTTGCGGGCGCGCTCATTCTGCTTGTGATGCTCTCCCGCCTCTACTTCGGCGCGCACTACCCCACCGACGTTTTGGCGGGGCTTTGCTTCGGACTCGTTATCGCCCTTGCGTGGGCGGGGATCTTCCGCTACGCCTATCCTTACCGCTATCTCATTCTCCTCTGCCTTGCGGCGCTCGCCGTTTTCCCCTGCTTTTTGCCCAACGTTGCGCACGATTACATCCAGGCGACGGGGCTTTTGACGGGCGCGGCAGTCGCGCTTGCTGCGGCGCACTTCTGCCTTACGGAACATGCCTGCCCTTTCCCGCGCAGGCTTTGGCGGGTTCCCGTGGGCGCGGCGGTCGTGGGGGCGGTGTTCGCGCTGACATTGCTCTTCCCCGAGGGAGAGGCGTTCTCCCTGCTCAAATGGTTCCTTGTGGCGTTTACGGCGGGGTTTCCCGCGCCCTATCTCTTTTCGCTTCTCAAAATATAGCGCAAAACGTTTGACGGAACCTCTCAAAAATGCTACCATATTACGGAAATCAACCGACATCATAATAAAAGGAGAGTACAATGGCTAACAGCGGCGTAACGATGGACAAGTTGGTGGCGCTTTGCAAAAACCGCGGCATCATCTTCCCCGGAAGCGAAATTTACGGCGGCATGGGCAACACGTGGGACTACGGCCCCGTGGGCGTGGAGATCAAGAACAACATCAAGCGGGCGTGGTGGAAGCGCTTTGTGCAGGAGAGCGAAAACTCTTTCGGCGTGGACGCCGCCATTTTGATGAACTCCCGCGTGTGGGAAGCGAGCGGACACACCACTTCCTTTTCCGACCCCAAAATGGACTGCAAGTCCTGCAAGACCCGCCACCGCGCGGACAACCTCATCGAGGCGCACAGCAAGGGGGCGGTAAACCCCGACCTCATGAGCAACGAGGAGATGGAGCAATATATACAAGAGCATCATGTGTGCTGTCCCGTGTGCGGAAACTTCAACTGGACGAACATCCGCACGTTCAACCTCATGTTCGAGACCTCCCGCGGCGTGACCGACGAGAGCCAGAATAAAATTTACCTCCGCCCCGAAACGGCGCAGGGAGAGTTCGTGAACTTCGGCAACGTACAGCGCTCCGTGCGCGCGAAAGTGCCGTTCGGCATCGCGCAGATCGGCAAGGCGTTCCGCAACGAGATCACCCCCGGCAACTTCATTTTCCGCACCATCGAGTTCGAACAGATGGAACACCAGTGGTTCTGCAAAGAGGGTACGGACGGGGAGTACTATGAGGAGTTCAAGCAAAAAGCGTTCAACTTCCTCGTAGACCTCGGCTTCAACCCCGAACATCTCCGCTTCCACGACCACGACAAACTCGCCCACTACGCCAAACAGGCGTGCGACATCCAATATCTCTACCCGATGGGCTGGCAGGAACTCAACGGCATCCACAACCGCACGGACTACGACCTTTCCCGCCACCAGGAATATTCGGGCAAGTCTTTGCTCTATGTGGATCCGTTCGACGGGAGCAAGTTTATCCCCTACGTCATCGAGTACTCCATCGGCGCGGACCGCTTGATGCTCGCGGTCTTGTCCGAAGCCTACGAAGAGCAGACGCTCGAAGGCGGCGATGTGCGCAACGTATTGCATTTCCACCCCGCGATCGCGGCGTACAAGGCGGCCGTTCTGCCCCTGCAAAAGAACCTCGCGCCCAAAGCGAAAGAGATTTTAAGCGGCCTCAAAAAGCGCTTCTCCGTCACTTATGACGAAGCGGGTTCCATCGGAAAGCGCTACCGCCGACAGGATGAGATCGGCACCCCGTACTGCATTACGATCGACTTCGATACGCTGGAAGACGGCACCGTGACCGTGCGCGACCGCGACAGCATGGAGCAGATCCGCCTGCCCGCCGAAGGGCTTGCCGATTTCCTTTCCGAAAAAACCGCATTCTGAAAACATCCGCCCGCATGGTTTTTGCGGGCGGTTTTCATTCCCCCCACCAAAATGAGGGCGGAAAGAAAGACGAACAGGCAAAAAAGACGGCAAAAATTGTCATAAAAACATATGATATTCTCTTGACAAGCCGCGTTCAACTCTTTATAATACTGTGGAAGGAGCGACCATGAGCATACTGATCCGCAATATTCTGCTCGTTTACGGGGTGCTTTCCCTGCTTGCGACGCTGTTATATTTGCCGAAGATCCTCGGATTCCGGTACGGGTTCAAAAAACCCGCTTATAAGCGCGCGCAGGAAAAGCGAAAGATCTCCGTGATCATTCCCGCGCGCGGGGAGAGCGAGATCATCGGCGATCTGTTTGCTTCGCTCGAAAAACAGACCTACGACCCGGCGTTTTATGACCTCAACGTCATTGTGAAAGACGCGGACGACCCCACCGTGGAGATCGCCAAAGCGTTCGGCGCGAAAGTGTTTGTCGTCTCCCGCCAACGCTGTAAGGGAGACGCGCTCGACGGATATTTCAAGGCGCTTTCCGAAGAGGAACTTTCCGACTATGCGGCGTTTGTGATCGTGGACGCCGACGCGGTGCTTGCGCCAGACTATCTCTTTGAACTCAACAACGCCCTCGAACACGATTACGACATCTTTCTTACCCGCAAGTTTGCCAAAAACTATTTGGGCGAAAAGAAAGACCGTTCGGTGTTTTCCAACTGCTCCACGCTCACCTGGCCGATGATCGACGATCTCGGAAACCTCTACCGTATGCAAAAAGGCATTCCGCTCAACCTCTGCGGGCAGGGCATGATGTTGAGGCGCAGGGTGATCGAAGAGATCGGCGGCTGGCCCTACCGCACTTTGACCGAGGACTACGAACTCAAACTCGACAGCCTGCTGCGCGGGTTCAAATCGATGTTCTATCCGTATGCGATCATCTACACCGAAGAGGCGCTCGGGCATAAGGAGAACTACACCCGCCGCGTGCGCTGGCTCATGGGCTATTCCCAGTGCGACAAGAAATACAAATCGGAGATCAAAAGACAGGCCAAAGCGCGGGGGAAGCTCACGAACGGCGAACGGGAATATTTCTTCGGCATTGTGCCGCTGCTTGTGTTTGCCGTGACGACGATCGTCACCATGCTCTCGGGCGTGGGGCTGGCGTCGTATTATGCGCTCCATCAAGATAGGAACTGGTTCTGGGCGAGCTGGCTGCTTGTATTCATGCCGTTCTGGATCATGTATACCATGCTCTTCGTGTTCGGCGTGCTGGCGATGTATTCCGACCGCGACGCATTCCGCGTCCTCTCGCGCGGGGAAAAGTTCGGCATGTTGCTCTTTAACCCGTTCTATCTTTTGGAGTACATCCCGCTCTTCCTTTCGAGCCGTATCCATGTGCGCAAAAACAAAGTCCCCGCATGGAAGCAGACCGAGCGCATCCGTTACGACGGAGAAAATGTGGCGGAACGCGCCGCCGAGAGCAGGAAAGAAGAGGAACGCAAAGCGAATTAAAGCAACTATATGAGGCGGCGCCCTGCGCTTAAAAAGCGCAGGGCGCCGCCTATTTTTATCCCCGTTATTTATTTTCTTTTGTTTTAAGGGGCAGATATTCGAGCGGTATCCCGTAGGCTTCCTCGTAGCAATCTTTCCACGCTTTCTCCGCCGCCGCTTTCATCTGTTCGATCTTTTCGTGGCGGGGCAGGCTCTCGTCCGCATACACCGCGGGCAGGATGTGGATGCGCAATTTGCGGATATGTCCGCTCTTTTTCTTTTTGAACGTGCAAAAGATCGGCAATATGGGTACGCCGTGCTTGACGGCATAATGGAACGCGCCGTCTTTCATGGGGCGGGGTTTTTGGTAGTTCGTCCACATTGCCTGTTCGGCGTAGAAGTTGATGATCTTGCCCTTTTTCAGAAGCCGCTCGATCTCACCATTGAGATTGCGCGCCGCGGCGTGGTCGGAGCTGAACGTAAGCATTCCGCCGTGCCGCATGACCCACCCGCCGAAGCCGTTCTTGTTGTTCTTGGGTCCCATCGTATGGTAGGAGCGGAAATGCCCCACGGCTTGCCGCACAAAGAGGGTATCGAGATAGTTGAAGTGGTTGCACACGCAGACCGCGCCGCTCTTTTTGAGCGCGCGCAAATTTTTTCTGCCCGTCACCCGCGCGCCGAAGCATACGCCCGTCAAAATCCACCCGAAGAGGAACATGATCGTGCGCCAAAAGCCCGTCCAGAAAGCATCCCATCCGCGCTGGCGGTAGTGGTAGTTTCCGTCCGGCATCTGCCATGTCCCGAGATAGGGAATATAATCGAGGTCGAAGCGGCGGTGCGCTTCCAGCGTTCTCTGGATCCCCTCGATCTGTTCTTGTTTGGTGCGCTTTTCCATCGGCTTCATTTTACTAAAATGCGGCGCATTTGTCAATGCTTTCACAAAAAAACGCTCCCCCATGCGGGGAAGCGGAAAGAGACTTTTTTCGGTTTTCAATAATTGCCCGAAGAGGGCGCGGCATAGAGGTCGAACTCTCCCTCCAAATCGAACGTTTCGCCCGCGTCGAACGCGGCGAGCTTGGAGACGGACACCTCGTAAGCGGTCATGGTGACGACTTCCGTCTCGGAAAGTTTCTTTTGGTATTCCCTGCTCTGGATCCTGCCCGAGAGCGCGACTCTGTCCCCCACTTTGAGGTTCTGCACAAAGCGGGCGTTCCTGCCCCACGCGATACAGGGGATGTAGTCCGACTTGTTATACGCGCGGTTGACGGCGATGAGCAGGTCCGCGATCTCGCGGTTGAAGGGCGTGGTGCGATAGATGGGCGGCTTGCAGATGTAGCCCGAAAGCACGATGCTGTTGGGATTGCGCGAGGGGACGTTCTCCACAAGTTCGCGCACAAAGACTGTGAGCATGAGCCGCGATTTGCCGTTTTCGAGTTTGTTGTAACTGCGAAACTGCCCGAGCGCGCAGATGGTACTGCCCACCCTCAGATCGTTCTTCTCGATGATGCGCTCCGAGATCGTAACGGGCAAAATATCCGCCTGCCCCGAAAGGCGCATCACTTTTACATACAGTTCGTAAAATCCCTCGCCGTACACCTCGTGCGAGAACGTCGCCTCGGTCACGATCTCTCCCGTAAAATACACCTTGTTGTTTTTTTCCGCGTTGTAATCCATATGTTGATCTGTACCTCCACAGTATTTCTTGGGCTCAGGCCTTGTTCTCCGCCTTTTGTGTGCCGGCATTGTCGATGGTGTAGTTTTCCTTATAGATGAGTTCCCCGATCGGGACAAACTCGTAACCTTTGGCGTGCAAGGTGTCGAAGATGATGGGCAGGGCTTCCGCCGTGTGCAATCCGTTGTTGTGGCAAAGGATGATGGAGCCGCTCTTGACGCGTTCCACGATCCGCGCGGCGATGTCCGCCGCGGACAGGTCTTTCCAGTCGAGGGAATCCACGTCCCATTGGATGGGATACAGTCCCATCGCGTTCGCCGTATCGATGAGCAGGTTGTCGTAATCGCCGTAGGGCGGGCGGAAGAGGGAGACCGTTTTGCCCGTGACCGAAGCGATCGCCTCGGACGAGCTTTTGAGTTCGGCGCGGATCTCCGCCTCGCTCAGGCGGGACATATAGGAATGGGTCGCGCTGTGGGTGCCGATCTCATGCCCCGCTTCGTCGATCTTTTTGAGATATTCGGGGTACTTTTCCGCCCAGAACTGCACGGTGAAGAAGGTTGCGCGCACCTTTGCGTCGGCAAGATTTTTTAAGATCGCGTCGGTGTGTTCCGTCCCCCATGCGCAGTCGAACGAGATGGCGATCTTGTTGTCGTCGCGGTCCACGCAATAGATGGGCAGGGAGCGCGCGCCGCTCCAAAATACCGTTTCCGCACCCGCGGCTTTGGCGGAAAAACCTCCCGCAACGAGCAAGAAAAGGAGCGCCGCCGCGACGGCAAGCGGCCTCAGCCGCAAGGTGATCACGCGCATTTCTGTTTACCTCTATATGATAAAATAATTTGACGGAAAGAAAAAGGGTAAATTTGTCGACCGCCCGCGACTTTTGGGTTTTTCGGCGAACGGCTTGTTCTATTTTATGGAGCATTTTCGGGAAATATGAAAAAAATCGCCCCCGCAACGGGGACGAACAAAGAAATATTTTATTCTTTTTTGCCGAACGGAGATTTTTTGCGCACGCTTGTGACGGTGACGAGAAAAGTCTCCGAAGCGCCCGCGCGCAAGAGCGTTTCCGCCAGCTCGCTCGACGTAGCGCCCGTGGTGAGCGTATCGTCTACGATGAGGACCCGCCGCCCATGCACCGCCTTGCGGTCTTGGACGTGGAAACAGCCTTTCAGATTATCGGCGCGCTCGGCCCTGCCGAGAAATTTTTGCGCTTTGGTCTCGCGCCGCTTGACGGCCGCGGCAAGAAGTTCCAGCCCGCAACGCCGCGCAAGCTCTTCGGCGAGCAACCGCGACTGGTTGTAGCCGCGCGCCCGTTCGGCTTTCTCCGTCATGGGGACGAACGTGACCGCGTCCGCTTCGGGAAATTCTTTAGCGGCGAGCGGTTGCAAAAAATCGCACAGCGTGCGGAAGAGATATTTCTGCCCGCGCTTAAAGCGCACCACGAGGCGGGCCGCCTCGTCTTCGTGCAGAAAACAGGACCGCGCCTTTTTTACCGCGAGCGGCTTTTGCTTGCAATCGAGGCAGAGGCCCTCTTCGCCCACCTTTCTGCCGCAGAGCGGACAGACGGGCGGCGTGTTCCACGGCAGGCGCTTTTTGCAGTCCGCACAGACCCGCTCGTTTGAAAACACTTCCCGCCCGCAAATATCGCAGGTGAAGTTGTGGCTTTCCTCATAACGCCGCACGGCGTTTTTGAGTTTTTCGAAAATCGCGCGGATCCCCATAGCGTCAACGGTAGGTCTTTGCGCCCGTCTCGTCCTCTAAGCCGAGAAGATAGTCGGCGGAAACTTTGAAAATGTGGCACAGGGCGATGAGAACTTCCGTAGACAGATCGATCTGTTCCAGCTCATAGCGGCTGACGGTGCGCTGGCTGCAATGCAGCGCGCGTGCGACCGCCTCCTGCGAAAGCCCTTTTTCTTCCCGTAATTCTTTGATCCTTTGACCGTACATGCCTTTATCTTAGACAAAAACCGTCTAATTAGTGCGTGGTAGGCAAAAAGCGTCTAATTGCTCCTCGGCAGAAAAGGGCATAAAGGCGAGATTTCTCGATTTCGCTTCGCTCCACTCGAAATGACATCATACTGTCATTTCGCCCGCGCGCTGTTCTAAAATGTCATCCCGAGCGTAGTCGCCCCGCGCGCTGTTCTGTTTCTCTAAGCGCGGCACGAGGAGCGTCAGCGACGAAGTAGACATCTCTGCCTTATTCTAAAATGTCATCCCGAGCGTAGTCGAGGGATCTCTACCTTAGTTTTAATAATGTTGAGATTTCTCGATTTCGCTTCGCTCCGCTCGAAATGACATAAAAGGAAAGGTCGAAATGACAATAAAAGTAAGGGGCGGTATGACATAAGAGAAAGCCGCGGGGCGCTTGATAAAGCGCCCCGCGGCGAAAAATACTTCGTCAGAAATCGTCTTCGTCCCCATCGCCCTCTTCGTCGTCGTCATCGTCGTCGCCGCCGAGGGTGTAGATCTCGTCGCCCGTAACATAGTCGAGGTCTTCCTCTTCGTCGTGGTACTCCTCTTCCTCTTCTTCCTCTTCGGGTTCCTCTTCCTCATCGAACGACTCTCCGATGTCGAGGTCGGAATCGAGGTCGTCCGTATCGTCGTCGAGATACTCGCGCCATTCGTCGTCCTCTTCGATGTCGCCCTCTTCCTCTTCGACGTCCATCTTCTTGCGGCACTCCTCGCACATCTTTTCCCCTGCGCGCATCATGTTTTCCCCGCAGATGGGGCAGAGCTCGGTGGGAAGCTCGTTTGCCTCTTCCTCTTCGATCTCGTCTGCGTCCGTGCGGATCCCCCTCATCTCTTTGAGGCACACGTCGCAGTACTCCTGTTTTTCCGCGTCGATGTAGTTCAATTCGCAACGCGGACACTTCATGTAGCGAACCATATCTTTTTCTCCTTACGAATACCGCCACCCGCTATTATGCGATAGGCTAATAAATTATATTAGTATTCCAAACATTTGTAAACCGTTTTGAGCCGCCTTTTGCAAAAAAGTTAAAAAATATTTCCTCTATGAAAAAGGACCCGCTTTTGTCAAGCGGGTCCTTTGCGGTTATTCTTCGGGTTTCTGCTCGGGAGCAGGTTCTTCTGCGGGAGCGGGTTCCTCTGCGGACGCTTCGGGAGCAGGTTCCTCTGCGGGGGCGGGTTCCTCAGCGGGAACTTCTGGAACAGGTTCCTCAGCGGGAGCGGGTTCTTCGGGAACTTCGGGCTCCGCTTCTTCTGCGGGAGCGGGTTCCTCCGCGGGAACAGGTTCCTCTGCGGGCGCTTCGGGTTCCGCCTCTTCTTCGGGAACAGATTCCTCGGTCTCTTCCGTCAAAGGAGCCGTTTCGTCGGTCGCATACACGTCCACATCCTCATCGTCCGTGGTATCGACGAACATCTTCTTTTCGGCGGGAGTCTCTTCCTTCTTGCGGGAACGCATCATGAAGTAAACGGCAACGCCTGCGCCGACGACGACAAGCCCGATCGCAATGCCGATGAGCACCCATGCCCATGCGGGAAGGGATTTGCTCTCCGTATCCGTAGGCGCGGTATAGTGTTGGAGCGCGGTCCTCCAATATTCGGAGATGCTCTCCTCGTCCGCATCCGTCTTTTTGCCGAGCTGGGTGATGAAGTCGGAACGGAATTTTACATCCTCTTTCGCGGTGAACTCTTCAAACGTCTTCACCTCGTCCTCGGAATACAGGGTGTCCTTTTTGCCTGTCTCGTCCTCGGCTTCCTTGATGTTGTCGTAGAATTGCTGCGTCTCGCCCGTGTAGAAGTAATACCTTACCGCCGTGGCGAGGTTGGTCTTTCCGTCGTCGGTGAGTTCCTGGTAGTAGCTGTCCTCACCGATCGCCTTTTCGTACTCTTCGTCGTACTCCGCAAGCTGTGCATTATCCATGAGCTTGCCTTTCTTGTTGAGGTCGACGGCGGAGATATAGGTGTAAGAGGAAGAGCCGAGCGTTTCCGCGTCTGCGAAATAGACGATCCCGTCGATGAGTTCGAAATTGTACCAGCTCTGCGCATGGGAGATCTTCAAAACCTGCGCGGCTTGGTAAGGCTTGTTTGCGTCGTAGTTGAGGGAGTTGTAGTTGTCCGCGGTGCCGTTGTATACGGCGCGGTAGATATTCCCCGAGATCGTGTAGTAAACGTACTTATAGGTGCTGTCCGAGCTGTCGTCGATAAAGCTGAGGGCGGGACTGCCACTGCAAATGCAGATGCGGGTGACGTCCGCAAGCCCGTTCTCTTTGACGTCCGCACGGAAGATCGTGCTGTTGCTCGTATAGAGGTAGTGGTGGCCGTTTTCGTCCTTATAGAAGATCGCCGCCGTGCTTGCGTTTGTGGTACTCTGCGCCACGACGTCCAAAGAATCCTGCTTGTTGCCCGTGATGGAATTCCAGCTTTCTGCGCCGATCGCCTCTTCGGACAGATAGTAGAGCCAGCCGTCCTCGCCCACCGTGCCTGTGGTGGCAAGATCGGAACGGGTGAAGTAAATGCCGCCGTTGGTGTAAGACTGCAACGTGTAGGTAAAGCCTGCCGCCGTTTCGGGGGTATCCGTCAGTTTGCCGTCCGTCTTGCTCTCGTGGGTGAACTGCGTGGGCATGTCCTTAAAGACGGAGCCGATACCGTCGAGAACAATCTCGCCGAGGTTGAGATAGGGAACCTCGCCGTCGTTCGCTTCGAGATATTCGGGATCGTAAGTGTATTCGTAGGGCGCCTCGGTGGCGTCTGCGCAAACGCGGTAGATCTGGTTGTAACTGCGGGCAACGGTGTTGCCGTCGTCCGAGTCGATCTCGGCGGTCACGCTCATGGTGTAGTAGACGTAGGGGTCGCTCTTATCGAGGCTGTTCAGCACATAGGCCCCCATCGAACGGGCAAGCTCGGTATCCGTATCCGACGCGGTGTTGTAGGAGTGCAGGTTGGAATTTTCCACATAGAGCAGATACACGGTGCCGTCTACTTCCACATAGCGGTAAACGGTGGAGTTGCTCGAAACGTTGAAATAAGTCTTTACGTCGGAACCGTCGAGCTTGGCGCTGTTGAAATTGAGATAACTGTTCTCGACCATGCCCTGCATGTTCCTGTCGCTGTTGGGGGTGGCGTAATAAACGCGGTCGCCGTAGATGAAAATGCCCGCGGTGTAATCGGAAGCCACCATCAAAGACGGCACGACCGTTTCCGCTTCGTTCTTCTTCTCCCGAACGTTGCTCTTCTTGACCCGCATGAGCGCGCCCTTTACGGGAGAGCCGTAGGTGTTGTCGGAAGTATAGGTCTCAACGCCGTTGACGAAGTAGACATAGTCGCCCTTTTCCACAACGAACCCGCCGTTGCTCTTTACTTCGGCGGTCGCCGCGGGCGCGTCTTTGAGCGGGGTGAAGTTTGTCCCGCAGGCGGCGAGGGAAATTGCGCCGAAGGCAAGTACGCCCGCCGTGAAAATTGTCGTTACTTTTTTCAGTATTTTACGCATATGTCGCTTCCTTACGTTCGATGAAAATTCTTGTTCTAACGATACGCTAACAATTATATACTAAAATACGGTTTTTGGCAATCAAAAACCGATGTCTCTTGACTTTTTCTTCCGAAAATTTTAATAAAAGAGGTGATTTTTCGTGGAAAAATTCGGCATCTTCGAACTTTTGGACGCGCTCTCCGCACTCACGGCGCAGAACGGACCCGAACCGGACGGGGATCCGCCCGCAGCGCCGCACCTGCCCGACGGGGCGTTCGATCCGCCCGCATACGGCGAAAAGCCTCCGCAGAAAACGGGCGGGCGGGAAAACGACGCGCTGGCGGGGTTCCTCGCGCGGCACGACGCCGTTGCGCGGAAAGCGGAAAAAAAGTAGTTACGCCATCTCCACGGCGAAGCCGTTCTGTTTGAGCCACGAGAGCGCCAGATCGAACCAGACCGAAAGATGCCCGATCTTATTCAGCCGCTCTTTGTCTCCCTCCGTTTCGATCCCCGCCACGCTCGTGCCATGCCAGCCCTTTTCGAAGAGGTGCATTTCGAAAGGCACCCCCGCTTTTCTGCATGCCGCGGCGAACAGCAGACTGTTCTCCACGGGAACGCAGTCGTCCTCGGTGGTGTGCCAGAGAAAGGCAGGCGGACAGTCCTTCGTCACGCGGGTTTCGAGCGAGAGCTTCTTTTTGAGAACGGGGTCCCCGCCCGAGATGTGGTCCATTGTGCCTTGATGACCGAACTCCCCGCCCGAAAGAACGGGGTAGGCAAGGAGCAACGCGTCGGGACGGACAAGCCGCCCGCCGAGCGCCGCCTTGATGTGTTCGTCCGCATAGAGCGTTGCGAGCATCCCCGCGAGATGCCCGCCCGCGGAAAAGCCCAGAACGCCGACGCGCACGCCGTCGATCGAGTATTTTTCCGCATTCTCGCGGATATAAGAGATCGCCATCGCCGCCTCCACAAGGGGGACGGGATAGGCGGTATTCACCGTGTATTTCAGCACGAACGCGCCGAAGCCCGCATCCAAAAAGCGCATGGCGACGGGTTCCTGTTCGCGCTCGGAGCAATACTCGTAGCCGCCGCCCGGCAATACGAGCATGGCGGGACGCGATTTTTTCAGAAGATCGCCGCTCTGCTCACGGCAATACACGGTGAGGATCCCCGCGCCGTTTTGCGGCTTTTTCAAAGAAAAATATTGATACAGATCGATTTTTTCGTAGAACATATCGGCTCCTTATGATTTCGGACGGCGCAGCGCGGAAAGCGCGCGCCCTCCCTGCTTTTTGCAAAAAAGCGATTAAAAAATCGAGGTACAGAAACTGTACCCCGTATTTTTTATCTCTTGGAGAATTGCGGTGCGCGGCGCGCTTTTTTGAGACCGTACTTCTTTCTTTCCTTGACTCTCGGGTCGCGGGTGAGGAAGCCTGCTTTTTTGAGCGCGGGTCTCGTTTCGGGTTCCGCTTGGAGAAGCGCCCTCGAAATGCCGAGACGGATCGCGCCCGCCTGGCCGGTGTAGCCGCCGCCGACGACGTTCACATGAATATCGTACTTGCCCTCTGCGCCGATCGCGACAAGGGGCTGTTTTACGATGAATTGCGTGGTACCGAGCGGGAAGTAATCTTCGAGCGCTCTGTCGTTGATGATGATTTCTCCGCTGCCGGACGGAATGAGACGGACGCGGGCGACCGCTTTCTTTCTGCGGCCCGTTCCCCAGTATTGCAATTTTTTCTTCAACGTTGCTTTCGCCATGTCAATACCTCTCACACCTTAAAATAATTTTAACTCTTCGGGTTTCTGCGCCTGGTGGTTGTGCTGCGCGCCCTTGTAAACTCTGAGCTTTTTGATCATCGTTCTGCCGAGAGAATTTTTGGGAAGCATTCCCTTGACCGCCTCGTAAACGGCAAGGTCGCTGCGCTCCGCCATGAGCTTGCCGTAAGCGATCTCTTTTAAGCCGCCGATATAACCGGTATGATAGCGATAGAACTTATCCTCGAGCTTTTTGCCCGTGAGAACCACCTTATCGCTGTTGACAATGATCACGAAATCGCCCGTATCCACATTGGGGGTGAAAGTAGGCTTATTTTTGCCGCGCAGGATCGAGGCGACTTTGGACGCCAATCTTCCGAGCGGGATCCCCGTCGCGTCAACGACGTACCACTTTCTTTCAACCGTCTGAGCGTTTGCCATATAGGTCTTCATAATTCGTACTCCTTGTTCCGTTACCGCTCTTTTTCGAGCCGTATATCTCGGTAAAAACGGGGCGCTTTGCCGATTTACCCCTCCATTATAAGCAATCAAAGGGGTATCGTCAAGCTGTTTTGAGTTGCGATTTTAAGATTTTTTCGGAAAAAACAAAAATTTTTTTATGGAAAAGCGGCCGCGCGGCGCCGCCCCTCGGGCGGCGCCGCGCATAGCCTGTGTTTTTTTGTTATTTCACCGTTTTCGGCAACGTCTTTATGACATGCGCGGGGTTCCCCACTGCCACCGAATTGCTCGGAACGTCATGCACCACCACGGAGCCCGCGCCTCGTCGCGGCAAGGCGGATACTTTCGCGGCTCGTTCCCCTCGCCGCTCCTTTTTTATGCCTGCCGCTCCTCTTCCCCAAAAATCTTGCTTCGCAATCTTTTTCGGGAACCCTGTCATCGGCGCGGCAATGTCTTTATGACATGCGCGGGGTTCCCCACCGCCACCGAATTGCTCGGAATGTCATGCACCACCACGGAGCCTGCGCCGATGACGACGTTATCGCCGATCGTGACCCCGGGGAGAACTTTTACGCCGCCGCCGAACCACACGTCGCTTCCCACCACGATGGGCTTTGCAAATTCAAGCTGGGCGCGGCGCACATCGGCTTCAAGCGGGTGGCCCGCCGTGTAAAAGCCGCACTGCGGCGCGATGAACACGTTGTCGCCGAAGATGAGCTTGTTGGTATCCAAAAACATGCAGTCGTGGTTGGCGTAGAAATTTTCGCCCACTTCGGTATTGTAGCCGTAGTCGAACCACACGTTGCTCTCGATGTTGAAATTTTCGCCGCACTTGCCGAGAATAGAGCGCATGATCGCTCTGCGCTCTTCCGCGTTGTCGCGCGGGGTGCGGTTGTACAGCTCGCACTTTCTCTTGCATGCCGCAAGCTCTCCCGCGAGTTCTTCGTCTACTTTATAGAGTTCCCCCGCCAGCAATCTTTCTTTTTGCGTCCGTTCTTTCATATGCTTTTCCCTTTATAATAATGTGGTGAATTACGTCACCCCGCCTCACCGTTCTAATTACGTCATTCCGAGCGCAATCGAGGAATGTCCTTAATATAATGCGGACATGTTTCGACTACGGCTTGCGCCTCCGCTCAACATGACGTGATTTGGGAGTGGTATTCCGCTTCCCCTTGCTGCCCCTGAAAGGTGGAGCCGAGGGTGGAGCGAGCAAAGAATTGTGCGAAACTAAAATATGTGCCTTAGGCGGAATTCACTTCCGCCGTGGGCGCCCCAATTTGGCAAACCCTTTTGCCTTCTTGTCCGATGAAACGAACGAGAGGACGAGTGGGTTAAGGCGCAAAAGTCGGTTTCCTCACGGAAAAAGATTTTGCGAAGCAAAAGATTTTTCGTGAATATAATAAGGTCGAGATTTCTCCACTTCGTTCGCCGCGCTTACTTCGGTACTTCGCCTACGGCTCGTGCCGCGCTTAGAGAAATAGAAATGCGCGCGGGACGAAATGACAATTAAAACTCCTTGCGCGAGAAGAACCACGCTTCTTCGCTGCGCGACACAATTTGGCAATTACTTTTGCCTTGTTGTCCGATGAAACGAACAAAAGGACAACAAAGTTAAGGCGCGCACGCATGTTTCCTCACGGAAAAAGATTTTGCGAAGCAAAAGATTTTTCGTGAACCTATTCCAGTATCGCCTTAATTCTTCTCACACCCGCGGAAGAGGATTGTTCTTTCTGGATCTTGAAATGTCCCAAAACGCCCGTGTGTTCCACGTGCGGTCCGCCGCACATCTCCTTGCTGAACTCCCCGATGGAGTACGTTTTTACCACTTCGCCGTACTTGCTGTCGAACACGCCGACGAAATGCTCCGCCCGCGCCTCTTCGAGGCTCATCTCCTTGTAGACGACGGGAATATCCTCTGCGATCTTCTCATTGACGAGCTTCTCTACCGCCGCGATCTCTTCGGGCGTCATGGCGCGGTCGAAATTGAAGTCGAACCGCATGCGTTCATCGGTGATGTTGGAACCCTTTTGGTTGCAATCGGGAGAAAGCACCGCCTTTAAGGCCGCGTTCAAAAGGTGGGTCGCCGTGTGGTACTTGACCGCCATTTCGCTGTGGCTTTCGAGGCCCCCTTTCGCCTCGCCCTTATTCAGGACGCGGCTCTTTTCCTGATGCTCCTTGAACGCCTCGTCGAAGCCGTTTTTATCCACCGTAAGCCCCTTTTCCGCGGCAAGTTCCTCGGTGAGTTCGAGCGGGAAGCCGTAGGTATCGTAAAGGCGGAACGCAGCTTTCCCGCCGATGACCGTTTCGGGAACGTAAGCGGGATCGCTCTTTGCCATGAACTCGTTTTTGCGGGCAAGGCCCGTGACGCACTTTTCAAATTCTTTCATGCCCGTGACGAGGGTCGCCTCGAAGCGGTCCGCCTCTTTTTTGATCTCGTCGAGAATGTAGTCCTCTTTCTCTTTAAGGAGCGGATAGGCCTCGTCGTACACCTTTTCGATGTAGATTTTGGCGACGTTTTGCAATACGTCCGAAGAAATTTCAAGCTGGCGGCAATAGCGGATGGCCCGCCGCATGATCCTGCGCAGGATGTAGCCCGCGCCCGTGTTGGAGGGAAGCACGCCCGTTCTGTCGCCGATGAGCATCACGGTCGTGCGGGTATGGTCCGCGATGATGCGCATTGCCCGCTGCGCTTCGCCGCCGTCGTCGTAGGCTTTGCCCGAGGCGCGTTCAAGTTCGGCGATGACTTCGGTAAAAAGGTCTGTCTTATACGCGTCGTGCAGGCCGTTCAAAAAGAGGAGCATGCGGTCGAACCCGAAACCCGTATCCACGTTCTTGTTTTCGAGGGGGGTGTAACCGTTTTCGAGTTTTTGATACTGCATGTAGACGTCGTTGCCGATCTCCACGTAGTCATCGGGGAACACGGGGTTTTCCTTGTCCACGTCGAGGGGATAGAACCACTCGTTATCCGGCCCGCAGGGGGTCCCCACGGTGCCTTCGAGTTCCCACCAGTTGTCCTCTTTGGGAAGATAAAAGACATGCTCGGGCCTGATGCCGAGGCCGATCAGAAGCCGCGCCGTCTCGTCGTCGCGGGGGACGCTCTCGTTGCCCTCGAACACCGTCGTGCAGAGCTTCTCCTTGTCGAGGCCGAATACGTCCGTCAGAATTTCGAACGTCCACGCCGTTTTCTCTTTCTTGAAATAGTCGCCGAGGGACCAGTTGCCCATCATTTCGAAAAAGGTGAAGTGGGAGGGATCGCCCACCGAGTCGATGTCCACCGTGCGCATGCACCCCTGCACATTGCAGAGCCGCTTTCCCGCGGGGTGGGGCTTGCCGAGGAGATAGGGCATAAGGGGTTGCATGCCCGCCACGTTGAACATGACGCCCGTAGACCCGTCGCCGATGAGGGATACCGCGCCGATGTCGGTGTGTCCCTTGCTCTTATAAAAGTCAAGCCATTTTTGTCTCAGTTCTTTCGCCGTGATCTTCATATTTACTTCCTTGATTTTGTTTTAATGGATTTATATTCTTGCTGTCCCTCAACTTGTTGGGGGAAAGTGCCCGAGCAACGCGAGGGGGAAAGGGGAGTGTTGCAAAGAGACTTTCAAAAATAAGGCACCCCCTCCCCTGCCCCTCCCCCGCGCAAATGCGCGGGGGAGGGCGACAAGAGAGAGCGTTCCCTCTGCGGAAAAACCGCTCAGATTTTGCTCAACGTATAGCCGTCTTTGGAATCTTTGACGGCGTAGCCCATTTGTTTCAGCTTTTCGCGGAGTTCGTCGCTCTTGGGCCAGTCCTTTGCGAGACGGGCCGCCCAACGCGCTTCGGCAAGCGCCTTTACCTCCGCAGGCGCTTCCTCCTCCCGCGCATATTGCGCGAGATACTCTTTCGCGTTCTTTTTGAACAGCCCCAAAAGGGAGTATGTCGCGCGGATCTGGTCGGTCATTCTGCGCGCCGTCGGGTCGTTTTCTGCCAAATAACGCGATACGTCCTTAAAATATCCGTATAAATCAGAGAGCGCAAGCGCGGTGTTGAAATCGTCGCTCATCGCCGCGTCGAACTTTTTGTCGATCTCGGGGTACGTCCCCGCCCCCTCGGGGAACGCGGTCTCCGCCCTGTCGATGAGGGTATAGAAGCGCACGAGGCGGCTCTCCGCTTCGGGAAAGAGATCGTCCGTAATGTTCACGTCGCCGCGGTAGCCCGTGGAAAGGAGGGCGAATTTGATTGCCTCGTTGCTGTATTTTGCGAGCAGGTCTTCGAGCAACAGACTGTTCCCGAGCGACTTGCTCATCTTCTGCCCGTTGACTTTGATGAGGCCGTTGTGCATCCAGTATTTTGCAAACCGTTTGCCCGTTAAGGCCTCCGTCTGCGCGATCTCGTTTTCGTGGTGGGGAAAGATGAGGTCTCTCCCGCCGCCGTGGATGTCGATCTGGTCCCCGAACGCGGCGCGGTTCATTGCGGAGCATTCGATGTGCCAGCCGGGGCGGCCTTTCCCCCACGGGGAATCCCAGCAGATCTCCCCCTCTTTCGCCGCTTTCCAAAGCGCGAAATCGTAAGGGTTTTTCTTGCACCCGTCGTTCTCGACGCGCACCCCGTCGAGCATGTCCTCTTTGTCCCTGCCCGAGAGCTGTCCGTAGGCGGGATAGCTGTCCACGTCGAAATACACGTCTCCGTTGGGTGCGGCATAGGCATGCCCCTTGCCGATGAGGTCCTCGATAAAGGAGATGATGTTGCCGATGTTCTCGGTGGCTTTAAGCCACACGGTCGGCTCGCCCACGTCAAGCTTGCGCATGACTTCGTCGATCTTTCCGATCATCTGCTCGGCGTATTTGTCGGCGGGGATCCCCGTCTCGCGGCTCTTTGCGATGATCTTGTCGTCTACGTCCGTATAATTGCGGGCATACGTCACCTGGTAGCCCTGCTTTTCGAGGAATTTACGGAAAATGTCGTAGAGAATGGCCTGGAAGCCGTGTCCCACGTGCGCCTCGCCCGATACCGTGATGCCGCAGGCGTACATCTTCACTTTTCCCTCTTCAAGGGGAATAAACTCCTCTTTTCTTCTTGTGAGCGAATTGTATAGTTTCATGTCTTTCCCTATGGAATTACTTATCCCGTTTTTTGATTTCTTCTTCGAGGGCGAACACCCGCTCGCGGAGCGCACACAGCTCCCTTACCACGGGGTCCTCTTTTTCGGGGAGCAAGTCCTGCACTTTCTCGCCGTTGATCCGCACGACCCGCCCCGGGACCCCCACCACGGTGGCATAGGGCGGCACCTCGCTTAAAACCACCGCGCCCGCGCCGATCTTTGCGCCCTCGCCGACGGTGAACCCGCCGAGGACTTTCGCCCCGCAGGAGATGGTGACGTTCTTTTTGATGGTGGGATGGCGTTTGCCCTTCTCTTTCCCCGTGCCGCCGAGCGTAACGCCCTGATAGATGACGACCCCCTCTTCGATTTCGGCGGTCTCCCCGATCACAACGCCCTCGCCGTGGTCGATGAATACCCCCGCGGCGATCTTGGCGGCAGGGTGGATCTCGATGCCCGTGCGGAATTTCGCCCACTGCGACGTCATGCGGGCGAGGAGCTTTAAGTGCATGCGATACAGCCTGTTCGCCCAGCGGTGCCACGAGAGCGCGTGTACGCCCGCATAGGTGAGCCAGATCTCGAACTTGCTGCGGGCGGCGGGGTCGTTGCGCTTTGCCGCCGCAATATCTTTTCTCAGTCTTGCAAAAAACATGGCGTTCCTTTTGCAACAGTTTATGCGCTATGCGGGGATTTCGCCCCCGCGTCTGATGGGAATGGTGTCGATCTTATACTCCGCAAGACAGCGGTCGCGCATGTCCTCGTTGAAGATCTTCTGCGTGAGCAGATATTCGAACACAATATCGCGCACGTTGTCGGTTTTCAGCCGCAACCCGAGGACGCCGAACAGCTCCTCCGCGTCCCTCGTCTGCATGCGGCAGATGAGGGCGATCGCCATTACGGTATTCTTTTCGGGATAGTACTTGCCCTTGACGATGCCGTTCCAGACCTTTTGTTCGAGGTCGAGTTTTGTGCCTAAACTTTCGGGAGTCTCGTTGTACTTTTTGAGTTTCTCGGGTAAGATTTTGGCAAACGTCCGCTTGCGGAAGCGGTCTTTGATGCGGTCCGAAAGAGGCGGAAAACAGAAATTGAACGTAAAATCGGTATCGGCGGCGGCCGCTTTGAAATTGGCGAGAACTTCTCCGCGGTTTTCCTGATAGATGATGCGCATGAACTTGGGGTCTTTCCGCGCGATGTTGCCGTCCGCGCCTACTATGAGCATCTCGGGCATCTTGTAGCCCTCGATCGCGGCGATCTTCACATAATCGGAAAACTGCGAAGCGAAAAAATCGTCCAACTCTTTTACGTAACTGTATTCCATGTGCAGTATTGTACCATTTTGCGTAGAAAAAAGCAAAGCATTTTCACTGAAATCCGAAAAAAACGGAGCCTTTCGGGTCTTAAAAAGGATAAGCAATACAGAATCGTCTATACGGGCGAGAGAACATTTTAGTATCTACCAATCAAAGATTTTGTTTAACAATGGATATTTTGTTTCCATATTGACATTCCTTTGGGAATTTGGTAAATTATTAGCAAAAAAGGAATATAGTTAAAATGAAAAAATTTTTAAAGCATTCGACAAAAATTCTTGGCATTGTTATGTTATGCGGCATTCCGTTGTGGGTTCCTCTTGCGGTGGGAACCGGTTTTTTGATTGCAAAAAACAAAATTATGGAAAATTTCAAAAACTTGCAAAAATTTCAAAGTTATCAGCAAGAGCAAATTTTAAAAGTACAGACATTGAAGCAAAAATTCGAAGAAGCAGAAATTAATTATCACAACGGCAAAATTTTACACGAAGAGTTTGTTGATGCCAAAGTTGCATTTCAAAATTGCGCGACGTATGTTGATTCAAGCGAATTTGTTTTTGATGCAATGAAATCGTTTGACAAACAGTCATTTAAGAAGTGGAAAGAGTATGATGGAAATTCCACGAAGTCATATGTTTTTGGCGGAACGGTTGGTGCATTGATTGCAATTCCTTACACCGTAGTAATTTGCCACAAACGCATTGAAAGCTGGAAAGCGGAAGAACAAGCGCAAGGCAAAGACCCTCATTTGTTTGACAAAATAAAATGAAATAGTATTTTGGTTATTATTTTAACTCAATTTCGCTTAAAATAAAAAAAGGGGTGAGACATGGACGTTTTGGAAAAAATAGACCGTCTGCGTTTGGAGCGGGGTTGGTCGGTAAACAATCTTGCCATGGAGGCGATGCTGACCCAATCCACGTTAAATAATCTTTACGCGCGGCATGCCGAGCCAAAGCTCTCCACGCTGAGGGCGATCTGCGCCGCGTTCGGGATGACGCTCGCAGAATTTTTCGCGGAAGATACCGAAACGCCGGACGCGGAATTGTTCCGCCGCGTACGCATGCTTTCCGAGGAGCAAAAACGCGGGCTTATGCTGCTTTTAAGTGAAAAGTAAAGGTTAAAAATGCAAAAAATTTTCACATTTGCGGCTCTGCGGGGAAATCGCCGAATTTTTTGTGAGCGGTTTGCGAAAAAATTTTTCATTCTTGAATATTTTCACAGTTTTGAAGTAATTTTATGAAAAAAACGCAAAATTCAATATGTTTTTGCAAAAAAATGCTTGCAATTTTTCAACATCTGTGTTAAAATTTTACATGTAGAAATATCGACAGGGAGAAAAAAGATATGAAGAAAGACCGTATCGAAGAGATCGCCGAACTTTTGGATAAGCGCGGAAAACTGACGCTCAACCAACTTGACACCTATTTCCCCGACGTGTCGCAAATGACCCTCAGGCGGGATCTTTTACAGCTCGAACAGGCGGGGCGGATCATCCGCGTGCGCGGCGGCGCGATGTCGGTGAAAGAAGTGCAAAAGGTCTCCAACGAGCCGTATGCGAAAAAGACCGCCATGCACACCGACGAAAAGATCCGCATTGCGCAGAAAGCGGCGAGCCTCATTGAGGAAAATTGTTCCCTCTTTATCGACGGCGGCACCACGGCGATGTGCCTTGCGAAAGAGCTGCCCGACATCAACATCCACGTGTTTACCAACGGGCTGGCGGTTGCGATCGAACTCGCGCAAAAGAAAAATCTCAACGTGACCATGCTCGGCGGGCAAGTGATGAAAGAGAACCTCTCTACCGCTTCCCCCGTTGCGAAGTCCTATTTTGAAAACACGAACTTTGAACTTGCGATCATCTCCGCCTCGGCGTTCACGCCCGAGAACGGCTTCTCCTGCGGCTCGATGGTGGAAGCCGATCTCCTCAAAATGACCCGCCAAAAGGCAAAGGCGATGTATATGATGCTCGACAGTTCCAAGATCGGCAAGATCATGCCCCACACCTTTGCGCGGCTCGAAGACATCGACGTACTCATCACGGACGACGAATTTCCCGCCGACCTCAAAGAGCTGTTCCTTGAACACAATATTGTCGTGATGTAACCTTTTACGATAAACGGCCGCGCCGTGCAAACTTGCACGGCGCGGCCGTTTTTTATTCTTTTTCTACGAAAACAATTCCCGCGGCGTCCGGTCCGATGTGCGTCCCCACGGCGCAACAGATGGAAAAGAGGGGGCTGTTTTCCCGATGCACCGCGCGCATGATCTCGCGCGGGGGCGCTTCGTTGTCCGTCCGTAAAAAATACACGGGGTAGTCCGGGTCGGCCTCCGCGCGCAAAAACGTTTGCGCAACGGAGAGGAGCGCTTTCTTTTGTCCGTGCGCCCGTCCCGCGGGTTCCACCGTTCCCTCCGCGGAGACCGTGACGATGGGCTTGATCCCGAGCAGTTCCCCCACCGCGGCGGCGCTCTTTTTCATTCTCCCGCCCTTACGGAGATATTCGAGCGTATTCAGACAGGCATAGAGCTTGATACGGGGACGCAACCCGTCGAGAATGGCGATCACTTCATCCGCGCTCTTCTCGCGGTTTTTCGCCGCCGTCTCCACAAGGATGCGGAGCATGGCCGTGGTGCAGAGAGAATCGTAAATGCGCACCCGTGAAAAATTTCCCGCCTCTTTGGAGAGCCGCGCTACGTTGGCGGTCCCCGACAGCCGCGAAGAAATGAGGATCACGAGCGTCTCCTCTCCCTGCGTACGCGCAAACGCCTCCGAAAATTGCGCTTCGGAGGGCTGGGATGTGTGCGGGAACTCCCCCGCCAAGAGCCTTTTGTAAAATTCTTCCCTGCTCAGATCTACGCCGTCGAGATAGGCGTTGCCTCCGAAAACAACGGTGAGCGGCACGACCTCCACGCCGAGCGCTTTTGCCTCTTCCTGCGAAATTTCAGAGGAAGAATCGGTGATAATTTTCAGCATGGCTCCCTCCAAGCGGCGTTTTTTACGCCGCTTCCGAAAATCCACCGACAGAATAGCACTATTTGTTCACTTTGTCAACTGTTTTATGCTCGTTTTGAGAAACGTTCGCGCCGGGAGTTCTTATTGTCTTTTCTCGTCAGTACTCCGAAATACCGAGAACGTAATCCGACCGCACGTCTAACAGCGCGCAGAGTTTTGCAAACGTGTCGAGCGCGGGAAAAATATCCCGTTTCATATACTTGGAAACCGTCTGCGCCGAAACGCCGATCGCCTTTGCAATGTCTTTCTGGGCCATGCCGCTCCTTGAAATCGACTCCCTGAGCCGAAGCTGAATGTCTTTCAGTTCCATGATTTTCCCCCTATATGATCCCTCTTTTTCAAAAAAAATATCGCATGATGTGCGATAAATTACTTGACAATCGCATATTAGGTGATTATAATAGGGGTAGTTTCCGAAAATTCCTTTACCTCGGAAACGGTAAATCGAGTACAAATACTTTCCCCCAATAAAGTCGTTTATCTCGGTTTACCAAAACGCGCACGGCATCCTTTCGCCGTGCGCGTCCCTTTTTATCGTGTTTTGGGAAAGGTCGCCCTTTCCGCTTCTATGTTACTTTTCGCAATTCGATTTGAGCGTTGCGAGGCTCTCTTTGAGTTCCTGCGGCAACCTGTCGCCGAATTGCTTATAGTATTCCGCGATCTCGTCCGCCTCCGCGCTCCAACGCGCTTTATCCACATAGAGAATGCTTTCGAGCGTCTCTTCCGTGAGACCGAGGCCCGTAAGGTCGATGTCCTTTGCGTAAGGCACATAGCCGATCGCGGTCTCCTTTGCTTCCACCGTTCCCGCGCAACGCTTCAAGATCCAGTCGAGAACGCGCATGTTGTCGCCGAAGCCCGGCCAGATAAAGTTGCCGTCCGCGTCCTGGCGGAACCAGTTGACGTTGAAGATTTTGGGCGGGTTTGCGATCTTTTTGCCCATGTCGATCCAATGCCCGAAATAGTCCGCCATGTGATAGCCGCAGAACGGTTTCATCGCCATCGGGTCGTGGCGCAGAACGCCGACCGCACCCGTCGCCGCCGCCGTGGTCTCGCTCGACATGATGGAGCCGACGAACACGCCGTGGTCCCAATCGCGGGACTGGTAGACGAGCGGGGTCGTGGTGGCGCGCCTGCCGCCGAAGATGATTGCGTCGAGCGGAACGCCCTCTTTGGAGTTGAACTCGGGAGAAAGGCAGGGGCAACCCGTTGCGGGCGCAGTGAAGCGGGAGTTCGGATGCGCCGCTTTTACGCCGCTATCGGGCGTCCATTCGTTCCCGAGCCAGTCGATGAGACGGGCGGGAGCCTGTTTGGTGAGGCCCTCCCACCAAACGGTGTTGTCGGCGGGATCGATGGCGACGTTGGTGAAGATGGTCCCTTGGCGCGTTGCGGCGAGCGCGTTGGGGTTGCTCTTCTCGTTGGTGCCGGGCGCAACGCCGAAGAATCCGTTTTCGGGGTTGACCGCCCAGAGCCTGCCGTCCTTGCCGACCCTGATCCACGCGATGTCGTCGCCCACGCACTCCACCTTATATCCCTTTTCGAGATAGTGTTTGGGGGGAATGAGCATGGCGAGGTTGGTCTTGCCGCACGCGGACGGAAACGCCGCCGCCACATAATGTTTGGACCCGTCGGGATAGGTAACGCCCAAAATGAGCATATGTTCCGCCATCCAGCCCTCGTTTTTGCCGAGATAGGACGCAATGCGCAGGGCGAAACACTTTTTGCCGAGCAATACGTTGCCGCCGTAGGCGGAGTTCACCGAGATGATGGTGTTGTCCTCGGGGAAGTGCATGATATAGCGCTTTTCGGGGTCTACGTCGCACTTGCAGTGGAAGCCCTTGATAAAGTCGCCGTCCGTGCCGAGATAATCGTAGCAGGCGGTGCCGACGCGCGTCATGATCGCCATGTTGAGAACGACGTAGATGGAGTCCGTCACTTCGATACCGATTTTGGAGAACGGGGAGCCGACCACGCCCATCGAGTAAGGAATGACGTACATGGTGCGCCCTTTCATCTTCCCGCGCGCGATGTTGCGGCAGAGCGCGTAGGCTTCCTGCGGATCCATCCAATAGTTAATGGGACCCGCGTCCTCTTTGTTTTTGCAGCAGATAAACGTGCGGTCCTCCACGCGCGCCACGTCGTTTTGCGCGGTGCGGTGGTAGTAGCAACCGGGGAGTTTTTCCTGGTTGAGTTTGATCATCTCCCCCGTTTTCACGCCCTCTTCGCGGAGCGCCGCGAGCTGTTCTTCACTGCCGTCGATCCAGACGATCCGATCGGGCTGCGCAAGCTGTGCGCTCTCTTCGACAAACGCAAGGACCTTTTGATTTTTCGTAAGTGCCGATGTCATAAATTGACCTCCGTATGAATTTTCCGTAGTAAGGACGAAATCGCCTAACTTCTTCCAAATACATTATAGCACGAAACTTTGTCAAAGTAAACGCTTTTGAAAAAATTTTATTTTGCCGATCAGCCCTGCTCGACTTTGACGTAATCCCCCGTATCCGCGTCCTGGAACACGACAAAATAGCCCTCGTTCTCGCGGTAAGGGCTTAGCGGGACGAAACAGCTCGCCTCTTTCGCCTCGGCGGGCGGCTCCTCTTTGAGCGCCACACAGAGATACCGCGGAACCCCCTCCGCATACACCACGCCGAGGAGCGCCTGCTCCGTTTTTACCCACTCCGAATGGGGAATGGACGGGAGCAACGTATCGTCCCGCGGGTATTTTTCAAACGCCTCTTTCAGTTTTGCGGCGATTTTGTTGTAGTATGTAAGTCCGCCGCGCACGAGACGGAACGGATGTACAGCAGTTTCATCCGCTCCGCCGCCTTGCCTTTCTTTTTGCTCTTCGCTTTCAGCGTCAGCACCCTCATCCGCATGAGAAGCGCATTCGCGGTAGTAATCTGTGCTTGCGATGGCTTCGTCGTTATATTTTGCCGCCGCCATATCCCGAAAGGGAGCTTCTTCCTCCTCGGGAACGGGGATGGCGGGCGCAAGCGGCACCTGCGGCGAGGGCGCGCCCGGGATCTGGTTGGGCGGCATGGGGACGGGAACGGGACGTTTGCGCGCCGCCCGCCCGCTCAGCGCTTTCAAAAGGGGCAGATAGTCGTCGGGCGCGTTGCCGCATCTCCCAAACGCGACGGGTTCCGCTTCGCCCCGCAAAAAGCACAGTAGCACGGAAAAGCCGTCCGCGATCGAGGGCGCTTCTTCCGCTTTGAGCGCTTCGTTCCCCCTCAGCTCGAAACAGTAAAACATTCCCCCCGCCTGCGCAACGAGAACATATCTGCCGTCCGCCACGGGGGAAAGCCCCGCAATGCGCGGCGTTACGGTGAGTTCCGTCCCCAGCCGTTCGGCGTAAACCGCTCCCGTGATCGGCCCCCCGTCCGCCGAAAAGCCCCTCTTCATCTGTTTGAGAATGCACAGCCTCTTTTCGTATGCCATATTCGCTCCCTTTGCTTGTTGTCCTTTCAGCATACCGCAAAAGAAGAAGCGAAAATTGCAAACGGGTGTAAAAAAACCGCGACTTTGCGCGGTTTTCTTTTTACTTGGGAACATCGGCGGCGCGTCACAAAGCAAAGATCTCGGAGGGCGCGGCCGCCACGCTCTCGGTGGCAAGGCACAGGCACCGCTCGGTATCGGCGATCTTGCGGCACGTTCCGTCCTTGACGTAAAAAATGTGCCTGCCGTTGGTGCAGTAGAGGCCGCCGTCTTTGCAGAGGGCATAGTCGCACACGCCGCTTTTGAGGGTCTCCTCGCCCTGCGCCGTGCGCCTGACGAGTTTCCAGCTCAACGGGATAAAGCCCGCCTCTCCCTTTGCCTTTTTGGCGTTGCGCTTATATTCGCGGTCGGCGTCGATGAGCGCGCCGTCCAGCCACAGCTTGCGCGCTTCCGTCTTTCTGCCGCGAGCGGGATTGTCTCCCCCCTCCGTCTGCGAGGTGAGGCTGGTATGGCCGAAGATGGCGACAAACGCCTGCAAAAATCCGAAGATCGCTTTGAGGATGCGGAACGGAAAGAGAACGATGTCTAAAAGCACGTTGCCGCTTTTTTCGGGGCGGTTGGGGCGTTTTATGTAATACAGGTCGCCGTTTTGGGAAAATTTCGGCTTGACGAGGGCAAACTTTTTTTCCGCGGCGATCTCTTTGATCTCCATGCTTTCGAGGTCGAGCGCGCAGATCGCGGCGGGGGCGTAACTGCCCGTAAATTCTCCCCGCGCGTTTCTGCCCACGCCCGCGCTGTCGAAATAGAGGCAGTTGGGTTGAGCGGGCGAAAAACAGGGGTCGGCGTCGCGCGCGTCGCCCTCGGTGAGGGTTTTCAGCTCGGAAGTGTTCATGTCGAGCGTGCCGACGGAAGAGGTTGCGCCGTCCCGCCGCACGGTGACGGCAAGCAGATCTCCGCCGCGGCTCAGCGAGAGAATTTCCTCGTCCGACGTGGAGAGAATATGCTCTTCCAGCGCCTTTTTCTCGCATACGTCCTTGCAATACACGCCCGAAGAGCCGTTTACGGTGAAAGAATATACGACTTTGCCCTCTTTCCACGCAACGCCGTTGATAAAGGCGACTACTTTTTCTTCCCTGCGGGCGTTGTAGAGGTCGTAATCGCCACGGAAGCGCGCGCCGTCGCCGCCGAATTTCCACTCGTCGTTTTTGGTACGCGTTTCGGCATACTCGCGGTAGCGCAGGATGTACTCGCTCTCATAGAAAGAAACGCTCTCGCCGTCGAACACGCCGATCTTTTCCCCGTCTCCGAAACACAATTTTTCCATACTTGGATTATACCACAGGGAGCACGGTTTTGTAAAGAAGAATTTTCGATATAGATTTTATGTTTTTATGTTTTTATGTTTTATAAATCCGCTGTGCGGGGGGCTTATTCTGAATACGTCACCCTGAGCCGCCGAGGGAAGCGCGGCGTGTCGAACGGGTGTCCGTATTAAATAAGGCCATGTTTCGACTCCACTTTGTTCCGCTCAACATGACGTGATTTTGGTGGTTCGCGCGGGGCGACTCCCTCAACATAACGTGTTTTAGAATGCCACCCGCCTTTCACGGCGTGGCAAAAAACAGCCCGCCCCCGCGCATTTGCGCGGGGGCGGGCGCAAACCGATGCTGCCGCAGACAGTTCCGCTTTTCCGAGCTAAAATTTCTTATGGAAAGTATAGCAAAACTGCGAGAAAATTTGTGAATAACTACGAGATACTCGTACTAAGTTTTTCTCCCGCGGAGAGGGTTCTATTTGTCATGTCGACCGAAGTGGAGACATCTCTACCGCATTATATTAAAGTGAGATTTCTCGACTTCACTTCGTTCCGCTCGAAATGACAAAAGAGAACATGGTTTTCTTTTGTAGCGAAAAAACGGAGCCGAATGGCTCCGTTTTTATCATACGTTCTGCGTTTTTATTCCGCTGTATCGGGTGCGGCCTCGCTCGCGGGCGCCTCTTCCGCTTTCTGCGGCGCGACCGCTTTGGGCAGGGACAGACCCGCCATGTTGTAGATCTCTTCGAGCGGGGGCAGGCTCTTCAACAGTCCCGACAAAAAGTTTGCCGTGCTTGTTTTTCCGTCGGCATTCGTGCCGCCGTCCCAGACCGTGACCTTGTCGATCTTCACGCCCGCGATCGCCTTGACCTGCTCGGCGACGATCGTTTCGAGCTTGTCGGCAATGAGCAGACGCACCGCTTCGTCCGAAGTCCCCGCGCTCTTGACAAGAGCATCCATACCCTCGGCCTGCTTGCTGAGCTTTTCCCGAAGACCCCGCGCCTCGGCGTCCATCTTCGCGTAGATCGCGTCCGCTTCGCCCTGCGCCTTTCTCCTCGTCTGCTCCGCGACGGCTTCCGCCTCGATTTCGAGCTTGCGCTTTTCGATGTCCGCCGCAACGATGACGTCCGCTTCTTTGGTGGCTTTTTCGCGCGCGGCACGGGAAATTTCCGCCTTTTGTTCGGCCGAATAGCTCTCTTCGAGCGCCTTTGCCGCCTGCACCTTTTCCGCGGTGACGGCGAGTTTCAACGCCTCGGCTTCCTTTTCGCGCAGGAGCGCCTGCGAGCGCGCGATCTCGGCCTTTGCCTTGTTTTCGCCCTCGATCGCCTGGGACTCCGCTTCCGCCACGCGGATACGCTGTTCGCGCTTTGCGTTCGCCTCGCCGATGGAACCCTTTTTGTCCTCTTCGGCAACGGAGATCTTCGCGTCGTTGATCGCCTTTGCCGCCGCCTCTTTGCCGAGCGCGACGATGTATCCGCTCTCGTCGGTAATATCGGTGACGTTCACGTTGATGAGCCTGAGGCCCACCTTTTTGAGTTCGCCCTCGACGTTGCGGGAGATCGCTTCGAGGAATTTATCGCGGTCGGCGTTGATCTCTTCGATGTTCATCGTTGCGATGACGAGACGGAGCTGGCCGAAGATGATGTCCCGCGCGAGATCGGAGATCTGCGAAAGGTTGAGCATTCTGAGCCGTTCCGCGGCGTTCTGCATCACGCCCGGGTCGGTGGAAACGCCCACGGTGAAGATGCTCGGCACGTCGATACGGATGTTCTGTTTGGAGAGCGCGCTTTTCAGGTCCACCGAGATGGAGAGCGGCGTGAGGTCCATGAAGGTGTACTTCTGGAAGAAAGGCGCAACAAAGGACGCGCCGCCGTGGACGCACTTTGCGCTGCGGTAGGTGCCGTCGGGATTGGGACGGATCTTACCGTAGATGATCATGATCTTGTCGGGCGGGCAGGTCTTATACCGTACTGCAACAGTGAGGACGATAAGCACGACGATGAGGACCGCCACGACGATGACTGCAACGATTGCGGGTGACATTTTTTCAGATTCTCCTTTTTATTTTTTCTCTTTGCCGCGCGAGGGCGGCTTTTTTTGTGAATGTATAACGGAAGTTACGCCCCTTTTCTGCGCACGACGGCAAAGTCGTCCGAATAGCCGACGATCTCCACCTGTTCGTCCACGGAAATGCGGTCGCCGTCCGTTACGGCGTCGATCTCCATATACTTTCCCTGCGCGGTGAGCGTGATCTTTCCCCTGCCCGAGCGTGCGGCGGGGATGCTCACATACACGGTGGCGTCCTTTCCCGCCAACTTTTCGGGTTCGAGATTGCCGCTGCATTGCAGCTTTGCGATCCCGCGGAGCGCAAACGCCACGCCGAGGAGCGCCACAAGCCCCGTAAGGACGGAAACGAGAATGGGCAACCAAAGGTTATCGGGCATGAACGACGCCGTTGCAAAGCCGCACCAGCCGCCGAGCGCAAAGAACGCCGTCAGGCTCTTTAAGGTAAAAATTCCCAGACCGCTGTCCGTATCGGTGTCGCCGTCCATATCGAAATCGCCGTCCGCGTCGAGGTCGCCCCCGCCGAACGAGACGATCAGCATGACGATCTGCACGATGAGCAGAACGCTCGCCACGACCGAGATCCAGAAATAGACCTGTTCCAACACGGTCATACTCGTAAACCAATTCATGATATTCCTCCGAGCAAAACTCTCTCTTATTTATACCACATTTTTTATACTTTCAAACGAATTTTATACTTTCAAACGAAGTTGCCGCTCAGAGCAGGATGACGGGGACCCCTTTCCGCTCCGCATAGTTTACGGTGTAGGCGGTGCCGCCCTTTGTGCGGTTGCAATAGGCGAGCAACACGTCCGCGCAGTCTACCATATAGCGGTTGCGCGCAAGAAAACAACCGTCGCGGTAGGCGGGGAAGAGAACGGTCTCGCGGTCGCACCACGTCAGAAGTTCTTCGAACAGGCAGCGGTTTTCGGACGAGAAACGCCGCGCGAACCCCTCGTAGGGAATACACGCTTCCACGAAAAATTTCTTCTCCCGTTTGAGCCGCGCGAGGCAGGAAAGGGCCGTCAGGTCGAACCCCTCCGCCATGCCGCAGAGAAAGGTCTCGCACCCGCCCTCGATGAGTTGCTCCAAACGTTCGCTGAGGGCGTTTTGGTCGAAATCGGGCGGAAGGGAGCGGTGTCCCGTCAGCGCGCAGGTCATATAAAGCTTTTTCATACGATGGGCGCGCTCCTCTCCTTTCCTCTCCCGCGGGGATATTTTTCGGGAGTCGGCTTGATTTTTTTAACGACGACGAGCGTCCGTTTCCCGTATCCCTCGGGCAGGGAAAACGGGCAGATCGTTTCGATCTCTCCGCCGAGGACCGAGATCGCCTTTTCCGCCTCTTCGATCTCCTCTTCCGCTTCCCCCTTATAGGCGATAAAGCGGCCGCCCACTTTCACGAGGGGCAGGCAATACTCCGCAAGCGTGTTCATGCGGGCGACGGCGCGGGCGCAACAGACGCCGAAACTTTCGCGGTATTCTCCCCGCGCGGCGTCCTCCGCGCGGCAGTTGACGACCGTCACTCCCCCCAAAGAAAGCTCCCGTGCGGCGAAAGAGAGAAACCCGCACTTTTTCCCCACGCTTTCAAAGAGAGTGAACGAGAGATCGTCCCGCAAAATTTTCAACGGAAAAGAGGGAAAGCCCGCGCCCGATCCCACCTCCGCCACGGTGGAATTTTTCGGGAAAAACCTCTCTCCCGCCGCCGAATCGAGAAAATGTTTATAGAGCATCTCCCGTTCCCCGACGACGGAAGTCAGGTTGGTTTTTTCGTTATATGCAAGCAGAATTTCCCGGAAACAGGCGAATTTTTCGGCAAAATCGCCGTTGATGCGGGAAAGAAGCCCTTCAAGGTCGGGCGTTTTTTGTTCCATATCTTGATTATATCACAGTTTGCCTCCGATTTCAACTGTCTGTGGAGATCGCTTTTTTTCTTTTTCCACATTGTGGAATTTTTCGGGGATAACTTTTTCCCTACCTTCCCCAAGCGCGGGAGCCCTTTTCCGCCCCCTCTTTTTTCCCCACAGGCCGAAAGGTTGTCCACTTTTTCTCTACACGAAATTCCACACGGAAAATGTGCCGCGGATTTTGGGAATTTCCCCCTTTTTGCTTGAAATTTTTCTTTTTTTTCGCTATAATAAGGACAAGCAGAGGAGTGGGACAAACTTATCCACTTTTCCACCGCCTTTATTATTACTAATAAATTCTTATTTTAAGAAAAATACCACAAGGAGCAAGAAGATGAAATTTATATGCGACGGGCTTTCTCTTTCCGAGGCTGTGACCAAGACAAGTAAGGCGTGTGCGGTCCGCACGACCGCTCCCATCATGGAGTGCGTCAAACTGACCGCGAAGAACGACGAAGTGGTTCTTCTTGCCACCGACGGCGAACTCTCCATCCGCAAGGTCGTGAAAGCGGAAGTGTTCGAAGAGGGCGAGGTTTGCGTAGCGGGCAAACTTCTCTCCGATTTCCTCGGGAAACTCTCGGGGGAAGAGGTGACCATCCGCACGGGCGACAGAGGGCTTGAAATCGGCTACCGCGACGCGGCCTCCTCCCTGCAAACGCTTCCCGCGGAAGAATTTCCCGAGATCGGCCTTGAAGCGGGAGAGAGCTATTTCGTGATGAAACAGGGCGCCCTCAAAAAGGTGATCGGCGAGACGGTGTTCTGCTGCGCGCAGGACGATTCCCGCCCCATCTTAAAGGGCTGCCTCTTTGAATTTAAGGAAAAACTCGAAGTGACCGCCCTCGACGGTTACCGTCTGGCGCTCTCCTCCGCGGAGATTTCCGCCGAGAATGGGGAAACGAGCATCATCTGCCCCGCGCGCACCCTCACGGAGATCTCACGCATGCTCACCGAGGACGACAAGGACATCACCGTGTATACGCAGGGAGGAAATCTTCTCGTGAGCGCGGACGGCATGACCATCGTCTCCCGCCTTTACCGCGGGGAATTTATCCGCAAGGAGAGCGTGATCCCCTCTTCTTTCCTCACGGAAGTCACCCTGCCCCGTCTCGAACTCATTTCGAGCGTGGAGCGCGCGGCGATCCTCATCCGCGGGGACAAGAACAATCTCGTCACCCTCGAAGTCGGCGGGGACTCGGTGAAGATCCGCTCCGCTTCCGACATGGGCAACGTTTTCGAGAGCGTATGCGCCTCCACACTGGGCAAAGACGTGTCCATTTCGATGAACGCGAAATATCTGCTCGACGGGTTGCGCGCGCTCGAAGAAGAGGAATGCGTCCTCTCTTTCAACAGCGCGATTTCCCCCTTTATTCTTCAAAATAAGGAAAAGAAAGACAGCCTCTATTTGATTTTACCTGTCAGAAACGCGCAATAATCGCTTGACGAAAGACGGGAAAATCTTTATAATCAACACTGAAAGATAAAATAGGAGTATATCGTTATGAAAAGAACCTACCAGCCCAAGAAGAGACAGAGAAGCAAGGTACACGGCTTCCGCAAGAGAATGGCGACCAAGTCGGGCAGAAACGTTCTCAAAAGAAGGAGAAACAAGGGAAGAAAGCATCTTTCCGCATAACGTGAAGTACCGGAAAGTCAAAAAAAAGAAAGAGTTCCAAAAAATTCTGGGTACGGGAAAGCGGGCATACGGCGGCGCGCTCACCGTTGTATATCTTCCCGCGGAAGAGACCGCGATGGCGGTGTGCGTGGGAAAGAAATACGGCAAGAGCGTGCAGAGGAACCGTTTGAAGCGGCTCCTGCGCGAAGCCTTTCGTTCGCAGGCGGGATCGCTTGCCCGTCCCTGTGCCTTTTTGCTCATTCCGAAGATCGCCGAAAAATATGCTTTCGAGATCTTCCGCAGAGATCTGTACGGTATATTCAAAAGGGAAAAATTGACGGATGCCTGAACTCGGCGCGATGATCGCGGAAAATGCCCGCTATCTTCGCAAAAAACTTCGTCCCCGCTTTCTCCGGGGGATCTGTATCCGCATGATCGGGTTTTACCAGCGCAAGCTCTCCCGCCATACCTGCCTCTATGAACCGACTTGTTCGGAATACACCAAGCGGTGTATCAACAACTTCGGCGTGATCGCGGGCATTCTTTTGGGGCTGTGGCGCATTCTCCGTTGCAATCCCTTTTCCGCGGGCGGACCCGATCCCGCGCCCGAGCGGTATTCCAAAGTCCGCTGGCTGATTTGACTCAAACGAAATGATATCTTTTCCTTTTCTCGAACAGGGATTTTTTATCAACCTCAACTGGTTGGGACAACTTGTCAGGATCATCATCGACAGCGTCGGCATCGTAGGGGTCGGCGTCATTGTGTTTGCGCTCATTCTGAAAGCGATCACCACCCCTTTCGACATCTACCAGCGGGTGAAAATGCGCAAGCAGAACCTCATCATGGAGCAGATGAAGCCCGAACTCGAAAAGCTTCAAAAGCAATACGCCAACGACAAGCAGACGTATAACATGAAGATGCTGGAACTGCAAAAAAAGAACGGTTACAGCATGCTCGGCGCCTGCCTGCCCATGATCCTCTCGTTTGTGATCCTCATCATCGCCATTACGGCGTTCCAATCGTACGCGCAATATGCGAACCTCTCCATGTACGAGAAAATGGCGGAGGGATATAACGCGGCGATCCTCACCTATGCCGTGGACGGAAAGGACTACCACTTTTTGCAGGACGGCGAAGAGGAAAACGACCTCGTGATCACGCGGGACAAGTTCACCGGGACCGACGGGAGCGGCAATCCTTGTTTTACCGAGGACGGGATCGTCTATTCCCTCATCGAAGAGGGAGACATTCTCCGTATGCAGGTGGAGAGCATGGCGCAGGACAAGTATCTGTGCTACCGCTATAACCTCACCCCCGCCTCCTCCGCGCGCACATATCTTATCAACGAAAGCAAATTGCTGGCGGACGGCGACATCCGCGCGAAGATCGAAGAAAAGGTCGGCGCGGGGACCGCACAGGATACCGCCTGCATCGAATATTTCAGAGAACTCGGTTCCGCGGCTTCCGCGAACGTGTTCCGCACCGAAACAAACCCCGGCTTTTTGTGGGTGAAAAACGTTTGGTATCCCGACGTCAGTTACAACCATCCCATTCAGGAATACGGTTCGTTTACGAACACCTTCCGCTCGGGCATCCGCTCGGAGAACTGGGAGGGTGAAAAGAGCATCGGGGAAGTCGTGTCCGAAGCCGATTACACGGCGCTCACCGCCGATCTTTCTGCGGAAAAACAGCAGCCGAACGGATATTTCATCATGATCATCATCTCCATCGGGCTGATGCTTCTGTCGCAGTTCATCACCATGCGGAGCAGTAAGGCGACCAACCAATACCAGACGGTGGACGGACAGGGCGCGACGACGCAAAAAGTCATGATGGTCATTATGCCGATTATGTTCGCCGTATTCGGCTTCCTTTGGAGCGCGGCGTTCACCATCTACAACATCATCAGCAGTGCGATCTCCATCGCCGTTACCTTGATCACAAACATCATCATCGGCAGGATCTTCAATAAGAAAGAGGAAGAGGCGCTCAAAGCGCGCTATACCCGTTCCGTCCCGTGGAAACAAGACGAAAAGGACGGCAAGAACGGCAAGAAACGAAAATAATTCTCAGTCGGAAGGTAGCAATATGGAACAGAAAGAAGTATTCAGCGGAAAGACGGTGGACGAAGCCGTCGAAGAAGGATTGAAAGAACTCGGCGTCACGCGCGAGGAAGTGGAGGTGGAAGTCCTCGAAGAAGGAAAAAAGCGGCTGTTCGGTTCGGTCCCCGCGCAGGTGAAGCTCACCGTAAAACCCAAGCGCACCGACGGCGAACGCGCGGTCGATTTCCTCGGCGGGCTGTTCGAACTGCTCGGGATCGAAGCGGTCCCCACCCTGCGGGAAGAGGACGAAAAGATCATTGTCGATTTGGCGACGGCGGAACCCACCAAAGGGCTCATCGGCCGCCGCGGCGAAATGATCGACGCCATCCAGACCCTTGCGGGCGCGGTGGCGAACACGGGCAGAAGAGACTATAAGCGGGTGGTTGTGGATTGCGGCAATTACCGCGAGGACCGCGAGGAGACGTTGAAGCACGTAGCGGAAAAACTTGCGGCAAAGGCGGTGCGCCTCGGCAAAAAGGTGCGTCTCGAACCGATGAACCCCTATGAACGCCGCATCATCCATTCGGCGCTCGTGGACAATCCCGACGTGACGACCAAGAGCGAGGGAAAAGAACCCGTGCGGTTTGTTGTGATCATTCCCAACAATTTGAAGCCCTATGACAGGCGGGACCGCTACGGCAAGGACCGGAACGGCAGACAGGGCGACCGCAAGGGCGGCAGAGACGGCCGCGGAAGCAAGTACGGCGAGCGGAAACCCTATCCCAAGCGCGAACTTCCCGCAGAGGGAACGCCCCAGACTTCGGGGACCAGCCTTTCCCGCGGCGGCAACAGCGGCGGGTATAAGAAAGGCGGGTTCAGCGGCTTCTTCGGCACCTATTTAGGCAATTCCCGCGACAGCGAACCCTCGCAACCGGCCGAAACGGCGCAGGATACTTCCGCGCCCGTGACGACGGACGAAGAATAAGATCAAATAGGCAAAAAGCCGCCCCGCGGACAGCTTGTCCGCGGGGCGGCGTTCTTTCAGTTATTGTTCAGCCATTCCTGCGCTTTCGCCTTTGTGTAGGAGGTGATGTTCTCCTTCGCATAAGGGGAAGCCTCTCCGCCGTTCGTGTAGAGGAAGTAATCCCCCTCGGGCGTGAGATACATCGTCATTTCATAACCTGCGGGATCGCCGAAGCAACCGCTCGTCACTTTCTTGACAACGGATGCGGTTTCGGTGTCGTAGGTCTTGGTTTTCGTCTTCTTGACCATTGTTTTTTCTCCTTTTTTCTTTTATTTTATATTTTTTGAAATTTTCCGTCAAATATATTTCACCGATTTTATAAAAAAGAAAAAAATGTAAACTTATACCGCAAATTGTGAAGTTTTTTCCGTTTCTTCCGCAAGATACCCGCTCAGCGCGCGGGCGATCGTCTCCGCCATGCCGAACACGAGGCTGAGCCGCGTGAGATTGAGCGTGGAATAGGAAAATCCCGCCTTTTCCCCCACGATCCCGAGCAGCGAAACGTCCCCTATCGCGCCCAAACGTTTGTTTGCTCCCGAACCGGGGCGGAGCGGACTGTCGGAGAGCTTGATCAGCCCCAGCTCGGACGTCTCCCCCACCGCCGCGTCTATGGCGATCACTTTGGACGCGGGATGCGTTTTCCGCAAAAATTCCCGCAAATACTTGATTTCTTTTGCCGTCACGGGGGAGCGCAAAGTGCCATAGACAAAGCAAGACCGCCCTCCCCTTTCGCGGCGCAGAAGCGTTCCCGCGATCGGGCCGAGGCTATCCCCGATGGCAAGATCGCTTCCCACGCACAGAATAACGGGCGGCGAAGTCAGTCCGCCGAGCAACCGTCTCAGTGCCATTGCGATCCCTGTCTCCGCAAGTGAGTTGCAAGCATGAAAGGCAAAATCCATTTCTCCACCTCTTTTTTTCGGGGAGTATCTCCAAACAAAATTTTTTTATACGTCTTTTGGAAATTCTCGACAAATGGTATAGAAAAGTGGTATAATAGGAATATCTGAACGATCGGAGGTTGATTTTGACTGCTTTGCTACTCACACCGGCCGGATGGGTGTTGGACCTTGCCTTTTTTATGATCCTCATCCTCGGCACGGCGCTCGGAGCATACAGAGGATTTGTGGCGGGCGTATGCCGCCTCGCCGGACGGATCGCCTCGTTTATCGTCGCTCTCGTGTTCTGCATCTCCTTTGCCAATTTTTTGGAGACATGTTTCCACATGACTTCCGCGATTGCCGACGGAATTGCGGGTGCGATCGCAAAAAACGAGGCATATGCGCAGGCAATTTCCACAGATTTATCGGGCGCAGAACTTGAAAGTGTTATAAGCAGGATGTCGCTCAACGGACTTGCGGCGTGGCTGATCGTGCGCTCCTTTGCGGGCGTTGCGCTCATCCCTGCGGAGACGACTCCCGCTATGTTGCTCGGGAGCGTGCTTGCGAAATGGATCTCGGTTGCGATTGCATTTGTTCTCTTGCTTTTGATCGTGCGCCTCGGCGCATGGTGCGTGCAAAAAGCATTTGGCACTCTCAAAAATGCGCTCGTGCCGCTACGCGTACTGGATCAATGCTTAGGCGCGGTCCTCGGTCTTGCAAAGGCGCTGTTTTGGATTTTCGTTCTCTTGATGGTATGCAACTGGCTTCCGTTTGCAGGATTGCAAAACTTCATTGCGTCGAGCAGCGTTGTCGGAAAGATCTATACCGCAGAATGGTTCCAGAGCGCAACAAGTTATGCGATTTCGGGCAAATGGTTCCAGGAATACATCCGAAAACTGCTTCCATAGAAGCAAAGTAAAAGGCGGGCAACCGCCTTTTTATTATGCGCAAAACGAAATTTTTTGCGTTTGATGTTTCACGTGAAACATGGCAAAATCAGGCAATTTGACCTGAGTAGTTTCACATGAAACATTTTTTAGGTCATTTACAGCAAGCGCACCGCAAAATATGCGATGTTTCACATGAAACAATTCCCCCTTTGCGACAAACGCGTGATATTTTTGAAAATTAGGAAAGATTTGGTACCATTTACTTGCAATTCCAAAAGAATTATGGTACAATAATACGGTAATTCAGCCAAACTGTTGGCGTATTATAAAATACGGTTTGAAAGGAGCAAAATTTGAGCAAAACAGTAAAAATAGTCCTTTCGGTGGTTCTGGTGCTTGTTTTGGGACTTGGCATTTACTTTACGCTGTCAACGCTGATGAAAAACAGCAAAGAACTCGCCGCGTCGGATTTTGAAGCGCTCGCAAAGGGCGAAGAGCTTGATGAAGGCAAGAAATCCCTCGACAAAGGAAAGATCGCAAAGATCTACATTGATAACTATACCGTGTACGGCTACGTGAACGTGAATGACCGCCAGTACACCTACTGGGCGAACTATGGAAGTCTTTATAGCTCAGACGCGATCGAAAACGTGATCCACGGCTGGATGCAGGCAGAAAACAGTCAGCTTGTCGAATTTAGTTTTGCCGATCCAAACGCGGGCGCGGGTTGGAGCAACGCGATCTATATCGCCGTTTTGGTGGTCGGGATCGTTGCGTTCTTCCTGGTTTTGCGTGCGACCAACGGCGGTGGCGGCAAGGTGATGAACTTCGGCAAGACAAAGGCGAAAGTTTCCACCAACCTGAAAGTCCGCTTCTCCGACGTGGCGGGAGCCGAGGAAGAGAAGCAGGAACTTGCCGAAGTCGTGGAGTTTTTGAAGAGTCCCAAGAAGTTTGCCGACCTCGGGGCAAGGATCCCCAAAGGCGTGTTGCTCGTCGGGCCTCCCGGTACGGGCAAAACGTTGTTCGCAAAGGCCGTGGCAGGTGAAGCGGGCGTGCCGTTCTTCTCGGTCAGCGGCTCCGACTTCGTGGAGATGTACGTCGGCGTGGGGGCCTCGCGTGTGCGCGACCTATTTGATCTTGCCAAGCGGAACCAGCCGTGCATTATCTTCATCGACGAGATCGACGCCGTGGGCCGCCAGCGTGGAGCGGGCCTCGGCGGAGGACATGACGAACGGGAACAGACCCTCAACCAAATCCTCGTTCAGATGGACGGTTTCGATTCCAACGAGGGCGTGATTGTGATGGCTGCGACCAACCGTGCCGATATTCTCGACAGTGCGTTGCTCCGTCCCGGACGCTTCGACAGGCAAATATATGTTCATATGCCAGATGTTAAGGGCCGTGAACAAATTCTCAAAGTTCACGCACGCAACAAGCCTTTGGCTCCCGACGTCAACTTTAAGACGATCGCGCGCATGACAAGCGGCTTCTCGGGAGCAGATTTAGCAAATTTATTGAACGAAGCGGCAATTTTGGCGGCGCGAGCGGGCAAAAAGATGATCGGAAACCTCGAACTCTACGAGGGGATCAATAAAGTGATCATGGGGCCGCAGAAGAAGAGCCGCGTCGTGACGGAAGCCGAGAAAAAGACGACCGCCTACCACGAAGCGGGCCACGCGGTGCTTGCCAAGCTCTGCGAACACAACGACAACGTGCAGGAAGTTTCGATCATTCCGCGCGGCATGGCGGGCGGCTATACGCTCACGCGCCCCGAGAACGACGACGACCGCTACACCGTGAACAAGCTCAACGACTTCATCTGCATGGCGCTCGGCGGCAGGGTTGCCGAGGAGATCGTCATACAGGACGTTTCGGCGGGCGCTTCCAACGACATTCAAAAGGTGACGCAGATGGCGCGCAAAATGGTGACGGAATGGGGCATGAGCGACCGTTTGGGACCGATCGCCTATACGAGCGACGGACCCGTGTTCCTCGGCAGAGATTTCGAAGAACGCAACACGTACAGCGAAGAGACCGCGGGCATCATCGACGAAGAGGTCAAGCGGATCGTCTCCGCCGCCTATGAGCGCGCAAAGAAGTTGCTCACCGAAAACAGGAGCATTCTTGACAACATGTCCCGCGTTTTGGTGGAACGGGAGACCATTTACACCGAAGAAGTGGATATGCTCATGAAAGGCGCAAGCTGGGAGGAAGTCCTCAAATATATGGAGGACCACGACAAGGACGCGCCCGACGATCCGTTCGGCGTCAAAGAGCATCCCGAGGAAGCGGGCGGCAACAACGACGGCGAAGCGCAGTGATTTTTACGGGAGAATATAAAAAGAGGTGATACGTATGGGCAAAATCATTCCTTTTTCCAACCAAAAGGGAGGGGTCGGCAAGACGACGACCTGCGTCAACATGGCGGCGTATCTAGCGAAAGCGGGCAAGAAAGTGTTGCTTGCGGACATCGACCCGCAGGGAAACGCCACCACGGGACTCGGCTTTTCCAAGAGCCAGATCAAAAAGTCCGTCTATAATGTTCTCATCGAGGACGAACCCGTGAAAGAGAACATCCTCCCGACCGAGATGCCGAACCTGTTCCTTTTGCCTGCGAACATCGATCTGGCAGGGGCGGAAGTAGAGCTTGTCTACAAGAAAAACAGAGAACGGGTGTTAAAAACGGCGCTTGACAAGATCAAAAACGACTACGATTTCATCCTCATTGACTGCCCGCCGTCGCTGGGGCTGATCACGATCAACGCGCTCGCCGCGGCAGACAGTGTGATCATTCCCATCCAGAGCGAATATTACGCGCTCGAAGGGCTGAGCCAGCTCATGAACACCATTTCGCTCGTGAAACAGCATCTCAACAAAAATCTGAAAGTCGAGGGCGTGGTGCTTACGATGCACGACCGCCGCTCCCTCATCAGCCGCCAGATCGCAGAGGAGATCAAGAAGTATTTCACCAAAAAGCTGTATGAGATCGTCATTCCCCGCAATGTGCGCCTTGCGGAGGCGCCGAGCCACGGCAAGCCGATCTTGCTGCACGATCCCAAATGTATGGGCGCGCGGGCGTATGCGGCGCTCACAGAAGAATTTTTGAAGAAAACGGAAGGAGGAGAATAAGATGGCAAAGGGTTTAGGAAGAGGGCTTTCGGCGCTGTTCAGCGACACGGAGGAGGCCTATGAAAACGCAACAGGGGAAGGTTTGACGGGCGGCGCTACCGAGCTTTCGCTCGAAGATATTTCCCCCAACCCCAACCAGCCGCGCAAAGCGTTCGACGAAGGCGCGCTCCTCGATCTCACCAATTCCATCAAGGAACACGGCGTCATCAGTCCCATCGTCGTCAATAAAAATCCCGACGGCACGTACATGATCATCGCGGGCGAGCGCAGATACCGCGCCGCGAAGAATGCGGGCCTTACCACGATCCCCGCCGTCATCAAAGAACTCGACGAGCGCGAGATCCAGGAGATCTCCCTCATCGAAAACTTGCAACGGGAGGACTTAAACCCCATCGAAGCCGCATACGGGATGAAAAAACTCATGGAGGAGTACAGCCTCACGCAGGAAGTTCTCGCCGAGCGGCTGGGCAAGTCCCGCCCCGCAATTGCCAATACGTTGCGGCTTTTAACGCTCTCGGACGAGGTAGTCGCCCTTGTGCGCGAGGGAAAACTCTCCTCGGGCCACGCGAGAACGCTCGTACCCGTTCCCAAAGAGGAGCAGGGCGCGCTCGCGCAGGAATGCGTGAAGCAAGGCTGGTCGGTGCGCGAAATGGAGCGCGCGGTGAAGCAGTTTTTGAACCCGCCCGAAGTACTCAGCCGCCAAAAAGAGGCGAAAAACGCCCTTGCGAACGCCGAACTCAAACACTTTGTGGAGCGTCTCAGAACGACGTTCAAAACGAAAGTGTCCCTGATCGGCACCGAAAAGAAGGGCAGGATCTATATCGACTACTACTCGCGCGACGATCTCGACCGCATTTACGAGATGCTCGACATCATCGACCGTCAGGAGTAAAATGCAATACGTGTAACAAAAAACGCACAACACTATGCTGAATTTTCAAAAATTAAGTCCCGAAAAACTCATGGAAACTGCGCCGTATTTTGCGGCGCAGAATCTTCATATCGGCGATTTTTCGCTCGGCTTCCAGTTCATGTGGGGAAACGCGCTCGCGCTCGAATACGCCTATGCGGCGGGGTGCCTCGTCCTGCGGGAATTTTACGCGGGGAAGCACTATTTTCACTACCCGTTATCGGTTTCGGGCGATCCGCAGGCGGAGGAGCAGGCGCTTTGCGAGATCGAAAAGTTCTGCCGCGACACGGGCATGCGCCTGCACTATACCAACGTTCCCAAAGAGCGCATGCCGCTTTTAACGGCGCGGTACGCCGATTACGCGGCGAACAACCGCCGCCGCTGGCGGGACTATCTCTACGAGGCGGAAGATTTCAAGACATATGCGGGCAAAAAGTTCGCGGGACAGCGCAACCACGTCAACAAATTCAAAAAAACCTACCCCGTGTGGCAATTCAGGCCCTACCGCGCGGAGGACGCGCCCGCCCTTTCCGCCTTTTTGGCGCAATACGCAAAGAGCCAGCTCGCAAAGGGCGAGTATCTCGCAAAGGAGGAAATGCGGGAGGCGGTGGACCTCGTGCCGCACCTTGGCGAACTCGGCCTGTTTGCGGGGGCGCTCACCGTAGACGGCAAGATCGTGGGTTTTTCCGCGGGCGAGCGTTGCGGGGACATGGTGATCGTCCATCTCGAAAAGGCGCTCAAAGAGTACGAGGGCGCTTACCCCACCCTCGCGCAGGAGTTTGCGAGGGCGTTTTGCGGGGATGGGGTGCGTTTTCTCAACCGTATGGACGACGCGGGCGACCCGGGACTCCGCAAATCCAAACTGCAATACCACCCCTGCGCGCTCGTGGACAAGTTCAACGTGCTTCCCCGTCGCCCCATCGACGCCCTTTCGCACTTCCCCGAGATCACAACGGAGCGGCTCACCCTTAAAGCGGTGGAGGACGCAGATATCGATACGTATGCGGTTTTGGCTTCCGACGTGGTGCGGAACCGCTTTTGGGGATACGACTGGCGGGAGGACTGTCCCGAAGAAACGCCCGCACCCTCTTACTTTTTGGAACTCGCGCGCGAAGACTTCCGCAACAAGGAGGAAGTCCCGCTCGGGATCTACGCCGCGGAGGGGCTTGTGGGAGAGGCCGTTCTGCACCGCTTCGGCTACCGCGGGGAGGTGGAGATCGGGGTGCGGCTTTTGCCGTCTGCGGAGGGGAAGGGCTACGCGCAAGAAGCGGTCCGCGCGCTCGCGCAATACGCCTTTTTCAAGCTCGAAATCGAGCGCGCCGAGGCAAAATGTTTCCACGGAAACGAAAAATCGGCAAAAATGTTGCGCGCGGCGGGGTTTGTCCCGTGCGGAGAGGACGCAACCTACCATTATTTTTATATGACGGCGGGCAGTTGACCGCCGTTCACTATATCTTGTATTTTTCGGGGGAGCGGACTCGCGCCGAACCACCACATTTGGGGCAAAAATGTGCGGATAGCGGCGTTTCTTAGCGAAAATAACCAAAAAAAAGCAAAAAAAAAGTAAAAGTTTCACAAAAAATTTTCGAAATAGTATTGACAAACCCCGCGAGGTGTGCTATATTTGCGTTAGTGTTGAATGACGATAGGGGGGAAGTCATGATGCAGAAAGACGTTCGTTAATCTTTTTTGCTACTCTTTTTCCGTTGCCGAAAGGCGCGGCAAGAGGTAGCGGGGAGTGCAACGGACGTCTTTCTGCGTTTTCGGCAGACCGAAGCGGCATTTGCGCGCTTTTATTTCTTACTCCGGCGCCCTACGGCGGAACGTCAACCCCCAAACGGCGGGAAGCGGTCGGGCGAGGATGAAGAAATAACGGCGCGGACACGAATTATAGTTATAAGAGGTAAAGGAATGAAGAAGAAACTTTTGAAAAGCGCATCCGTCATCGCCCTCTCGGCGGTGATGTGTTGCGGCGCAGCAGCGGCTTTTACGGGATGTAACGGCGGTGGCGGCGGCGGAAACAGCGCCACTACGATCTCGGTGTCCATGTTTTGCAGCGACAACGACAAGCCGATGAACGAGCAGAACTGCAAAGACTGGGCGGCACAATACACCCAGAAGCTGCGCGAAGACGGCACGTTCACCGAAGACCAGGCGATTACGATCTCGTTCAGCTCCCAGTCCGATCCCGACGTGTATTTCGACGGTCTTGCGAACCTTGTCGCTTCGAACCGCCAGCCCGACGTGTTCTACGTTTCCCCTAAGTACGTAAAGGCGTGGAGTACGGCGAACAGAATCCTCGATATTTCGGACGCGCTCGCGGCAGACGCGGAAAACCTCGTCGGCGAGAGAGGTATTTGGGAAGACGCGCTTGCATTCTACGGCTATTCGCAGGATCCGAAGTACGTCTCCGGCGACCATATCACGTTCGATGAAGAGAGCGGAAAATTCGTGACCGACGACGAAAACAAATTGCCCGTCGGCATCTACGGTCTTCCCAAAGACTATTCCAACTTCGGTCTCGGCTTTAACGAAGTGTTCTTCGGCGACGCAGTCCGCACCGCGCTCACCACGAAGAAAACGACCGACAGAACGGGCGTTCACGGCGCGGAGTACGGCGACAGCGAAACGAGCGGTCCCGCGGTACTCAGCTATGGCCGCGATCCCGGCGTTGTCACCGACGCGGACGGCAACGATGTGCCGCTCATCAACATCGGTGTGCCTACCTATTATAAGCCTTACAACTTCTATAAATATGCCACGTTCGATGCGGCAGTGGCCGCGGGCGATCCCATGGCATGTGCGGTGCAAGTATTCACGGGCGGGAAAGGCTACTGCGTGACTATCCCCGGCTGGCCGGGCGACAGCTTTGCCGAAGCAGCCGCCGATACGGCGACCCAGAATAACCCGTGGAAAGGAACGACTACGGAGATTCCCAAAACCATGCAGGATCCGAATGCAACGTACGATACGACGCAGGGCTATATCACCTACACCTATTCGGAGTTCTCCGCTCTGACGTGGGCGATGACCTATTACATCAACACGTTCGACTGGAACGGCTACGGACAAGGCGGCGTGAAAGTTGCGGGCAACAAGATGAAGAACGTCTACGGCAGCGACCAATACGACGCAGTTCTGTACGTTCTCCCGTGGCTCATGGGCAACGACGTGCAGTACAGCGACGAAAAGTCCACCACCGCGCTCAACCCCACTTACAACGGCCAGCCCGTTGAATCCACCCAGGTCGGTAACGCGACCTACACCGCAAGACGCAGAACGTTGAACGGCGAGTATAAGGATGTCCCGACCCAATACGGCATCAACAGCGAGAAGTTCATCGAAACCATCGGCGCTTTCCACGCTTACGGCTCCGACTGGAACGGCAACTCCAACAACGCGGGCGACACCACCGAGTCCAAACTCTCCGGCTTCGACCTGTTTGCGGCGGGCAACTGCCTCTTCTACGGCGTCGGCACGTGGGACGCAAGTACGCTGAACCAGACCGACCGTGACTTCCTCCGTTACAGACTGATGCCCACTCCCGTCTCCGACAGAGATTTCGCGCTTGCGGCTTATGTGAAAGGCGCGGACTATCAGATGTTGAATTACGGCGACGTGGACGAGAACGGCGATTTGGATCCCGAGCGTGCGGACGGCTACAATGGCGATGAACTCATGGCGAACCAGCTCAAACGTCAGGATCAATGGGGCGCGCGTATGGACTCCGTCGGCTACGGCGTGAGCGCGACCGTTGCAAATCAGGGCTGGAAGAAAGACGCGGCGATCGACCTTGTCAAATGGCTCACCGTAAATCCCGATACCCAGATCACCCTCACCTATTCGGGCGCACAGCTTCCCAACTTCAAGTATCAGTGCGACGATTACTATACCAACGCCGCTGATGGAACGTTTGCAAAGATGGTGACCCCCGACAAGCCCGACGAGTTCAATGCGGCATACACCGTGGCGAAAGAGATGTACGCGGCGGCTTCGCAGAGTACCACGAAGGACATGTCGATCCAAGCATGGTTGCAGGAATACCACAGCGACTATGTGACGGACGAGAAGTTCAACACCTACTATGCAAACGACAAGCTCAGTTCGCTCAACAACCTCGGCTATGCCATGAGAGCGCTCTATCTCGTGGCGTACACAAAGGCGGACCGCGACCTTGCCCTCCGCATGCAGTACGGTCTGAACGCGGCGCGCGACTCGGCAATGTACACTTATAACGACCTGTGGATCACCACGCTCGACCCTCGCGGCAGCGGCAACGTGATGGCGTACGACCAGCAGACGGCGCGCTCCGGTATGTCGGATATGCTGAGAGATAATTTGGTCCATGGCGCCGACGCGGCGAGCGGCAAGAACCCCACGGCGGGCCAGAACTACGGTACGCCGATGTGGTGGTGCCTCATCAAAGCGGCAAGTTCCGAGACCCAGCTCAAAAAAGCGATCCAGGAAGAGAAAGACTTGCTCTAAGATCCGCTTGATGAAACGAAACGGCTTCCGCGGATACTCCCGCTTGCGGGGGTATCCGCAGAGAAGTATGAAAAAATTTGTGTAAGGAGGAATTTATGGAAGATACCATCACCGCAAACGAAGCCATAGAAGATCAGGCCGTTGCGGAAGAGGCGGTCCCCCAAAAGAAGCAGAGAAAGCCCATCAACCAGGCCAAACTGCAAGATAATCTGTGGGGCTGGATCTTCTGCATCCCGCTGATCGTAGGCACCGTTTGGTTCGTCTATATCTGCTTGGTCTTGGCATTCTTGCTTTCGTTTACCGACTATTCCATTTTGAAAGGCGATATGTTCGCATACGTCGGCGAAATGGGACAGCACATCTTTGCCACCACAACCGAAACGGGAGAAAAAATCGTACAGCCGTTCCATTGGTACTCCTATGCGTTTACCAACACGATCGAAAGTAAAACGATCGCCGGCTACATGCTCCCCGAAATCTGGCTGTACATGTTCAACACCGTGTTCTACATGATCGGTATCCCGATCGGCATGGTCCTTTCCATGTTCTTCGCGGTGTGCATGTCCCGCGACATCAAGGGCGGGAACGTATTCAGAGTCCTCTATTACTTCCCCTGCGTCGCAAGTACTATCTCCATCGTCTTTACGTTCAAACTCATGTTCTCGCAACAGGGCGTTATGAACGGCATCCTCGGCTTGAAAGATTACGGCGGCGGGGGCGGCTTCCAGTGGGTCAACCTGAGCGGCTTTACCGACCTCACGTGGAACAGGATCATTTCCGACGCGGGCGGAACGCCCAACCCCAACAGTAAATTCATGAACGAATCGTTCTGGTGCCAGGGGCTTCTGACGAAAGTGATTATCATCGTCATGAGCGTTTGGAAGGGCCTCGGCGGCACGATCATCCTGTACATAGCGGGTCTTTCGGGCGTAAATGCGGCAACCAAAGAGGCGGCGCAGATTGACGGCGCAAACGGCTGGACGATCTTCTGGAAAGTCACCATGCCCGACCTCTATCCCGTCATTTTCTACAACATCGTTACTTCCGTCATCGGCGGCATGCAGATCTACGCGGAACCCACGTTGTTCATCGGCGAAAGTTACATCACCTCGGGTTATGTCTCGCTGATCTGGCTCAGCGGTCTGAACGGCATGGGCGCTAAGCCCTCGCAGGGCGCCGCCTACGGCATGATCCTTGCGGTCATCATCTTCGCGCTCACCATGTTCCAGTTCTGGCTGGATTCGCGCAATAAGGACTAAGGAGGGAAATTTCATGGAAAACGTTGAAAATATCGTTGAAGAAGAACCCGTAGTCCAAGAAGAAAAGCAACAGTACTCCTCCATCCGTTACGCATGGGGCGCAGTGCTTGCTTTCTTCGGCATTTCCACCAAAACGCACCGCGCGAGCAAGAAGCGCGCCAAATTCGTGGGCGATGTATTCACCTACATCATCCTGCTGTTCGGCACGTTCCTCATGGTGTATCCTTTCTGGTGGATGATCGCAGGCTCCTTTGCGGATACCGAAACGAGCCGCGAACTGTTGGAAAGACTCGTATGGTGGCCCGAAGAAAGTACGGTCACGTCAGAATTTGTCGCCGCGCACTCCGCGGGCGGGATCTTCTGGAACTACTACTATTTCTTCACAAAGGGCGTGCAGGTCTCCGAAAACAGCCTTACGTTCTGGCGGGTGCTTCTCAATAACTTCATTTATTCGGTCGTTCCCGTCGTCGTAGGCGTTATCACCTCGGCTTCCGCGGCATTCTCGTTTGCGAAGATCAACTGGATCGGCAGAAACGCAGTGTTCTATTTCCTGCTTGCCGCGATCATGGTCCCCGGCCCGTCTATCATGACGGCGCAGTTCTCCCTGTACGATTCGCTCGGCTGGCGTGACAACGGTCTCGTTCTCATCATCCCCGGCATGTTCGGTTCCATCATGACGGCGTTCTTCATCCGCCAGTTCCTGTTCGGTCTGCCGACGTCCATCATCGAAGCGGCAAAGATCGACGGCGCGGGATACTTCCGCATCTTCTGCGGGTTCATCCTCCCGCTCGCAATGCCCGCGATCATGGCGCAGGGACTCCTGTCTTTCATGGGTTGCTGGAACAACTACATGGGTTCGTTCATCATGATCCCCGGCACCTCTCACGCCATCAACCTGCCGCACGCGATCGCGGCAATGGACGGCTTCGGCGGCAACGGCCCGTTTGCGCAACAGCATTACGCCTCGGTTATCGCGGGTTCGGTCATCTGCGTGTTGCCCGTCATGATCCTGTTCGCATGCTTCCAGAAGCTCATTATCAGCTCTCTGATGCTTACGGGTTCTAAGGAGTAAAATCCGATACGTATTGAAAAAACGGAGCTTCGGCTCCGTTTTTTTCTGCCCGTCCCTTGACAAATTTTCCCAACTATATTATAATGGAAACAGACAAATCAAAGGGGGAAAGTTATGAAGAAACGTTATCCCGTGCTTGCGGGAATTTTGAGTATTGTGTTGGTGCTCGCTACCGCGGTCGGCTGCCAAAAGGATTCCGGCGGGAACGAAAACGGCGGCAGTGCGTCGGATTGGTACGATAAGGCGATCTGGATGACAAAGGGGACGACCGTTCCCACGGCGGAGGCCGTTTTGCCCACTTCGGCAAACTTGAACAATGTGGCCGTCCACGATCCGTCCGTCTTTTACGACGACGTGACGGGAAAGTATTACGCGTTCGGCTCCCATTTCGCCGTGGCAAGTTCTTCCGACCTCATCACGTGGCAACAGGAAGAGGGCGACTATAATTGGCAGGTACTCTACGACAAGGAAAATCCTTTCAGCGGCACAGCGGGAATAAGCTGGCCGAGAGCGCTCGAAAAATCGGTCACCGCGGCGGAAATCAAAGACAAGGGAAACGACACCATCTCCTCTACATGGGCGCCCGACGTCATGAAGATCGGCAGCCGTTACTACATGTACTACTCAATCACCGATTCTTTCGGTTCGAGCAAGTCGCTTATCGGCAGGGTGAGTTCCCGCAACATCATGGGGCCTTACAATGTCGACGAGATCATCGTGCAATCGTTCGGCAACAGCGGGGAACCGAATTGCATCGACCCCGAGCTGTTCTACGATAAAAACGGCAAGCTGTGGATGGTATACGGATCCTACTTTACGGGGATCTTCCTCAAAGAACTCGATCAGAACGGGCTTCCCGTCGTCACCGACCATGACAACGAGAACTATTACGGCACCCTCCTTTGGAAAGGCGGCTCGGGGACGAGCGGCGGCAAAGTGGTGGAAGGCCCGTTCGTGTTCTATAACGCCGATAACGACTATTACTATCTCATGACGACGTACGGCGACCTCAGCACCGATTACAATATGCGCGTGGCGCGGAGCAAGAACCCCGAGGGGCCTTACACCGACATCAAGGATCATGTCCTCACCGCCTATTCGGATGAGTTCGGCGTAAAACTTGCGGGCAACTACCAGTTCAACGGCGGCCCCACGGATACCGCGCTCGGCCACAACTCCGTGATCAAAAAGGACGGCAAATATTTGGTCGTCTGCCACGTGCGCAACGCGTTGAACGGCGCGCACCATGTGGAAGTGCATCAGCTCTTCTTCAACGAGGACGGCTGGCCCGTGATGTCTCCCAACCGCTATGCGGGCGAGAGCGCGGGTACCGTCACGGCGGAAACGCTCGCGGGCAACTACGACGTGATCGTGCATACGGCGGGAACGAGCAAGGATTATGCGCATTCCGTGGCGTATTCGCTCACCGCAGACGGCAAGGTGATGAGCGGCGGAACGGAAGCGGGAACATGGTCGCTCTCGCAGGGCTACTACTTTACCATCACCCTCGGGGAGATCACCTATAAGGGCGTAGCCGCTCCCGGCTGGCGGAACTACGGCACGAAGAAAGGGGTGTATTGCATGACCGCCACTTCCGAAGACGGGCTTCCCGTCTGGCTCAACGCGGCGGACTGAGTTTCAACAAAAAATCGCATTTTTCCGTCCCCCCGTTTGGGGGGACGGGTCGTTAAAAGGGCATAAAACGCAAAACGTATGCAAAAATAAGGTTAGAATATGGCGATCCGTTATCCGAAAAATCCGCATTTCAATGCGCTTCAAATGCGCACGCCCGACTATAAAAACTGGAAAGAGGGTTGCGCGCACGATCCCTCCCTCCTCGAATGGGAGGGGGTATATTATGCTTACTCCACCGATACGTTCGGCGCTCCGAGCGGATACCAGATCCGCAAAAGTACGGACCTCATCCATTGGGAATACGTCGGCTCCGCGTTCGATATGGAGGATACCGCCCCCCTCTACCGCCGCGGCAGGGGGGACCTGCAACCCGCGTTCGACTGGTGCATGACTCCCGCTTCCGAAGTGGGCTACGGCGTGTGCGCGCGCAAAGACGGCACAATGGCGTTTTGGGCGCCCCATTGCGTGCGCGGCACGGACGGCAAGTTCTGGCTGTATTTCTGTCTCACGGGCTATTTCGGGGGGAGCAAGTCCTGCATCGGGCTTGCAAAGTCCGACCGTCCCGACGGCGGATTTTCTTATACGGGTTTGATTTTGCGCTCTCCCGCGGGCTGGCGCACGCCCAACTGTATCGACCCGCAGTACTTTTCCGCCGAGGGCAGGAGCTTTCTCGTATACGGCTCGTTCGGGCTGGGGATCCACCTCATCGAACTCGATCGGGCCACGGGGCTGAGAAAAGACGGGCTTACCTACACCGATTTCGCACGGAAACACTGTACGTTTGAAGAATATTACGGCACGCCGCTCGCCCGCGGTTCGCTCGAAGGCGGGGTCATCCACTACCACGAGGGGGTAGACGTGCTGGAAAACGGCGTCTGGCGCAAGAAAAATTATTATTACCTCATGTGTTCTTACGGTTCTCTTTCGTCGGCGTACAACATGCGCTGCGGCAGAAGCGAACGGCCCGAGGGACCGTATGTGGACGTCAACGGCAACCTGCTCGTCTGCTCCACCGATCTCGGCACGGGAAACAAGCTGCTTGGCAGTTTCCGCCGCGAGGGAGAGCAGGACTTTTTCTGCCCGGGGCATAACGACATGTTCACGACTTCGGGCGGCGTCAACCTCATCGCCTACCATTGCAGGACGAACTTATTCATCGAGCGCGGCATGAGCCGTTCAAACAACTTCCACTATCTCTATTTAGGGCAGTACGATTTCAACTCGGACGGCTGGATCGTGATGAACTCCAACCGCTATGCGGGCGAAGAATTGCAGGACGTCACGGCGGAAGAACTGCTCAACATCACGGCGGGCAAGTTTGAGGCGGTGCGCTTTTTGCAGGGGTATAAAACGGTTGCGGCGAAGCGGGTGGAGCTGCATGCGGACGGCACGGTGAAAGGCGGCTACGAGGGGGAATGGCGCATGTACGGAAGCCGCTACATCTCGGTGATCATCGACGGCGAGGAATATCTCGGCGTGGTAATGCCCGCGTGGCACGAGGGGCAGAACGCGGCGGGCCTCACCGTTACGGCGCTCGGCAGAACGAGCGGCATGGCGCTTCATCTCGACAGCACATTCCGCATTTGATTTACGATCGGCGGCCCACCCCCTTAATCCCCCTCCATTGGAGGGGGATTAAGGGGGTGGGCATTATTTAGAACACGCCCCACACCCCTACCCCTCTCCCACGGAGAGGGCTTTCCAAAATGTCATCCCGAGCGCAGTCGCCCCGCGCGCCGTTCCAAAAGTGTCATGTCGACCGAAGTGGAGACATCTCTACCTTATTTTAATATTGTTGAGATTTCTCCACTCCGCTCACTTCGTTCGCTTCGGTACTTCGCCTGCGGCTCGTGCCGCCCTTCGACAAAATAGAACATGCGGGCGGTCGAAATGACAATAAGAGGAAAAGTGCGGGTCGAAATGACAATAAAACCCCTTGGCGCCTTTTCCCAAATACGTCATGTTGAGCGGAGGCGCCCCGCGCGAAGTTCCAAAATGTCATTTCGAGCTTGTCGAGAAATCTCTACCTTATTTTAATATTGTTGAGATTTCTCCACTCCGCTTCGCTTCGGTCGAAATGACAATTAAATGACATTTCCCGCAGAAGCGCTTGACAAGTTCCGTCATTTTTGTTACAATAATCATGCGACAACAATAGAATATTTTTCCTAAATTGTGGAATTATATATTCTTGCCATTGAGCGGTCGAATAATTCCACGTGGTAAAATACGGTGTGTTATTTGAGCATCTTTCTATTGTTGTCGCAGACAATACCGCCGATGGAGCGCGTCTCCTTTCGGGGTACGCGCTTTTATTTTAAGTAAGGAGGAAGAAAAAATGGCAAACGACGGAAAAGTGGAAGCGGTAATGCGGGAAGTATTGCGGCGGCTGGAAGATGAGAGTGCGGGGCTTACGATCTCCCCCGTAGACGAGCGGGTATATCTGCTTAGGGAAGAGGATATTTTGCGCGATCTCAGAATCTTTTCGGACGAGGTGTTCGACGCGGAGGTGGAAGAAGAGCCGTCCGCGCTCGTCGTCAAATTCCGCAACGGGCAGACGTTCCGCATTTCTGTGGCGGAAAAACTATAACTACTATATATAAATAGGAATAGAAGAAAAGGCCGCGCCGCGCTATTTTAAGCGCGGCGCGGCCGTCTTGACCCGTTCACTGCTTTTTATTCAGGCGGTCGTTCTCCTCGTCCGTGTTCATATAATCGGCATGCGGCTCTTCGGGCGGCTTGCGGAAAGGGTTTCCGTTCTTGCACCAGAACATGAGGCAGGCAAAGAGGATCGCCGCCGCAACGGCGATGAGCGCGTACAGCCAGCCGCATAAAATGCCAACAAGCAACACGGCCGCCACGCTCAGTACCGATAAAACACAAAAAACCGTCTGAAAAATTTGTCTCATTCCGAAAATTTCCATGTATAAGTTTTCTTTCATTGTAGCATAATGGGGACGAAAATACAACATCTTGTGGTCAAAAATCGCAAACCAAAAAAACAAAAAATTTTTCCGAAAAAGACAAAAAAACTTGCGAAAAACAGTTGACTTCTTTTTTTGGGTGTGATAGAATGAACAAGCTGTCCGAAAGGAGAACGTCAAAAACAGGCAACGGTAAGAAAAAACCAAGTTTTTCCTGAAAAAAGTTGTCGAAATCGCTTGACTGATCCATAAGTCTATGTTATAATTGATAGGCTAAGCTCTTGAAAGGGCGCAGCGCCGAACTGTCGTTCGGTTTTACGCAGATTAAAAATAGAATAAGAAAGAAACGATTTTTTGTAACACAAAAAGCAGTTTCTGTCAATTTTTTGAGCAGACAATAGTACTCAAAACAAAGTCAGCAAAAAGATAACGAGAATTTATTCAAGTTAGAGCCGTCGGTGCGGTTTAGCCCGCACCGGCTTTAAACAATTAAACTTAAGAGTTTGATTCTGGCTCAGGATGAACGCTGGCGGCGTGCTTAACACATGCAAGT
>CANRND010000013.1 GCA_947631905.1 uncultured Clostridia bacterium | reverse complement strand
ATTGCGGGCGACAAAAAGACGATCACCATCCGCGTGGAAGAGGACAAAAGCTATGAGTAAAGCAATGTTTCGTATTATCGGTGCAAGCAATCACACGGACGAGGAGCGGGAGCGCGATGACTACTATGCGACCGATCCTATTGCAATCGACAAGCTGTTGATGGTAGAACGTCCAAACAAGCGTATATGGGAGTGCGCGTGTGGCGGCGGACACCTTTCTGAGCGGCTTGCGGCGAGGGGCTATGCGGTGTATAGCACCGACATAAAGGACAGGGGCTACGATCAGATGAACCGCGTCGTTGACTTCCTCGCGCAGAGGACTAAGCCGTTTTCGGGAGCCTACGACATTCTCACCAACCCGCCGTACAAGTACGCGAAAGAGTTCGTGCAGAAAGCGCTCGAATTGCTTCCTGACGGCTGCCGTTGTTTTATGTTTTTGAAGCTCACATTTTTGGAGGGCAAAGCGCGGTATGCGGAGCTTTTCAAAAAGGCGCCTCCGTGCAAAATTCACGTCTTTTCCGAGCGCGTTTTATGTGCCAAGAACGGTAATTTTGATAAAATGCGGGAGAGCGGAGGGAGTTGCGTCGCTTTTGCATGGTTTGTGTGGGAGAAAGACTATACGGGGCAGACATACGTCGATTGGATATAGGAGGAGAACATGAACGACAGGAGAAAGATCATCGACCGAGTGATAATGCTCGTCATGACAACGCTCATGAGCTTGCTTGCGGTGGCGTGCTTGCTTCTCTCAAAGGAGAACGCCCAGCTCCGAGCGCGGCTCGAAGATGAGGAGCACACCGAGGAGGGCGAGCCGTGAGGAAGTTTTGGATCGCGGTGTTCGTGATATTCATGATAGCGCTTTTCTTTTTCTGCGTGCTGTTCCCGCTCGATAGCGAGGACAGGGCGTGCAGGGGAGAGGACACACAGGAAATTCGCCCGTGAGGGCAAAAAATAACGGAGGTTTTTTATGAACAAAGTAACACAGGAACAAATCAATGAGCTCTTGGCGAAAGCGGAGATCAAGACGGAGACCGTATTCGGGAAATGCACGCTTGTAACAGTGCGCCTCGAAAACGGCTTTGTGTTCACGGCTTCGAGCGGCTGCGTGGACGCGGCAAACTACGATGAGGCGCTTGGCAAGGAAATCTGTCTGCGCAAGATCGAGGACGAGCTCTGGAAGATGGAGGGCTATGCCCTGCAAAAGGCAGTCTACGACGGGACGCTCCCCGCAGACCTCACGCCGAAACAGCGCGTCGAGAGGGAGCTTGCCGATCTCCGCGTCAAGTACGAAAAGCTCTGCGCTTTCATTGAGAGCGTCGAGAAAACAAGCAAGAGCTATGATCCCCACAGGGACAAGTTCGTCGTGGACGAGAACGACGAGAATTTCAAGCGGGCGGCGAAGCGCGTAAATCTCGAATTGCTTTACAGGCAGAGAGAGCTCATGCGGGAGTATATCTCCATTCTGGCAAATCGCCTCGCTTTGTGGAACGACTGACATGGAAGAAGTGAAAGGCGAGAGCTGGAATCAGCTCGACATAAAGACGGACGCGGACAAGACGGCTGTGGCTTCGATCCTCGTCATGAACGGCTACACCGTGCGCGTTCAGACGGTGAAAGAGAACAACAAACCCAAGAAAGTATTACAGTACAGGAGAGATAGAGCATGAACAAAGTATTTTTAATCGGAAACCTCACGCGAGACCCCGAGAGCTCGGAGACGCGGAGCGGGACGAAAGTCTGCCACTTCTCCATCGCGGTCAACCGTTCCTACACGGACGCCAACGGCGACAGGCAGACGGACTACTTCTCGTGCACGGCGTGGAATGGCACGGCGGAGGCGGTGGAGAAATACTGCGTGAAAGGCTCAAAGGTCGCGGTCAGCGGCAGTATTCAGATTCGCAACTACGAGGACAATCAAGGGCAGAAGCGCACGGCTGTGGACGTGATCGTGCAGGACGTGGAATTTCTCACCCCGAAAGAGAAGCGCGGCTCCGAGGACTATTACGGCGGCGAGCGCGGGAGAGGCGATAAAGCGGACAGAGGCGGCGGCAGGGGCGGCAGGAAGCCCGCGCTTGAATCATTCGACGACGACGGAGACATTCCGTTTTAGAGGGCAAACAGGAGGTTACAATGGGCTATATATCAACTGGCAGACCGACAGGGCGACCAAAACAATTTCAAAGATACGAGATCCCGCGCGGTGTGGTTAAGATTGTGAGCGCACAATGCGCCGATTTTTCGCGCAAGGAGCTTGCCATACGAGACGGTAGGTTTTCCGAGGGGACGCTCGCAACCTATATGGACGTGAATGCGGCGATCAAGGAAGCGCTCGCGGATATAGAGGAGGTGTGCCGAGAGAGTTTTCTGCTGGATATAGCCGAGAACAGGGGCTACGAGAAAAGTCAGATCGGGACGCTGTTCTCCCGCCGAGCGTACTACAACAGGAAACGCAAGGCGATTTACGACATAGCAAGGCTCCTTCGGCTTATATGAGGCCGTGGGAGCAGTGGGCAAAAGGAGCCCCCGCGCACGCGCACGCGGATAGTAATTACTTAAATAGAGAGTGTATGCAGAGTGTATACATACGAATAAATAAAGTAGTTATATATCGTATAATCGGCTGCTCTCTCGTGCTTTTCTCCTTCATCAAGATGAAAGATGAATTTTGTAGAGATAGCAGTATTTAAGGGACACAATTTCGAGTAAATTCTGTGCTATAATGGCAATAGTGCCAAAACCCATAGAGGTTAGAGCCCTGCTCCCGATAGGTGGAGTGGGGTTCATTTTGTTTTCACGAGGAGTAACAAGATGAGCGATAAAGGTCAGTTTGAAAAAGGGAATACCATCGGAAAGGAGACCAGATTTCAGAAAGGAAACAGGGCTTCCGTGAAGTATAGGGAGGAGTATTGTCAGCTTCTCCTCAACTTCTTTGCCGTCCCCGAGCGGGAGATCGTCTATGAGAGGAAGTATTACAAGGACGGAACGCTTCAATGCGAGACGCCGAAGATCGTGCTCCCGCCTCGTTTTCCGACGTTTGAACTATTTGCCGCTTCCATCGGAGTGGTGCCGAACACCCTGCTTAATTGGTGCGAGAAGTACCCCCGATTTGCGGACGCTTACGCGCTCGCAAAGAATATCCAGCTCGGCATCGCCAAAGCGCATGGTGCAATGAAAGACTACGACAGCAACTTTACGAAGTTCCTGCTCGTCAACGATCACGGCATGAGCGACAAGGCGACGCTCGAAGCCGCGGGCGACAAGCCGTTTGAGGTCAATATCCATGTCGTCCGTTGATGGGAATGTTCTCGATCTCACCGTAACGGAGAAGCAAGAGGAGTTCCTTTCGACGACGGCGACGGAAGTGCTGTTTGGCGGGGCGGCGGGCGGCGGCAAGAGCTATGGGCAAGTGATAGACGCGCTCCTCTACGCGCTCAAATACGCGGGGAGCAAGCAGATCATTTTCCGAAAGACCTATCCCGAGCTGGAACGCTCGATCCTGCGTACAATGCTCGCCGTCTATCCCCGGGGAAGATACGTCTACAATCAGCAGGCGCACACCTTTCGCTTCTACAACGGCTCCCTCATCGACTGCGGCTATTTGCAGAACGAGACGGACGTCTACAACTATCAGTCCGCCGAGTACGACGTGATCCGCTTCGACGAGCTCACACACTTTACCGAGTACACCTACACCTATATGCTCTCCCGTCTGCGTGGCGCGAACGACTTCCCAAAGTACATGAAGTCCTCGACCAACCCCACGGGCGTCGGGCGTGTATGGGTGAAAGAGCGCTTTGTGGATATAGGGGAGTGGAACAAGGAGCATGAGGTCATCGTCGGCAGGGACAAGGACGGCGCTCCCATCATCTCGCGGCGGATATTCATTCCGAGCAAGGTATTCGATAACCTCTTTCTCATGCAGAAAGACCCCGAGTATATCTCCCGCCTTGAAAATCTGCCCGAGAGCGAGAAGAAAGGGCTCCTCGACGGCGATTGGGACTACTTCGAGGGGCAATACTTCGACGAGTTCAGGCGCGAGAGACACGTCTGCGAGCCGTTCAAGATTCCGCAGGAGTGGCGCCGCTATCGGGTATTCGATTATGGTCTCGATATGCTTGCGTGCTATTGGGTAGCCGTTGACAGCATGAGGAATTGCTATGTCTACAAGGAGCTCTGCGAGAGCAATCTTCCCATCTCGACCGCCGCCCGCAAGATACTTGACTTCACGGACAGGAACGAGAGCATTTATCTCACGCTTGCGCCGCCCGATATGTGGAGCCGAAGTCAGGAAACAGGAAAGAGCAAGGCGATCATCTTCGGAGAGGCAGGACTCGATATAGCGCCGTCGAACAACGACCGCGAGGCGGGCTGGCTTGCCATCAAGGAGCTATTGAAGCTCGACGCGAACGGTTCTCCGCGGCTACACATCTTCTCAAATTGCAGGTGGCTCATCAAGTATTTGCCCGAACTCATGCGGGACGAGAAGAAGCCGACGGACTGCGCCACGGAGCCGCACGAGATCACGCACAGCCCCGACGCGCTCCGATACTTCGCCATCTATTGGACGGGACCTGCGCCTGCGGCGGCGACAAAGCGCGTCAAGTATAGACCAGACGAGCTGGAAGATTACAGGAACGCCCGCACCGCCGAAGAGCGTAACGCAATCATAAAACGAAAAGGAGGTTTGCCTTTATAATGCGCATAGAAAAGGACGACAAGCTCCATTTCTTTCAAGACCTCTACAACGAGGCAAAGAGCCAGATGGACGGCATTTTGCAGGACTTCGAGAAATGGAGAAAACAGTACAGGGGAGATTTGGAGATCGACGGGGGCGACGAACCCGCAAAGACGGGCAGGAATATTACCTATGAACTCATCGAGAGCCAATTTTCGAGCTATCTTCCGACGACAGCCGTGGTACCCGAGGTGTTTTCCGAGAGGAACGAGCGCAATGCAAAGAGCGTCGAACAGCTCTTAAAAAACAAGCGCAATCGTCTCCCGTTCGAGAAGATGAACGACCTCGACGAGCGCATTTCTCCCATCTACGGCGGCTCCGTGTGGCTCGTGGAGTGGGACGAATCCATCAAGACACACAACAAGGTTGGAGACGTCAAAATAACGTGCTGGGCTCCTCACCGCTTCGTGGGACAGCCGCATATTTACGAGATCGACGACATGGAGTATTGCTTCATCGTCTTTGAGACTACCAAAGATGACTTGGTGCGTAAATACGGCGTGTCTTTCGAGGTAGCGGAGGAGGCGGAGAGCGACGAGGGCGGAGAGCAGGACGAGACCGCCACCGTCGTCGTTTGCTATTACAAAGACGCAAACGACAGAGTGTGTCAGTATATCTATTCGGGAGACGTTGAACTCTCCGATATAGAGGACTATTACTCCCGTAAGCGGTATATCTGCAAGAAGTGTGGCAAGAGGAAAGAGCTTTGCACCTGCGATCACCCCGATTTAGAGCTTCGAAATGACGAGTACGAGGAGCTGGATCACGACATACAGCTCACCGACGGGAGCTATCTTTACGCAAATTCTCCCGTCATGAAAGACGGCATGATCGTTACTGAGTCCGCAAAGCGTCAGGCACTCCTGCCCGATGGAAGCGTGGCAATGGAACATATAGGCGGCGTGCTTCTGCCCGCAACGGTAGAAGTACAGGTGCCGAAGATGGAGCGCACAAAGCTCCCGTATTACGTTCCGAAGAAGTTTCCCATCATCATTCGTAAGAATACCTCGCAGGAGGAAAGTCTCTTTGGGCAGTCCGACTGCGAGTTTGTCCGTCCGCAACAGCAGGCGATCAATAAGGTCGAGAGCCGTATCATGGAAAAGCTCATGAAAGCGGGTGTCTATCCCACGGCTCCCGAAGAATATGCGGGGCAGTTCGACAACGGACTCTACGAGAACGTCATCAAGGTAGGGCAGGGCAACTACAAGCTGTTTGGACGCATTGATTTACAGGTCAGCGTTCAGCAAGACATGGAGCAGTCCGAGCGGCTGTATCAGCACGCAAAGCGTATTCTCGGCATTACGGACAGCTATCAGGGACAGGCGGACACGACGGCTACCAGCGGCAAGGCGAAGCAGATACAGGTCAATCAGGCGGCGGGACGGCTCGACAGCAAGCGCCGCATGAAGAATGCCGCCTATGCGGAGATCGACGAGGTCATCTTTCAATACTACCTCGCATACGCCGACGAGCCGAGGACGGTCACCTATACGGACGCGCAGGGGCGGTTGCAAAATGCGACGTTCAATCGGTATGACTTCATCGAGCGGGACGAAAACGGAGAATATTACTACAACGATGAGTACCTTTTCGGCAACGATTCCACGGGCGACGTGGAACTCTCCCGCGAGACGCTGTGGCAAGAGAATTTGAAAAATTTTCAGGCGGGCTGTTACGGCAACCCGCAAGAACTCGAAACGCTCCTTATATATTGGCAACAGCAGGAGAAATACCATTACCCGAACGCACGCGACATGGTGGAGCGTATTCGTGCCATCATCGAGGCGAAAAGACAACAGCTTGAAGCACAGCTCGCCGCCAAGAACGCACAGCTCGATGAAGCAAGGACACAGGCGCTCGCAGCGACCGAGAGGGCGCAGGGCGCAGAGGGATATATCTCGTACTTAAACGCGCTTAAAGGAGGTCAAGGAGTATGAGCGTAACGAAAAGAAATAACGCGGTGAGCGTTATATCGAACGGAGCGACCGTCAAGAAGCCCGAGATCGCGGGCGTTTCCTATGCAGGCAATCTCGGTATTCCCGCCGCCGTGGGACAGCCGTCTGCCGTCGGACTTACGGGCGGCGAATATACGGGAAATATCGAAAGATATTACGGAGACGGCAATTCTCTCGCGGGCGGCGGCTCTCTTACGGTGTCTCCCGCCAATGGCAACGGTCTCACGGGCGGGCTCTATGGCTCGTTCCTCGGGAGCGGCGCGGGAAGCTCTCCAGTCGGCTCGCTTACCCCCGCAACCTCTCTCGCAGGCTCCGCGCTCGCAGGGAAAAACCTCACAGGCGGGCTGTACGGGCAAAACCTCGATAGATACTTCGATTCCAACTTCGCCGGCAAAGTTGGCGCTGGCACCGTCGGCGGTGCGTCTCGTGGTGGCGTTACGAATGAGGGCTTCATTGTGGGCGGAAACACGGGCAATCTCGAAAAGTTCCCGACAATCGGTAGCGGCAACGGAAATGTGAACCCGCAGCTGCCCTCCTCGGGCGTACAGTCTGGGCTTTCGGGTTCCGTCGAAAACGTTACACACGACGCACTCAAAAGGTTGCAAGACCAACTGAAACAGCAGAACGCCTCTCCCTCGACGGGAACGCAAAAGAATACAGGCGCCGCGGCAGGAACAGACACGCCCTCTACGAGTGCAGGGAACAGCGCCAACGCCGAGCAGACGCCACCCTCCGTCTCAACACCTCCGACGTCGAGTAATGAAGCGGAGAACTCCGAGTCCATGACATACGAGCAATATATAGAGGAGGCGAAAAAGGGCTATCAAGCACAGCTTGAAGCTACGAAAAAGCAGGCAGAGCAGACGCGGCAAAGAGCGGTCGTAGATGCGCAAAGCTCCTATATGCAAAATCTTGCTTCTTACGGGGCCAACGCAGAACAGATGGCAGCTGCTGGCATGCGTGGCGGCGGATATAGCGATTACCTCAACGCGCAGGCATACGCGCAGAAGCGCTCCGACGTTCAGCAGGCGAACGCACAGGCGGCATACCAAAATCAGGCGGCAGAGGGTACCTATCAGGACTATCTCAACGGGTTCAATCAGCAGCTTGCTCAGAAAGCGCTCGACGATCAGCGCCTTGTGGATCAGAGAGCTTACGAGGAAGAACAGTATCAACGTCAGAAAGAAGAGAGCAAAATTCAGCAAAGGGATAGTCTCTATGCCGACCTTTGGCAGGGTGTTCTCGATCCCAACTCGAACTATACGTCGGAGGCGATTGACGACTTCGCGCGGGAGTATGGCTTGTCGGAACAGCAGGCAACGAGTTTGAAAAATCTTCTCTCTGCAACAAAGTCAGCCGCACAAGCAAAAACCGAGAAAGAGAAGAGTTCGGCTTTGCTCGCTTCTGCGCTTGACGCCATTGAAACCAGCGGCTCTGCACTTTCCGAGCAATATCTTGAAAGCCTTAAACAGCTCGGGCTTTCCGATGCTGACTACGAAACAGCAAAAGAGGCGTTCCAAAAGCAGCGCTACGACTTTTACAGTACTCAACTTCGAGAGGCGAACGCGGTGGGCGGTATGTTTGACACGGGCGCCGTGGAAGAATCGTATAAAAACGGGGCGCTTACGGATGAGCAATACAACAACCTCAAATCCGCTTGGAACGCTGCAATCGACAAGAGCGAATCGTTGTTCTTTGATGGGACAGATTATATCCCGAAGTCTGCCGCCACGCAAATGCTTCAAAACATCATCGGCAATTCGTGGTGTAGCGAAGAGACGAAAAAGGCCGTTCAGTCCGTATATGACAAGCTCTATACTCCCATTCAAAAAGGCGTATCGTTCAACAACAACGGTGGTTGGTGGATCTTCGGGGCTACCGATTACAGAGACGGGGACAATTTCTCCATTAAGGACGAGGGCGGCACCATCTATCGTATTCAAAGCGGTGGGGAGTGTCTGGACGAGAACGTCTACGATATTGCAAGCGACGTTAAGGACGGGCAAGTGTTCGGATATAACGGCAAAATCTATTTCAAAACAGGGCAAAAAATCTATATCGTCGAGAAAAGAGATAATTCTTACGGCGGTGATTGGGAAAAGCTCTACAAAAAGTTTTTCGGATAAAAGGAGTTCTCGAAAATGGCTTTATCTTTCCTCTCGCAAAACGAGCTGTCCCGCATTCGGTACGAACGGCAAAAGACGTATGAGGCGGAGCAGTTGGCAAAGGAAAATGACAAAAATCGCGGAGGCGTCCTCGGCGGTATAGGGTATTCTCTTGAAAAAATCGGTTTAGGCCTTGTTGGCGCTGTTGAGGGTATATGGGACTACACCGCAGGCGGATTGGCAAAGCTCTTTGGCGCAGACGATTGGGCGGAGGAGCAATTTGCAAATGATTGGGTAAACTATGATCATGCAGACGAGTGGTTTAACCCCGATTCGGTTTGGAAAACCGTCGGAGATATTACGCAGGGCATCGGAAATTCGATTCCGTCGCTTGTCGCAATAGGGGGTATCACGCTTGCCACGGGTGGAACGGCGCTCCCTGCGATTGTGGCAAAATGTTTAGTCGGCGGCGCTACATTTCTCACGGCGGGACTTTCCGCAGCGGGCAACGCCACGAAAGAGGCATACCGACAGACGGGGGAGCTGGGTGGCAAGGAGTTCGGATACGGCGCTCTCGTCGGGCTTACAGAGGGTACCGTTGAGACATTCTCAGACTTTGTTCTCGGTGGTGTAGGCGGGCAGCTATCAAAGGGTATTCGTTCCATGACGGGGGATGTCGCGGCGACCGCCGCCCGTCAAACGTTCGGAAAGACACTTGCGAAGAGCTTTTTGAGCGAGGGCTTCGAGGAAGTGGTCGGAGAGTTTGCTGATCCGGTTTTCAAGCGCTGGACTTACGATCCCACGGCAGAGAACGCAACGCTCGGAGAACTCGCATACGCGGGCTTTGTCGGCGGCATGAGTGGGCTTCTTATGTCGGCGGGTGGCTCCGCATATTCCAATGCGCGTGTTCTCCATAACGGCTCGAAAGCCGTTACGAACGGTCGCGTGGGCGAGATACTTCAAAACGCGCAAAATATCACGTCGTATGAGGCAGAAAATCATACCGATTTAGAGTCTTTTCAGTCCGTCTCCGATACATATACAAAGCTTCAAGAGAGTTTGAAAAAGACCAACGGGAACGTCGAAACTGTCCGTCAGAAGCATTTACTCGGGCTCCTCGACATCGCAAACACGGCGGCAGTTTTTGAACCCACCATTCAAAGCAGTGCGCGAAACATCTATGCAAACGCGGATGTGATCGCACAGCGCATGACGGAGTTCGGCTACACGGACGCCGAGCGGAAAGCCATCGTCGTAACAGCAGATCAAATTCGTGAGGGGATAGATACCGAGCATGGGGAAAAGGCCTTTAAGAAGTCATTCGGGAAGGCATTGAGAACAAATTCGGTTTTGCGCACCATCGCCGTGCTTGATGCAACGAATAAGCTCTTGATCGACGCAAAGAAATTCTCCGACGCCACTCTGCGTGGGCAGGCGCTTGCTTCGCAGGTCGATATAAACAGGTTCCTCGAAGCAACGGAAACCGAGGAGGGTTTGAAACAGCGGGAAGCGGTCGCACAGCGGCTCGGGATCGAAGATTGGAACACCATTACTGCCGATCAGCTTCGTGAAAAAATCATTGAGTTTGAGCAGGACGGCGGCTCCGCGCAGTACATGACGGAGAGGGCAGACCTGCAACAGGCTGAGTCCATCGCTCCTGAGACAACGCAAAATCTCCCCGAGGCCGTCGTCTTGGAGGATGGTGCGGCGGCCAGATACAGCCTCGGAGACAATCAGATCGCCGTCGAACGACGCGGGGACAACTACCGCGTCTATGACTACACAAGCGGGCGCCTCACGAAAAATCTCACGCAAACGGAGCTTGGTGCGCTTGTCTCGGAAATGCAAACGAAAGAGGCGCAAAAAGCGGCTACACAGCCCGCAACGGAGCAGTCGGCGAGCAACCCGACCAACCCCACAGAGACGGTGCAGGCGGCGCAGGAGCGCTCACAGGAGCGCGTAAACGCGCAACCGGCGACGGAGGAAGCAGCAGGGGAGACGGTGCGCGAGGCAATGGGTTCGGAGGCGCGGGAGATCGACGCATACGCTCGGCAGAACGTCGAGGGCTACAATAAACTCGGTGCCGCTAATCAGAGCATGATCCGCAGTATCATTCGCCAAGGCAGGGCGGCGGGCGTCGAGGAGTCTTTCGTGCTGTCATGCGCGAGGGTGTCCGCGCACTCCGGACTCAATATCGTGTTCAACAAAGAGCTTTGCTTTGTCAAAGAGGACGGTACCTATGCGGACGGAGCAATCAACTTCAAAGGCAACCGAATTATCATCAACCCCGAGGCAAAAGGAAGAAGCGGGGAAAAAATACTCATTCACGAGCTTACACACGCCATTTACGTAAAAGGAGACATTATCACGGTCGCCGATGGTGTGGAAAGCATGAGCGCCGAAGAAAAAGAGAATATCCGCAAGAGATACGCGAAGGTGAACCGCGGCAGTGCGGTCGAAGTCTCCGATGAGATCAACGCACATTTCGCCGAGGAGACACTCGTCAATCAGAACATTCTTGAAAGGCTTGTAGCAAAGAAGCCCACGCTCAAGCAAAAGATCCTGGGCTTTTTCAAAGGTGCGCGGGCAGATTACGCCTCGGACGCGGGGCTCTCGGGTGCCGCAAAGCGCCTTTTTGCGCAGTATAGCAAACTCTTCGAAAAGTTCTCGAAAAGCAATGCGTTCTCTAACGCCAGCGAGGGTACGATCACGAACGAAGCGACCGTTGGCGATTTTATCTTTGAAATGCAACAGAATGCCGCCAACACGGACTTAAAGGAGACATTCTCGCGTGCGGACAAAGAATACTCAAAGGTAAACCAAAAGACTTTGGAGGCGTGCCGCGAAATTATCAAGCGTGGGCTAAATGTGACGGGTGTCGACGGAGCCATATCACAGTATTCAAAAGGTGTTATCGAGTTCAAGGCGGGAGATCGCACATTTGAGGCAAACGTAACCGTGGGACACGTTGAGGGCGGCGGACGGGTCCTTTACGATGTCAGTGAGATCCGCATGGTCAAAAATGCCAGCGGAAACATCGTCTCTGCCGAGCGACAAGGAAAAAAGAAATATGTCGCCGACCATGCTTCGGGAGAAACCGTCAGACATGCTCTTTCGACAATCGATTATAATTCCGACAGAAGTTTTGTCAAGAGCGACGGTGACGGGCAATATCTTTCCATCGACTTGAGTACAGAGGCACAACGAACTTTATCATCGTTAAAAGGGGTAGAACACAGAAAATTTGTACAGGAATATATCAATCGCACATTCAGAAACATTCAATTTACAATGCGGGACGGGCGCGTGGTATATGTAACGGGGACAGGCTCGGCAAAAATATCCGAATCGTCGTTTTTGCCAAAACAGCAAACAGCTTTGGAACTCAATAAACTTTTTTCTGTCGCGGAACACACGGCAACCGTCGAGTACGCAGAGCATAAAAAGTTCGCCCGCTTCGATTATTACTCCGCGAGAGTAGAAATCGGAAGAGAGATGTATTCGTGCGTTCTGAATATCGGTTTAACGCGAGGCGGGAATTTTTACCAGATTTATGATATAAACCAGTTTAAGAACATAAAAAAAGACGCACCGGTTGGCTCAAACCAACTCCCGAGTTCGACCAAAAGTCTGCGCCCGATTAGCAGTGCGTCTACTAATAGTATAGCACAAAATTCGGAAAAGTCAACCGATTCGAACAGAAAAAGCGAAAATAAACGCTTTGCACTTTCCATCGGCGGCGAAAACGTGGTGGTCGACGTGCAGGAGGAGGGCGACCTTGTTGCCTTGCACAACCTTTCCGAGCAAAACCTGTTAAAGGTTTTGAAACTCGGTGGCTTTCCTATGCCCTCGATTGCCATTACAAAGGCAGATATTCCGTTTACGGACTTTGGCGATATAACCATTGTATTTGGGCGTGAAACGATAGATCCAGAAAATCTTGAAAACCGCGTGTATGAGCGGGACGCTTGGACACCGACTGTACCCAGAGCAGAGTATAAATTGAACACAGAAAAGGCGCAAGAGATTTCAAATAGGATTTCCTCCTACATCACGGAGTATGAAACCCTCTGCGGCAGTAGCACTGTGCGCCTCGATGCGGACGCAATGCAGGACTACCTTAACGGTTGGGACGGACAAATCGCCTACCAATATGGTGATAAGTTCGCAATGCAATATGCGTTTTTGAGAGATACGGGAGTTTTGGGAGAAAACATCACCGAAAAGGGAGCCGACCTCAATAGTATAATCGACAGCGAGACCGACACGAGAAGAAAGGCGTATAATGAGTGGCTCGACAAGCTGTTTGACGGCATAACGGAGCGTAAAGGCGTTAGGAATAATGCTGACGCTTTCAATAGGGCGGGGCAGCGTCGCTCCTTTGAGGAGACGCACTACGACTACACGCTGGAAAACATCGTAAAGGTTATGCGTACCACCACTCCGCAGGGTGGTGTAGACTCATACGCCAGCACAGACACTCTGGCTGCCGCACTTGCTAAAAACTTCTCGTCCATTGAGGATATAAGGCAAGCAGAAAGCCTGTTGTCTGCAAAGAATCAGAAAGAAATTGCCGCTGCCCGCAATGAGTATGAAAAGGCAATAACCGAGATAGTAGACTCTATGGCGGGTAGGACGACCATTGAGTTGTCAACGGGTGCGGAGGAAGTTCTGCTCGAATTGGCACGGTCAAAGCGCACCTCGCCGATGTCGATTTTGTCATACCTGCAAAAAGAGTATAAGGGCATTTATAATTTCAACGCCGAAACGGCACAGAAGATAAGCGCCTTGTTTAACGCTGTCGGCTCAATGGAGACGGATATGTTCGAGGCGAAACCTCGCAGGGCGGTTGCGCTCAGCGAGATAAAGCAGGTGCTTATTCCGTCAAGAACGCCGAATCAGAAACTTTTGCAGGCGTTGAGAGAGAATAACGTTCCGTTTACGCTTTACGACAGGAGTTTTGACAACAACACAGACGAGAGAACCGCCATTATTAAGAGATTGGACGGCATAAGGTTTGCGCTCTCGGAAGAAAGAGACACGGAAAGACGCCTTTCCGACGCACAATGGAAAAAAATTGTGGCAAATCATACGCGGAGCAGAGTGTTCTCCCGCGGCGATGCGCAGCAGATAATAGATGATGTCATTGCAGATCGGCTTGGTTTCGATGAAAAATACGGGAACTTGCGCGGTAAGGCAAAGGTCGTCGACATGCTTTTCGAGCATCTGAATGAAGCACCGAAAGCGGGAGAGACGGAGAGAAGCCACCGCCTCGGGACCGCAATCGACATTGCCGATTATATCATCGAAAACACCTACATGACCGACATTTATGCCGAAGAGCAGGCTTCGGAAGCCATGACGACTTTATCTGCTTTACGAGGCCTCATGCACAGAATTGACCTTAGCGGGATAAAAGATGATATTCTGCACAAATATGACCGTAAAAACACGATCAACCTTGTGTGGGGCGCAAAAGTGGGGGGCATCGCACCCGATGTCGCAGCGCAAGAGCTGGAAAGCTACGGAATCCGTCTCGACGCAACGAACGCGGCAGACCAATTCTTTGAAATACTTGACCTGTACCATGAAGCGCGCGCCCGCGTCGACGAGGCAAGGAAAAGATCTCTCGCAGAGGTTATGAGCGATAAAGAACTTGACGAGATTCGAAATTCGATCGAGGACGATATCATGGTTTCATTCCGTACGAAAGGAAGCTCCTCCGCACTTGCACGGGAACGTGCGAGAATGGCACAGCAAAACACGGCATGGAAGCAAGAACTTTTTGAAAAATATCAAAAGCGCATTGGTGATCTCAAAAAGGCAAATAAGCTCACGAACAGTATCATAGACACGGCGCAGTATTTGAAAGATATTGCGACCAAGCGCAAATACGTCGGAGCAGACGTTTTCTCCGCGCCCGAGCTTACGGTATGGCTGAAAAATCTCGGCAGAATGAAGTACCGCTCCGATCTCCGCAAAGCAGGAGCGCGGCAGATACTCCTCGACTATGGGAATTTCTACAACACGAGCAATCCGTTACTCTACGATGCCGATCCAAACCTGTCCTATATCGACGAGAACGTCCTTGACGCCCTTGCTTTCATCAAGCAGAACGAGGGAAGCGCAAAGCCGCTTTCCACCGAGGAATTGCAGGCGGCACAGGTCATCATGCTCTCCGCAAAGCACCTCTTCGACAACTACGACCAAATCATCATGGAGGGGAAAAAGGTCAGCGTAACCGAGCTTGCCACGCAGGGGAACGAGATTTTGCTGAGAAGCAAAAGCCACACGGACAGGGGCATTTTCAACACACTTTACGCCGTCATGAATAAAATCACCGAACCCCGCGTGGTCATTCGCTCGCTTGAAAACTACGATCCGCGTGGCGTGCTTACGCGGGCATACAAAGCCATCACGGACGGAGAGACGGCGGCGGGCCTCCGCTATATCGAACTCATGACGAATTTCGACAGCTTCCTCGCCGAGCATAAGCAGTACAAAAAGCGCCTTTCCTCGGCTTATATCACGGTCACAGGTACCGATCTTACCGTCGGGCAGGCAATCTCGCTGTACGAGCTTTCAAAGCGTGAGCAAGCGCAGGCGGGGTTGTACGAGGCTGGTTTCGGTTATATAGACCAAAATGGTGCAAAAAAGAGCGCTCGCATAACAGAGAACGACATTGCCGCGCTCGAAAAGCAGTTTACAGCGGAGGACAAGGAGTTTATTGCCATCGTCGAGGACTTCTTCAACGTGCAGAGCAAACAGCTCAAAACGAAAGCGGATATGCAGATATTGGGCTACACGAACGCCTCCGACGATTTCTACTTCCCTATCAAGCGCGACAAGGGGACGATTGCGAGGAATATCACTGACGCCCGCTCCATCATGGCAGATTGGGCTAACGTCTACAATTTCTCGTTCAATAAGGACGTCAAGACTGGCGCGAAAAACAAGCTCTTTATAACGGGCGTTTACGACGTCGTGACCCGCCACGCAAAACAGCTTTCGACCTATGCCGAACTCACCGTTCCGCTTAAAAATTTCAGCCAGATATACTCAAAGAATATCGGCACCAAGACAAACGCGGTAAGTATGAGAAACACCCTGAACGAGCAGATATGGGGCAGGACGGATGACTACCTCTCCAAGCTCTTTAAGGACATACAAGGGACGGCAACGAGCAATTCCATGATCGAAAAGTTACGCGGCGCTTATGCAAAATACCAACTCGGCGCAAATTTGAAAGTCATTGTCTCGCAGGTTACGTCCTACCCGACGGCGGGAATATATCTCGACGTCGCCTCCATGACACGCGGCGCGGTCATGAGGACGAATTGGGAAGCAATGGATAAGTATTGCCCGTATGCCCGCGTGAGGAATTACGAGCGCGGAATTGTACGCGCAGAGGGCGTCGTGGATAAGGTCGGCAAGGTCGGAGACGTTCTCACAAAGCCAATTCAATGGACGGATAGGGCGACCATCGGGAAACTTTGGAACGCCTGCCAAGTTCAGATCGAGAGGAACGGCGGCGCAAAGGTCGGCACACAGGAAAACATGGAAAAGGCGGGCGTGCTTTTGGAGGACGTCATTCGCCTTACGCAGCCCAACTACACCAACACGGAGCGCTCGGAACTCATGCGGTCGGACAGCGACATTGTGCGCAGCTTTACTATGTTCACGTCTGTGCCGCTCAAACAGCTTTCACGCTTCGTGGAATCGATCGGAGAATATCGTGCCTTGCGGCAGGCGATAAAGTCAGGAAATGCAGATGCGGACATGCAGGCGCGGTATAAACAGGCGACTAAGCAACTCCGCCGTACCCTCGGGTCCATCACGATTGCAAACCTCATGTATTGCCTTGTGGGGCAGTTCTTCAAATGGCTTTACGACAAGGACAGAAAAGACAAGGACGGCAACGAAATCGGCTTCATGCAGGACTATTTCAACGATTTCGTGAGTACGTCAATCGGAATGTTCCCCGTCGTCAAGGACATATACAACTACTTTGCCAACGATTACGAGTTCAACAACTTTGCGTATGAGACCGTAAACAGCATATTGTCTGCCTCGCAGGAGCTTTTCGATCTCGCAACAAAGGCGGCGGGCGGAGAGGTTACGGAGACGTCGGACTACATGAAAGCGCTCCGAAATTCGCTCTATGCCATCGGACAGCTCACGGGCTTGCCTTTCAGGAACATAAACAACATGATAAGCGGGCTTATAAAGCGCTTCGATCCTGCCGCCGCCTACAAGTACAATTCTTTGTTCTACAACGCACGATACAGCAGCGACATTAAGGCGGCGCTCGAAAAGGGCGATGCGAAGCTAGCGGACACGATCATGTCATTGCTCCTCGACGAACGCGGCGCAAGCGGGATTTCCGATACGGCGCGGGAGAAAATGATCGACCTCTACGAAAAGGGTTACGACGTTCTCCCTCGCACCGTGGGCGACACAATTACATTCAACGGAGAGGAGCGCACGATTTCCGCAAAAGAGCGAGAAACCATCACCGCCGCCCAAGAAACGGCGAGCGCAGAGGTCGGCAAAATCGTTTCGTCGAGGACATTCAAAAACCTTTCGGAGGCGGCGCAGGCAAAGGCGATAAAGAAAACCTACGATAGTTGCTACGAAGAAGCTCTCGCGGGACTCTTTGGCGTTCCGGTTGATAGCGAGTTTACGATCGTTTCAAAGGCAATCGGAATAACCAAGACAGCACCCGCCGTTGCCGCGGCATCGGAATTGACCTCCGAAAAAATCAATGGAACGACAGTGCAAGGCTCCCGAAAGAAGAAAGTCATTAGCTATTTGCAGGCGCAGTCAATGACCGACGCGGAACGGCTTCTTTTGCTCTACTACCTCGGATATAAGATAGGGGACGGGGAGTATAAGGGCATGACGGCGCAAGCAATACAGCGCTTGCTCGCACAGTACGTAACGCAGAGGAAACTCTCGCGGGAGGAAAAGACGGCGCTCGCTGAAATGTGCGGCTTGACTGTGAAAAACGGTAGGGTATACATAACGGCGGCATAAAGAAAAGGCGGCTACCATCATGGTGGCCGCTATGCTTCATTTTTCTGTTGTAGCACGTGCAATTTTTCCGCCTTTGTTTTTGCCTCAAAAAAAGCGCAGTAGTTACCGCTCTCGCACAGGGACGTATATATCTTCTCGCAGTCCTCGGGAGAGTTGTCCGTGACGAGGTATATCTCTACCAAGTCTCTGCGCTTTTTCTCCGCTTGAAGTCTCTCGTATTTTTCCGCATCGTTGACATCATGAGTTTTTCTTTGCTCATAGAGCTGTGTCCTTAAATCGTCCGCCTCTTTGCTTTTTTGCCTGTAAAATGCGGCGAATGTGATGACAACGGTAATTATAAAGGCAATGCTCAATGTTATATACATATTCACCTCCACTTATTTCATGAGTATCATAGCATATTACTTGTTTTTTTGCAAGGGATAAGGGGCGCGTATAAAAAAATCGGCTGGTAGGAGTTTAGGGATACAATTCTGAGTAAAATGTATGCTATAATTATTCCTGCGAGGCGAAAAGTGCCGCAAAATGCCTTCTCCCGTGGCAAGGCGGCGGTCTACGCCCCGCTCCATAGCGGGATAGTGCAGAGGTAGCACGGTCGGCTCATACCCGACAAGTCGGCGGTTCGATCCCGTCTCCCGCAACCAAACCCAAAGCGCCGCGTCCCTAATTCACAAAATAAAAGCGGCGAACCCATCAGCGGTTTTGGAAAAACTTCGAGGAGTGGATAAGTACGAGTAAAACGGGTGTAACTCCTCAAAATCGCAATCAAGGAGCGACAATGTCTATTCAGCTCAAAGAGATACCGAAAACCACCAAGATCGTCAAAGCGATGTGTCCGCATTGCAAAAAGACGATCCACGCTGTCGGCTTCACCGACGGGTGCAAGTGCGACGGAATAACTGTTATGTGCAAGTTCTGCGGCCGCGTCTATTCCATCACTGCGAATTAAAGCGGCGCAACACAACCGAATATACATTTTGTGCCAATATCCGAGAGATTTGAGCCCCCGATCTTCACCAGCGAGGATCAGGGGCTCATTTTCTATAAAAATCTAAAAGGAGGCTGTCCCAGCATGAGCAAGAACGCACCGAGCAAAGGTAATCCCTATGCCACGAATAAGGGCGGTGTTATCAAGGCGCCGAGACCCGTCACCGATCAGCCGAAAGCGGACGTTACGAAGGGCAACGATCTGCGCAACGGCAAGAGAAAGTAAGCCAAAAAACAAGGAGGACAAATAAATGGCTGGAAAAGACGAAGAAAGAGAAATTTCCACCGATCCCGAAGAGATCATCGAGGACGATACCGATAACGACGAGAGCTTTGACCTTGACGGCAGCTCTGACGAGGACATCGATTCGCTTTTCGATAAAGCCGCGGAAGCAGACGGGGACGACGAGGGAGAGGGAGAAGATTCCGACGCCGAGGACGACGAGCTGGGCGAATCCGACGACGAAAAAGATGAAGGCGAGGAAGCCGAGGGCAAGAAAGAGGAGCCAAAAACGGACGAGAAGAAGCCCGAGGAAGCCGCGACCGAGGAAACAGGCGAAAAGCCCGACGAGGCACTTGCGGCAGAGATGGCAAAGCGCGTTGCGCTTGAAGCGCAGGTCAAAAAGACGCTTGAAGCGCTCGGGATCAAGGTCGATGGCGGGAGTACCATTGAGGCGCTGGAAAAGGCAGCGGCCGAAGCGGAGGGAGTTCCCCTCGAAGAATACCGTCAAAAAGCCCGCGAGGAGACCGAGATCGCAACCGCGAGAGAGCAGGCAAGACGCCAGAAATTCGAAGCGCTTGCGGCAAGCGACCTTTCTGAACTCAAAAAATCGTTCCCTGACGTACTCGAAAAGGGGCATATTCGGGACTGTTTCAAGAGCTTTGACGATTTCGCCAAGTTCGGCAGACTGCGCGACGCGGGGATAGGAGCAAAGGAAGCATACCTCGCCGTAAACGGCGATGAAGTACTCACGGCGACGAAGAACGCGGCGCAGAAAAAGGCGGCGGACAATAAAGGGCATATCAAGTCCGCTGTTCCGAAAGGGGCTACCGATGAGACGGTGGCAATGCCCGAAGCAACCCTGAAAGAGTGGAGAGAGATTTTCCCCGACATGTCGGACAAGGAAATTCGGAAACTTTACAGGGAAACCATGTAAAAAAATATCAAGAAAGAAGGAGAAGCATTCACTATGTTTGATTTGAGAAAAATCATCAACGGGAGAATGAACGTCCCCGAGCCCGATTTTCTCCCCGTAAAGGAGGGAGAGAGCTACACCGAGGGGGAGGCGCTCAAACTTTCGGACGGTAAGCTCACCAAAGCGGGAGCTACCGAAAAACCCATGTATATTGGAGCCAAAACCTACGCAGCGCCCGCGGAGAACGCAGAGTCTCTGCCCTGCTTCCTCATCGACAAGGCAATGCGTTTTGAAGCGCCCATCAACGTATCGAGCGAAGTGCCTGCCGTAGGTTCCAAAGTCACGCTCGATACCGATGCTCTGGGCGTTACGGATACCACCAAAGGCGGTGTGGCGACCATAGTCGACACCAACGCCGCAGCCGCGACGGGAGATAAGGTCGTCGTGATCTTTGAGTAAGGAGGAATAAGACAATGCCTATCGTATATTCCAAACTTTCGGGCAAGAACGATCCCGCATACGGGAAATTCGAACACCCCATTAAGGCGCTCATCACCAACGAATCGAACGCCCTCGAAAAGAAAAAGACTCTGCTTGACGTTCTCTACAACGTCGAGCGCTCGCGCAGATACGCCGAGACCGTGATGGGGCAGACTGACTTTGACACCTTTATGGCGGCAAAGGAGGGCGAGGGCGCCGAGAACGACACCGTGCAGTTCGGGCACAAAAAGACCATCGAACACATTCAGTTCATGAAAGAGTTTACCATCACAAAAGAGATGGTGGACGATGCGAAGATGGGGATCGGAACAGAGATGAAAGCGAAACCTCGCGGCTTCGTCCGTGCGTACTACAAGACGCGCACCAAGCTCGCGGCGTGGGCTCTTGCGCACGGAACCAGCACCGCGGGCAAATTCAACAAGGCGCTCGTCGATCTCACCGTTGGAGACGGCTTGCCTCTGTTCCACAATGGGCACAAGTACGTTAAGGAGGAGTTCAAGAAGCTCTCGCAGAGCAACTACTTCTATGGCGAGGGAATCTGTGGAGGCACGGACGAGTTCGAGCGCTGGCTGGGTGTTCTCGCAAACAAAATGCGCAACTTCAAAGACGAAAACGGCGAGACGATGGAGTATGTCCCCGACACCATCATTTTGCCGTGCAACCGTCCTGACCTCGAAAGAATTGTCAAGCAGGTTGTCGGCTCCGAGAGAACTACGGGTACCAACTACAACGACATCAATACCCAATACGGGAATTGGACGATTGTCATTCTCTCGGGGTGGGAGACCGCGGACGACAGGTTTATGCTCATGAGTTCCGAGGCAAACAAAAATCTCCTCGGCTCCATGTTCTACAACCGCGTCGATCTCGATATCCGAAACTATATCGACGAACGCACCCGCAACTTCGTCTGGAACGGCTACTGCCGTTTCGGTATCGGCTTCACGACGTGGAAGCATATCCTCCTCGCCGTGGACAGTGCGAGCGTCGATGGAGCAACCAAGCTGTCCGCTTAAAGCGGCGGTGCGGCGTCATACAAAACAGCGCCGCAAAAGTTCTGATTCGTGGCGGCAGGGCGTGCCGTTTGGCACGCCCTATCGTCTTTGGAGGGCGAAAAGTGACTATCAAAGAGCTTTACGATTCCGTGGCACAGCTCGGCTTTGAGACGTCCCTCGAAGATTACGAGGATGGTTTTTTTGCGCTCGTAAACAGGGCGATCATACAGGTCAACCGCGTGCGCCCGAAAATGGCAATCTTCAAGCTGAATCATTTTCCGCTCACAAACAGGTTGGGAAAAGAATACTTCGAGCCCATGTGCAAGGACGAGGAAGCGCTCATTTTCACCTGCGATAAAGCGCGGAGCTATTACTTCGAGTGTAACGGAAACGGCGTCGTCAATATCGAAAAATCTACCGATTCGGGCGAGAGCTGGGAAGTGATCGGCACGGTCGATCTCACGGCAGACCACGGTCGGTTTACAGCATACAGGGGCTTTATCCGCCACAGCGGCGAGCCCTATTTGGGGCTTGTGCGGCTGAAATTTGACGGAGATTTCATCTACTATGTTCGGAATGTGGCGCTCTACGGCAGTCTCATTTCGAACGACGAGGCGGATATTCCCGTCTATGGGAAGTATAGCGCCTATGATTTAGCCAGTCTCACGGACGATTTTGATTCGTTCGTGTGTCCTCCGATCTCGGACGCAAAAAGGGGCGGGAAATTCGTACTTGACGAGGACTACTTCGTGGAAAACGTCAGTACGCTTCTCGTCCCTGCGTCCTTAAAAGGAGTTTATGACGTCTACTACTACCGCAAGATCAAGGCCATCGACAGCTCGATGGATATTGAGACAACGGAACTTGATCTCGATCCCGATATGTGTTCTATCCTCGTCAACCTCGTGGCAAGCTATGTGTGGGTAGACGACGAGCCGACAAAATCAGAGTATTACCTCAACCTTTACAGAGAACAGGTCGCGGAGATCATGAGCAGAGAGAAACGCTTCAACCCGCTTGTCTACCGCAACAGGAATGGGTGGTGAGTTATGGCATTTTCCGCTTATTCTGGAACAATTCTCGGGAATCTCCCGACGGAGTATAGCCGCTGTTACAACAACTTTCGCGGCGTGGATTTCTCGTCAGATCATACACAAGTAAACGCTTCCCGCCTCGCTTATGCGGTCAATATGTACAAGGACTACAAGAGCGGGGAGGGCGAGGCATTGGAGACGATTGCGGGCTTCCGTCAGCGGGCGAATTTCGCACGGCGCCCGAATATCGTCAAAAGCACAGGCATAGACAGCGGCTCCCCGACCATCGAGGCGAATACCGAGGTCTATGGCATTTTCTATTTCAAGTGCGAGGAGGCTGGCGCGGTCAAAACCCGCGTTCTCGTCCATCTCGGCAATAAGCTGTTCCTCTGGCGCAGCTATCCCGTTTCCTGCAATATCCCCGAAGTAAAGAGCCTCATAGCGCCCGAGAGCGTCAAGACCTTGACGGGCGAGATCAAACAGTACGAACTCACTTTGGAGTTCGATTGCGCCGCCGTCATCTCCCTAAAAAAGCAATCGGGGGAGGACTTGACGATCAATACCACCTACGACGCCGTGAGCCGTAAGCTCACCATCTTGGGCTCCGACATAAGCGAGGGCGAGGCGTTAGAGCTTCATTACTACGAGGGAGTGTCTACGGACGCGGATATTCTTTTCTCGTCCATGAATTTGCGCAAAAGCGCGTACTTCATCTGCAACAACAAGCTATATCTCATTGACGGGAAAAACTACCTCGTCTATGACGGGGAGAAGATTGCGCACGTCAAGGACAATGCGTATATCCCGACGACCTATATCAATATTGTGGCTGGCGAGAGCGTCAATGCCGACGCGGGCATCGCGTATAGACCGAGGAATATCCTCTCCCCGAAGTTCAAGCACACTTTCATCGCGGACGGCGAAGCGACCGACTTTTACATGAACGAGGCACAGCTCGATTCCGTACTCTCCGTAACGGTTTACGGCGCGGAAAAGAAGCAGGGGAACGATTACACGGTGGACCTCAAAAACGGCAAAATCACCTTTAAGACGGCTCCCAAAAAGCCGACGGACGTGCCTATGCGGGACGCAACGGGGAAATATGTGCCGTTTGAGGGCGAGGGCGGCGTTCAGGACGAGAACGGCGAGGGGAGCTATTTCCCCTATGAGGAGGGCTATGCGGGCGTGGAAATTGTGGCGTCGAAAGCATGGCACACCATCAAGGGCGAGAGCGTGGAGAACTTCGCGGATCTTATCACGAAGTGTACGCTCTGCACGACCTACGACAATCACGTTTTCATGACGGGCAACCCGCTTTTCCCGAATCTGCTCTTTTGGTGCGTTATCAACGGAGAGGGGACGTCCGATTGGTTTACCGATCCCTCCTATTTCAGTGTTACAAACTTCACATCGGACGGCGTGGGCTTGGCTCCCATCACGGGGATCATGTGCGTTTCCGATACGCTCATGGTATTAAAGGGCGACACCCAACAGGACAGCGCTATCTACTTCCACACGCCGTATGCGACGGGCGAGGACTTGCACCCGAAAGACTATCCGTCCGTTCAGGGCTTGTCGGGGCTCGGCTGTATGGGCGCGTGCTGTAACTTCCTCGACGATCCCGTATTTGTCTCACGGCTCGGTTTAGAGGGCGTCTCACAGCTCAAAATCGCGTCCGAACGTGCGAACGAACACCGCTCTCATCTCGTTGACGCAAAGCTCGTCAATACAGATCTCACGAAAGTGTGCCTCGAAGAATGGGGCGGGTATTTGTGCTTGCTTGCAGATGGCGGCAAAGTGTTCCTCGCGGACAGCAGACAGCGCTATCAGGACACAACGGGAGCCGTGCAGTATGAGTGGTACTACTTGGAGAGCATAGGTGTCTGGGACGGGCAGTACAGAGAATACCGCTACGCCTCGGAGTTCCCCTCCGAACTCGCGGGCGTGAAGTTCACGCATGAGGGACACAAGGTTGAGATTGAGTCCGCGTCCGCCGTCGAGCTGGTAGATGAATACATGGTAGAGGACAGGCGCGGCATGGTGGCAAACGGCCCCGACAATGACGGTCTCCCCTCGGACACGGTATATACGCAGGTCGTTCCCGTAGCAATCGGGGAGAGCGAGATCAACGTGGAGATTTCCTACATCGTGCGCGAGATCGAGGGCGACGATGGAGAGATCGCGCATCGCCACGCCTACCTCTGCGAGGCAAAAGGCAACTATACGGGCGGCACGTTCCGAAAGGCAATCGTTCTGCGATCGATGGACGACAACCTGTTTTTCGGGTGTGAAAACGGCGTGGTTTGCTCGTTCAATTTCGACCAACGTGACGAAAACGGCGAGCTTCCGCCGACGGCATACCACTTTGATAACCGAACGATTTATTGCGGATGCGCTACACTCATGGACAACTGCGAGATCCCGCACCTGCAAAAAAAGACCGTAAAAAAGTCTACGGTCATTAAGACGAGATCGTTTCGTAGCTCCGCCGCCAAAGTAAAGGTGCGGACAAATCGGAAGCCGTACAATCAAATTGCGCGGATCGAGAGCAGTCTGTTCTCGTTCGAGGACGTGGATTTTTCCAACTTCTCCTTTATCACGACGGAGCAGAGCTTGTTTGCGGTCAAGGAGAAAGAGAAGAAGTGGGTAGAGAAGCAGTATTATATCTACTCCGATGAGTTTTTGAAGCCGTTCTCTCTCTACTATATCGCTTTCAGATACCGCGTGACGGGACGTTACAAACAATAAGGGGGGAGACATGAAAAAGCTCTTAAAAATCACGGACAAACAAATATCGGAGCGCGGTGTACAGGCGCTCTCCGATCGCCCGAACGTCGTACAGCAGTACGGGCAGAGCGGTCTCTCCGCAACGCAGCTCAAATTGTGGTTTGACAACCTTGCGACGTTCCTCTCGCGGAAGCTCAACGAAGTGATAGACACCATCGCGGGAGACACGGCGGCAGAGTATATCCGCGTACTCCTCGACAGCTACGGGATAGACAATCTCGGCACCCTTGTGCAGTCTTTCACGAGCGGCGAGTTTGCAAGTAAAGTTTTACAACTCTATCCGGGCGCAGGAGCGCGGGAAAGACAGACATTGCAGGCCATCATCAATGGCATAGCAAAAGACCTCTCCGACGCAGAAAGGAACGCAAAGGATGCCTACGACAAGAGCGTGGACCGGACGGAAGTAACCTACCAGCTCGGAGACAGCGGGACGATCGCTCCGACAGGGAAATGGAACGACACCGTTCCCGTCGCATATGAGGGGCAGTTTATCTGGACACGTATACAGGTGATCCTGCGCGACGGCTCCATCACCACGGCATACTCCGTCGCTCGCTTCGGAGAAAAGGGTTCCACGGGAGCCGCGGGCGCAAAAGGCGAGAAGGGAGATAAAGGCGAGAAGGGAGATAAAGGCGAGAAGGGCGACAGCTTTTATACTTTCTCCGTACAAGGCGGTGATCTCGTCGTCAAGACGAACACAGCAGGAAGCCCCGACGTTACATACAGCATTGACAACTTCGGGAACATGATACTGACAATAAATTAAAGGAGACCAAATATGGCAAACACGATCAATTTGGGGCGCGTAAAGGGTTCCATGTGGTATACGGGAACGGCTGACAGTGCGGCTGAAATTGCCTCTGCGATTTCGGGAGCCGGCTATACGCCCGTCTTGATGGACTTGTATCTAAATGTCTCGAACGGCAATATCTATCAGTATGTGCCGTCCTCCGACGTTCTCATTTGGACGCTCAAAGGCAATATCAAGGGCGTAAAGGGCGATCCTTTTGCGGTCGCAAAGACCTATGCAAGCGTGGCGGCGATGAATGAGGGCTATGCCACGGACGGCATACAGCAGGGACAGTTTGTCATTATCGAGACGGGCAACGTCGATGACGCGGAAAACGCTCGACTCTACGTTAAGGGAGCAAGGGCCTACGAGTTCATCACCGATCTCTCGGGCGCACAGGGTATCAAGGGCGATCCGGGTGTCAAGGGAGACAAAGGCGACACAGGCGCGAAAGGCGATACGGGCGCAAAGGGCGACACCGGTGAGGCCGCGGGCTTTGCCGCCACGATGGGCGTTACCGTAAAGACGCTCGCCGCAGGCTCGGAGGCAATCGTAACCGTTGAACCCGATTCGGCCACGCCGAACACAGCGAAAAAGTTCCTTTTCACGTTCAGTATTCCGCAGGGCGCAAAGGGCGACACGGGAAGTCAGGGCGCGAAAGGCGAACAAGGCATAAAAGGTGAACAAGGTGCAAAAGGCGAGACGGGTGCGGCCGCAGGTTTCGGGACACCGAAAGCAAGCGCTACCGCGCTCGCCGCGGGACAGGCGCCGACCGTTACCGTTACGACGAGCGGGGACGACACCGAGAAAGTTTTCAATTTCACTTTCGGTATCCCCAAAGGGGACAAAGGCGACAAGGGGACGACGGGCGACAAAGGCGCAGACGGAAAAACTCCTACTCTTTCTGTCAACGAAAACGGAGAATTGATCGCCACATTTGAATAAGGAGGAGACACAATATGTCAAGCAATAACTTGGGGCGTGTTCAGGGCGGGGGGTTCTTCGGTTCCACCTCGACGAACACGGCTTCCATCACAAAAACGACGGTGCAGACAAACGGCGTATCTCCGCTCGTCGGTGATACCATCGTCAACGCAAACGGCGACCTCTGCAAGATCACCGCGATCACAAGTTCCGCGTACACCGTAACAAAATACGGGAGTATCAAAGGTGCGACGGGTGCGAAAGGCACAAACGGCACAAATGGCACCAATGGCAAGGATGGAGCGGCAGGAAAAGACGGCGCAGACGGTGCGACGTGGACGTCGGGAACATCGGTTCCCGGTAATTCAAGCGGTTCAGAGGGCGATTTCTATCTGAACACCGCGACTTGGGACGTCTATAAAAAGGGAACGAGTTCATGGAGCAAGATCGGCAATATCAAAGGGACGACGGGCGACAAGGGGGAACCTGGCGATCAAGGCTACGACCTCGTTATTAAAAGCCAAGAGGATTTTGATAACTGGTGTGATGAGCTTAATAATGGTGCTTTTGATGGACAATCCGTACTCATTATAGGCGGCGGAGGGAGAGGACGCAAGGGAGAATATTTTGGAAATTATAAAAAACCAATTATGCTTCCCGACACATGTCATATATTACGTGGCGTCGGTAACGTAGTCATCAGTTTTGAATGGAATATGTCAGGCCCTGATGTTTCTTTGCCGGTGAAATGTATTTATTCCGAACATGAAGTCGCCCCAGAAAGTGATAGTTACTGTATAGAAGGCATAACCGTCGAGGCGGATTTTTCATGCTACGATCAAGGATGGTCCGTTGTTTGCTTTTACGGTCTAAAAAACGTCATAAATTGTACCGCTCGTGCCAGGACTTATTATGAGAGTCCGGCTCAAGATAGTGCGGTTGGCTTTGAATACTGTGAAAATCTCGTTAATTGCAAGGCAACAACGGAGTCCGTATATACAAGTTCGGGGTTTGTATACTGTATAAACTTAGTAAATTGTACCGCTGAAGCAAATGGTGGTCGTTCTGCACATGGGTTCAATTACTGCGAAAATCTCGCTAACTGCAGAGGACAAGGGACGGGCGCTGAAGACAGTAGTCATAGCGCATTTTATAGCTGTTCTTATTGTTCAAACTGTAGAGCGGGGACGGAACAAGTAGCGGATTACATATGGGGTGGCGCTACTTTGAGTCGTGATGACGATAGTTGTGATGTGTATTAGGGAGGATAAAATGACAAAGGAACAAATCTTAAAAAAAATGGATGAAGCGTTTCGTGAGGATAGAGACAGATTTTTTAGGATAGCAGATGCATTAAGTTTTCAGCCTAAATACTCGAGTCATCTCGAAGAACTCGAAGTGCTGAAACAGACCTGGCGGGATATTCCGCAACAGAGCGGCTATCCGAATTTTTCTCATCCTATATCTTTACCGTCTTGGTTTCCTAAGGTAAGTTTTGCAAGCCGTTGGGAAAAAGATAAGTACATTGAAGAGGGGCAAAAGGCGGCTGTCATTGCAATCGCAAAATCGCGGTAAGGAGGTTTGCCATGCGCATGGAGTACAAGCTGCTTAAAACGCAAAGAAAGGGCTTTTGCCTCACGCGGGAGCCCGAAGTGGTGGAGGGAGAGCTTTTCATCATATTTACGGGCGCGCCCGAGGATGCTACGGCGATTTTCGAGAACGCCGAGGGTGATTCCCTATACCGCTTGCTCGTGGATAACTCGTGCGCCATTCCAGCTGATTTTCTGCGCGGGGAAATCAGCGTCTGTGTCACCGTTCTGAACGGGAGCGAATCGGAGCCGAAATACTTCTGCGAGGGGATATACACGAAAACGCTGGGCGGCGGGATCGTCGTTGTTCCGAACGGACTTGATTTTCCCAAAGAGATCATCGACGTGTGCGTGGAACTTCAATCTGTCCGCGAGGACATTCTGGCGCTCGCGCAAAAAGACCGAGAGCTTGACGAGAAGTTAAAGAAGCTCTTCGACGGCTACAATATCATTTAATCAGGAGGACAAGACAATGCAGAGACTTAAAGTGAGCGGAAAGCTGTGTCTTTTGGCGAGTATCGTTTTACTGTTCGCGGTACTCATCTTCTGTGGCTTTACCTTGCAGCCGAAGTACGCCTCCGCGGATGCGGAGACCGTCTCCGACGAAACGGAGAGTCCCGCCATCGGTACGGGTGCAAGTGAGACGCATACTTTCCTCTCCCGCGTGCAGGAGTGGTTTGAGAGCAATCTATCCGAGTTTTTCAGTGGCGCAACGCTCGTTACGGCATTCTCTACGGTGACGGCGGTCATTGTGTCGTGGAGGAAGAACAAGAAGCTCAAAGCGGCTACCGATGCGCTCCTCGCGGGCGTTCAGGAAAAGACCGACAGCAACACCGAGGTAAACGGCAAAGTGATCGAGGCGATAAATCAGCTCATCGAGAAGTACAACGCCGTGCAAGAGTACATATTGGCGCTCGATAAAAAGGAACTCATGAGGGACGCGGTGTGCGAGGAGATGGCGACATTCGGAAAGACGATCCTTGAAATTCTCGCCACGGTGTACTCAAACAATCAGAATATCCCGCGGGGCGTGAAAGACCTCGTAACCTTGAAATATTCGCAGGCGCTTCGTTCGGAGGACAAGGTACTCGCGCTCACGGAGCCCACGGACCCCGCGGAGGACGACGGCGGAGGCGGGGAGGAGTAACACATGAAGCCCATGAAAAACAAGACAAAGCGGGCTATTGTGCGCGTTGTCGCTACGGCGGTCAGCGTCGGGACACCGTTCGCCGCCACGCTCTCCCAATTTCCGATATGGGTAGCCAAGGGAAGTGAGGCGACGATTTCAGGGTGCTTTTTGATCCTCGCTTTCCTCTGCTGTATTCCCTTTATCAGGCAGATCAGGGCGTACATGAAAAGCCCGTCCGCTCCCGTCGTGTGGGCGGTTTTTCTCGTCCTGTTCGTGTGTCTGCGAAAGATAGTAGATCAAATGACGATGGTATGCGCCGTCGGACTCATTGCCAATCTCATCGGCATGGGGCTGTATAAGCTGGGAGACCATATCGGGAAGAAACCCGACGCGGACGACAGCGAGGACGGCGGCGACGGAAACGGCGTATGCGGAGACGGAGGAGGGACTGAATAATGGAGCCAATCAAACCGAGCGGCGGTGCCTCAAATAAACCGAAAACTGCGGGAGAGGCAATCGAGCGCTCCAACAGCGTGAAGAAGAAGATCACACGGGGGATACTCAATAGCACGGGTATTTTCGTCGGCGTATTTATTATATTCGTCGTGATTGTCGTGTTCATGATGGATATTCAGCTCACGTCGGCGCTCCAATGGGCGGAGCTGGGGCTTGCCTTTTTCGTCCTACTTATGTGTTCGTATTCCATGTACGTCAACTGCGCGGACAGCGGCACAAGAGCGGGGCGTCAGTCCGACACCTTCCTGACCTCAAAGAATAAGTACGACGCCTTAAAGATAGAGATCGTCGAGAAGAAGACACAAGGACGCCTGCCCGAGTTCTGCCGATGGTATATCGAGGAAGAGCTTTGGAATACACGCGCCTCCATACTGACAGAGGTTGGGATCACTCTGGAATACTACAAAAAGCACTTCGTCGGAGTGGACAACGAGGTGCTAAAAAAGAACGACAAACTCTCAAAGGCTCAGATCAACGCCGTCATCGCGGCGAATAAGATCAAGCCGATTCGCCTCACACCCGAAATGATATTGAAGCGGGGAAGGGGGAGTTCGCACAGAAGTCCACTCGGAATGAACCCCAAGACGAAGAAAGGCATAAACTTCGCCGTGAAGTTCGTCAAAATCTGCCTCACTTCCGTACTCATGAGCGTGATTGTCCTGGACGTCATTGTAACGCCGACGTGGGCGACGTTTGCGGCGTGCCTTTTGAAACTGTTCCCCGTCGTACTCAATGGCTTTTTCGGCTACAAGATGGGCTATGAGAATATCGTCATTGATACCGTCAACTACATGACAGATCAATCCGACCTCATGCAACAGTTCGTCCACTACATTGAGCAGGTACCCGCTCCCGAAATGGAAGCCGCAGACGAGTCCGAAAATACCATAAGCGAGGAAACCTCCCCGCTGGAAAGGGCAGAGACGGACTCCCACGAAGTAGCGCTCTTTCTCCCGCACGAGGGATTACCTACTTAAACTGCGACCGACATGTGGGGTGGTTAAGCCCCGCTTCGTGGAGAACAATATAGAACGAAGCGCGGCGGGGAAAACCGTTGCGTGGGCGGGATCGTAACCCGCGTTCTCCGCCACCGACAATAATTCCATTTAGAAATGGCGCTTCAAGCGGCTCCTTGCCAAACAAAAAACCGCCTCAACGAAGCGAAGCGGTCCTGCGCAATGGGTTGGTACAAATTTGGTACATTCAAAAAATCGTTTCGGGCAAGTATTGTGCTTTTTCAGAAGTTTTTAGCCATTAGGTGGGATATATTGCGGTGATTATCCCACCTAACCACTAAATGTTGGCGCAGAAAGAGGGATTCGAACCCCCGTATACATTCCTGCATAACACGATTTCGAATCGTGCGCGTTCAACCGCTCCGCCATTTCTGCAAGCCATTTTATTGTATCCGTTTTTTCCCGAAAAAGCAAGCGTTTTCTCACCTCTTTTTCGCATTTTGTTTTATCTGTTGCAATCTCTTTGAAAATATGCTATGATGTTCCCGTATATGTCGGCTGAATTGATCCACATTAAGGAGTGACTATGTGTACTGCGATCGCCTATACCACCAAAGACTTTTATTTCGGCAGAAATCTTGACCTCGAATATTCCTATCAAGAAGAAGTTACGGTCGTCCCGCGCAATTTTCCGTTCTTCTTCCGCCGCGCGGGAGAATGCAAAAGCCATTATGCGCTCATCGGCATGGCGTATGTGCAGGAGAACTATCCGCTCTTCTATGACGCCGTCAACGAAAAAGGACTCGGCATGGCAGGGCTGAATTTCCCGCAAAGCGCCGTCTATTTCCCCGAAAAAGAGGGCAAAACCAACCTTTCGCCCTTTGAATTGATCCCCTATATCCTCGCAAAGTGCGCCAATGTGAGCGAGGCAAAAGAGCTTTTGAAAAACGTCAATCTTGCGGACATTCCGTTCAATAAGGAACTCCCGCTCACCCCTCTGCACTGGATGATCTCCGACAGGAGTGCGTCTGTCGTCGTCGAGAGTACGGAGGACGGGCTGAAAGTTTACGACGATCCCGTGGAAGTGATGACGAACGATCCGCCTTTCCCCATGCAGATGAACCGCCTTACGGACTACATGGCGCTCTCGATCGAACCGCCACAGAACAATTTTGCAAAGGAGATCGCCTTTAAGCCTTACAGCCGCGGGATGGGTGCGATGGGGCTTCCCGGGGATCTTTCCTCCGCGTCCCGCTTTGTAAAGGCCGCTTTCACGCGGTGCAACTCCGTTTCGGGTGACGGGGAAGAGGAGAGCGTGAGCCAATTCTTCCACATCCTCGATTCCGTAGAACAGCAGCGCGGTTGCGTAAAGCTCGGGGAACATTACGAGATCACCGTGTACGCTTCCTGCTGCAACGCAGATAGGGGGATCTATTACTATAAGACTTACGATAACTCCCGCATCCACGGGGTGGACCTGCGGCGCGAAAATTTAGACGGGAACGCGCTCGTGCGCTATCCGTTGATCGAACACGAAGAAATTCCGATCCAGAACTGAAATTTCCGCCCGCGGCGTTGCCGCGGGCGGTTTTCAACTTGACGAACAAGCCAAACCGTGGTATAATCGGAGAGATAGGTGAAGAGTATCATGAAAGTCATTCAAAAACAGAGAAACAGCAAGATGTGTGCGATCTGCGGGCTGGACAATCCCTACGGGGTGCGCGCGCCCTTTTACAGCATGGAGGACGGAAGCGTCATGTCCCTGTTCCGCTTCCGCGAAGAACATCAGAGCTACCCGGGACGGGTACATGGCGGGCTGATCGCGGCCATGCTCGACGAAATGGGGCTTCGCGCCCTTTGGGCAAAAGAGGGCGGGGAGACTTCCTACGGAGTTACGCTCACGCTTGAAACCAAATACCGCAAGCCCGTCCCTTATGGCGTTGACCTCGTGGGAAGAGGGGAGATCGTAAAGAGCAGCGGGGCGTTCCTCACCGCTTCGTGCGCCATTATGCTCCCCGACGGTACCACCCTTGCGCAGGCGACGATCAAATATCTGAAACTTACCCCGCAGCAGATCCAGGAGGGCGTAAACGAACATGAAGAGATGTGCTATCTCATCGAGGACGGCATAACCGAAATCACCCTCGGAGCGGCTGCATGAACTATACGCTCGTCACGGGGGCCTGCGGCGGATTGGGCGGCGCGTTCGTCCGTCTCCTGGCGGAAAAAGGCGAGCCGCTCTTTCTTACGGGCAGAGAGGAGGGGCGGCTTGCCCGCCTCGCGGAAGAGCTGCGTGCGAAATACCCGCAATTACAGGTAGAATATTTCCCCTGCGATCTTGCGGATGAAAAATCGCGCAAGCGCTTTTTTGCCTATGCCGACGGCGGAAAGGCGCGCTTTTCGCGGCTCGTCTATGTTGCGGGCGCGGACGTGCAGAAAGCCTTTGAAAAGTATTCCGAGGAGAAACTCATCCTGCAAACGAGGGTGAACTTCGAGGGCGCTGTCTCTTTTACGCGTGCGGTAATGGCGCGGAGCGATTTAGACGGCACGGCCGAGTTCCTCTCCGTGGGAAGCGTTTCGGGGCTGTATCCCATGCCGTACTTCGCCCTGTACAGCGCCACAAAAAAAGCCTTGTGGCAGTTTTACGCGGCGCTCAGGACGGAACTTAGAGGAAAGGCGAAAGTCACCTGCGTGCTTCCCGGGGCGATCCCCACGCGGGAAGACGTAAAGGAATACATCGCAAAACAGGGGCTTTGGGGCAAGCTGGCGGTGCTTCCGCCCGAAAAAGTGGCCCAAAAGAGCTTAAAAGCGGTACAAAAAAACCGACGTTCGGTTGTCGTCGGCTTTTGGAACAAGTTGATGCATATTTTCACCGCGCCGATCCCGCTTTCGCTCAAACTGAAATTCATCGCAAAGAAGTGGAGCAAGACGGAAAAAGACGCATTTTGATCATTTTTTACGCTTAAATTCTTCCTCTTCCTCGGGGGTGGAAAAGGAAAACCCGATCTTGGGGTTGCGGGACAGGAGGGTTTGGATGAAATCGTCGTACCAAATATCTTTCACGACGATGACCGTGTATTTCGTCTTGAAATCGTCGAAATAGACGGCAAGTTTATTCAGTCCCTTGAACAAATGGACGGAGTAGATCCCTTTCAATTCGTACCTTTGCCTGATAAAGCCGAATTGGACCATGAGGTGCTTATCGGTGATGACATATTGGGAGCGGATGAGCATGGCGATGATGATCGCCGCGAGAAAAACGCTCACGAAGAAGAGGATGATATACTGCAACCACGCATAAACGTCGCTCAGATCGCTCTTTATAAAGGTCAAAAAGCGCCAGAGCGTCAGTCCGAACCCTGCCGCGCAGAGCGCAAGCCCGAGGAAGAAAAGAACGAGCATCAGCGGCGTAAATTTGAAAGGATAGCGGGAATTGCTGTTATTTTCCATAGCCCAAGTATAAATCATCCGCCCTCAAAAATCAAGCGTTTGACGCATGGAAAAAATTTCCGCCGCGATAGACGAAATAGAGGAATTGTTCGCGCGGGAATGCTTGAAATTTTTGCGCGGATTTGTTATAATCGGATATGACATACGGAGGACGACATGGTCAAGATCATCAAGCAAGGCGTTTACTACATGGACGGACGGCTCGTGAAAGAGAGCGAGGCGTTCATGACTTCGGATAAAAAGGAAGTTGCCGAAAAAAATACAATCACTTACGGTATTCTGTCGGCGCATTCCAAGAGCATGGGAGAAACGCTTGCTTTGAAGCCCGACGGGGTGTTTTTATCCGACCAAACGGACGTTTTGCGCACCCTCGACTTTGTGGGGATGAAAGAATTCTCCGTTCCCACCTACCTCTTTGAAGAGCTGTTCGACGGTGATTTTCTGCGCTCGGCGGCAAAAAAGTGGGGCGGCGTTTTTCTTCCCGCCCATCTCGGCACAACGGGCGCATACGCATGCGAGCAGGCGGCAAAGAGCGGACAGCTTCTTTTCTGTTCGGACGGTCTTACCTGCGGCGCGCTCGGCGCGATGACCCTTTGGGAAGAAGAGGGGGACCTGCTCCGCTTCTATACAAAAGGATCGGTCGAAGAGCCTCGCCGCGAACTTCTCGCCGTGTATCTGAAAGGGAAACTCCGCAAGGGCGTGGGGCCGACCGACGTCGCGCTCGCTATTTTGCAGGCCCTTAAAAAGGCTGGAAATTTTGCCGAAGGGAAATATCTCGAAGTGTTCGGCGCAGGCGTTTCCGGTCTTTCGATGGATTACCGCACCGCGCTCGACAATGCGCTGGATGGCGCGGGGATACATTCGTCCGTCTGGGCGACCGACGACAAGACGCGGGAGTATTTTGAAGCGCATCTCCGCGCCGAGGATTTTAAGTCCCTTGCGCCGTTGCAGCCCGCCTACTACGACGGCGCGGTCGTCGCCGACCTTTCGGACATCGAGCCGATGATCGGCGTCGGTGAGAAAATCGTGACAGTGAAAGAGTTCCTCGAAAACCCTGCCGAAAAATTCACGAGAGACGGGCGCGCCTTTTTGAGCGCGGCCGCCGTCGAAGATGAATACGCCACCTATGAGACGATGGCGGAGATGGCTGAAATCTTGCGGGAGAAACAGATCGGCGGCGAGACGGTGTGTACCTTTTTGCCCTATTCCAAACCCGTGACGCTTGCCCTTGCCGAAAACGGGTATTTAAACGTTCTCTTGCGGGCGGGCGTTGATTTTAACGAATTTCTCAACACAAGCGGGGAACGGGACGCAGATTTCGTTTGGGGAGGATCCGCCCGCCTCGACGCGCGAACGATCGCGGCGACCCTCGCAAACGGAGGGTATCTCGCTTCCGCGCTCGGGCTTGACTATCCGAAGCGGATCAAAAAATACAAATTCGACCCCGCGGCCTACGAGAGCCGCGTGATGAGTTTTGTCGGAAAGGCGCAGAAAGCGGTCCCGCTCGCCTACGACGACGAAATCAGCCCGCTTCCCGAATTTCCGCCGCTTCCCGAGAGTTTGGAACTTTCGGTCGACGGTGAAGAGGGGGACCTCGCCGTTCTCATCGGCGATCCCGAAGATTACGCCTGGTCATATGCGATCGAGGACAGAGAGCGCGGTGCGTTTGCGGCGCTTTCCGGGAGCTTCCCCGAAAAATTGCGTACCCACCTCATCGACTGGGGCATTTTGCCGCTTACTTACGAAAAATTTGACTTCAAAGAGGGCGACGTTCTGCACCTTGAAAAGATCGCGGAGCTTGTGAAAGCGGGCGAGGAGCGCATCGTTGCCAAAGTGGTCGGCAAGCGCAGAAGCAAAGATATTGTATTAACGCTCGGAAAACTCACCGCCGAAGAACGCAAAATTTTGCTTACGGGCGGAAAAAACAACCTTGTAAGGAACAAATAATGGGACTTTCTCTCGACGAATATAAAAATCTCATCGACCTCACGCCCTTTCCCCGCCCCGAGCCGTTCCGCTCGGAGGAGGAAAAGACGGAGGCGTGCGAAACCCTCCTCAAATTTCTGCTCCGCGAACGGGGGATGATCGCGGCATTCAGCGCCACATACGAAAGGAAGCGGTCGCTGGTCCGCAACTACATGAACGAGCGGTTGAGCCTGCCGATCCCACAAGATTTATTGGATATTCAAGACCGTCTCTTTTGGACGGAGAGCATCGAACGGGGCATTGTGGACGTCTCTGAGTTCACCGAGTACAAATACGGCATTTCTCTGTGGGAGGGGGACATTTCCCGCTTGAACGCGGATGCCATTGTGAATGCCGCGAACAGCCGCATGCTCGGTTGCTTTTTGCCCGGCCATCAATGCATTGACAACGTGATCCATTCCTATGCGGGCATGCAACTTCGACGGGACTGCGCGCGCATTATGGCCCAACAAGGGTATCAGGAGGAAGCGGGCGAGGCGAAGATCACGCGCGCCTATAATCTGCCGAGCAAGTATGTTCTTCATACGGTCGGCCCGATGGTCGGGCGGGAACCCACGCGGCAACAGAGCGGCGAACTTCGCTCCTGCTACATCTCCTGCCTCGATCTCGCCGCGGAAATGAACTTAAAGTCTGTCGCGTTCTGTTGCGTGGCTACGGGGGTGTTCAACTTCCCGCACGCGATGGCCGCCGAGATCGCGGTGGGGGCTACGGTGAATTGGAAGATGCACCATCCCGAAAGCAACATCAAGGTCATTTTCAATACTTTTCTCCCGCAAGATACCAAAATCTATCAGAATATCTTAAAGTACATTTAGATTTTTGCGCTTTTGCATAGTACTATGCGTGACATAATAAGCCGTTTGAAACTTTTTCAAGCGGTTTTTTTATTTTTTCATTGAAAAGTGCGCCCATTCGTGTTATAATGCCGAAAAGGAGTTTACGCATGAAAAAATATATAATTGCGCTTGACGCAGGAACGACGAGCATACGCGCCATGCTCTTTGATATTGCCGAGAAGCGGTTTGCGCTGACCGCCCAACAGGAAGTGGAGCAGAGTTTCCCCCAAAGCGGGTGGGTGGAGCAGGACGCGGACGAAATTTATTATAAGGCGGCTTATGTCCTTAACCGCTGTGTGTCCGTCGCGGGCGCGGAGCATGTTGCGGGCATCGGGCTTGCGAACCAGCGGGAAACGGTAGTGCTTTGGAACAGGGAGACAGGCGAGCCGATCGCACCCGCGATTGTATGGCAATGCCGCCGCACGAGCGAGTTCTGCGCTTCCGTTCCCAAAGAAATGCGGCAAAAGATCGCCGAAAAAACGGGACTGCCCGTAGACGCATACTTTTCGGCAAGTAAGATCAAGTGGATCCTCGACAACGTTCCCGCCGCGCGCACACTTTTGCAAGCGGGAAAACTCTGCGCAGGCACGGTGGACAGCTATCTTATCTTCAAACTGACGGGGCGCTTCGTCACCGATTATACCAACGCTTCGCGCACCATGCTCTTCAACATCCATACCCTCGATTGGGATGAGGAACTTCTCTCCTATTTCGGCGTTCCGCGGGAAATTCTGCCCGACGTAAAGCCCTGCGACGCTGTCATGGGGGAAGTGGAAACGGGCGGGGGAAAGATCCCGCTTGCGGGCGTTGCGGGAGACCAGCAAGCCGCGCTGTTCGGGCAGGCCTGCCTCAAAGAGGGCGACGGCAAGATCACTTACGGCACAGGGCTTTTCCTGCTCTTCAACACGGGGGAGCGTTGCGTGACTACGCAGTGCGGCCTTATTACGACGGTGGGGTATTCTCTCGGCAAGAAAGTGACTTATGCGCTCGAAGGGAGCGCCTTTAACGCGGGAAGTTGCGTGCAGTGGCTGCGCGACGGATTGGGACTGATTTCGACGAGCGCGGAGAGCGAACAGCTTGCCGTGAGCGTCCCCGATACGGGCGGCGTGCGCTTTGTTCCCGCCTTTACGGGTCTCGGCGCGCCCCATTGGAACAGCGAAGCGCGGGGCATGCTTGCGGGGATCACGCGGGGGACGACAAAAGCGCACATCGTACGCGCCGTTCTGGAAAGCATTGCGTTCTGCGCGCGCGAACTTACCGACTGTATGCAGACCGACAGCGGGATCTGTCTGCGGGAGATCAAGTGCGACGGCGGCGCTTCGGCAAACGACTTTCTCATGCAATTTCAGGCCGACGTTTTGGGCATTGCGGTCAACCGTCCCTCGGAGCGGGAGAGTACCGCTCTCGGCGCGGCGCTTCTTTGCGGCATTGCGCTCGGACTTTTCGGGGAAAGCGAAATTTCTTCTTCCCGCAAAGCGGAAAGGATCTTTACGCCCGCAAAGGACCGCTCGCAACAGGAAAAATGGTATGCGGAGTATCTGAAAGCGGTAAAGCGCGCACTCATGAGCTGAAAACATTTTCCATGAACTGAAAGACATTCCCGCGGCATAAGATAGCAAAATGAAGATCTTTCTTACCGAAAAGAGCTATTTTACTTTCCGCGGGGAGGGAAGCAGTCATTTCCGTATCCTCGGGATCGAGGTATACCGCCTGATGCAAGAGCGGCTTAACGCGGAGAGAGGCGAATTTACGGGGGAGGGCGTTCTGCTCGACCCCGTTTATCCGTTCCTCACGCGGGAGCGGCTCTTTTCCTATCTCGACGGGCGGGAGGGGAGTTACCGCTTCCCGGGCGGGGCCGTGCTGCGCGCGGGCTGTCCCATGTCCCAAACGCCCCGCCCCGCAGCCGACGAGTTGGGGTTGCCGCTCTTTACCCTCAACAACGTTCCCGCTGTCCTCGCGCAAGCGGCGAAAGAGAGCGCCGAACTCCATATGAAACAGGGCGCGCTCGTCGAAGAGGGGGCAATCGTAGATTATACGGCGGTGTTGCGGGAGGGCGCGGCGGTCAGGAGCGGTTCGCGCGTGCATGGGGCCTGTGTGGTCGGCGAAAATGCGGAGATCGTTGGCTCGGACGTGGAGGACAGCGTGATCGGCGCGGGTACAACCGTCCGATACAGCACGCTTTCGGGAGCGAAAGTGGGCAAGAACTGCACGGTGGGTCCCTATGCCTATCTGCGCGCGGGAAGCGATGTGGGCGACGGGTGCAGGGTCGGAGATTTCGTGGAGATCAAAAACGCAAAGATCGGAAAGGGGACGAAAGTTTCCCACCTGGCCTATGTGGGGGACGCGGACGTGGGCGGGCGCGTCAACATCGGTTGCGGCGCGGTCTTTGTCAACTACGACGGCAAAAAAAAGTCCCGCACAAAAGTGGGGGACGGATGTTTCATCGGGAGCAACTGCAACCTGGTTGCGCCGCTCGAAATCGGCGACGGCGCGTTTGTTGCCGCGGGGTCTACCTTGACGAAAGACTTGCGGGCGGACGACTTCTGCATCGCCCGCGCCCGCGAAGTGATCAAACCAAACCGCGGAAAAAAGTATTACGATCCCGATTGAAGAAAAGGCGGAAAGTGCGGAGGTTTCCGAAGTCAATCATGGCATGAAAAGCATTTCCCGCTCAATCCATGTAGTCTTGAAAGCTGTTTTCAAACTGCGTTTTGACAGCCTCTTTGAGAGCGGCGGTTACATCGAACGCACCGCCGATTTTCGCCGTCTCTTTGGAGTAATCTCCCGTTTCAAAGGCAAGATCGTAAGCAGAGCGGAAACTTTTATAGTAGTTTAGTTCTGCACTGAAAAAGGGGTCGGGCTGAATGAACATGCTGTTATATGCTCTGATAATGCCCGAAATCGGAACGCCGTAAGCGTTCTCGTCCAATGCCGCCCAATTATCGCAACGATACTTCCATGTCTTTTGGTACTCGGCTTTGACCTCTTTTAAGGCGCGCTCTTCCACCTCGCTCAATGGCTTGAAATTCTGCATATAACCCGTGTTTTCTTCGACCTGTGAAAGATTGCTCATGCCGGAGAGGACAACGAGTACGCCCTCGCGCGAGGCGGAAAATCGGATAGCAAAGCTCGCGGGGGAAGCCTTTTCGTCAATCTCTTTGAGAATATGCTCCGCTCCCGACGGGACGCGGGCAAGCGCGCCGCCCTTTACGGGTTCCATGACGATGACACGCTTTCCGTGCTTGCGGATCACCTCATAGCATTTTTTCGACTGAATGAACGGTTCTTCCCAATCGTAATAGTTCAATACGATCTGCACAGCGTCCACCTCGGGGTGTTCGGTGAGAATTTGATCGAGGTGCTGTGCGTCGTCGTGGTAAGAGAAAGCAATGTGGCGTATCTTTCCCTGTTCTTTCCACTTTTTCATATAATCGAACAGGTGACAGGCGTTCACTTCATTAGGATAGAGATAGCGGTTGAGGTTGTGGAGCAGATAGTAGTCAAAGTATTCCACGCCGCACTTTTCAAGCTGTTCGTTGAAAATCGCATCCACCCGGTCCTCCGCGGGCATTTGGAAAGTGGGAAACTTTGACACGAGCAGGAAGCTGTCCCTCGGATGACGTTTTACGAGGGCTTCGCGGATCGCCGTCTCGGACGCACCGTTGTGGTAAACGTAGGACGTATCAAAATAGGTAAATCCCCGTTCAAGAAAGAGGTCTACCATTTTCTTGAATTGTTCCATGTCGATGTCGGCCCCGTCCGCGCTTCTTTGCGGCAGCCGCATGAGTCCAAATCCCAATTTTTTAATTTCACTCATCGTTGTTTTCTCCTTTTTTATTCGGTATTGGGATTAAGTATGGCTTCATCATTGCGGGCAGAAACATCGTGCAAAACGTTTTGGTGCGTTCCTCAAAACTGTACGCTCCGCCCGCCATATCCCAACAGAGCATTTCGCCGTAAATGACGTCCGTCAAAGCATCGGCGAGCGCGTCGATCGGCGTATCTGCTTTGAGTTCGCCCCGTTCGACGCCCATTTTTATCATTCCTTTCATGGAAGCGTTGTCTTTGCGGAGTTTTTCCTTGTCGTAGGGGTTCTCCACGAGATCGGGGTCAACGGTATTGCGCACCCATTCCTGGCAGAGTTTGAGTCCGTCCCGTTCGATATGTCCCGAAAAAGTTACCATATAGAACGTTAGCCGCTCCATAAACGGTCCGTCGTAGCTTTGGGCTTCCTCGTAAATCTCACAAAACATATCGTGGCTAATCGCAAATACCACATCTTCCTTACGCTTGAAATAGGTATAAAATGTCCCATTTGCAACGCCGCACGTCTTTGTGATCTCCTCGACGGAAGTATTGACGAGTCCCTTTTCGCGGATGATGACCTTTGCCGTCTCCAACAGCTTCCTCTTTGTCTCCAAAGCGGCGATCTTTCTGTTCGTCATTTTTTCAGACATACTCTTTTATTCCTTGTCTTTGATAAGGAGCAGGCGCAGTCCCATCACAATGAAAGGTACGATAACAGCCTGCAAAACCATACCCAAAAGTCCCGTCTGGATCTGCGACCAAACCACACTTGCCGAGAGGGGAGAAATACTCTGGAAAATGGCCGCTATGGCGAGGAAAGTGAGCCTGCCTGCGACTTGCGCAAGCAAAACTGCGGGGAACGCCATCCAACTGTTTCTCACAATCCTTTGCGAAAAGAGTCCCGAAACCGCCGCAAATACCGCAAGTTCAACGATCATATAGGGCAGACGGATTGCGGCGGGCATAGGGTTACCGGTCAGAGAAGTGATCGCAAAGCTAACGACAGGGGAGAGGATCCCCACGCCCAAGCCCCATTCCCAGCCGAGTAGGCATCCGCCGAGTAGGATGGGCAGATACATGGGCAGCCACTGAACGCCGCCGGGCGCGCCAAGGGCGAGATGAATCAGCTGCGGAAGAATTACCGCAAGCGCGATAATTCCAACCGAAATCAGCGTTTTCACCGTGATTTTCACACGGAGCGCCACGCTGTGACGCGAAAGAACTTGTTCAATCATTGTTAATTACCTCCGATTTTTATTTGATGCCTTTATTATACTACATTTGTTGAATGAAAGTCAATGATTTTCATTCATCAATGTAAAAAATTTTTATTTATGAGCGAACACACATTGAGTATTTTTTTACTTGCGGGGAGCGAAATTTCACCCAAATTTTTCCGCCGTCATACAATGGCGAAAAGGAGAAACTATGGGAAAATATTTCGGTACGGACGGCTTCCGCGGGCGCGCGAACGAAACGCTCACCGCCTCGCACGCGTTCAAAGTGGGGCGCATTTTGGGCTGTCAATTCCAAAAAGAGGGGGAACGCGCGAAAATCGCCATTGGAAAAGATACCCGCCGTTCCTCCTACATGCTCGAATACGCGCTCGCTTCGGGGATCACGGCGTCGGGAGCGGATGCCTATCTTCTGCACGTCACCACAACGCCCTCCGTCTCCTATGTCGTCAAATCGGAGGGCTTCGACTGCGGGGTCATGATCTCCGCGAGCCACAATCCCTACGAGGACAACGGGTTGAAGCTCATTTCCCGCTTCGGGGAAAAGATGGACGACGAACTGCTCCGCCGCGTCGAACAGTATCTCGACGGAGAGTTTGCACTTCCCCTCGCAACGGGGAACGCGATCGGGCGTACCGTGGATTTTATCGCGGGGAGAAACCGCTATCTCGGCTATCTGCTCTCCCTGCCGCACACTTCTTTCCGCGGCATGCGGGTAGGGCTTGACTGCGCCAACGGGAGCGCGTGGGCGATCTCCAAAGCGGTGTTCGACGCACTCGGCGCGGAAGTCAGTCTCACGGGCGCAGAACCCGACGGCGTGAACATCAACCTCGCGTGCGGTTCCACCCACCCCGAACGCTTGCAGGCGCTCGTCAGGGAGAAAAAACTCGACGTCGGGTTTGCGTTCGACGGCGACGCGGACCGCTGTATCTGCGTAGACGAACGGGGACAGATCGTGGACGGTGACGGCGTCCTGTATCTGTCCGCAAAGCGCATGAAAGCCAAAGGCGAGCTGGAAAAAAACGGCGTCGCCGTCACGGTGATGAGCAATTCGGGCCTTATCAAGTCGCTTGCCCGCGAGGGGATCGTCTGCTCCGTCACGCCCGTGGGGGACCGCTTCGTGTATGAAGAAATGCTTGCCAAAGGCTATGCGCTCGGCGGGGAACAGTCGGGACACATCATTTTCCGCAAATATGCCTCCACAGGGGACGGCGTTCTCACCTCTCTTATGGTCATGGAGACGATGCTCGAAACCAAATGCCCGCTCTCCGTCCTCACGGAGGGGTTGAAGACTTTACCGCAAAAAATAAAGAGCGTTCCCGTGAAAGACAAATCGATCATCGGCAGCAAGCGCGTTACGGACGCGGTGCGGAATGCGGAAAAACGGCTCAGCGGCGGGCGGCTCGTGCTTCGGCCGTCGGGAACGGAACCCGTCGTGCGGATCCTTGCGGAGAGTGAGAGCGGCATAGACGAGGCGATCGCGGACGTGGAGCGGGCGATCAAAGAGGAGAGCATATGTGCGGGATCATAGGATATGTCGGCAAGGAACCCGCCGCGCCCAAATTGATCCTCGGCTTAAAGCGGCTCGAATACCGCGGGTACGATTCGGCGGGAATCGCGGTGCGGGGCAAAGAGGGGTTTTCCGTATACAAGCGCAAGGGAAGAGTGAGCGGGCTGGAAAGTGCAAAAGATCTCACGGGCGGGTGCGGGATCGGCCATACGCGCTGGGCGACCCACGGCGAACCGTCCGAGCGCAACGCGCACCCGCATATTTACGGCAAATTTGCGGTCGTACATAACGGGATCATCGAAAACTATCGGGAGCTGAAAGAGGAGTGCAGGGCGCGCGGCGAGGAATTTGCCTCGGATACGGACAGTGAAATCGTGGCGCATCTGCTTGCATTTTATGACGGCGGAAACGTGCTTGCCGCCCTCAAAACCGTGTGCGCAAGGCTGAAAGGCTCCTATGCGCTGGCTGTGATGTGTTCGGACGGGGAGGACGCGCTCTACGTCGCGCGCCGAAAAAGCCCGATGATCGTCGGAAAGGGGGAGACGGGACTCTATGCCGCAAGCGACGTACCCGCCGTTGCCGAATGCGGGGAACTCTATTCCCTTGCAGACGGAGAATTTGCCGTCTTAAAAGGCGGCGACATCCGTTTTTACACGGCGGAGGGGGAGATCCGCAAGGAAAAAATGGCGCGCGGATCGGCGGAGGATATTCCCGAAAAAGGCGGCTATGCGCATTTCATGTTGAAAGAAATGTATGAAATTCCCGCCTCTATCGCAAATTCTTTGGTCGATTTTGAAGAAAACTCTCGGTTTTTGGCCTTTAACATAGTACTATGTCACACAGAGTATATCCAAATTGTCGCTTGCGGCACGGCCTATCACAGCGGGATCGCCGCAAAGTACGCCATAGAGAGGCTCGCGCGGATCCCCGTAGAGGTGACGGTGGCAAGCGAGTACCGGTACTGCAATCCTATCGTGAAAGAGAACACGCTCGTGCTTGCGATCAGCCAAAGCGGGGAGACCGCCGATACGCTCGCCGCGGCCACGTTGGCAAAAGAGCGCGGCGCAACGGTTGCGGCGGTTACGAACGTGCGGGATTCTTCCATTACGCGGATCGCCCATTTCGTGCTGTATACGAATGCGGGCAGGGAGATCGCCGTTGCCGCCACCAAGAGCTTTAACGCACAGCTCGCGCTTCTCTATTCTATCGCCGTTGCGCTCGCGACCGCAAAGGGAAGAGCCGCCCGCTTCGAGGCTCTTCGCGTTCTTCCTTCTCTGAGCGCGCAGACGCTGGCGGGCATCGAAGAGATCAAAAAGGTCGTTCCGCTGTTTGCGGAAGCGGACAGCGTTTATTTCATCGGGCGGGGCGCAGATCATTGCGCGGCGTTGGAAGGAAGTCTGAAACTGAAAGAAATTTCCTACTTGCCGAGCGAGGGGTATCCCGCGGGAGAACTCAAACACGGCACCCTTGCGCTGATCGGAGAAAAAACGCCCGTCGTGGCGATTTTGACGCAACGGGCGCTTGCGGAAAAGACGATGAACGCCGTTTCCGAAGTGTATGCGCGGGGCGGGAAAGTATTGCTTGTCACAAATATCCCCGAGCTTGCCGCGCGCGAGGAAGTGTTTGAAAGCGTGCTTCTCCCCGCATGCGAAGAATTGTTTTCGCCGATCCTTTCGGTCATCCCCCTGCAAGCGCTCGCATATTATACGGCGGTTTTCCGCGGGAACGACCCCGATAAACCGCGCAACCTCGCAAAGAGCGTTACGGTAGAATAATATAAAGAAGCGGCGGGGCGCGGAATTTATTCCGCGCCCCGCCGCATTGTTTACCAGGAATCAGCCGATTCTTCTGACAAACGGATGATAATCGAGAATGTTTTCTATTTCTTCGAGTGCATCCTGCGGGATGGAAAATCCGCTTGCGCGCACGTTCGATTGCAGTTGAGAGGGCTTGCTTGCGCCCGTGATCACGGAAGAAATCTGCTTTTTGCGCAAGATCCACGCAAGGGCAAGCACGCTCATGGGAACGCCCAACTTCTCCGCGACCTGTAAGAGCCGCTCCACCTTATCAAGATTTTCATCCGTCAAAAGGTTGTTGATCTGCCTGTCCGCCTGCCAAGTCGCGCGCGAACCCTCGGGGAGAGGCTGTCCTTTGCGGTATTTCCCCGTCAAAAGCCCCTGCGCAAGCGGCGAAAAAGGGGTGATCCCGACGCCGTTCTTCTCGCAGATGCCCATGATCTCATCCTCGATGTATCTGTCCGCCATGTTGTACTGTGGCTGGATGACGGAGAGGGGACGCAGATGATTTTCTTTGATGACATGAAGCGCCTCCGTGATCTGCACGGGCGACCACTCCGAAACGCCGTAATAGAGTATTTTGCCCGCGGCGACCATGTCCGAGAGGGTCTGCATCGTCTCTTCGATGGGGGTAGTGGGGTCGAAGCGGTGGCAGAAATAGAGGTCGATATAGTCGAGCTTCATGTTTTTCAGCGACTTATCGAGCTGTTCGACGATGTGTTTGCGGGAAAGCCCCCAATCGTTCGCGCCCCGTCCCATCGGGAAAAATACCTTTGTCGAAACGACATATTCGTTCCGCGCATGCTCGCCCAAAACTTTGCCGAGGAAGCGTTCCGCCGCGCCGCCCGAGTAGGCGTCGGCGCAGTCGAAGAAGTTCACGCCCGCGTCAAAGGCGGCGTTTACCGTTTCGCGGGCGGTCTGTTCGGCGGACGGACCGCTCAGATCGGTCACCCAGCTCCCGAGCGCGATCTCACTGACTTTGAGTCCCCATTTCCCGAGATCTCTGTATTGCATAAATTCCCTCCTATGCGTTTGAATTTTGCGCCGCTTTGAGCAGTTTTTTCTCCTCATGCCCGTAAGACCATTTGAGCAGGATCGGCGTTAAGATCGATGAGAGCAAGATAATCAGGATGACAAAGGGGAACACCGCGGGATCGACAAGCCCGCAAGCCACGCCCTTTTCGGTGCAGATGAGAACGACTTCCGCGCGCACCATCATGCCGAGGCCCACGCGGAAAGAGTCGTGAAAGTTAAATTTACACAGTTTCGCGCCCACGCCGCAACCGATCAGTTTCCCGAGCAGCGCCGCAATGACATAGACGCATCCGAACGCGAGGAAAGGAAGCGTAATGCGGGAAAAATATTCGATGTTTGCAATGCCGATGTTCGCAAAAAAGACGGGGGAAAAGAAGAGATAGCCCATCGTGTCCACCTTGTTCTCCACATAGGGCGTTTCGGAGAGGGTGCCGCCGAGCAGAATGCCCGCAAGATACGCCCCCGTGATGTCCGCCACGCCGAAGAGTTTTTCCGCGCAGTAGGCATAGACAAAGCAAGCCACCAGGGAGAGAATGGGGACGCGGCGGTTATGGGGAGCCTTGCGCTCCATGACGTCGAACAGCTTTCTCAGCCCCACGCCGAGCGCAATGAATACGACAAAAAACAGGACGATCTTGATGACGACGAGGCCCGCGTTAGGGGAGAACCACTTCCAGCCGACTTCCGCGCCGTCCCCGCCCGAGGCAAACCCCGTAAGCACCGAGAGAATGATGATGCCGAGAACGTCGTCGATCACGGCGGCCGCCACGATGGAAGTCCCGACCTTGCTTTCGAGCTTTCCGAGTTCTTTCAACACCGCGACCGTCACGGAGACTGAGGTCGCCGTCAAGATCGCGCCGTAGAAAAGGTTGGAAAGAACGTTTGCAAAGCCGAAAAACAGCGAAGCTACAAGCCAGCCGAAGAACATGGGGAAAACAACGCCGCACGCCGTAATGACGACGGAAGCAACGCCCGTTGATTTCAGCTGTTTGAGGTCGGTGCCGAGGCCCGCCGAAAACATGATGAGTACCACGCCGAGTTTGGAAAACACCGCGAGGACGTCGCCGACAAACGGTGCGAAAAATGCGTTCTGTAAGGGTTCCCACGGGATATATTTCAAAAGCCCGATCAAAATCCCCGCAACGAGCATCCCGATCACAGTGGGCATCCCGATGCGGTGCGCGCCCAATCCCATCAGCTTGCCGAGGCAGAGGATTAGTGCAAGGGGGAGTAAAACTTCAAAGGCTTCCATGATTTTTCCTTTCTCTTCAACGGACGTAATTCATTTTAACGAACGCATTAATTATAATCTTTTTATGGGAAAAAGCAACGAAATTTTAACGCTTTTTCGTTTTTTTCGGAGAATGCTTGTCAAGCAAACATTTTCGTGTTATAATAGAACAGTATGGAGTTCCAACATATTCCAATCGAACGGGACCGCGCGAAGCAGATCAGCCCCGTCGTACTTGCGTTCGTCGGCGACGCGGTCTATACCTTATTTGTGAGGCAGTCGCTTGCGCTTTCGAGCGGCTTTAAGACGGGGGAACTCAACAAGCGCGCTTCCGAAGTCGTCTCCGCGCATGGCCAGAGCGAACGGCTCGCAAACATTCTTCCGCTTCTGAGCGAAGAGGAAGCGGAGATTTACCGCCGCGGGAGAAACGCAAAGAAAGCGACGAAGAGCAAAAACGCCACCGTCACGGAGTACGCCCGTTCCACGGGCCTCGAAGCGGTGGTGGGATACCTCTATCTGACGGGACAAAACGGGCGGATCGAAGAACTCTTTTTTACGGATCATACGGCATGAAAACTTACGGCAGAAACGCCGTTTTGGAATTACTCAAAACGGATAAAACAATCGAAAAGATCTTGATCGAGAAAGGGGCGCAGGGAACGCTCGGCAAAATTTTCGCGGAAGCGCGGCAAAAAAATATCCGCGTGCAGTTTGCGGAAAAGGCCGCGCTCGACCGCGCATGCCCCGAAGTGCGTCATCAGGGGGTCGTGGCGTTTACCACAGATTTCCGTTATTCCGCCATGCACGACCTCACGGGCGCGGAAAACAGCCTCATCGTCCTTTGCGACGGCATCGAGGACGTACACAATCTCGGCTCCATCTTGCGCGTGGCGGAGTGCGCAGGCGCGGACGGAGTGGTCATTCCCAACTCCAAAGGCGCGAGCGTCACCGAGGCGGTCGTCCGCATTTCGGCGGGTGCGGCGGAACATATCAAAGTTGCAAAGGTTTCCTCCGTCAATTATGCGATCGACGAGCTGAAAAAACTCGGCTATTGGGTATACGCGCTCGAAGCGGGCGGGGAAAGCATCTACGATCATAAACTTACGGGAAAAGTGGCGCTCGTTGTCGGCGGCGAGGACAGCGGGGTAAAGCGGCTCACTAAGGAGAAGTGCGACTTAACGCTTTCTCTTCCCCTGTTCGGGAAAGTAAATTCCCTCAACGCTTCGGTGGCGTTGGGGATCGCCGTCTATGAGGTGGTGCGTGCAAGGCTCGGAAAGTGACGAAAAGCTCGTAAAACGGGCGCAAGGCGGAGACCGCGAAGCAACGGAAAAACTGTTGCGCCGCCATATGAACATGGTCCTCGCCCGCGCGCGGCGGTTTTTCCTTGCGGGGGGGGACACGGACGACCTCGTGCAGGAAGGGATGATCGGGCTGTATTCCGCGATCAACGAGTTCAGCGAAGAATCGGGGAAAAGTTTCAAAAACTTTGCCTACCTCTGCGTGACGCGGCAGATTTTAGACGCCGTAAAGCGTTCGAGCCGAAGAAAGAACAGCCCGCTCAACAACTCGGTTTCTCTGTTCGACCCCGTCATGGAGGAGTTCGCGGGAGAAGAGGATCCCGAGGCATTTTTGCTTGACGGCGAATCCCGCGCGGAGTTCCGCGTGAAGCTCATGCGCGCGCTTTCCGATTTTGAATTCCGCGTGATCACGATGTATCTCGAAGGAATGAGCTATGCGGACATCTGCGAGGCGACGGGCAAGGACATCAAGAGCATTGATAACGCTTTGGCGCGGGCAAAGCGGAAACTTATCGGCTATTTGAAGTAACATTTCTCCCGCCGGAGAGAAAACGATCATGTATGCGAATGCGTATCTCCATATACAGGCACTACAATTCATTCTGCTGTGTCTTGCGCCTCTTGGCGCCTATGCGACTTTCAAGAACAGAACTCTCTCTTTTTTGGCCGTTTACGGAGTAGCGGTCTGGTTTCTTGTTTTCAAGGGGACAGAATATGCAGGCTCGCACAACCTGCCGATGGACATCAGCGCGATCTGTTATTTCCTGTACATCCTGAGCGCCTTTCTTCCCGTGCGTCCTCTCAAAGCCGCCGCCGCGCAGATCGCCGGGCTTTGCGGCGTGGTCTACGGGCTTGTCATGTTCTATGCTCCCCAGATCTTTTCTGCGCGGGATCCCAACGCGATGACGTTTTATCTGGCCATCGTCAATCATTCGCTCTTGTTCTTCGGCGGGCTTGCGATGTGCGGACATATTCCGTTCGGGAAAGCTGATTGCCTGTGGACGATCGGGGTCCTGGCCGCCATCATTGCATATACGGAAATATGCGTGGCGATGGGCGTTGCCGAAGGGAACGCCGTATTCTCCCAAATCGTCAACGGGTCGATCATCCAGCTCGCCGCGCCGGCTTTCTCCATGGCGTGGTGGTATTACGCACTCTACTATCCCATCGTGTTCGGCCTGCTCGCACTTTGGATCGCGTTGACCTATGCGATCAACGGCAGGGCCGTTCCGCCAAAACAAAAAATCGGCTTTTTTGCCGTTTGAGGAGTTATATGCATCTTTCGCTATACCGAAAATTCCGTCCGCAGTCCTTTGATGAAATGGTGCGGCAGGAGCATGTCGTCACCGTTCTCAAAAACCAGATCGGGACGGGGGCGGTCGGGCATGCCTATCTCTTCTGCGGTCCGCGCGGAACAGGCAAGACCTCCGCGGCCCGCATCTTTGCGCGCGCCGTCAACTGCGAAAACCCGAAAGACGGCTCTCCCTGCGGGGTCTGCGCCGCCTGCCGCGCGCAGGCGGAGGGGAACCTCGATATTGTCGAGATCGACGCGGCGTCCAACAACGGCGTTGCCGAAATGCGCGACCTCAGGGAAAAGGTGCAATATCCGCCCGTCAACGGCCGCTACAAAGTGTATATCATCGACGAAGTACACATGCTCACGGACAGCGCGTTCAACGCGCTCTTGAAAACGCTCGAAGAGCCGCCCGCGCATGCGATCTTCATTCTCGCCACGACCGAGCCGCACAAGATCCCCGCAACCATTCTGTCCCGCTGTATGCGGCTGGATTTCAAACTCCTGCCCGAAGAGGACCTCGAAAACCACTTGAAGCGCATTCTGGAAGAGATCGGCAAGTCCTACGAGGACGAGGCGGTCTCCGCGATCGCCCGCGCAGGAGCGGGAAGCGACCGCGACATGCTCTCGATCGCCGAAATGTGCCTTGCCTACGAGGAGAAACTGACATACGACGGGGTCACCGCCGTACTCGGCGCGGCGGATTTCAACGACACGAGCGATCTGTGCGAGGCTCTGCTCGCTTTTGATATGCCCGACGTCATCGAAAAGACGGAAAACATACTTTCGGCGGGAAAATCGGTAGGGGTGCTGTGCAGGGACGTCCTCGAAACGCTCAACCGCATTGCGATCGCCAAGACCTGCCGCACGGCGGAAAAACTACTGCCGTTGCCGAAAACGCAGTTCGCGCGCATTGCGGAAATTGCGCAAAAAGCCGACGGACGGGCGATCCTGAGGGCAACGGAGATTTTGGCGCGGACCGAAACCGATCTTCGGCTCGTCTCTTCGCCCCGTATCTGCCTTGAAACGGCGATGATGAAGATCTCCGTCCCCGCGGCGGACGATTCCGCGGAAGCGCTTGCGGTGCGGCTCGACGCGCTCGAAAAGCGGCTCGCGGAGGGGAATTTCACGGCGGCCGCTTTCCCCGCGGTAACGCCCGCCCCTACGGAAGCGCCTGCGCCCAAAGCTCCCCAAAACGAGGACTATGAGTTCCCGACCGAAGAGCCTGTCTTTGAAGAGGCGTTCTTCGCGGACGATCCCCGCCCCGCAAAACCTGCGGCGCGCCAAACGGAAGCGCTTCCCGCAAAGGAAGCTCCCGCGGCGGAACAGCCCGCCAAAGCGGAGCCGCCCGCGGCAAAACCTGCGGAACTCCCCGTAGCGGAGATGAGCGCGGAGATGGCGTACGGAAAATTCATGCGGCTCTTGCGCAAAACGGCGGCAAGCGGCGTGCTTTTTACCATGTGCATGGACCTCGAAGCAAAATTCGAGGGCGAAACGCTCGCGCTCTATACGGAGAGCGAGACGGTACTGCGTTCGCTTTCCAAAGAGGACCACGTCAAAATCATGACGGAAGTATTCGCCCGTCTCGGGATCGGTTCCTTTGCGGTCCGCCTCAAAGGCGCGGCGAAAGCGGGCGAAAACGCTTTGGAACAGTTCAAAAAGGACTTTCAGGATTATCCCATCGAGACCAAATAAAGGAGAGACGCAATGGCAAATTTCAACAGAGGCGGAGCGGGAATGGGGGGAATGCAGAACCTCATGAAGCAAGCGCAAAAGATGCAGGAAGAAATGGCTGAGACCGAAAAACTGCTCGAAGAGTGGGAGATCGTCGGCACGAGCGGCGGCGAAGCGGTCGTCGTCTATATGAACGCAAAAAAGATCATCGACGGCATCGAGATCGATAAGTCGGTCATCGACCCCGAGGACGAAGAAATGCTCGAAGATCTTATTTTGGCGGCGATCCTCGACGGCTATAAAAAGGCGGACGAGGTCTACCAAGAGAAGATGGGAAAATTCAATATGGGCGGTTTGGGGGGCCTCATCTAAGTGGAAGTCTTTATCGAACCGATCGGAAAACTCATCAACGAATTTTCCAAACTGCCCGGCGTGGGCAAAAAAACGGCGCAGCGGTATGCCTATAAGATCGTCAATATGCCAGAGCAGGAGGCGCGGGAGTTTGCCCAGGCCATTCTGGCGGCAAAACAAAAAGTGCGCTTCTGCAAGGTGTGCGGAAATTACAGCGAAGAGGACGTCTGTGAGATCTGCAAGCAACGCGACCCTTCCGTGATTTGCGTGGTGAAAGAGCCGAAAGACGTGATCGCGCTCGAAAAACTCCATGAGTTCAAGGGGGTATACCATGTCCTGCACGGCGTTCTCGACCCGATCAACGGCGTTACGGCGAACGACATCCGCATCCATGAATTGCAGATGCGCGTGCAGGCGGGCGGCGTGAAAGAAGTGATCATGGCGACCAATCCCGACGTAGAGGGGGAAGCAACGGCGATGTACCTCGCAAACATCCTCAAACCCCTCGGGATCAAGGTCACGCGGCTCTCGCGCGGGATCCCCATCGGTTCCGAACTCGAATATACCGACGAGGTAACGCTCTCGCGCGCCCTCATCGAACGCAAAGAAATCTGAGAGGTAACTATGAAAATCAGCGTACTCGGCTGCGGAAGATGGGGGAGTTTCATCGCGTGGTATCTCTCCCGAAAGGGGAACGAAGTCATCAGTTGGGGACCCGAAGAGTCCGATTCTTATAAAATTTTGAAAGAAACGGGCAGGAACGAATATGTCGCGCTCGACGGGAAGATCCGTTTGACTTGCGACCTTGAAGAAGCGGTCACGCAGGCGGAGATCATCGTGATCTCGATCTCCTCGCAGGGTCTGCGCGGCTTTATGCAACGGGTCATCCGATATTCCGTCCAAGATAAAATTTTCGTGCTGTGCATGAAAGGGATCGAAGTCGAAACGGGCAAGCGCCTGTCCGAAGTGATGACGGAGAGCGGGATCTCCCCCGAAAAAATTGCGGTTTGGGTCGGCCCGGGACATATCCAGAGTTTTGTGCAGGGCGTGCCGAACTGCATGGTCATCGATTCCGCCAACGAAAAGCTGAAACGCGCGCTCGCGGACGACTTCCGGAGCGATCTCATTCGGTTCTATTACGGGGAAGACCTCATCGGCACGGAGATCGGCGCGGCGGCAAAGAACGTTATGGGCATTGCGGCGGGCGTTCTGGACGTGATCTGCGTGCCGCTCAAAGGCCCGCTCATGTCGCGCGGGGCGCGCGAAGTGGCACGGCTCATCAAGGCGATGGGGGGAAACGAACTCTCCGCATACGGGCTTGCGCACCTCGGGGACTACGAAACGACGCTGTTTTCTCCCTATTCCCACAACCGCATGTATGGGGAGATGCTCGCAAAGGGGCAAAGGTTCGGCAAACTTGCCGAGGGCGTTCCGACTTCGGGGGCGATGAAATTCTTAGGCGAAAAGTATCATGTGGAACTGCCCATCACGGAAGTCGTATACAGCGTCTGCTACGGGCAGGAGGGGAACGACGAAGAGCGGTGCCGCGCGGCGATCTCCGCACTATTTTCGCGCACGCCCAAAAACGAGATGTATTAAACGGAACGCTTGTCCTTTGCGCCCGAGAAGTTCTCTGCCTTACGGAAAAAAACGACATTCTGCAAAATATTTCCGCAAAAAATTTTGTCGAAGCCGCGTCGAATGCTTGACAAACCGTATTTTTTCGTATAAAATATGTTCGTTAAGCTATTTTTCGGGGGTTTAGCTCAGTTGGCTAGAGCGCATGCTTGACGTGCATGAGGTCACAGGTTCGAGCCCTGTAGTCCCCACCAAAAACTCTGTATATCGTGCTGCTTTATGCGTTACGCCGATATGTGGGGTTTTATTTTTTTTGCTAAATAGATGATGAAACGATTGACGAAAGGAGATCGCTTCCAAAGGTCGCTTAAAGGAAAAACTTTTGAAAAAGATTTGCGCAGCAAAGATTTTTCGGGAAAAGGAGCAACCGATGTAAAAAGCAGGCCTTTGCCAAATGGCAAAGGCCTGCAAAATGCGTCGCGTTGCGACGTGGTGCCGCAGACAAGACTTGCGCCTTTGGCGGCGCGCCCCGGTGAACAGCACACTGTGCTGTTCAGTTTGCGGCAAACTTTTCTGTTCCTATGCAATTCGCTCGCAAACCGATTGCTCCCGCAATCCGTGCGGCGGTAGCGCCCGCCGCACCCGCCTCGCTACCAGCTCGGCTGTCGCATTGCAGCTCACAGCCCGCAGGGCTGCTGAGCAGAATTGCAATGCTCCACCCTCAAGTCTTGTCGCTTCACTACATTCAAAAAAGCGGAGAGGTTTGTAACCTCTCCGCTTTTTTGGTGCCGCTGACAAGACTTGAACTTGCACGATATTGCTACCACGGGATTCTAAGTCCCGCGCGTCTGCCGGTTTCGCCACAGCGGCATAAAAAATGCGGTTTTTTGCAAAAAAACGCCTCATT
>CANRND010000012.1 GCA_947631905.1 uncultured Clostridia bacterium | reverse complement strand
CCTTTTCAAGCTCGCACTTCAACCCGTCTACCGTCACGCCCTTGCGCGTGCGGATCGCCGTCTCGCCTTTCTCTTCTTTTCCCTCCGCATTCAGAAGCCCGATCTCATACGCTTCCCCGCCGAGGGTCGTAGTTGTCGTCTGCCTGTCCAGCTTCACGAACAGTGCGATCACGCACCCGAGAAGCCCAATGGCGATCAAAAAGATCACCACCCATTTCACCGCGTCTGCGGTCTTATGCCGCTGCAATTCGTTACTCATGTTTCGTCTCCTTTTTATTTTCAAGATTTGAGTCAATATCGAGCGCAAGCCGCGCCTGCGTCTTCACCATTCGGGCAACGAGTTCATAATCGACCTCTCCGTTACCCGATACGGCGTTTTCTTTCTTGTAGTCCATTTTTGCTATGGTCTCCAAAGAATCCCGCAGTACGGCGACCCGCGTTTCGAACAGTTTTTTTTCGTAATCTTTCTCACTCTTGTTTCCCGCAAACATACCTACCTCTTCTTTGTCCGCTTCATGCGCTCCTGTTCCCGGAACGCCGAAAGCCAGCCCTTACGATACGCCTTTTCTTCAACGGTAAGCACATGCTCCCGGTACTTGTCGCCTAAGGCGATACTATACTCGGAATACCCGCTCCGCAGTTCCGCCTCGTAGCGTTTCTTCTTCCCGGCCGCAGTCTCCAAAAACCGCAGTTGCTTACGGTCGTTCACGTTCTCCAATGCGATCCAGTCGGGAGAATTTCCGCCCGGTAAGTTAACTTTTTGCCATTTGCTCATCTTAACCCCACCTCCGCCCTTACGCCGCCTGCACGATCCGTGACAGGGGATATTTTCGTTTCGTCATATCGCCTCCTTTATTCCGTCGCAGTCAGCGCTTTCAGAGCCGCGATCTTGTCCTCTTCGGACAGCGCCCGGAAGTGCCGTACATACGTCGCTTTCGATATGTATTTGCAGTCCTCGCCCTCATTCATGCCGAGAATAATTTTTTGCAATACTTCCTGCACCCGCTTCGGCATCTCCACCCGTTGCATAGACGCGATCCATAGATCAAACGCCGCGTCCGGAGAAGATAACCCCAAGTCGCCGTCGATCTCATTGAAATCCCACTTCTTCAAACATCCATACGTCTCATACGCACGGCGGTCGTAAAGCGAACGGTATAAAATACGGAATTGCTTTAACTCGATCGCTGTCTGTTTTTCGAAGAACGGTTTGATCGCATATTTGAAAATCTCGTGATAGTCTCCGCCCGCGGGATCCGAATGAACGGAGAACCCGTCGGGATAGTCGCAAAGCTCGGCAATGTGTTCGATATTCTGCTTCGTTACTTCGATCCTCAGCAACAGCAAGCACCATATCCGCTGTAACAGTACTTCGAACTCACTGTAAAGCCGCGGCGGCTTCTGCTTGTTGCGGTAGTCGGGAGAAAACCGGTTCCAATATACCTGCGACATGTCCAAACCCTTTTTAAGGACGAACATCGTATGCAGGTGGGGGTGATAACTGCCATTTGCCTTTGATACCGTGATTTCAAGCGACCGAACCGCCCCGAGATAACCGTATTTCTCAAAATCTACCCCGCGGATCTTCTTCCTGCCGTCAAAATAACGGATCAGATAGGAGAACCTGTCCAATAGAAGCGTCACCGTATCCGCTACATCTTCATCGAGAACGTTCGGAACCGTGAAAACGATATGATACAGATCATTCTCCCGCGCGAACGTATCCAAAACGGCCGAATACTGCGCAAAACGTTGATCCGCTTCCAAACTCTGACAGTTCAGACAGAACCGGTCCTTACAGCGGTTCATGCGGATTAGGTTCTTTACGCCGTGTTGCGGATAGAAATCAAAATCCCACTTCTTCCCGCACTCCCGCACCGCCTTTGCACGGGCCGCAAAGTTCGGCTCCTTGCAATGTCTGATCTCTCCCGACGTAACCGAGTAAGGCACCGCTTCCTCTTCGGCAAACTCTTCGTAGCACTTCGCCACCGATGAGTTGTAACTCACCCTGCGTGATACCGCGAGAAAATCTTCGCAAGTTATTTCGTTTTCTTCACTCACTAAAAACTTCTTCGCCATATCAACACCGGGACCTGTGTTTTTTGTTTCAAGATTTTTTGGGACGAGTTATTTCTATAAATATCAAGCGCCGCTTTTTCTCAAAAGCTCCGCCGCAGCTCTTCACTGCGGTTTTAAGTTGTTCCCCCCGGGGTCGTCCCTTACCTCGGGGGGACGCGCTTCACCTCCTTATCCCTCGAAATCCTTAGGATCGTAGGGGGAATCGCTCAGAACTTCCAGATCGGTCAGTACCATGCGATTGGCGTACGGATCCGCCACAAAAGTAGGGCGCACCAGAGCGCCCGTAGGCACGCCCGCCCCGAGAGGACTGTCCGTAGGGATAAAACACGACTGAATACCGCCGCGGTCAAAACCGTCCGGGGCCTTGAAATAGGGCGTGAACAGATCCACAACGCGATAGTCCTGATTGCTCTTCTTACCGTGGAAATTCCGCACGCACAAAAAGATCGCTTTCCTTACATTTACGCCTGCCACAAAAACACCTCCTGCCTACCCGGCACGACCGCCGCCGTAGGTCTTACATAAAAATATTTTTTACCCGGCGTCCGGGTATGGGGTGGGACTTGCGGCGCCCACTATACCGTTTTCGCCTGTTCAGATCTCTTTCGCGTGCGACGTCATCCAGTCGACGACACCGCTTTCCGAATAACCGTTCATAAACCATGCCCTACCCCATGCCCTACCGTCCTCGATGATGTCATAACCGTAACATTGATGACGCTCAGAGGAGGAGTAGACAGTAAAGATCAGCGACGCGCCGTTCTCGAAATCGTAACGGTAAAGTTTGCACCCGACCGATGACAGATCCACCCACGGTAAAATCGTCTTGTCATCCAACAGATGAAGAAGCCAATTCTTCCGCTCTTCACGGTTCTTCAACCCGAGCTTGCCGCGCATGATGTTCCCGCCGGAAAGTCCTGTGCCGTTCCTGAGCTTTGCGATCTCCGTTTTTAATTCCGAAACTTCGATATAACCGCGGATCAATTTCGGTTCTCTGTTACGAAACGCTCCCTGCATGATCCCGACCGCCGCTTCCCACTGCGCGCCCTCACTGCTCTTCCGTAAAAGTTCCAGCTGGGCGAGCAGGCCCTCGATCACGTCCGACGTGTAGAGAGTAGGGGCGGCGTTTTCCGTCACCACTTCCCGCACGTCCTCTTTCTCTTCGGCCGCGGGTTCCGCAACGGCGGTAGGAGAGGGGGCTTTCGGCGCGGGCTGGAAGCATAACTTGTTCCTGCTCGCGTTCTGTTCGGCAAGCTCCGCCTTATGGCGGCGCCCGTATTCCTCTAAGTCGTCCTTAAAGTTCGTCCCTTGCGGCGGGGTATACGTTTTGTATAGCTCCCGCAGCCGCTTGATGTCCCGCGAGGAACACGTCGCGGGAATGCGCTCACGGTATTTCTCCACCGACGATAGCTCCACAAGCTGGCAATAAGAGTAGTTGATGTATTCCACCCTCAACTGCCCGTCTGTCTGATTGCAGAAAGCACAGTATACTTTCAACAAATTCACGACGGTTGTCTTTTTGAACCCGAACACGCCCTCGCAGAATTTGTAGAAATTACTGTAACCGTCTCGCCGCCCGGGACCGCACGCTACGCAATAATACAGCTTGTCCCGCTCGATTTCCGCAAGACACCGCCCGATCTCAACAAAGTTCAGCTTCGCCGCGTCTTGGCACACGCGTATCGTGGTATGTAACTTCAACAGCTGATCGTACATCGACGTTGCCGTCTCCGGAACGATCTCCGTATAAGAACCGCTATCGCTAAAATAGTGGTTGACAAGTTCCAGCTCCCGCCGCTTTACTTCCAAAAGTTCATTCATTGCAATTCTCCTTTTTTGTTTTCAATTTTCATTCTCCGTCACCGGGGGCGAGCATTCCCGCCCGCCCTCGGATCGGAGAATTGCGATGCCGGCGCCCGGGAGCGACCCGGGATAGGGGAACTGGCGTAGTCACAGAAGGAAAAAAGGCTACGCTCCCCGCCGGCGTATCCGCACAGAGGACATTTAAGACCCTCTTCAAGATACGAACCATGTTCGTTGATCCAATAGTCGCCATTCATCGCAATTCCCAACTCCGCGCGCTTGCGCGTATGAATAATCAAATTTCTACTTGAACGACTAAATTATATCAATCAAAAATCTGTTTGTCAAGTGTATAAAATCAAATTTTTGATAAAATTTAATTATGAACGGAAAAATGCTTGCCCAAAGGCTTATCGAACTACGCACTGAAAATGGAATTTCGCAAGCTACACTTGCAAAAGCCTGCAAAATATCCCAATCATGTATTGCAATGCTCGAAAAAGAAAAAAATGAAGCAAGTGCTTCTACTGTACAAAAAATTGCCGAATATTTTAACGTTACTACCGACTATCTCCTCGGACGGACAGACGATCTCGGAGCGCCGGTACCCGGGAGCGTACCACAATACTCGGCAGAGGAGCGGAAACTCATAGAAGATTATCGCGGACTTTCCCAGCCGCTCAAAGACATGCTCCAAAGCCTTATCCGAACATGGCAAGGGCAGGATATTCAATCTCAAAAAATACAATCTACAAGGAAATAAATTTATGAAGCACGCTGAACTAACAAATAGCTCCGAGCATCATAAAACGACATGTCCGAACTGTGGAAGCACGAATATCACTTTTGAGGAACACAAAAAGCGCAGGCTACGCATTGCCTGCATTCTCTTGCTCGTGGCCCTAATTATCACGGCTCCATTTTCGATTGCATTTTTGATAACTGCCGCCTCGGCAAATATCTACGCTACTGCATGGAGCATTGGGAACAATGTCGGCATGCTTAGTTTTTTGATAATCATAACCGTCCTGTTCTTCTTAATTTTGATCTCATTCATAGTCATAATAATTTTGAACATTATTAAAAGAAACAAAAAGCACACAAAGGGGATTTGCGCGGACTGTTCCTTTACTTGGTGGCAAGATTAAAAATACAAACGAAGCAGAACCCCTAAAAAGAAAAAACAATATGCAAAACAACACAAAGGAGAAAAATAAATGATCAAAAATTGCGCGATCTGCGGAAAACCGAGCGGAATGTACCCGCTCTGCAAAGACCACTTCAAACTCAAAGATGAGGGAAAAGTAAAAAAGTGCGAGACCTGCGGCACGTGGTATCTCACCGATGAGGGTTGCCCGAACTGCAAAACAGTTACTCCAACCATGCCACAAGAAACCACGGTACCTAAACTAACCTGCCTCATTTGCGGTGAAGACTCCAACGGCTATCACTTTTGCCGCTCATGCTATGCAAAATACAAAGATCGCGCAGTAGATATACGTATCACGCACTGTTTAGATACGGAAATCCTAGATGAATATGGAAACCTTACTATCAAATGCGATGACGGACGCAAAGTAAGAAGTCGTGCCGAGGCAATGATCAGTAATTGGCTCTATAAAGAAAAAATCCGCTCGGTATATGAAAAAACAATTTACTATACCGAAAACGAAGAAAACAAAACTCTGCACCCTGATTTTTATTTGCCTGACAATGATCTCTACATTGAATACAACGAACTAACCAACAAACCCTATCTCAAAAGCAAAGAATATACTAAAAAAATATATGAATCACTCGGCTTAAAAGTCTTTATTATGACGGAAAAAGACTTGCAAGATATTGAAGCTTGCTTAAAACCCTTACTGGGGTTACATTAAAACATCTCTTAATCAACTTTTTGCCATAAAAAGTTGATTAAAATTATTTAATAAACGGTTTGATATAATTTCTCCATAGGGAAACTTCCCAAAGGAGATTTTATATGTCGTTTTTAACCGATGAAGAAAGGCTCGAACTTCTCATGAGTACCATAACGGCGCTCGGAAAGCTCTACCAAGACCTCGCACATGCGCCCGCTCTCACGCTCGCGCATAATTCCGAAGTAAAAAAAATCAAAGAAAACCGTCGGACGATGTGAAAGAATCCGACGGTATCATTTTCGCAAATTTCGGTAGTGAAACGAAATCCCGAGAAACGGCGCTTGACTTTTCGCAGGAGGAGATAAGAAAAATGCCGCGACTTAAAAATGGGAAACTCCGCATTACACCCGACGGACTATACCAAATCCGATACCGCCGGGAGGGGTTCAACGTTCAATTTACAGCAAAAACCAAAAAACTCGCCCAGGAGCGTTTCAAAGAATGGGTAAAAACCGTAAACGAAGAAAAGAAAGAACAGACTCCGCCGCATAGGCAACAGCTTTTCGGAGAGTTCGCACTCCGATACTTCGAAACGGTGAAAAAAATCAACGTCGGGGAAGAGACTTACGACACTTTATTCCGCCAGCTCAGATTGCATATTCTTCCGAAGCTCGGAGACGTTCCGATCAAAAACATCACGCCTATGAAATGCCAAGAGCTTCTGAATGAAGTACTTGCCGCGGGAAAGGGGAGAACAGCGGAGAACATCAAAATTCTTCTGAAAGAGATCCTGCGTGCGGCAATGGGGGAACGGCTCATCAAACAAAACCCAATGGAGTTTGTGAAGATCCCCAAACATCAGAAGAAACACGGGACAGCGTTTTCCCGGGAAGAGATCGTTGCTTTCATCCGAAAATGCGAAACATCGCATTACCGAAAGCAATTCATCCTCTTCCTCTATACGGGGATCCGCAGAAACGAACTGCACAGCGCAACTTTTGATGAAAACTTTGTCACCGTGGCGAACGGGAAATGCCGCAAAGGGGAAGCGCAAACCTACCGCAAGATCCCGATCGCGCCCGAGCTGAAAAAGTATCTGCCGCTCTCGGACAAAGAACTTGCGACCGACAACAAGGTGATGTCCAACGTGTTCAAACGGGATTTCCCCGCGCACCACCTCTACGATCTGCGCCATTCCTTTACGACCTACTGTCAAGAGGCGGGTATTCCAAAGGCGCTTGTAGACGTGTGGACGGGACATGTCAACCGTAGCGACATGACAAGTTCGGTGTACACGCACTTTTCGGAAGAATTTCAGCTCGAAGAGATCAAAAAACTTCGGTTTTTCCCCGAAAACGACGGGTGAGCAGTCAAAGGCTACTACCCAAATTACTGCCCAAAAAACTGCGCTTTTCACACGTTTCTCCGTAAAAATCGGCAAAGAGAAATGCCATATCTTGTAGAAATTCGCTAAAATCACTACAAAATATGGCATTTTGGTCGAGGCGACGGGATTTGAACCCACGACCTCTTGGTCCCGAACCAAGCGCGCTACCAAACTGCGCTACGCCTCGCCTCGTCGCCGTGGGCTACGCTCTGAGCCCTTCCCGTAAACGGCAAGGGCAATTTCGCTCCGCCACGGCTCCTCTTCCCAAAAAATCTTGCTACGCAATTTTTTTTGTGAGCCTTGTTTTTGTTCGCCGCCGTCTTACGCTTTTCTTTCGAAAAGCTCTTCTTTGCGGCGGCTTCTCCTCTTCCCAAAAAAATGCTTCGCCTTTTTTTGGGAGTCCTATCACTCCGCTTTAAGCGCTTTGTGCTACGCTCAAAGCGCAAGTGCGCTCCGCCAAAGCTCCTCTTCACGAAAAAATACTTCGTCTTTTTTCGTGAGTTCTGCTTTGCTCGCCGCCGTCTTACGCTTTTCTTACGAAAAGCTCTTCTTTGCGGCAGTTGCTTTTATCATTATACCAAACCGAGCCGAACTTGGCAAGCGATTTTGCTTTGCCTTTCCAAATTCTTCCCGAAAATATTATTTAGACAATTATCTAATTATAAAAACATTTTATTTTGATAAATATCTAAATAAATAAAAACGCCCGTTTTTTGCGCGCAGCGGGGGAACGATCCGCTGCCGCGCCCGCATTTTCAGTTTATTGATTTCAATATATTGTATGCGGTGGACAAGCGGGGGAGCTTTTTGTATAATAGTATCGGTTAAATTTGGATATTGCGGAAAAAGGGCGGTAAGGCTCCGCCCAAAGGAGAGAAAGGGCAAAAAGTTTATGGGCGCATGGGATATTGTAAAAATCATCATGCAGATCCTCGGCGGCATGGGTACGTTTTTGGTGGGGATGCGCATTCTTTCCGAGAATATGACCAAGCTCGCGCACGGAAAGTTGCAAAAGATGCTCAACAAAACCGCCAAAAGCCGCTTTGCGGGGGTCGGGATAGGCACGGCAATGACGATCCTCGGCCAAAGCTCCGCCTTTACGACGGTCATGGTGGTCGGCCTTGTCAATGCGGGCATCATGACGCTCTTCCAGGCGACCGCCATTATCATGGGGGCGAACATCGGCACCACGCTGAACGCATGGGTCATCGCCCTGGCGGGATCGGACATCACGGTGTTCTTCCTCGCGCTTGCGGCGGTGGGCGTATTTCTCACCATGTTCTCCAAAAACGAACGGACAAAATCCGTCGGCAACGTCATCGCGGCGTTCGGCCTTATTTTCGTCGGCCTCAAACTCATGTCGGGCGCGCTCTCTTTTGAAAACGGTTCGGAGGAATTTAACGCCGTCTCGCGCATTCTTTCCGCCATTAAGAACCCGTTTCTGCTGCTTCTCATCGGCATTGTCATCACGGCGCTCGTGCAGTCGTCCACGGCGGTGAACGCCATTATCATCACGATGGCGAGCCTCGGGATCGCCATCGGCGGGGGAGGGAACTCCGCGCTGTACATCATCATCGGTTCCAACATCGGCACCTGCGTGACGGCGCTCATCTCCTCGCTCGGCGCTTCGCCGAATGCCAAGCGCGCCGCGCTCATCCACTTTTTGTTCAACTTCTTCGGGGCGATTATCTTTATGATTATCCTCCTCTGTTGGACGGGCTTTGCCGACACCGTGCTTGCCGCGATTTTCCCCTCCGACATTACGGTATTCGGCAAGACAGGACTCGGTCCCACCTTGCAGATCGCCACGTTCCACACGCTGTTCAACGTGATCAACACGCTCCTCTTTTTGCCGTTCATCAAAGGGTTCGTGTGGGTCGCCGACCATCTCGTCCGCGAAAAAAAGCCCGAACAGGCCGCCGAAGCGTTGCTCTTTTCCGACCTCGACGAACGTCTGTTGCGTTCCCCGTCAGTCGCTCTGGGACATCTCTACCAGGAGACGGGCAAGGCGTTCACTTATGCGATGAATACGATGAACGACGCGTTCGAGGCGTTCCTCGCCAAAAACGTCTCCGAAAAAGAACGGGTGGACAGGAAGAACGCCGAGCTTGCGCAGATGAACCGCACCGCGGTCGCCTATCTCGTAAAGCTGTCCTCCTCTTCCCTCATGCTGGAAGAGGAACGCACCGTGTCGTCGCTGCATTACGTCCTCAACGACATCATGCGTATCGGCGAACTTGCGGACAATATTACGAAATATACCGAACACTACGTCGACGACGCGCTCATTTTCTCGGAGGATTTCCTCGAAATGCTCAAAGGGATGTACGAAAAGCTCAAAAAGCTATACGTGGTGTCCCTTGCGACTTTCCTCTTCCGCGATTTTTCCAAACTGGCGGAAGTGGACGCGCTCGAAGACGAGATCGACAAGGCGCGCCGCGACCTCGTGGCTTCCCACATCGCACGCCTCAACGAGGGCAAGTGCCAGCCGCAGAACTCCAACGTGTCGATCAATCTGGTGGGAAATTTGGAGCGCGCCGCGGACCATATCACCTACATTGCACATTCCATCGAACAAAACCAATCGCTCTGACGATAACAGGAGATCGCTATGAAAATTCAGCTTTCGCAGGAGGGGAAACTCCCCCTGCATACCAGGACCGTGGGCCTCTTTTTGGAGGACCTCAACTATTGCGTGGACGGCGGGCTGTACGCCGAAATGCTCGAAAACCGCAACTTCGAAGCGAAAGACGTCCACGGGGAATGGGACAGATACATCGTGGATGAGGACGGCTCCTACGGCTGGACGTCCTATCCCGAGGGCGCGGCAACCGAGATAAAGATCAAATCCGACCGCCCGCTCTTCCCCGAAAACCCGCACTATCTGCGGCTCAAAGCGCCCGCGGGCGCGGGGGTCAGAAACAAGGCCTACGACGGCATCTATCTCACCAAAGGCATGAAGTACAACGTCTCCCTTTGGGTGCGTTCCTATGATTACAAGGGCAAGGCCACGGTGGGGGTCTACCAAAAGGGGGCGGCCCTCCTCGAAAAGAAGATCAAGATCAAGGCGGACGGCAGGTGGCGGCGCTACGCTTTCCGCCTGAAAGCAAAGACGGATGCGGAAAAAGCCGATTTTTGCTTCCTCCTCGCCTCGGGCGGGACGGTGCATCTCGACGCGTTCTCCATGATCCCCGAGAACGCCATCAAAGGGGTGTTCCGCCGCGACCTCGTGGAGCCGATGAAAGAACTCAAACCCGCGTTTTTGCGCTTTCCCGGCGGGTGCGTCGTGGAGGGGAACAGCCTCGCAAACCGCTATCTTTGGAAGAACACGCTGGGACCCGTTGAGCGCAGGAAGCACAACTGGAACCGCTGGGCGGTACACGCCACCGACGAACACAACAATTTCCGTTCCGATTTCTCCCACTACGGGCAGACCCTCGGGGTCGGTTTCTACGAATATTTCCTCCTCTGCGAGTATCTCGGCTGCAAGCCGTTGCCCGTCGTGAGCGTGGGCATCGCCTGCCAGTACATGTCCACGGAATTTGTCCCCGCGGACAGCCCCGAACTCGAAACGTATATCCAGGAGGCGCTCGATCTCATCGAATTTGCCAACGGCGGAGAGGACACCGAGTGGGGGCGGGTGCGCGCCGAGCTGGGGCATCCCGAGCCGTTCAATCTCGAACTTCTCGGCGTGGGCAACGAACAGTGGGAGGCTTCCCCCAAGCAGAAAGACGGCGTGGAGCGCCCGAACGAGTTCTATAAACGCTTCGAGATTTTCGAAAAGCGGTTGCATGAAAAATATCCCGCACTCAAAATCGTCGGCACCGTCGGGCCTACGTTCGAAACGCCCTCTTACGAGAGCGCGTGGGCGTGGACGGACAAAAATCTCGAAACAAATCCCGACTTTATATACTGCGCGGACGAACATTTCTACGTTTCGCCCGAATGGCTCTACGGGCATGCGGACGTCTACGACAAATATCCCCGCAGCCGCAGGGTGTATGCGGGCGAATACGCGGCGCACGTTCCCGGTTCGGGTTGCGCGCTGTTCAATGCGCCGCAGGCGAATTGCTGGGAGGGCGCGCTCGCGGAAGCGGCGTTCATGACGGGTATGGAGCGCAATGCCGACGTGGTGGTGATGTCCTCTTACGCGCCGCTCTTCGGGCGGCTCGGCTACACGCAGTGGAGTCCCGCCCTGATCTGGTTCGACGGGAAAACCGTCTGTCCGTCCGCGAACTACTACGTGCAGCTTCTTTACAGCCTCTATACGGGCAACGCGGTGCTTTCAGCGCAGGCGGACGCGGAGAACGTGTACGTTACCGCCTCCGAGCGGGAGGGGCTAACCTACCTCAAAATCGTCAACGCAGGGGAGACGGAGCTGGAAGCGGAGATCGGCGGGGACTACGACTTCGGCCAGCTCACCCGCATTATCCGCATGCAGGCGGAACCCGCCGACTACAACACCGCCGAAGATCCCAAAAAAGTACAACCCTACGAGGAAGCGCCCGTCGCCGCGCGTTCCTGCACGTTGCCGCCCATGAGTTTCAGCGTCCTCGTGTTCCGCAAATAGTGCGTAAAATAGGAAGAATTGCCGCCCGCGGTGAAATTTCCTGCCGAGAAACGGTTGAAAATTTTTCGCGGAAGTGCTATACTAACGTTTGAAGTGTCTTGCCGCGCACGGTTGCGGCAGAGAGGTCAGCCTATGAAAAAAGCATGGAAAATATTTGCGATCGCGCTCATCGCGGTCATGGCGGCCGGGATCTCCGGTTGCGCGCATCGGCACAACTACAAGATCGTGGAGCAGAAAGACCCCACTTGCCTTACGGACGGTTACCGCAAGAGCAAGTGCAGGGAATGCGGCGAAGAGCTGGAAGAGACGCTCTACGCGCTCGGACACGATTACAACGGAAGCAACGCCTGCACGCGGTGCGACTATGAACTGGAACCTACCGCCAAGCTCGACTATATCGCAACGGAGGACGGCAGCGGCTATTACGCCGCGGTCGGCAGCGCGAAAGCGGCGAGTATCGTCGTGGAGGCCTATCACCTGTCCAAACCCGTGGTGGGCATCTATGCCGAGGGATTTGCCGTTCCCGACGGCGAAAACGCGCCCGAAACGCACGGCGCGAAGATCGTGAGCATAGAGATCCCCGACGGGGTGGAAACGATCGGGGAGCGCGCTTTCTACGGTTGCGCCAACCTCGAAACGGTCGTCCTGCCCCGCCAAAGCCTGAAAACGGTCGGCGATCTTGCGTTCCGCGGCTGCGAAAAACTGAAAACCGTCAACGCTTCCCGCGGGGTGGAGGAGATCGGCTCCAACGCGTTCTACGGGTGCGACGCGCTTACCGCTCTGCCCGATATGCCCGCCTTGAAAACGGTGGGGGAATACGCGTTCGCTTCCTGCGAGGGGCTTGAAAGGGGCCTTCTCGGCGCGAGCGTCGAGCGCGTGGGGGAGGGGGTCTTTTCGGATTGCCCGGTTCTCAGGTCCGTTTCCCTCGGCGGGGCGGAAGTCATCTCGCGCAACGCTTTCGAAAACTGCCCCGCGCTCGAAGAAGTCGCCGTCTCCTCGCGGCTCAAAGAGATCGCCTCTTCCGCGTTCAGCGGTTGCACCGCGCTCAAAGCCATCCGCTTCGGCGGTACGATGGCGGAGTGGAAAGCCGTCAAAAGGGCGGACGACTGGTTTTTGACCAATCTCGAACCCGGGGAGTTTGTCAACTTTTATATCTACTGCAAGGACGGGGTACTCGACCACAACGGCGTGGAAACGCCGGATGTTCCCAACTAAACGATAAGGAGCGGAAATTCCCGCTCCTTTTTCCTTGCCGCAAACCGCTCATAACCCGCGCTTATATCTTTCATAACATGTCCCACGCGGCCAAACGTTTGACTTGCCTGCGGGAAATCACTATAATTGTATCCGATCAAGGCATAAAATAATACAAAGGAGATGAATATGGACGTAACCGAACTCTTCGGAAGCAACGTTTTCGGCGACGAGGTGATGAAAAACTCCCTCCCGAAAGAGGTATACCGCTCCCTGCGCAAGACGATCGACGCGGGGGAGCCGCTCGATTCAAACATTGCGAGCGCCGTCGCCAACGCCATGAAAGACTGGGCGGTGAAAAAGGGCGCCACCCACTATACCCACTGGTTCCAGCCGCTCACCAACCTTACGGCGGAAAAGCACGACAGTTTTATCGAACCCGACGGCGACAAGGTAATCATGCAGCTCACGGGCAAGAGCCTCATCGTGGGCGAACCCGACGCGTCGTCGTTCCCCTCGGGCGGGTCGCGGGCGACATCCGCCGCGCGCGGCTACACGGCGTGGGACCCCACCTCCCCCGCGTTCGTCAAAGAGGGGACGCTCTACATCCCCACGGTGTTTGTGTCCTATACGGGGGAGACGCTCGATAAAAAAGCGCCGCTTTTGAAGTCGATGACCGCGCTCGACACGCAGGCGAAACGGCTCCTGAAACTCTTCGGCATCGAATGCAAAAAGGTCTCCACCACGGTAGGCCCCGAACAGGAATACTTTCTCGTGGACGAAGAGGAGTATCTCAAACGCAAAGACCTCATTTTAACGGGCAGGACGCTCTTCGGCGCGCCGCCCACCCGCGGGCAGGAACTCGAAGACCACTATTTCGGCGTGCTGAAAACGCGCATCTCCGCGTTCATGCGCGATCTCGACGAGACTCTCTGGAAGTACGGCATCTTCGCCAAGACGAAGCACAACGAGGTCGCGCCCGCCCAGCACGAGCTTGCGCCCGTGTTCACGACTACGAACGTGGCGGTGGACGCCAACCAGCTGACGATGGAACTCATGAAAAAGGTGGCGCAACGGCACGGGCTTGTCTGCCTGTTGCACGAAAAGCCCTTTGACGGGGTGAACGGCTCGGGCAAGCACAACAACTGGTCGCTCTCCACCGATACGGGACTCAATCTGCTCGACCCGGGGGAAAATCCCGAGAGCAATCCCCGCTTTATGCTCGTCCTCGCCTGCGTCATTGCCGCGGTGGACCGCTACCAGGGCATTCTGCGCGCGTCCGTCGCTTCGGCGGGCAACGATCACCGTCTCGGCGCGAACGAAGCCCCGCCCGCCATCATCTCCGTCTATCTCGGCGACCAGCTCGGCGCGCTCGTAGACAGCATCGTAAACGGCAGGGAGTACGTGCCGAGAAAGGCGGTCCCCGGCTCCATCGGCGTGCCGTCCTCGCCCATCTTTCCCATCGACACCACGGACAGGAACCGCACCTCGCCGTTTGCGTTCACGGGCAACAAGTTCGAATTTCGCATGCTCGGCTCGCAGGCGTCCGTCGCGGACCCCAACATTGTTCTCAACACCATTGCGGCGGAGCTTTTCTCCGAGGCGGTAGACGCGCTCTCGGGCGTGAACGACTTCGGAAGAGCCTGCCGCGAATACACCGAAAATCTGCTCAAAAAGCACTACCGTATCATCTTTAACTACAACGGCTACGGTCCCGACTGGGAACCCGAGGCGGTGCGGCGGGGACTCCTGAACAACAAGACCACCGCGGACGCCGTTCCCGAATTTTTCAAGCGGGAGAATATCGACGTGTTCGTCAAACAGGGCGTATACACCGAGCGCGAGGTCGTCGCCCGCGCGAATATTCAGCTTGAAAATTACATCAAGGTCATCAATATCGAAGCGCTCACGATGGCGGAAATGGCAAAGCGGGACATCTATCCCGCCGTCAACGGGTACATCGCGGAGTTGTGCGCAGTCGTCGAAAACAAGCGCGCCGTGAGCGAAAAACTCGCAACGGGCGCCGATCTGAAACTTTTGGAGCGGCTTTCCACCATGAACGACGCGTTTGCGGCGGCGGTGGAAAAGCTCGAAACCGATCTTTCCGAAATGCCCGCGGGGGAGGGTCCCGCCTCGCAAAAGATGGCGCACGTCATCGTTCCCGATATGGACGCGGTGCGCGCCCTCGCGGACGGAATGGAAACGCTCTGCTCCTCCGACTACTGGCCCTATCCCACCTACACCGATTTGCTGTATAGCGTGAAATAAGTTCACGAAAAATCTTGCTTCGCAATCTTTTTCCGTGAGAAAACGTGCTGTGCGCGCCTTAACTTGCTTGACCTCTCGTTCGTTTCATCGGACAACAAGCCGCAGGTATGCGGCAAATTGTGTCGCGCAGCGCAAAAGCGTGGTTTTGCTCGCGCAAATATTTTTATTGTCATTCCGCACCGCCCGCACGTTCCATATTGCCTAAGGGCGGCACAGTATTTTCTCACACCCCCCCTGCGCATGCAGGGGGGGGATCATAAATGTTGCAAATTGTCAAACGGTTGAGGCTTGATTTTTTTCGGCGGGCATGCTATGATTGAAGAAAAAGGGAGACAGCCGAAATGGAGTATTACGAAACCATCCGCCGCTTGCGCCGCGAGAACAACTGGACGCAACAGCAACTTGCCGATAAATTGCAGGTTTCACGGCAGACCGTGGCCCGCTGGGAGAGCGGTTGGAATGTGCCGAACTTTCTTTCGGCGCAGAAAATGTCCCGCCTCTTCGGCGTGGATGTGGGCGAACTTTTAACGGGGGAGAGGACGGAGCGGTCTGCGGAAGAACGTCCCCCCGAACGCGGTTCGGTCATTTGGTTTTCGGCGCTCTGCGTCGTTTCCGCCGTGCTGTTCCGGCTTTTGGGGGTGTTCCTGCCCGATTTCCGCCCCGCGCTCTGCGGCATTTTCCTCTGCGAAACCGTTTTGCTCGCCCTTTGGTGGGGACTGAAACTGTACCGTCTCTTTTACGCCACGCAGGATCCCTATGCGCGGACGCTGGGCTACAAAGTGTGGCGGTGGGGGTGCTTTTTCTTCGGCGCTTCGCTGAGCGCCGTGCTGACGGGCGCGTTTTGGGAAAGCCGCTTTATCGCCGAGATCGAGTGCTTCACCATTCCCTTTTCGGGCATATTTTGTTACGTGTTTTGCGATACGCTCTTAAACATCTTGCTCCGCAAGGCCATGATCGGGGGTAAAAACCCTTTTCTTTGGTGCGACCGCATTTTCCTCATCGTGAGCGTTGCCGCCCTTGCGGCGCTTGCGATCGCCGCGGGGGTCCTCGGCGGCAGGAGCGCGATGATCTATGCGATCGTCTTTTGCATTCTTCTCGGGTTCTTCGGTTGCGGGTACCTCCTCTTCCGGACGCTGTTTTTCCTCTTCGCTTCACGGAAAAAACGGGAATAAGGTTCCTCCCTCCGCAAAAGCGGAGGGTTTTTTCTTGACAAAATTTTTCCAATCCATTATCATATGGGAAAAAGAGGGAACAGATGAAAATCAACGTAAAAAAACTCGATCAAAGGGCAAAACTCCCCACATACGGCTCGCCATATGCGGCGGGCGCAGACCTCTATTCGTTGGAAGAATACACGGTAGGGGCGGGCGAGACGGTGTTCGTGCATACGGGCGTTGCGGTGGAACTGCCCGCAGGCACGGTGGGGCTTGTCTACGCCCGCAGCGGACTTGCCTGCAAAAAGGACCTCGCGCCCGCCAACAAAGTGGGGGTCATCGACTGCGATTACCGCGGGGAGATCATGGTGGCGATCCACAACCACGGCAAGGAGAGCCGTACAGTAGCCGCGGGCGAACGGGTGGCGCAACTCGTGGTCGCGCCCTACTTTGCGTGCGAGTTTTGCGAAGCGGACGAACTTTCCGAGACCCTTCGCGGCAAAGGCGGATTTGGGTCGACAGGGAGATAGTTCACAGATTTCTTTTTCTTGCCGCTTGTCTCGCCCTCGCTACGCTCGGACTCGAATGCGTTCGGGCGCTCCACGGGCTACGCGCCGAACGAGAAGCGGCAATCGTAGCAAAAAGAAATCTCGTGATTGCTATGGTCGTTCGCCGCTTAACGCGCGAAGTAAATTCGCGCTACGGCTCTCGGCGATGGGATTTATATATTCACGAAAAATCTTTTGCTATATTCGCACAATTCTTTGCTCGCTCCCCCCTTGCCCACCCCTCAAGGGGTGGGTATCACGCGCGAAGCACGTGACGGAAGGGGTGTCGCTTCGAAAAGATTTGTGCGAGGAAACCTTCTTCGTGCATCAACGGGGTCAATCTCTCATTCGCTCGGCTTATACAAGAAGCCGCAGGTGTGCGGCGAATTGGGTCGCGCAGCGAAGAAGCGCGGTTCTTCTCGCGCAGTGATTAGGAAGCAACAATCTTGCCTCCCCCCAAACTGTTGGGGGGAGGGTAGGAGAGGGGGACACCTTACTCCCTTGCACGACACACAGCCCCCTTTCGGCTTACTTCGTTCGCCACTTTCCCCCAAATAAGTTGGGGGACAGCAAAGGGAAACTGCAATGGAGAGGGAACACATCGGAGTATCTTATGCGGATGCGGAAAAAGCGGCATTTGGAGCCGCGTATGGAACAATGTAAAGACCTGCTCGCCGCCCGCGGGCGGCCCTGTCTCAATCTCAAAGAGGCGGCGGAGAATTTCCGCGCCCTTTTGGACTATCCCGCGCTGTTCGGGAACGATAATCCCGTGGAACTCGAAGTCGGTTGCGGCAACGGCGGCTTTATTTCGGAACTTGCCCGCCGCAACCCAGATACAAACTATCTCGCCGTCGAAGTCTGTTCCAACGTCATTCTCACGGCGATGGAAAACTGCAAACGGGCAGGCATTTCCAACGTGCGCTTTCTCAATATCCCCGCCGAAATTCTGCCCTGCTACATTCCCGCGTGCAGCGTGGAGACGGTCTATCTCAACTTTTCCACCCCGCTCCCCGAAACGAGCCGCGAAAGACAGCGGCTCACGTCCTCCCGCTTTCTGCCCATTTACGACGCGCTCTTAAAAGCGGGCGGGAAGATCGTGCAAAAGACGGACAGCGAGGAATTTTTCGATTATTCCCTCGCAAAATTCCGCGAACACGGGTTTGAAGTGGGGGAGGTGACGCGCGATCTGCACCGCAGCGAATATGCAAAGGAGAACATCGTCACCGAGTACGAAAAGAATTTTTCGGAGAAAGGCATGCCCATCTTCCGCGCCGTCGCGGTGAAGCCAAATCATGCGCTTAGGGGTTGACAATGCGGGAAAATTCGATTATAATCAAGCAAAAGGAGGCGTGCCGTGTGGTATGAAATTCTCTTTCGGGTATTGAGCATCGTCAATTATGCGGTCATCATCTTGATCGCGCTTCCCATTGTTCTGCAAGTACTCTATATCCTTTTGGCGTTTTTGCCCAAAAAAAAGTATCCGAAGAGCGATAAAAAGGGGCGGATCGCCTATCTCATTCCCGCGCACAACGAGGCGGACGTGATCGGAACGGCGGTGCGCGATCTCATTGCGACCCAAAACTATCCGCGCGAACGGTTCGACGTGTACGTCGTGGCGCATAATTGCACGGACGGCACTGCCGAAGAAGCGCGCAAAGCGGGGGCGATCGTCCTCACGCTCGACGATCCCGACCCCGCCCACCGTATGGCGCTCTATCCTTTGAAATACGGCGTAGACCATATTATCGGCATGGAAGACCCCTACGATTTCATCGTCCACCTCGACGCGGACAACCATATCAACGCCGATTTTTCTTCCCTCATGAACGACGCCTACCAGGCGGGCGTGGACTTCGCCCGCCCTTACGAGGGGGCGCTCAACGCCACGCAGAACTTCTACACCAAAGCGAGCGCGATGCTCTATTGCTTCGATTCCCGCTACGGTTCCCGCGTGCGCGAGCGGCTCGGCCTTTCGGCGCACGTCAACGGGAGCGGCGCGATGATGAGCGTGAAGATGCTCAAAAAGACGGGCGGATACGACAGCAAGACCGTCTGCGATGACGCGGAATTTAACCTGAACCGCATGTACGACGGATACCGCGGCAGATTTGTGGAGGACGCCGTCGTCTATGAGGACATGCCCGCCTCATTCCACGATACCCTCGTCCGCAACCGCCGTATGGGGAGCGGCGTTCTGGACCTCTTCAAAAAGAACGCTTTCCCCATGCTCGGGGCATTCTTCCGCACGGGGAACTTCTCCTTTGTGGAAGTGTTCCTCCTCTACATGCTCAACATGCTCAACATCCTGATCGCCGTCTGGGTGCCGCTCTACTATCTCTATCATTTTCTCTTCTGCGGCTTTGCGGCGTACGGCGGGCTTGCGCTTACCCTATTTCCCGCGGAGTACTATTCCTCGATGATCTGGGTAACGCTCATCGTTGCCGCCTGTATCCTCGTGGGGCTGTTCTTGCTCTTCGGCTATGTGCAGGCGTTGGGACTCGTTCTCTCCGACTATAAAAAACTGGGCGCAAAAAACCGCCGCCAGCTTCTCTCCACGGTATTTTTGTTCCCGCTTTTTCTCATCTTATATGCAATGACATTGCTTGCGGGGGCGATGTCCAAACCCAAGACGTGGGGGAAACTCAACCGCACCAAACAGAAGTGAGCAAATATGGAAGAGCTTGCACTTAAAATCGAAGATCTCTATAAGTCCTACGGGGACGTGAAAGCGGTGAACGGCATCTCCTTTACGGTAAAGAGGGGGGCGCTGTTTGCCTTTCTCGGCATCAACGGCGCGGGGAAGAGTACCACCATCAACATGATCTGCTCCATCCTCAAAAAGGACGGCGGCAAAATTTATGTGGGCGGACGCGACCTCGACGAGGAGCCTTTTGCCATCAAGCGGGAGCTGGGGGTCGTGTTCCAGACGAGCGTTCTCGATAAAGAACTCACCGTACAGCAAAATCTCGACATCCGCACCTCGTTTTACTCCCTTCCCAAAGAGGAGAGAAAACGCAACGTCGAAGAGATCGTGAAACTTCTTGAATTACAGCCCATTTTGAACCGTCCCGTGAAAAATCTCTCGGGCGGACAGATGCGGCGGGTGGACATCGCGCGCGCCATGGTCCACCGCCCGCGGCTCCTCATCCTCGACGAACCGACGACGGGGCTGGACCCCAAAACGCGGCTTGCCGTCTGGTCGCTCGTCGACCGTATCCGCAGTGAAACGGGCATGACCGTCTTTCTCACCACCCACTATCTCGAAGAGGCGGACAAGGCGACGGACGTCGTCATCATGGATAAGGGCAACATCATCGCCCACGGCACCCCCAACGAGCTGAAAAACGCCTATTCGAGCGATAAACTCGTCTGCTACCGCGAAAAAAGCGCGGAGTTGGAGGGCATTCTCGCCGAGACGGGCGCGGAGTTTTCTTACGACGGAGAGCGGGGGGCGTATAACATCGTCATCGAAGATACGGCGGCGGCGAAGAAATTGCTCTCCCGTTGCGACGAATATCTCACCGACGTGGAAATTTTGAAAGGGAACATGGACGACGTGTTTTTGAACGTCACGGGCAGAAACATGAAGATGTCGGGAGGGGAAAATGACTGAACCGAAAACGCGCTATTTCGACATCTTCATGCAACTCACCAAGCGGCACCTCATGGTCTTTTTTAAGAACAAAGTGCGGCTGATGTATACGTTACTCGTCCCCGTCATCATCTTTGCGGTGTATCTGCTCTTTCTGCGCGGTCTCGAACTTTCGATGGTGCAGAACATTCTGAGCGACCCCGCGCTCGGGCTGGACGCCGCGGTCATCGCCGACGCTCAGCTTCACAAGTACATCGAAACGCTCATCGATTCATGGATGCTCTCGGGCATTATAGGCCTCTCCACCATCACGGTCGCCTTGCAGACGAATACCGTGATCGTGGAGGACAAGGAACAGGGCATGAACCGCGATTTCGCGTCCTCGCCCATCCACCGCAACATCCTTATCGCAAGTTATTTTTTGTATAACTTCATCGTTTCGGCACTCATTTGCCTGGCGTTCTATCTCATCTGCCTCATCTATCTCGCGGCGGCGGGGGAGTTTCTGCTCTCTTTCTGGGAAGTGCTGCTCTCCCTCATCGTCATGTTCTTTGCAACGGTCGCTTCCACGCTCATGACGGTGTTTATCTGCTCCTTTGTCAAGACGGAGGGGACGATGATGAGTATCGTCGCCATCTTTTCGACGGCGGTGGGCTTCCTCATCGGCGCGTATATGCCCCTCGGCATGATGCCCGATTGGGTGCAGGGGATCTGCGGGTTTATCCCGGGGACGTACGCCTGCTCGCTCTTGCGCTTTGCCTTTATGGAAACGCCGCTCACGCAGCTCACTGCCTATGCGCAGGGGCTGAATATCCCGACGGAAGCGCTCGGGAGCATGCTTTCACAGCTTTCGGGAACGTTCGGCTACAACATCAGCTTTTTCGGCGTCCCCGTTGCGCCGCACTTCCAGGCGCTCGCCCTCTCGGTGTATATCGTCGCGTTCGTAGTACTCAACATCGGCGTGGGGAAGAAGATCTCCGAGGTCCTCGGCATCGGCAAAAAGAAAAAGAAAAAATAAGTTCTGTGAAAGAAAGCGCGCCCGCGCGGCAAGTTTGCCGCGCGGGCGCGCCGTTTTTTGTCGTTTTTTGCCGTTCTATCCTTGACAGAAATAAATACATTTGATAAAATAAAGAGAAAAGGAGGAGAATACGCATGAAAGCACAAAAACGGGTCTCGGTTTTGCTCTCCGTACTGTTTGCGCTTGCAACGGGCGCGGCGGGAGGGATGTCCGTGGGCGCGATCGCCGCGGACGATCCGTATGTCCTCCTCGGCAGTCTGCCGCAATTTGCGGGGATCGACGTGCGGGAGGAGTACCGTCCGCTCGGGCGGCGGGAGGTCGCCTACGGTAGCGTACTCAAATTCCAGCAGCAAAAGGACGGTTCGGACGTCGTCGGCGCGCAGATCGCCCTCTCCGTCGACGGGGAGGGGAACTTCCTCTCGCTTGCGGGAAATTACCGCCCCGTGGGAGCTGTCCGTAAGGAGACAGTCGGGGAAGAGGCCGCCAAGGAGCGCGTGTTCCGTCTTACGGGGGAGAGGGGTTCCGTTACGGAAAAGGTCGTCTGTCCCGCGGACGATGGCGCGGAGACCGCTTACCGCGTCGCCTGTCCCGCGCAAAACACGGAGTATCTCGTCTCGGCGGCGGACGGGGAGATTTTGCGCGCGTCGCCCATGGCGCGGCAGAGCGCGCTCACCGTGCCGCAGAAAGATGCCGACGGGGACGCCGTTTCCGTAAGCGTCGAACAAAACGGCAGCGACTATATTCTCGCCGACGCGGTGCGGAACATCTGGATGTTGGATTGCCACAATACAACGGTCAATTCCGAATATTACATAAACAGTACGGGCGTTTTCGACCCGATCGCCGTCAGCGCATACAGGAACGTGACAAAGGCATACGATTTTTACGCGGACGAGCGAAACCTCGGCGTGAGCCTGCGCGGCGCCGACGGAAATAACGACGAGGTTTGGAATAACGCCGTAGAGCGGGGCGAGCATTTTATCATGGTCTACGTCCACTACGGCACGGAGTACGAGAACGCCAACTGCGGCTATAATCCTTATAGCGGATATGTGGAGATGCTGGTCGGGGACGGGAAGGAGGACGGAACGATCTATCTGCCTGCACGCGCTTCGGACGTCATCGGTCACGAATATCAGCACGCCGTCACCTATTTTGCGGCAAATCTTGCATACATGAACGATTCCGCGGCGCTCAACGAGGCGTTTTCGGATATTTTCGGCATGCTCATAGAGGGGTTTGATCCGAGCGAAGAGGAATTTTGGAGGATCGGCGAACGGGCGGCGGCGGACGGCACGGAACTGCGTTCGGTCAAGGGGGGCAGCCCGAAGCAGCGCTACCGCGTTTCGGAAAAGATCGAAAACTGCACCCTCGTGCATGACCATACCGAATGCGACTACGGCGGCGCGCATCAAAACAGCACGATCATTTCGCATGTGCAGTATCTGCTGTGGGAAAAGCGGCCCGACTTCTTTACGCGGGAACGCATCGGAAAACTTTGGTACGCCACGCTGTGCAAGCTCGGCTCCGAGGCGACGTTCGACGACTTTGCGCCCGCATTCTCCCAAAGCGCGGCCGATCTCGGCTACGGCGAGGAAATTTGCGCGCTCGTGGACGATTGCCTCGAAGAGAGCGGGCTTCTCTCCCGCTACACGGTCTCATTTCTTGATTACGACGGCACGGTGCTGAGCAAGACGCGGGTGCGCCGCGGCGAAAGCGTAACTCCTCCCGATGTCCCGCTCGAGCGGGAGACGGAACACAGCAAAATGCGATTTACGGGGTGGAGCGAACCGACCGAAAACGTCACGTACGATATGACGGTCCGCGCGGAATACGAGATCACGCCCTTTTTATACCCGCTCACCTTTTACGACATGGAGGGGAATGTGTTTACGGTGCGGGAATGCGCATACGGGGCAAAGATCGAGCCGCCCTCGTTTGTCGAAATTCCGTCGCCCTATCCGATCGGAGAATACATCTTTTCGGGGTGGTTTTACGACCCCGAGTTCCAAAGGCGTGCGTCGGCCGAGGACACGGTAAAAGGGGAGACCGCCCTCTACGGGAAATGGACGAAACGGGAACAACCTGCGTCCGAAGAGGCGGGCGGGGGCGATTTGCTTTGGCTGTGGATCGGATTGCCGCTTGCCGTCGTTGCGTCCGCCGCCGTTACGGTCACGGTCGTCCTGCTACGGAAAAAACGCCGTCCTTAAACAATCAGAAAGCGCGCCCGCGCGGCTTACTTAGCCGCGCGGGCGCGCTTCTTTCTGTTGGTTTTTGCCGTGCTATCCTTCTATTACAGCACCTTTTACATAGGAAAATGAAAAATTTGCTCTCCTATCCTGGTGAAGATAGAGCTAATTAAATTTTAATAGTAAAAGCGAAAGTCGCCGGACGGATAAAACAATGAACCCGCCATGAGCCGGTCATGATTTCTCCGTTTTCATCTGTAAAATGATCGAGAGAAAGAACAAAGAAGAATGTATATTGCTCTGTTTCGGTAATGGATCGATCTAAAATGTCAAATCCGTTCACATCTTCATTTTTTTCTGTTATAGTATTGATCTTTTCCTCTGCGGAGAGATACACATAGATGCCGTCGTCATTTATTCGATATTCGCTTGTTGTATTTATCGTGAAAGTCAATTCAAGAGTAACAATCGACTCAATCCGGTCAACTGTGTATTCCGAAGAATTCAGTTGAATATTTACACGATCATCAGACCAAACATCACCAACACCGTACATTTGCTCCAACTTCGGCTTGCAAGATGCAAATACGCAAGGAATTAACATTATCATGGAAATGATAGGCAACAACAAATTCTTTCTCATTCCTTTACCCCATAAAAGAATCACCTGTCCTGCGTCTCCGTCGGTGCGGGTGCGCTTTGTATCCATAGAAAATGCGGAACAATCAGAACAGCGCCTTGATCATCTGCGAAACGTAAGAGACGGGCGTAAGTTCGAGTTTCCCCTTGAACTTTTCGCACGCTTTCATGTTTTTGGCGGGCAGGATCACCCGCTGAAAACCCATTTTCAAGCACTCGTTCACGCGCTTGTCCGCAAAGTTCACCCCGCGGACTTCTCCCGTAAGCCCCACCTCGCCGAAGATCGCCGTATCTTTGTCGATGGGGATCATCCTTTCCGCGCTCGCAAGCGCGGCGCACACGCAGAGGTCCGCGCTCGGTTCGCCTAATTTGATCCCGCCCATCGCGTTGAGATACACGTCCTGCCCGCCGAGGGGAAGCCCGCACCGCTTTTCGAGTACCGCGATGAGGACGATGAGTCTGTTGAGGTCCACCCCGAGCGACATCCTGCGGGGAAGCCCGTAGGCGGTCTTTGCCATGAGGGTCTGGATCTCCACCATCATGCAACGGTTGCCCGTCTCGCTCGGCGTCACCGCCGCTCCCGCCGCCGTGCCGCGCGCATCCGAGAGGAAGAGGGAAGAGTAATCGCTCACGCCGAAAATGCCCTCGCCCGTCATTTCGAACACGCCCACCTCCTGCACCGAGCCGAAGCGGTTCTTCACCGAGCGCAGAATTTTGAAGTTTTCCGTCCGCTCCCCCTCAAAGTAGAGAACAGCGTCCATGATATGTTCGAGTACTTTGGGTCCCGCAAGGGTGCCTTCCTTTGTGACGTGTCCGATGAGGAAAAAAGTGATCCCGCGGGATTTTGCAATGCGCATGAGTTTGGAGGCGCATTCCCGCACCTGTCCCACGCTTCCCGCGGAGGAGGAAAGAGTCTCGGTGTACACCGCCTGTATGGAGTCGACGACGACGTATTCCGCTTCGTAGAACGCCTCTTCGGCATTTTCGAGGCAGGTCTCGTTGAGAAGCAGTAAATTGTCCGAATTGAGGCCCAAACGCTCGCAACGGAGCTTTACCTGCGAACAGCTCTCCTCGGCGGAGAGATAGAGTACTCTATGCTCTTTTGCAAGGTGCGCCGCCACCTGCGTCAAAAGGGTAGATTTCCCCACGCCCGGATCGCCGCCCACGAGAACGAGCGAGCCGCGCACAATGCCGCCGCCGAGGACCACGTCCAGTTCGGAAATCCCCGACGAGACGCGCTCGTATTTTTCGAACTTCACTTGCGAGAGGGGGAGGGGTTTTGCGGAGAGGGCGGCCTTGTAGCCTGCGCCCACGCCCGTCCGCTTTGCGGCGGGCGCGGGCGCAACGGCTTCTTCGATCAGCGTATTGAATTTTCCGCAGTCGGGGCAACGACCCAGCCATTTGGGGCTGGTGTAGCCGCATTCGTTGCATACAAATTGTGTCTTTGGCATGGATACTCCTTGTTGATTTTGAGCGGTATGGGTGTGGTGTTCTAATTATGTCATTGCCTTGTGTGCTATTCTAATCACGTCACCCTGAGCTTGTCGAAGGGTGTCCGCATTATAATGATGACATTCCTCGACTTCGCTCGGAATGACGTGATTGGAAATGACGTTCTTAATGTGTCACTTCGACCGAAGCGATTGAAATGAGCGAAGCGGAGAAATCTCGCCTTATTCATGGGACGGCTGTAAAAGCGCCAGAGCGTACGCCATAATGCCGCGGCCCTCGCCGATATAGCCGAGCTTCTCGTTCGTTCCCGCCGCGATCGCCACGTTTTCGCAGGAGAGCGCCGCGCGCAGATTTTTCCGCATTTTTTCGATATAGGGCGCGAGGCGGGGAAGCTCGCACAGCACGGAGATAGAGACGTTCTGCACCGCAAAACCGCACCCGTGTACCATTTTCATCACTTCCGCAAGCAATTTCATGCTGCTGATTCCCTTATATTCGGGCGCGTCGTCGGGGAAGTAATACCCGATGTCCCGAAGTCCCGCCGCGGAGAGAAGCGCGTCCATGAGGGCGTGTACGAGAACGTCGCCGTCGCTGTGCGCCTCTAAGGCGCGGTTGGACGGAAGAACGACCCCCCCGAGGGTGATGTAGTTGAGATTGAGCCGCGCGATGCCGCGGTCGATCTCCTCCTGATGTTCAAACGCGTGGGTGTCCACGCCGAAGCCTACCCGCTCGGCTGGGGAAAAGTCCTCGGCAAAAGTGAGCTTTTTGTTGTCCGCGTCCCCCTGAACGAGCGCGGGCGGCGCAACGTAAGCCGCATAAACGCCGCTGTCGTCGGTGAACGTTTTGCCGCTCTTTACCGCTTTTTCATAGGCGGAAAGGAGGGGCGCGGCGAGATAGCCCTGCGGGGTCTGGACGCGGAACAGGTTTTCGCGCGGGGGGAGCGTATAGCCGCCGTCCCCGCCCAAAACCACGGTGTCGGTCTCGGGGACCGCCGCCACGCCGCTTCCGCGCTCTTCCACGCTTTTCAGCACCCGTTCGATGAGGCCGCGCGTAACAAAGGGCCGCGCCGCGTCGTGAATGAGAACGCGGTCCCCGCGGGCGGCTTTTAAGGCGTTGTATACGCTCTCCGTGCGCGTGTTTCCGCCGCGCACCGTGCGGGCGTTTTCATACTGCGAGAGGAGGGGCTTTATGCGCGCCTCGTCCTCTTCACGGCAGGCGACGAGCAGTTCGTCCGCATAGGGAGAGAGCGCCGAGAGGGAATAGCACAGAACGGGCATGCCGAGATAGTCGTGCAAAATTTTGTTTTCGGGCAGATTTGCCCGCGTCCCGCTCCCCGCGGCGCAGAGAATGACCGTCAGCATGTTTCCTCCGTTATCATTTCATACAAAGTTGCCGCTTCGTCCTTTTTCACGCTCTCTTTGAGTTTCAGAACGCGGAATTTCACGCTTCCCGTGAGATAGTTCAGTTCCACCACGTCGCCCTCTTTCAGGCGGTAGGCGGGCTTTACCACCTTTCCGTTCACCGAAATTTTTCCCGCCTCGGCGGCCTCCTGGGCCACCGTGCGCCTCTTCAAAATGCGGCTGACTTTCAGGAATTTGTCAATTCTCATGCTTTTCTCCGATTTTCGTCAAAATTTTATAAAAAAAGATGTATTTCCGCACGCAAAACAGGTTGACTTCTTTTTGCCGTTGCGGTATAATGACATACTGTATTATTATGCTCGGTCGCTATGCGCTCTTCCTGTTTCCGGGAAATTCCGAGGCATAAACTTTCTCCTATTATAGCCGTTTTCGGCGCGGTTGTAAAGAGGGGAAAAAGAAAAATTTCAGAGCATTTCGATTTTTATCGATGAAAAGATATACTCGGTAGATCGTCAATGATAACAAATACAAAAAAAGGAGTTAAATTGACGGATGAACTTACCCACCCAAAAGTACGGGAAAATCGAACGCAAAAAGTTCGGCAGGATCAACGAGGTCATCGACATCCCCGATCTCGTAGAGATCCAGAAGGAGAGCTACCGGCAGTTCACCGAAGAGGGCATTGCCGACATCTTCGAGGACTTCTCTCCCATTACCGACTTTTCCGACCACTTCGAGCTGTATTTCCTCTCCTATGAGTTTGGGAAAAAGCCCAAGTACGACGAAAAAGAGTGCCGCAATCGCGACGCAACGTATGCCCTGCCCCTGCGCGTGCGCGTTCGCCTCAACAACAAGGTGAAGAACGAGCAGATCGAGCAGGACGTGTTCATGGGGGACTTCCCCAAGATGACGGAGAACGGCTCTTTCATCATCAACGGCGCGGAGCGCGTCATCGTCTCCCAGCTCGTGCGTTCCCCCGGCGTGAACAATTCTTTCGAAGCGGACACCAAGACGGGCAAAAAGCTCTATGAGACCACGGTCATCCCCGGAAGAGGGGCGTGGCTCGAATTTAAGCAGGATACGCAGAACGTGCTTTGGGTGAGCGTGGACAGGAAGCGCAAGCTCCCCGCCACCGTTCTTCTGCGCGCCATCGGCTACGGCAGTAACCGCGCCCTCCAAGATCTCTTCGGCGATGACAAGATGATCGAAGCGACCATCGAAAAGGATACGGGCCGCTCCGAGTCGGACGGTCTCATCGAACTTTACCGCCGTCTCCGCCCGGGCGAAGTTCCCACCGAGGACTCCGTGCGCCAGCACCTCAACAATCTGTTCTTCGACCCCCGCCGCTATGACGTGGTGAAAGTCGGCAGATACAAGTTCAATAAAAAGCTCAACATCTCCTACCGTCTGCCCGGCTGCAAGACGGGGGAGGACGTTGTCGATCCCGCGACGGGCGAAGTTCTCGCCGCAAAGGGGACGATCGTCTCCGAGGAACAGGCGAAAGCCATCCAGAACGCGGGCGTAAACCGCGTGACCGTTCTTGTCAACGACCCCGAACTCGGGGAGATCCCGCACGTCATCATCGGCAACCACACCGTGGATTTCGCCGCCCTCGTGCCGCAACTTCCCAAAGAAGAGGCCGAGAAGCTCGCAAAGGGCCTCGGATTGCTCGCAACGGTCTACTATCCCAACTTCGTGTTCGCCCGCGAGATCGCCGGGGCCTGCAAAACGCAGGCGCAGGAGGACGTCGCGGACCTGTACTGCGACCGCATCAATAAGCTCTATCACGAACTCCCAGAAGCCGATCCCCAGCACCTCAGAGACGTCGACGAGGAGAAAGAGAAGAAAGAGGAGAAAAAGAACCGCGAAAAGCGCAGAGAGAACCGCAACAAGTTCGTTGCGGCGTGCGTGCTGTTCGATGAAATATTGCGGCGCAGCGGCGAAGAGAAAAATCCCGACGCGCCCGTCGATCTCGAAGCGGAGACCCGCGTCAACGGCGTTACCCCCGAAGAGAAGAAAGCGTTAAAACCTCTCATCGAAAAACTCAACTATAAGTGCATCACCGAGGACGACATCGTGGCCTCGGTATCCACCAACCTCGATTTGAAGTATGGCATCGGCTCCATCGACGAGATCGACCACCTCGGCAACCGCCGCGTGCGTTCGGTGGGCGAATTGCTCCAAAACCAGCTCCGTATCGGCATGGCCCGCCTCGAACGTCTCATCAAAGAGCGCATGGCGACGCAGGACCCTATGGAAGTCACCCCGTCGGGTCTCATCAACGTCCGTCCCATTTCGGCGGTCATCCGCGAATTCTTCGGCAGTTCCCAGCTCTCGCAGTTCATGGACCAGACCAACCCCATTGCCGAGCTTACCCACAAGCGGAAGCTCTCCGCGCTCGGCCCCGGCGGCTTGAACAGAGACAGGGCGACCTTCGAAGTCCGCGACGTCCACCACTCCCACTACGGGCGGATGTGTCCCATCGAGACCCCCGAAGGCCAGAACATCGGGCTTATTTCCTCCCTTGCCACTTTCTCCAAAGTCAATGAATTCGGCTTTATCATGTCCCCTTACCGCAAGGTGGACAAGGCGACGGGCGTCGTTACCGACCACGTGGACTATCTCACCGCGGACGAAGAGGACCGCTACGTCGTCGCGCAGGCGAACGAACCCCTCGACGAAGAGGGCAGGTTCGTCAACGCCCGCGTCGGCTGCCGCTATAAGGAACTCATCACCGAAATGCCGCGCGAACGGATCGACTATATGGACGTGAGTCCCAAACAGCTCGTCTCCGTGGCGACCGCGCTCATTCCTTTCCTCGAAAACGACGATACCAACCGCGCCCTCATGGGTTCCAACATGCAGCGTCAGGCGGTGCCGCTCCTCAAAACGGAGGCCTCCATTGTGGCGACCGGCATCGAAGCCGCGATCGCGCGCGACTCGGGCGTGATCGTCCGCGCCAAAGAGAGCGGACAGGCGGTGGCCGTCGCTTCCGATAAAATTGTTATCCGCAACGACCTCGGCTACGAGGACGAATATCCGCTCAAAAAGTTCGAGCGTTCCAACCAGGGTACCTGCCTCAACCAGCGTCCCATCATTTCGACGGGAGACAGAGTGGAGAAAGGCGACGTCATTGCGGACGGTCCGTCCACCTACGGCGGCGAGCTTGCCCTCGGCAAGAACATTCTCGTCGGCTTCATGGAGTGGGAGGGCTACAACTATGAGGACGCGATCCTCATCTCCGAAAAGCTCGTGCAGGACGACGTATTCACGTCCATCCACATCGAAGAGCATGAGACGGAGGCGCGCGACACCAAGCTCGGCGCCGAGGAGATCACCCGCGACATTCCCAACGTCGGCGACGACGCTTTGAAAGATCTCGACGAGGACGGTATCATCCGTATCGGCGCGGAAGTGCAGAGCGGCGATATTCTCGTCGGCAAAGTGACCCCGAAAGGGGAGACCGAACTCACCCCCGAGGAGCGGCTTCTCCGCGCGATCTTCGGCGAAAAGTCGAGAGAGGTGCGCGATACCTCCTTGCGCGTTCCGCACGGAGAGGGCGGTATTGTTGTGGACGTGAAAATCTTCACCCGCGAGAACAAGGACGAGCTTTCCCCCGGCGTCAACAAACTCGTGCGCGTATACATCGCGCAGAAGAGAAAGATACAGGTCGGCGACAAGATGGCGGGCCGCCACGGCAACAAGGGCGTTATCTCCCGCGTGTTGCCGCAGAGCGACATGCCTTTCCTGCCCGACGGAACCCCCTTGCAGATCTTGCTCAACCCGTTGGGTGTGCCTTCCCGTATGAACATCGGGCAGGTGCTGGAAGTCCACCTCGGCTATGTCTGCCGTCTCCTTGACTGGAAGATCGCAACCCCCGTCTTTGACGGCGCGACCGAGAAGGACATCGAAAAGCTCTTCGAGGAGAACAACCTCTTTAACCCCGACGGCAAGGTAGACGGCAAGTTCCAGGTGTTCGACGGCAGAACGGGCGAACCGTTCGAGAACCGCGTCACCATCGGCGTCATGTATATGATCAAGCTCATCCACCTCGTGGACGACAAGATCCACGCCCGTTCCATCGGCCCTTACTCCCTCGTCACCCAGCAGCCGCTCGGCGGCAAGGCGCAGTTCGGCGGCCAGCGTTTCGGTGAAATGGAAGTCTGGGCGCTCGAAGCCTACGGCGCGGCGCACATCTTGCAGGAGATCCTGACCGTCAAGTCGGACGACATCGTGGGCCGCGTCAAGACGTACGAGAGCATCGTCAAGGGGAACAACATCTCAGAACCGGGGATCCCCGAGGCGTTCAAGGTGCTTCTCAAAGAGTTGCAGTCGCTCGCGCTCGACGTGAAAGTTCTCACCGAGAACAACGAGGAACTCATCATCCGCGAGTTCGAGGACGAGGACGACGCGCAGGAACGCGAACAAGACAGAACCATTCCCGCCACGGAGGAACCCGACTTCGACTTCGGTCTCGACGACGAGGAAGAGGACGAAGACGAGGGGATCGGCGCGCTGTTCGACGAGACGGACGACGAGGACGAGGATTTCGTCTCGGGCGATCTCTTCACGGACAAAGACCTCGACGACGAGGACGATATGTCCGACGTGAGCGAGGACTTCTCGTTCGGCGACCTCTTCGACGAAGAGGGGGAAGAGGACGAAGATAAAACGTCCGGCAAGAGCGATCTTTTCGACGACGAGGATTAATGGGAGGTAAGATATGTACGAATTAAACGATTTTAACAGTATCCAGATCAGCGTAGCGTCTCCCGAAAAAATCAGGGAATGGTCTTACGGCGAAGTTACCAAGCCCGAAACCATCAATTACCGCACCCAAAAGCCCGAGCGGGACGGTCTTTTCTGCGAAAAGATCTTCGGCCCGACAAAGGACTGGGAGTGCCATTGCGGAAAATACAAGCGCATCCGTTATAAGGGACTCATCTGCGAAAAATGCGGCGTGGAAGTCACCCGCGCAAAGGTGAGAAGAGAGCGCATGGGCCACATCGAACTTGCCGCGCCCGTCTCCCACATTTGGTATTTCCGCGGCGTGCCGAGCAAGATCGGCCTCCTGCTCGACATGAGTCCCAAAGCGCTCGAACACGTCATCTATTTCGCCGCATACGTCGTTCTCGACGCTGGGTATCTGAATAAGGTCGACGCGCTCAAACACGACGGCAAATTCAACGTTCTCTCCGACGACGAGGTTTTCGTGGACGGCGTTGCGGCGCAGGTCGCGGCAATCGGTTACACCGAACCCAAAACGGTTAAAGTCTTTTCCAAAAAGGACGAAGCGAAAGCGGCGCTCCAAAAGGCGCTCGAAGGCGAACTTGCAGAAGAGGATAATTTCTTCGACGAAGGGCGCATTTTGAACGGCAACGTCTCGCGCGTGCAGAGCGTTCTTTCCCGCATGTCGGGCGGGGCCGTTGCGGAGCTTTACTCCGTCAAGGAGAGCGCGTCGGGCGAGGAGAAAACGTTCTCCCTCATCTGCCGCCGTGCGAAACTGCTCCAAAACCGCGACGAATTTGCAAGCGCGGACGAACTGAGAGCCTTTATCGACCGCGCGGAAGAAGTCAGCTTCACCTATAAACAGGTCATCAACGATAAACAGCTCCGCGAAACCGAGGATCTGCTCGGGGAAAGCACCGGCCTCAAAGTCGGCATGGGCGCGGAGTCCATCCGCGAACTGTTGATGGCCATCGACCTCGACGCCGAGAGCGTGGAAGCCAAGAAGATCATCGAGAGCAACGCCTCAGGCCCCAAGCGGGTGAAAGCGATCAAGCGCATCGAGATCGTGGAGGCGTTCCGCAAGAGCGGCAACCGTCCCGAATGGATGGTGCTTACCGTTCTCCCTGTCATCCCGCCCGATCTCCGTCCCATGGTCCAGCTCGACGGCGGCAGGTTTGCCTCCTCCGACCTCAACGACCTGTATCGGCGGGTCATCAACCGCAACAACCGCTTAAAGCGCATGATCGAACTCGGCGCGCCCGAGATGATCGTGAAAAACGAGAAACGCATGTTGCAGGAAGCCGTAGACGCGCTCATCGACAACGGCCGCCGCGGCAAACCCATCAACGGACCGAGCAACCGCGAACTCAAATCCCTTTCGGGGCTTCTCCGCGGCAAGCAGGGGCGGTTCCGCCAGAACTTGCTCGGCAAACGCGTCGACTATTCGGGCCGTTCGGTCATCGTCGTCGGTCCCGAACTCAAAATCTATCAATGCGGTCTCCCCAAAGAGATGGCGATCGAACTCTTCAAGCCGTTCGTCATGAAGCGCCTTGTGGAGACGGGCAAGTGCCACAACATCAAGAGCGCCAAGCGCACCGTGGAAAAGGGCAAGGACTTCGTTTGGGACGTTCTCGAAGAGGTCATCAAGGAGCACCCCGTTCTTCTGAACCGTGCGCCCACGTTGCACCGCTTGTCCATACAGGCGTTCGAACCCGTCCTCATCGAGGGCAGAGCCATTAAAATTTCGCCCCTTGTCTGCGGACCTTTCAATGCGGACTTCGACGGCGACCAGATGGCGGTCCATCTTCCCCTCAGCATTGAGGCGCAGGCGGAAGCAAGGTTTTTGATGCTCTCGGCAAACAACATCTTGAAACTTGCCGACGGCAAGTCGGTGATGAGTCCCACGCAGGATATGATCATCGGCGCGTACTATCTCACCATTTTGCGCCGCGAAGAGGGGATGAAGTACGACGAGCAGGGCCGCCCCGACGACCGCGGCGAACGCTACGTTCCGCCCATTTACGCTTCGTTCGACGAAGCGCTCATGAGCTACCAGCTCAAAGACATCCACTGCCAAGACGAAATTTACGTCCGCCGCACCGTAAAGCTGCCCGAGGGCAAGTTCGCCGATCTCCCGCTTCCCTACGAAAAGACGTTCGCGCGGGACGGGATCACGCCCAACAACGGGCTTCGCGGCCATGTGGCGGCATGGAAAGACGAAAAGACGGGCGAGATGTTCGTGACGGGCGTTCTCAAAACCACCGTCGGCAGGATCATTTACAACGACAATATGCCGCAGGATCTCGGTTTCGTCAAGCGCGAAAAGCCCGAGGACTATCTGAAACTCGAACTGAGTACCGAATTTATCGGCAATGCCCGCGCGATCGGCAAGAAGCATCTTTCCAAGATCGTCGAGGCGTGCTTCAAGACGGGTTATGCGCCCAAGGCTTCGGCCGTCCTCGACGCCATCAAGGAGCGCGGCTACAAGTATTCCACGATCGCCGCGCTTACGACCTCCGTCTTCGACATGAAGATCCCAGCGGAAAAGGCGGACATCGTCGCAAAGGCGGAGGACGACGTTGCAAAGATCTCCAAGAAGTATGCGCGCGGTCTTTTGAAAGAGGACGAGCGCTACCATGCCGTGATCGACGTGTGGGACGACGCGACGGATAAGGTTGCGGGGCTTCTGAAAGAGCAGGGTGCGCACGATAAGTTCAACCCCATTTGGATGATGGCGGACTCGGGCGCGCGCGGTTCCATCGACCAGATCAAACAGCTCTCGGGTATGCGCGGCCTCATGGTCAACCCGCAGGGCCGTAAGATCGAGGTCCCCGTCAAGTCCTGCTTCCGCAACGGACTTTCCGTTCTCGAATACTTCATCTCCTCCCACGGCGGCAGAAAGGGCCTTGCCGACACCGCCCTCAAAACGGCGGACTCGGGCTATCTTACCCGCCGTCTCGTGGACGTTTCGCAGGACGTCATCGTGCGCGAAGAGGATTGCTGTGCGGGCAAGAAGCCCCGCGGCACCGTCATCCGCGCGATCGTCGGCCCCAACGGCGAAATGATCGAGAGCCTTGAAGACCGCCTTACGGGCAGATTTGCCGCAGAGGACCTCACCGACGAAGAGGGCAACGTGCTTGTGCCTTGCAACACGATGATCGGCGAAGATATGGCAAAGCGCATCGCCGCCATGGAGAAATACCAAAACGGCGTGAGCATCCGCTCCATCTTCACCTGCAATACCCGCTTCGGCGTGTGCGCCAAGTGCTACGGCAAGAACATGGCCACCACCTTGCCGATAAAAGTGGGCGAGGCGGTCGGCGTTATCGCGGCGCAGTCCATCGGCGAACCCGGTACCCAGCTCACGATGAGAACTTTCCACACGGGCGGCATCGCCGCCACGGGGGACATCACCCAAGGTCTTCCCCGCGTCGAGGAACTCTTCGAGGCGAGAAAACCCAAGGGCGTCGCCACGATCTGCGAAGTCGCGGGCGTCGTCACCGTGGACAACAGCGAAAACCTCAACCGTATCATCATTTCGGAAGAGGGGACGAACGTCAAACTCAAAGAATACCCGCTTCCGTTCAACGCGGAACTCAAAGTGCAGACGGGCGACAAGGTGGAACCGGGCGCAATGCTCAACGCAGGCTCCGTCAACCCGCAGGACATCATCCGCGTCAAGGGCGTCAAGGGCGTGCAGGACTATATCCTCGAACAGGTGCAGTCTGTGTACCGCTCGCAGGGCGTGGACATCAACGATAAACACGTCGAGATCATCGTCCGCCAGATGCTCAGAAAGGTCCGTATCGAGAACGCGGGTACCACCGATATGCTGCCCGGACAGCTCGTGGATATGTTCACGTTCGACGAGCAGAACGAAAAGACGATCATGGCGGGCGGCGTTCCCGCGACCGCAAAGCGGGTGCTTCTCGGCATCACGAAAGCCGCGCTCGCAACCGACAGCTTCCTCTCCGCGGCTTCTTTCCAGGAGACCTCCCGCGTTTTAACCGAAGCCGCCATTTGCACCAAGCGCGATCCGCTCATCGGCCTCAAAGAGAACGTCATCATCGGCAAGCTCATCCCCGCAGGCACGGGCATGAAAGAGTATAAGAACGTCTCCGTGCAGACTCTCGGCAGATACAGCGACATCATGGCGGCGGAAACCGCCGTCGCAAGCGACGAGAAGTAATGAAAAAGAAAAAATATCCCTCGGGAGGTCCCGGGGGATATTTTTTTCGCAAAAAAAGTTGAAATATGCTTCGGACTATGATATAATAAGTAAAATTTCATTTGGGAAAAAAGTCAGGAGGAAAAATAGATGAAGAAAATCAAATTGTTACTTGCCGGCACACTTGCTCTTTCGCTCGCATTCGGCGGCATGTTCGTCGGTTGCGATGAAAGCAGCAAAGAACTCCAAAATCAGGGTTCGCAGAGTACCCAACAGGGCGGAACCGAGCAAGGCGGCGGAACTCAGCAAGGCGGCGGAACCGAACAGGGCGGCGGAACTCAGCAAGGCGGCGGAACCGAACAGGGCGGCGGGACCGAGCAAGGCGGCGGGACCGAGCAGGGCGGCGGGACCGAGCAGGGCGGCGGGACCGAACAAGGCAGTGGAACTCAGCAGGGCGGAGGAACCGAACAAGGCGGAGGAACCGAGCAAGGCGGAGGAACCGAACAAGGCGGCGGAACCGAGCAAGGCGAAGATGTACCCTCCGAAAAAGTCATCGGCACCTATACGGGCATGGGGGACGCAGAGGCGGTCTATGCGGTCGGCGCGGTGACTACGGCAAAGCTCCTTTCTTTCTCGCTTGCGGGCGGGAACGCTTCGCTTGCGGCTACGATCGCCGAGGGGGACAACAGCGGGTTCGACCTTAAAGACACTGTGGAGAACCTCACAAAGGTGCAGGCGGGCGCGGAGGAGTTCAACAAGTACTTCAACATGCTCGACAGCTTCCTCAACAAGCAGGCGCTTACCACCGTCGTCACCAAAAATACCGCAGAGGGCGAACTTGCGCAATATGCCTATAAGGCAGTCGTCACGGGCAAGAACGCCGCAAATGCGGACGTGGTACATACGCTCTATTTCAATGAGACATTGACGCGGGACATTAACCATACCAACCGCGGCGAGACCGTTACCGAACAAGTTTATTCGCTTTCGGGCGCGGTGGAGCTGGAAGCGGGTACGTTTTACTATATGACGGGTACCCACACTCTGCGCGCGGAGACGGAGGACGGCGAAACGGAGAAGAGCGAAACGCTTGATATCCGCGCTTCCGCCACCCCCAACGATATGCAAAACTATGTTCTGCTTCACCACGAGAACGAGTCCGAAGAGGAATGGGGGGAAGTCGAGCAGGAGGCGGAATACGTCTACACCACCTATTCGGGCGGGCGTCCCGTGGAGACGACGGCGGTCGAGTTCGAAACGGGAACCGAACACGGGCAGACGGAAACGGAGTATGAGATCGTATTCCAGAGCGGCACTTCCCGCAGCAGTTACGAGGTGGAGCGCGTGAACGTCAACGGGCAGACGTATATCGAGGTGGAATATAACATCGACGGCACGACCGGCAAGTTCGTCATTTTGAAGAATAACGACGGTACCTATCAATATAAGTTCACTACCCGTGCTTTGGACGACATAAGATTCTGCGACTACGACGATTAAATTTTTCGGAAAATCGCTTGACAACGCAGAAGAAGTATGTTAAAATAACAACCGTTATATAACGGTTGTTATTTTTTTGCGTTAAAAAGGAAGCCCGCCCCCGCGCATGGCACTGGGGCGGGCGGAGAGGGGAGACGAGATGCCGAGAGCAAGCAAACTGACAAGGGAAGAGGTGCTGAAAGCGGCGGCGGAGGTCGTGCGGAAGGGCGGGGAACCCGCGCTCAATGCCCGCGCGCTCGCAAAGGAGCTGAATTGTTCCACCCAGCCCGTGTATTCCCTCTTCCGCAACATGGACGAGCTGAAAGGAGCGCTCTTCATTGAGGCGAAAAACGCCTACCGCCGCTTTATCGACGGCTATCTTGCGCGCGGCGGCAGGAGCCGCTACGAATCGTTCGGCATGGGGTATGTGAAATTCGCGCAAGAGGAGCGGGGGCTGTTCCGCTTTCTGTTCCTGCGCGACTGCGAAACCCCGTCCATGCAGGCAGAGGACCCCTTTTTGGGCGACATTCTTGCCGAGATGACGGAACTTTATCACATGACGGAGGAAGAGGCGCGCGCTTTCCACGGCGACATGACGGTGTATTCTTACGGATTGGCGGCGCTTGTCAATACGGGCAATTATACCCCTACGGACGGGGAGATCTCGGAGTGCTTCAAGCGGGAATTTTATGCGCTGTATGCCTATTATTTCCCCAAACGCCCGAAGTTTTGGGAGTGAGTATCGAAGCGAAGCCCTTTTTCTTAAATTGTCATTTCGACCGCCCGCACGTTCTATTTTGTCAAAGGGCGGCACGAGCCGCAGGCGAAGTACCGAAGCGAAGCCCTTTTTCTTAAATTGTCATTTCGAGTGGAGCGAGCAAAGCGAGCGAAGTGGAGAAATCTCAACAACATTAAAAATAAGGTAGAGATTTCTCGACAAGCTCGAAATGACATTTGGGGAGCATTGCGCGGGGCGACTACGCTCGGAATGACATTTGAGAACAGTAGACGGAGAGAGGAAACAATAAGGAGGCAACTATGCAAAATTTCGGAATGAGTATGTTGTGGTTTTGGGTGTGCTATGTTTCCGTAACATGCGTTGGTATGGCGCACTGCGTGTTCAACATCAAGGTGTTGCACATGAAGCCGATGGACAGTCATTCAATGGGCGAGGGCTATGAGGCGACCAAACCGTGGCATCCGCTCTATAACATCGTGCTGTTTCCGCTCTTCGGTTGGCTCTACATGCGAGGACTCGCCGCGCCGACTGCGGTCGAGGCACTGATCACGGGAGCCGTTTGGGCGGGCATCTGCATTGTGTTCGACCTCGTCGGTTGGGTTTTGATCCCGCACCCGTGGCGGCTGACGTTTCGGCAGTTTTACATAGAATATCAACCCCATATCACGCTGATTTATCTCATTATTTTTCTCTCGCCCCTTGTGGGCTACGGGTTTGCGATGCTATAAGAAGTACCGAAGCCGCAGGCGGAGTGGAGAAATCTCAACATGATCAAAACACGGAAAAAATTATGAACGTCATCGAAATCGAAAACTTAAAAAAGTATTACGGCGAAGTGAAAGCGGTGGATGGCATCTCTTTCACGGTGGAGAAAGGAGAGTTTTTCGCCTTTCTCGGCGTGAACGGCGCGGGTAAAAGCACCACCATCTCCATTTTATGCGGCGATCAAAAGCGCACGGACGGCTCGGTGAAAGTCACGGGCAAGGACGTGGACGAAGCTCCCGCCGAGATCAGAAGAAAGCTCGGGGTCGTCTTTCAGAACAGCGCGCTCGACAGGTCCCTCTCCGTGCGCGACAATCTGAAATACCGCGCCGCGCTCTACGGCGTCACGGGAAAGGCGTTTGAAGCCCGCCTCGCGGAGCTTTCCGCGCTGTTCGAGCTGAAAGACCTCTTAAAACGTCCCGTGGGGAAGCTCTCGGGCGGTCAGCGGCGAAGAGCGGACATTGCCCGCGCGCTCGTCCACAGCCCCGAAATTCTCATTTTAGACGAGCCGACGACGGGCCTCGACCCGCAGACCCGCAAACACGTATGGGAGACCGTGAACGCCATCCGCAAAGTGCGGGGCGTCACCGTGTTTCTCACCACCCACTACATGGAGGAGGCGGCGGACGCCGATCGGGTGGTCATTTTAGACGGCGGAAAAATTTTAGCCAATGCCACCCCGCTCGAACTCAAAAACCGCTACACGGGTGACTTTATCACCCTCTACGGCGCGGACGAGGAGAGCGTGCGTGCGTTGGGGTTGCCTTGCGAAAAGGTGGGGGAGGCGGTGCGCGTCGAGGTGCCGAACACCGCGGCGGCGACGGAGTTGATCGTAAAATACCCGCACCTTTTCACCGATTACGAGATCGTCAAGGGCAAGATGGACGACGTGTTCCTTGCCGTTACGGGAAAACGTGGAACGGAGTAGTTTCACGCGTTTATTTTCTCGCTGCGCGCGAAAATAAACGCCGTGAGGAAATGCGCATGGACGGTTTCACTTCGTTGGTCCTCTCGTTCGTTTCATCGGTCAATAAGCCGTAAGTGTGCGGCAAATGTTGTGCGCTTATGGAAAAGCGTGGTTTTCCAACGCGCAGTAATTTAAGAATGCGCCCCACACTCTACCCGTTTTGGCGGCAGGGACCGCCAAAACCCCGTCGGCGATGCCACGCCTCCTGTCGCGGCGACCCTCACAGCCCACGGGGGCTGTTGAGGAGAATGTCGCCGCTCCACCCATAAATGGGGGCAGGTCAATGCACTTTCCTCCTTTCGGCACTGGGTTCGCCACTTTCCCTTTCAGGGACAGCAAAAGTATGTTGAACAACATTCTAAATTGTCACCCTGAGCGGAACGAAGTGGAGTCTAATGGGTCTCTACCGCATTTTAATAAGGCGAGATTTCTCGGCAAGCTCGAAATGACAGTAAAAAACCATGAAAACATTATCTTATCTCATTGCAAGAAACTGTAAAGTGTACTTCCGCGACAAGGGGGTGTTTTTCGTCTCCCTCATGGCGCCGCTCATCCTGCTCTTTTTGTTCGTGGCGTTTTTGGGAAACGTTTACCGCGATTCCATCCGCTCGGTGGCGGAGGGGTTCCCGCTTTCGGACGCGCTCGTGGAGAGCGTCGCGGCGGGCTGGCTCATCTCCTCTCTTTTAGCCGTCTGCGCCGTGACGATCGCCTTTACCGCCAACACCATCATGGTGCAGGACAGGGTAACGGGACAGGCGGCGGATATTTTCGTCTCGCCCGTGCCGCGCTCCCTCGTTGCGCTCGGCTATTTCCTCTCCACCTTTTTCGTGACGGCCGCCATCTGCTTTGTCGCCCTCGGGGCGGGGTTTATCTACATCGGCGTGGCGGGTTGGCGCCTTTCCGCCGCGGACGTCTTTCTCACCCTTGCCGATACCCTGCTTTTGACGCTCTTCGGCACGGCGCTCTCCTCCGTCGTCTGCCACTTTCTCCGCTCGCAGGGAGCGGTGACGGGGGTGCAGGCCACCGTTTCGGCGGCGTACGGGTTCCTCTGCGGGGCGTATATGCCCATCGGAAATCTCGCAACGGGTCTCAAAAACGCCATCATGTTTTTGCCGGGAACGTACGGCACGGGGCTGCTGCATTCCCATCTCATGAGCGGCGCGATCGCAGAGGCGGGGGAGGGATTGCCCGCGGAAGCCGCGGCGCAGATCGTAAAAGGCATGAAAGACGGCTTCGACTGCAATCTGTATTTCTTCGGGAACGCCGTGCCGCCGTGGGTGTGCTATCTCGTGCTTGCCGCGGCCACCGCTCTGCTCGTGGGGGTCTACGTCCTCTTGTGCGCGAAGAAGAGAAGATGATAAAAAACAGCCGCGCGGGGCGAACATTTCCCCGCGCGGCATTTTGTATTCTGATTATTTTGTCAAACGCTCGATGGCTGTTTCATACAGTTCGAGGAGCAGTTTCACCCGTTCCAGCGTGATATGCTCGTCCGCCATGTGGATGACGGGAGGATCGCCCGGCATCTCGGGACCGAACCCGACGCCCTCTTTGAGCGCCCGCGCATACGTGCCGCCGCCGATGGCGATCGGTTCCGCTTTTTTGCCCGTAACGTCCTCATAGGTTTTGAGCAACGTCTGCACCAACGCACTGTTTTTATCGTGGTAGAGCGGCTTCTGGAAGTGTACCGTCTCGTATTTTACGCCGAATTTCGCCACCCGTCCGAGGACTTCTTCCACGGGAACGGTTGCGGGATAGCGGATGTCCACGAGAACGAGGACCTGCTTTTTGCGGTATTTGATCACGTTGGGCGACATCGTGAGCGATCCCGTCTCATCGGAGAGCGTCTTTAAGCCGTAAATGTCGTTGAAAACGCAGTCGATGATGCGCGCCACGACCTCGTTCTTTGCCGCGAAAAATTTCAGAACGGGCAAAATGGCGTTTTCGCCGAGTTCGGGCGTAGAGCCGTGCGCGCTCTTGCCGAACGCGATGATCTTTTTGTTCTGGACGGTGAGCCCGAGTTCCCGCGCTTTCGTCACGGTGAGAGAGCGGGGCGTCGCTTCGCAACGGTCGCACACCATGTTGCCCTGCTTGCCGCCTTCGAGGTGCAGGAAAGGCGCTGTGGGCATCGGGAAGTGCAACCGAAGGTGCAGAATGCCCTTTTCCGCATAGATGACGGGGAAATCCGCATCGGGCGAAAACCCGACCTCGGGCATATGCGCCACGTCGTTATAGTGTTCGATACATCCCCAGCCGTTCTCTTCGTTGCAGCCGACGATGAGCTTGATCTTCTTCGAGGGGACGAATCCCTTGTCTTTTAAGGCTTTTAACGCATACAGGCAACAGATCGCGGGACCTTTGTCGTCCACCGTACCCCGTCCCCAGATGCTTCCGTCCTCGATCGTGCCGCCGAACGGATCTTTCGTCCAGCCGTCTCCCGCGGGGACGACGTCGAGATGACACAGAATGGCAAACTCCTCTTCCGCTTCCCCGAACACGACTTCTCCGATATAGTTATCGTAGTTGAACGTCTCGAAGCCGAGGCTCTCTGCAAGATCGAGAAAGTGGCACAAACAGTCTGCGGCGCCCCGCCCGAAAGGGAACTTCGAGGAATGATTTGCGAGGGAAGAGTCGAAGCGGACGCTCTCGCAGATGCCCTTCACCGCTTCTTCGAAATAGTTGCTCATAGGTGTTGTATTCTCCTTGTGGGTTCCTTTATTATAGCATACGTTCCTGCGATTGTCAAGACTTCCCCAAAAGGGAAAACGAAAAAAGAGTCGCAAAAAGTCAAAAAAAAGAACGGTTTGAACAAAAGTATTCACCAAATTGTGCAGAACGTGTCAAGAGGCGTTGCGGCGCGTTTTCCGGCACAAAAAACGCCCCGCGGCGGGGGCGCCGCCGCGGGGCGGAATTTCTGCGTTTTGCAGGGTTCATGCGTTGAGGAGCGCTTTCATTTTTTCCACGGCGGCGGCGCGGTTGTCGCTTTCCGTCTTTTCGTAAATGGCGGAAATGTAGTTGCGCGAAGTGCCGTCCGTCAGTTTGAGCGCCGAGGCGATCTGCTTGTTCGTAAACCCTTCGCAGAGCATGAGCGCGATCTCCACCTCGCGGTCGGAGAAAGAAAAGGCGCGTTTGAGTTTGATCTCGCGGTCGTTTGAAACGAGTTTCGCGGCGTCCGCGATCCGCCGCGCGATCTTGGCGGGCAGGATGGTGTCGCCCATATAAGCGTTCTTGATCGCGTCGATCAGGGCGGCGGAGCTGGTGTCTTTCAAGAGGTATCCGCTCGCGCCGTTGTTGATGGCGCTTAAAATATAGTCGCTGTCGTCGAACGTCGTCAAAACCAGAACTTTGATATTGGGGTCGACGCGCTTTATCTCCCGTGTTGCGATCACCCCGTTCATGTTGGGCATGCGGATGTCCATCAGCACCACGTCGGGGGAGAGGGTCCGCGCGAGTTCCACCGCTTCGAAGCCGTCTTTGGCAATTCCCACAACGTTCAGCTCCGCACAGCTTTGCAACACGCTTTTCAGGCCGTCCGCGAGAATGGATTGGTCGTCTGCGAGTAGTACTTTGATCATGATTTTGCCTCCCGTGTTTTAATTTTCGGCGTCCGCAGGCAAGAGGATGTGGATCTCAAAGCCCTCGTCCTTTTCCGTTTCGAACCAAACCGAGCCGCCCAGACTCTCGGCGCGGCGGTGCATGCCCGAAAGCCCGAATCCCTCTTTCATGGCGGAAAGGTCCGCGCCCTTTCCGTTGTCCGAGAGCAGAAAGCGCAGGCTGTGGTCTTTCTTTTTGAACTCAAACCAAAAGGCGGTCGCGCCGCCGTGGCGCAGGCCGTTGGAGATGCCTTCTTTCAGACTGTTGCATACAAAGCGGGTCTTGGCGTCGCAGAGGGCAATGTCGTCGATGTCGCTCCGTATGGTGATGTCCGTTCCGTCCGAGGACTCGTGGATGATGCGTTCGAGCGCCTCTTTGAGGGTGGGCTTTACATCCGTTCCCGAGAGGAGATGCACGCTCTCGCGCAGTTCTTCAAGGGCGTGTTTCGCCTGCAAATTTGCGGCGAACAGTTTGCGTTTCGCGTCCTCGGGGTCGGTGTCGATCACGAGCTTTGCCGCCTCCGTCTGCATGATGACGGTCGTAAGGGAGTGGCCCGCTGTGTCGTGGATGTCTTTGGCGATGCGCTGGCGTTCTTCGAGCGCGGTGACCGTTCTCAGTTCCGCATTCGCCTTTACGAGCTTTTCGTTTGTCTCGTTGAGTTCGTCGAGAGCCCTGGTGATCTCGATGTTCTTGCGGTAGATCTGAATGGTAAAATTGACGACGAAGAAGTGTAGAACGAGAATGATGAGGTCGTTGAACGCGCCCGCCACAAGGGAGCCTACGTCCACTTCCTGCCCTTTGAGAGCGTTGGAGACGGCGAACACCACGAGAAAGAGGACCACGCTGCAAACGCCCATCGCAATGCTTCCCGAGAGCTTTTCCTGGCTGATGTAGAACTCGGTGAGTATGACGATATAGAGGGTGGAGATGAGCGCGCCCGTTGTAAAATAGGTGAGGACGAGGAGCAAAAGTACGTCGATAACGTAGCAGGCGATCTTGTGCTTGAACTCTTTGAGCGCCCACATCTTTACGGCGTTCTCGGTTGCGAGCGCGACTTCCGCGGGAATGATCACCCAAAGCGCGTTGAAACCCGTCAGATACAGGCCGCGGTTATTGACCGCGACCACGATCTCCACCACGATGAGCAGGCAGAAGATGAGGACTTTGCCGATGCGGATGAGTCCGCTTAAATTTTGTCTTCCGAGCGTGAAAGGTCTCATGTTATTTCTGCGGGGAGAGGGGATCTTCCCGAAGGGTTTTCAGATAGTCGAACCGCGAGCAGGCGTGATAGCTGTACATCTCGTCAGGCGCAACGATGATATGGTCGTAGAGGGGAATGCCGTGGAACGCGCACGCCGCCTGCATTTTCATCGTAAAGATGTCGTCGGAGTGCGAGGGAGTGGCGGAGCCGCTCAAATGGTTGTGGGCGATGACGAGCGCCTTGGGATCGTGCGTTGCGAAAAATTTGGAGACGACGCGCGGTTCGAGCTGCGCCCGCCCCTGTTCGTGGGAAGTATAGCTCTCCACGCCGAGGATATTCCCGTCTTTGTCGGTGGCGAACAGTTCGATGCACTCCTGTTTCAGCCCCCGGAGCTGTTCCCCGAGCAGAGCCGAAAACGCGGCGTAGTTGCGCGCGGAGGGAAATGTCGTAACGGATTCGAGACGGATGCGCTCGATGGAGAGGAAGACGCATCTCAGGTATGCCGCCGTGTTTCTGCCGACGCCCTCCACCGAGGCGAGAGAGGTGAGGTCGGCGCGCGCAAGCGCGGAAAAGGAACCGAATTTCGTGAGCAGGTTGTGCGCAATTTCGTTGGTGTTTTTGCGGGGGATCGCATTGAAGAGCAGGATCTCGAGCAATTCATGATCCTGCAAACTGTCCTCATGCGCCTCCAAGCGCTCCAACATCCGTTGCCTGTGTCCTTCGTGCATACCGCTTCCCCCGCGTCTGTTCCCTAAAATTATAGCATACGTGTGCGATTTTGGCAAGCAAGGGCGGACGGTTTTCAGGAAACATTTTGAAAATTGTCCGTTTTCCGCGCTTTGCCGCCGCTTTTCGCCTTGCCCGCTCTTCCGCGCCGTTCATTCTTCCAGCCCGAGCAGATAGTCCGCCGAAATATCGAGATATTTGCAGATGAGATAGAGGGTATCGAGGCTCGGCACGCTCTTTCCCGCCTTATAATCCGAAATGCACTGTTTGGAGACGTTCGCCGCTTTGGCAAGCGCCGTTTGCTTTACGTCGGAATATTTCAAGACTTCGTTGAACCGTTGTGTAAATTTCGTCGTCGTGTCCACAAAAAAATTATAGACAAAATAATACGTTATTACTTGACAAGTACGTTAAAAACGTACTATAATGAAAGGAGAAAGGGTTTGGAGCGGAAGAATGGAGAAAGGTACGGAGGGGAAAGCGGCGGTTTCCCCCGCGATGAAACGGCTCGGGGAATATCTTCAAAAGACGGACAGGCGGGAGCTTTTACAGCTCACCGTCACCGAACTTTCCGAAGCGGCGGGGGTGTCGGTTGCGACGGTGGTGCGGCTGTGCCGCGCATTGGGCTTCCGGGGGTATTCCGACTTCCGCGTCACGCTCGCGCGGGAGGGGAAGGTTTGGCCCGGAGAGGAGCCGAGAGATTTTATGTACGATATTCAGGCGGAATACCTTGCGGCGTTTGCGCGTTGCCGCGGGGCGGTGGACGGCGCGCTCTTGAAGCGGGCGTTCGCGCTCATTCTCTTTGCGGACAAGGTCTGCTGTTTTGCGGCGGCGGAGCATGCGTTTGCCGCGCTGTGGCTGAAAAACCGTTTGCTCGAAATGGGGGTGTTCGCGGTCAAGGAAGAGGACGCGCAGTTTCGGAACATTGTCATCCCCGCGTGCGGCGGAAACGATTTGCTCATTACGCTGGGCGGCGGCGGGGAAGTCGCGCGGGCGGCGGAGCTTGCGCGGGCGAACGGAATGAAGATCCTCTCGCTCGGCGGGGGAGGGCAATACGCCGATTGCGCCTTTTGCGCAGAGCCTTGCACGGACAGGGAGGAGCGGCTAATCCCGCTGTTTTTTGCGGAGATCCTCTGCGCGGGGCTGCATCGGGCGTATCCCGAACGGTTCGAAGTCGCGCTTGCTAAGAGCGCCTGCGCCGTCGCGGGAAATAAATTATGATTAAGGTGGGAAAAGGGGACACGAGGAGCGTAGCGACGAAGTAGGGATCTCTACCTTATTCCAAAATGTCATGTTGAGCGAAACGAAGTGAAGTCGAAACATCTCTACCTTATTTTTAATAATGTTGAGATTTCTCCACTCCGCCTGCGGCTTCGGTCGAAATGACAGAAAGGGGCGCGGGTCGAAATGACATTGGGAGCAAACGAGGCGGGGTGACGTAACCGTTTCTAAATAATGTCATTTCGAGCTTGTCGCCCCGCGCGCCGTTCTGATTCTCTAAGCGCGGCACGAGGAGCGTCAGCGACGAAGTAGAAATCTCTACCTTATTCCAAAATGTCATGTTGAGCGAAACGAAGTGAAGTCGAAACATCTCTACCTTAGTTTTAATATTGTTGAGATTTCTCCACTCCGCCTGCGGCTTCGGTCGAAATGACAGAAAGGGGCGCGGGTCGAAATGACAGGTGTGGGGCGATTAGTTGCTTCCCTACACGGAATAATAAAAATATAAAGGCGGCGGAGCGCAAATTTTGCGCTCCGCCGCCTCGTTGTACAATCTTTGCCGGTTCCGTACGTAATTCTAACAGCTTGTTTTTAGTCATAAACGGAACAAATTGTTCCATTTCATGCATTTTTGAACATGAGGTTCTATAATGAATCTTGGAACGGTTTGGCGGTTTGTCTGCGACAAGAAAACGAGAATAAAATGAGACCCGATCAAACCGATCGGGTCTCGGAATTTTCAAAGCGTTACACCGTTTCGAGATTGATGAGAGAGGAGTTGCCGCTCTTGCCGTTGGGCGTGCCGCCCGTGATGACGATGACGTCCCCGTGCTGCACAAGCCCGCTCTCCACCGCCGCGCGCTTTGCAAAGTGGAACAGCACGTCCACCGAGAAGTATTCCTCGGAGAGGACGGGCAACACCCCCCACGAGAGGGCGAGTTTTCTGTAACTCTTTTCGTCCGTCGTCATGCCGATGATGTCGATATTCGGGCGGAAGCGGGAGACCATCTTCGCCGTGCCGCCCGTCCTCGTGCAGACGACGATCGCCTTTGCATGCACGTCGTGGGCGAGCAGACACGCCGAGTGGGACAGAGCGTCCGAAAGCCCGCGGATGAGATAGTCGCTGTCCTCAACGTATTGGATGTATTCCGTTTTGCTCTCCGCCTGCATGGCGATCTTCGCCATCGCCGCCACCGCCTGCACGGGATATTCGCCCGCGGCGGTCTCGCCCGAGAGCATAATGGCGGAGGAGCCGTCGAAAACGGCGTTGGCAACGTCGGAAATTTCCGCACGGGTGGGGCGGGGCTGGTGGATCATACTTTCCAGCATCTCGGTCGCCGTAATGCAGCGCTTGCCCGCGATACGGCAGGCGCTGATGATCGTCTTTTGGATGTCGGGCAGTTCCTCGTAGGGGATCTCCACGCCCATGTCGCCGCGGCCGATCATGATGCCGTCCGAAACTTTCAGAATTTCGTTGAGATTGTTTACGCCCGCGCGGTTCTCGATCTTTGCAATGAGGTCGATGTTGGTGCAACCGTGTTCTTTGAGGAAATTTCTCACGTCGAGGATGTCCTGCGCTTTGGAGACGAACGAGCAGGCCACAAAGTCGACTTCATGCTCGATGCCGAAGAGCAGGTCTGATTTGTCCTGTTCGGAAAGATACACAAGGTTGAGCTGTTTTTCGGGGAAGAACATGCTCTTGCGGTTGGAGAGTTCGCCGCCGATCAACACTTTGCACACGACGTTCGGCTTTTTGACTTCGACGACCTCGAACACCATGAGACCGTTGTTGAGCAAAATTTTGTCGCCGGGGTTCATTTCGGCGCAGATGTTTTTATAGGAGACGGAAACGCGGGTTTCGTCGCCCTCGATCTCCTCCGATGTAAAGGTGAACGCGTCGCCTTCGTTGAGGAAGATCTTGCCGTTCTTGAACGTCTTGATGCGGAACTCGGGACCCTTTGTGTCGAGCAAAATGGGCAACGGGATGTTCTTCTTTTCGCGCACCCGTTTGATGATCTCGATCTTTTTGGCGTGGTCCTCGTGGGTGCCGTGCGAGAAGTTGATGCGCGCGACGTTCATGCCCGCGTCCGCCATTGCGGAGATGATCTCCTCCGTCTCGGAAGCGGGACCGAGCGTGCAGACGATCTTTGTCTTTTTCATAAAAATTCCCCCCTCGGAAAAAATACTTCGAAAATATTTTATCATAAACAAAGCAAAAATCAAGTACTTTCCGAAAATTTGTGCTATAATTATCTTGATCCGAGCGGACTACGCGGTCGCGGCGCAAGAAATTGCGGTGAGGAAAGTCCGGGCATCACAGGGCAGGACGCCTGATAACGTCAGGTGAAGGCGACTTTAAGGAAAGTGCAACAGAAATAGACAACCTCTCCGCTTTGCGGAGACGGTTCAGGTGGAAAGGCGAGGCAAAAGCTCACCGACGGGACGGTAACGCCCCGTGCCATGTAAACCCCGTCCGATGCAAGTTTGGGTCTCTCTCATACGGGTTGCCCGCCCGAGGGAGTACCGTGAATAACGCTGGAGCCTATCGGTGACGGTAGGCGTAGATAAATGACCGCGCTCGACAGAACCCGGCTTATAGGTCCGCTCGGATTACAAGGCGCGCCCGCTAATGCGGGCGCGCCTCGTAAAATATAGACGGGTTCTGTCGAGGGGACCCCGAAAAAAGGCGGAGCATTTTTTAGGGGAGAGGAGGAGCAACGGAGCGAAAGACGCCGCCTGCGGCAGCGGGCGGCCGAAAGGCGGAGTTTGTTCCGACGAAGAACCCGGCTTATAGGTCCGCTCGGATTACAAGGCGCGCCCGCTAATGCGGGCGCGCCTTGTAAAATAAAGACGGGTTCTGTCGAGGGGACCCCGAAAAAAGGCGAAGCATTTTTTTGGGGAGAGGAGGAGAAGTCAAACGTTATGATAAAAATTCAGACGACGGGAAAGGACAATCTCGACAACGGAAAAAAGCGCCGAAGAAAAAATGAGTACAAAAAAAGAAAGTGCCACGAGCAATCAAGCCTCTTTCCGTGGGGGCTACAAGGACGAAAGCGGGAAACCGCTGACACCGAGCCAAACACTTTCCATGTCAATTATAAGGCCTTGTGCGGCGGATGTCAAACAATTTTCGGAGAAAAATATGTTGAAACCGCCCGCGGCGCAAAACTTGCGCCGCGGGCGGTCGTATTTTTTATCTTATTTACTTTTCGATCAGGCTCTTACCCGTCATTTCGGGGGGAATGGGGAGACCCATCATTTCGAGCAACGTGGGGGCGAGGTCGGCCAAAATGCCGCCCGTGCGCAGTTTTACATGTTTCAGTTTCTCGGAGATCAGCACGACAGGTACGGGGTTGGTGGTGTGCGCCGTGAATGGCGAACCGTCCGTATCGAGCATTTTGTCCGCGTTGCCGTGGTCGGCGGTGAGAAGCGCGGAGCCGCCCATCGACAGAATTTTATCCACCACCTTTTGCACGCATCCGTCCACCGTATGCACGGCTTTTACCGCGGCGGGGATCACGCCCGTGTGGCCCACCATATCGCAGTTGGCGAAGTTTAAGATCATCACGTCGTATTCTCCCGTGTCGAGTTCGGAAAGAACGCGCTCCGTCACCTCGGGGGCGGACATCTCGGGCTGCAAGTCGTAAGTTGCCACTTTGGGGGAGTTGATGAGTACGCGCACCTCGTTTTCGTTGGGCTTTTCCACCCCGCCGTTGAAGAAGAACGTGACATGCGCATATTTTTCCGTTTCTGCAATGCGGAGCTGTTTTTTGCCGCACTTTGCGAGGTATTCTCCGAGGGTGTTATCGAGGCTCTGTTTGGGGAAAGCGACTTCCACGCCCTCGAACGCCGCGTCGTACACCGTAAAGCAGACGTACACGGGGTGCAAAAAGCCCGTCTTGCGCTCGAACGCCGTCCCTTTGGGAACGACGAACGGGTCCTGCGTGAACGCGCGGGTGATCTGCCTTGCGCGGTCGGGGCGGAAGTTGAAGAAGATGATGCTGTCGCCCTCTTGTACGAGCGCAACGGGCTTGCCGTTCTCGCAGATGTTGGTGGGCAATACAAATTCATCGGTCACGCCGCCCGCATAGGAATCTTCGAGCGCCTTTACGGGGTCGTCCGCATGGATCCCCGTGCCGAGGGTGAGCATGTCGTAACTCTTTTCCTCGCGGTCCCAGTTGTTGTCGCGGTCCATCGAATAGTACCTGCCCGAAAGGGAGGCGAGCTTCCCGTAGCCGAGTTCTTTCATATAGGCGAGGAGTTCTTTCACATATTCTACGCCCGAGGTGGGGGAGACGTCTCTGCCGTCCATAAAGCCGTGGACGAAAGCCTCGGGCACGCCGCGCTCCTTTGCCATCTTCAACAGGGCAAAGAGGTGGGTGATGTGGGAATGCACGCCGCCGTCCGACAAAAGCCCCCACAGGTGGAGTTGTTTTTTGTTGTTCTTCGCGCTGTCCATCGCTTTGATGAGCGCGGGATTTTCAAAGAAATCGCCGTCCCCGATCGCTTTCGTGATCTTGGTGAGGTCCTGGTAGACGATGCGGCCCGCGCCGATGTTGAGGTGGCCCACTTCGGAGTTTCCCATCTGTCCGTCGGGAAGCCCCACCGAAAGCCCGCTCGCACCGAGCGTGGAGGAGGGATATTCCTCGCGGAGCTTTGCCACATTCTTACTGCCGTCCATAAAGATGGCGTTGCCTTCGTGTTCGGGGTTCAGCCCGTAGCCGTCCATAATGATGAGCGCATAGGGAATTTTCTTCATAATCGATTTTTCTCCTTTTCTTCCACGATATTATACACCAAAGGGAACGTTTAAGCAAGCGCATAGCGGAAATTTTAAGGAATGCGTTTACAATTTTTGGGAGCGAATGAAGTTTGGGAAAGAAGTTCGGGGAAGAAAAACGCCGCCCGAAGCGGGGCCTCGGGCGGCGGGATCTTATTGCGTCTTTACCGTTTCAGGCTTGACTGAGGAGGGTTACGCACCGTTGCGGTCCCGCCTATGAAACGGGGAAGTCGAATTTGTCGCTCTCTTTCAGATCGAGGCGGTCGATGATGGCGCGGAAATTCCCCGGAGCAAAATCGAAATCCGGCGGGAAATGCGCGTCGCTCCCCAAATAGAATTTACAACCCTCCTCTTTGGCGAGGCGGTAGATCGAGAAAATGTAGTCGTTCTCTTCCCGGGTTTCTCCGCAGTCGGCATGGAAATTCAGTTCGAACCCCGCGCCCCGTTCCGCGATCATCCCGAACAGCCTGCGCATGTCGTCGGGGGCGATCCTGCGGAGAATGCTGCCGCGCTTGCCCAGAGGGTATGGCCCCGTGAGCAGGTTGCAGGTGAGGTGGGCGATCCCGACTTTATACCACGGTAAGTCCATGTGTAAAAGCGCCGCCAGGCGGTCGAACCAAAGCCGCGCCAGCCCCTCTTCGCTCACGTCTTTCTCGCAGGTGCAACCGTAGTGGTTCATGTGCGTGGTGGGGATGATGAGAAAGTCGAGTTTTTCGATCGTCTCGGGCTTGACCGTCAGGTTGAAATATTTGTCCATCTCGATCTCCGCGCCGAAACAGAATTTCACCTTATCGCTCGCGGGGAGGGGGAGGGATCTGCAAATATGCGAAAAATCCTGCCCCCGATACCACTCGTCGAGGTACGGAACGCCCTCCCACATATGGTCCGTCACGCAGATCTTTTTCAGCCCGTTGCGCTCCGCATAGGCGAGCATCGCCTCCGTGGTCTGCGCGGGGTCGGAAGAGCATTTGGAGAGGTGGGAGTGGATGTGGAAATCGTGGTCAAATAGGTATTTCATTCTGTTTATCTTAGCCGATTACTTGTCGAAATGGACGATAGCGGCAAAGTCCGCGGGTTTCAAGCTCGCGCCGCCGATAAGCCCGCCGTCGATCTCGGGTTGCGCCATGAGACCTTTGCAGTTCTTGGCGTTCATCGAGCCGCCGTACTGGATGCGCATTCTGCCCGCGTTCTTGCCGGGATACAGCTTTTTACAGCGCTTGCGGATATAGGCGATCGCTTCGTTTGCCTGTTCGTCCGTGGCGGTCTTGCCCGTGCCGATCGCCCAGATGGGTTCGTAGGCGATCACGAGTTTGGAGAGGTCCTCCACGCCCGCAAAGTCCGCCGCGATCTGGCGGTCCAGCACCTTTTGGGTGAGGCCGCTTTCCCGCTCTTCGAGGCTCTCGCCGATGCACACGATGGGGGTAAGCCCCGCATTCAGGGCGGCAAGGGTGCGTTTGTTCACGGTCTCGTCCGTCTCGCCGAAGTAGGCGCGGCGTTCGCTGTGACCGATAATGACGTATTGCACGCCGTATTCTTTGAGCATGTTCGCGGAAATTTCGCCCGTATAGGCGCCTTTTTCCGCAAAGTGGACGTTCTGCGCGCCCAAACGGATCTTGCTTCCGTGGATCGCCTTTTTCACAGCGGGGATGTCGATGGCGGGAACGCATACCACAACTTCGCATTTTGCGTCTTTCACGAGGGGTTTGAGCGCTTTCACAAGCTCTACGCCCTCGCTCGCCGTATTGTTCATTTTCCAGTTTCCTGCAATAATGGGTTTTCTCATATTTGTTTCCTTTTTGATGTTTTTTGTCAGAGATGTTTCGACTTCACTTCGTTCCGCGCAACATGACGTGATTGGGGAATTGCCCACCCCCTTAATCCCCCTCCGTGGGAGGGGGTTCCACTTGCCCCCTCCGTGGGAGGGGGGTAGGGGGGTGGGGCGTGTTCCAAAATCACTGCGCGGAGCAGGGTTTCCCTGCGGCAGCGCACACAATTTGCCGCATACTTACGGCTTATTGTTCGATGAAACGAACAAGAGGACAAGTACGTTAAACCGTCACTGCCCGTTTCCTCGCACGATTCTTTTCCGACGTGCGATTCGTCGAAAATCATGGGGATACACTCCGCTCGGCGCAAGCGCCTCGGTCGGTATGATATCGAGGAAAAGAATCGTGCGAAATATTTTACTCTTTCTCGTTCAGGCAAGCGATGCCGGGAAGCTCCTTGCCTTCGAAGAGTTCAAGGGAAGCTCCGCCGCCCGTCGAAATGTGCGTGATCTTGTCCGCAAAGCCGAGCTGTGTGCAAGCCGCCGCGGAGTCGCCGCCGCCGACGATCGTCGTCGCGCCCTTTGCGTCCGCAAGCGCCTGCGCCACCGCAACGGTACCCGCCGCGAGCGTGGGGTTCTCGAAAACGCCCATAGGTCCGTTCCAGATGACCGTCTTTGCGGTCTTCACTTTTTCGGCATAGAGCGCGCGCGTCTTTTCGCCGATGTCAAGCCCCATCATGTCCGCGGGGATGGCTGTGGAGGGGACGGTCGTGATTTCGACGGGAGCGTCGATGGGATCGGGGAAGTTCTTCGTGATGACGGTATCGACGGGGAGAAGAAGTTCTTTGCCCGAGGCCTGCGCCTTTGCAATCATCTCCTTGCAGTAGTCGAGCTTTTCGTCGTCCACAAGCGAGGTGCCGACTTCATAGCCCTGCGCTTTGAGGAAGGTATACGCCATGCCGCCGCCGATGATGAGCGTGTCGCATTTTTCGAGCAGGTTGGAAATCACGCCCAGCTTATCGGCAACTTTCGCGCCGCCCAAAATCGCCACGAACGGGCGCACGGGATGTTCGAGCGAATCCGCCATGACGGTGAGTTCCTTTTCGATGAGGAACCCGCAGACGGCGGTTTTTACGAGACCGTATTCCACGATCGCCGCGGTGGAAGCGTGGGAGCGGTGCGCCGTGCCGAACGCGTCGTTCACATAAATATCGCAGTACGCGGCGAGTTTTTTGCAAAATTCAAGGTCCTTTTTCTCCTCTTCCCAATGGAAGCGGAGATTTTCGAGCAATACGCATTCTCCCTCTTTGCAGGCCGCAACTTTCGCCTGCGCGTCGGGACCGACTACGTCATTTGCAAAGGTCACTTTCCCGCCGAGCAGTTCGTTGAGCCGCTTTGCAACGGGCGCGAGGGTGAGCTTTTTGGGTTCGTCTTTCTTTGCCTTTTCGATGATCGCTTCCGCGGTCGTCTCGCCCTTTTCCACTTTCGCCTTGTCTTTCTTATTGAGTTTCACCTCGTCCGAGAAAATGGAGTGCGGTTTCCCCATGTGGGAGCAGAGAACCACTTTCGCGCCATGCTCCATCAGATACTTGATCGTGGGAAGCGCCCCTACGATGCGGTTTTCATCGGTAATAACGCCGTCTTTCATCGGCACGTTGAAATCGCAACGGACGAGAACCCGCTTGCCTTTCCAGTCCTTTACGTCTTTCACGGTCATTTTGTTCATAAAATTTTTCTCCTCCATTTAATTTTTTCGCCCATTACTATATATCTTTTCGGAAAATTTGTCAATACTTTCCACAAAGAAAATGCTCTTGAAATTTCTGCGCAAATATGCAAAAAAGAGGAAAATATTCCCGCGAAACGTTTGACAAACGCCCGTTTCTTTGCTAAAATGTCGTAGAACGCCGCTTAGCGGGGCGCGTTTTTTTGCGCTGTCCGTCGGGAGCGGCCGCCGCGGTTGCCGTTTTCAGGCGCGCGGAGACGTAAAACCGTTCTTTGGAATTGCTTTCGGGCGATTTGAAGATATTCCGAAAAATAAGAAAAGGAGGAAACTGCCAAGATGCCTACCATCAATCAGCTCATCAAGAAGGGCAGAGAGAGAGAAGCATTCAAGTCCAAGAGTCCCATTCTGGACCAATGCCCGCAGAAGCGCGGCGTATGCTTGCAGGTGACCACCACCTCTCCCAAGAAGCCCAACTCCGCATTGAGAAAGATCGCAAGGGTGCGTCTCACGAACAAGCAGGAAGGTACCGTGTACATTCCCGGCGAAGGCCACAATTTGCAGGAGCATAGCTCCGTTCTCATCCGCGGCGGAAGAGTCAAGGACCTTCCCGGCGTTCGGTACCACATCATCCGCGGCGCGTTGGATACCGCGGGCGTTGCCAAACGCATGCAGGGCCGCAGCAAGTACGGCGCAAAACGTCCTAAGTAAAATTCACACATTTCTTTTTCTCGCCGCTTGTCGCTCATGCCTATGGCAATCGCTCCTTCGTTTGTCGCTCCACGTCGTCGCCGCACGAGTGCTTTTAACGCTTTTCTACGAAAAGCTCTGTATACCCTCGGCGGCTCCTCTTCCCATAAAAGTACTTCGTCCTTTTACGGGAGCCCTGTGACGCCAAAAGTGAAGCGGCGGCCGTAACAAAAAGAAATGTCGTGATTGCTGCGGTCGTGCGGCGCTTAACGGCAGAAGTCAATTCCGCCTACGCCGCTCGGCGAATGGAGAAATAAAAATTACGGCGCAAGCAGGGTTTCCCTGCGCCCGCGCACTCCATTTGCGCATACCTGCGCTCAGCAATCACGAAAATTTGTCTGCAAGACAAATTTTGTGAACTTTTCCCTCCTATTTTTCGGAATACTTCAAAAGGGAACCCGAAAAGTAGGCAGTATTCCCTTATCGCAGGGGAGAAGAGTTGCTACCCGGAAGGGCAAGCGACAGCAGACTTTAAGGGCGGATGCCCTGCGGGAAACCGCAAAAAATTCATTTCAAGGAGATAATATCATGCCCAGAAGAGGGAACGTTCCCAAAAGAGAAGTGCTTCCCGATCCCGTGTACGGCTCCACCGTCGTCGCAAAACTGATCAACCAGGTCATGCTCGACGGCGAAAAGAGCGTTGCACAGCGGATCGTATACGACGCATTCACCCAGATGGGAGAAAAATTGAACCAGGACCCCATGGAGATCTTCAAACAGGCGCTTGCGAACATCACGCCCGTTGTGGAAGTCAAGGCCCGCCGTGTGGGCGGCGCGAACTACCAGGTCCCCATCGAGATCAGACCCGAACGCCGCCAGACCCTTGCCATCCGTTGGCTCGTCGCGGCAACGAGAAAGCGCAGTGAACGCGAAATGAGCAAAAAGCTCGCCGCCGAACTCATGGACGCCTATAACAATACGGGCGCGTCCGTGAAGAAGAAAGAAGATACCCACAG
>CANRND010000011.1 GCA_947631905.1 uncultured Clostridia bacterium | reverse complement strand
TCGAACAACTCGCCTCCGAGCTGAACATCCGCGGCCAAACGATCCTGCTCGGCGGGATCGCGGAAGAGGACGTTGCGGCAATCTACCATGCGGCGCGCGCGCTCGCTTTGGTTTCCGTTTCGGAGGGCTTCGGTCTGCCCCTCGTAGAAGCGATGGCGGCAGGTATTCCAACGGTCTCGTCAGACGCCTCCTGCCTCCCCGAGATTGCAGGCGGGGCGACCCGCTTTGTAAAAGCCGACGATCCCGTCTCCATTGCAAAAGGGCTGGAAGAAGTCCTTACGGACGAACCTTTGCGCGAGAAACTCATCGCGCTCGGAAAAGAGCGCGCGGCGATGTTCGATTGGGACGAAGCGGCGGAAAAATTTCTGCTCGGACTGAAAAACCTTTGAAATCATGATGGAACCGCAAAGAACAAAACACGCCATCCAGAATACGGTGAGCGGCCTCATTTACAAGGCCGTGTCTCTCCTTATGCCTTTCGTCGTTCGGACGATCATCATCTATAAACTCGGGGTAGAGTACCTCGGGTTACACACCCTGTTTTCGGCGATCTTACAAGTACTGTCTTTGACCGAACTCGGCTTCTCTTCCGCGATCGTGTTCGCCATGTACAAACCGATCTCGGAGGGGGACTCCGAAAAGATCCGCGCGCTTCTCTCTTTTTTGAAAAACGTATACCGCGTGATCGGGTTGATCATCCTCGTCGTCGGATCGGCGATCGCGCCCGCGCTTCCGTACTTTATCCAGGACGCAAACAGTATTCCCGCGGATGTCAACCTGTATCTTCTCTACTTTATCTATCTCTTCAACACCGCCGTGAGCTATCTCATGTTTGCCTATAAGGGGCTTCTGCTTACGGCACACCAGCGCAGCGATATTGAAAACTACATCTATACGGCCGTCAATTTGTTGATGTACGTCGCGCAGATCGCCGTTCTGTTCCTCTTCCGGAACTATTATATCTATATCATTTTCCTGCCGGTCAGCACGATCGTCATCAACATCGTCAGAGCCATCGTCGTCAACCGGAAATACCCCGATCTCAAATGCGCAGGAAAACTTTCCAAAGAAGAGCGGAAGTCTATCTACCGCAATATTTTTGCGTTGATCGGTCACAAAATCAGTTATACCGTCGTAATGTCTATCAGCAACATCATCATCTCCGCCTATCTTGGGCTGGAAACGGTGGGGATCTACGGCAATTACTATTATATTGTCAGCGCACTGATCGGCATCGTGGGGATCTTTCATTCTGCGATCACGGCAAGCATCGGGAACAGCCTCGTTACCGCTTCCGTCGAAAAAAACTACAACGATTTCATCAAGATCACTTTCCTGAACGTCTGGATCGTCGGCTGGATGGCGATCTGCCTGTTGTGCCTGTATCAACCTTTCATGCGGCTCTGGGTCGGTGAAGAGCGCATGTTTGTGGGAACGAGCGGATTTTGGAGCGTCATTCTGTTCGTTTTGCTCTTCTACCTTTGGAAATTCAAAGACATCGTCCCCACCTACAAAGACGCGGCGGGGCTTTGGAAAGCCGATTTCTTCAAACCTTACGCCGTGATCGCCGCAAGCCTCATTCTCTGCTTGGTCTTAACGCCGTTAATCGGGATCAACGGGGCGCTCATTGCCATGATCACGGGCGTATTCGTCATCTCCATGCCGTGGGAGACGCATGCGCTGTTCAAAATTTATTTCGGAAAGACGGAATGGAAATATTATCTCCGTCTCGCGGTTTATACCGCCGTCGTCGCCGTCATCGGCGTTTTGACTTACTTCGTCGTCGGGCTTCTTCCCGAGGGCGGCAGCGGCTGGTTTGCATACGGATGGTTCGCGCTCAGGGCGTTGCTCTGTTTGGTCATTCCCAACGTCCTCATCTTCCTTTGCTCTTTCATGACGCCTGAGTTTAAGGGCTTGATGAAAACGGTGGGGCATGTGTTCCGCAAAAAGAAAGGCTCTGCGGCGCAGGAAACGGAAAATCCCGAAGCGAAAACGGACGACGTCCGTCGATAAATACTTGGAAATCATTACCGAGGGGGGCTTTTAATGTACGATTATCTCATTGTAGGGAGCGGACTGTTCGGCGCAGTGTGCGCCTATGAACTCAAAAAGCGGGGCAAAAAGTGCCTTGTGCTGGAAAAGCGTTCCCATGTCGGCGGCAATATCTACACCGAAAATATCGAGGGCATAAACGTCCATAAATACGGCGCGCACATCTTTCACACGCACGACCGCGAAATTTGGGACTACGTCAACGGGTTTGCCGAGTTCAACAATTATATCAACTCGCCCGTGGCGCGCTACAAGGGCGAGTGCTACAATCTGCCTTTCAACATGAACACTTTTACAAAGCTCTGGCCGGACGTGTTTACGCCCGCCGAAGCGGAGGCGCGCATTGCAGAAGAGAGGGGAGCTTCTTTCACCGAAACGCCCGCAAATCTCGAAGAACAGGCGATCAATCTGGTCGGCAGGACGATTTACGAAAAGCTCGTAAAGGGCTACACCGAAAAGCAGTGGGGCAAGGACTGCCGCGAGCTTCCCGCCTTTATCATCAGGCGGCTGCCCGTGCGCTTTACCTTTGACAACAACTATTTCAACGACCGCTATCAAGGCATTCCGGTCGGCGGCTATACGCAGATCGTCGAAAAGATGCTCGGCGGCGTTGAAGTGCGGCTCGGATGCGATTTCCTTGCGGAGAAAGAAAAATATTCCGCGCTTGCCGGAAAGATCATCTACACGGGGGCGATCGACGCGTATTTCGGATACAAACTCGGCGCGCTCGAATACCGCTCGGTGCGCTTTGAGACCGAAGTCCTCGATATGCCGAATTACCAGGGCAATGCCGTCGTCAACTACACCGCGCGGGAAGTTCCCTATACCCGCGTCATCGAACACAAGCACTTCGAGTTCGGCACACAGAAAAAGACGGTGATCTCGCGGGAGTATTCCTCGGCGTGGAAAAAGGGCGACGAGCCGTACTATCCCGTCAACGATGAAAAAAACAACGCGCTCTACGCGCAATATGCGGAACTTGCGCGCAAAGAGAAGAACGTGCTGTTCGGCGGCCGGCTGGGACAGTATAAGTACTTCGACATGGACGACGTGATACGGAGCGCGCTCGACGCGGTAAATGCGCTCGTCTGAGAAAATATTTCCGCTTCCGGAAACTTTTTCCGTTCAAACCGTTGACGAACGGAAAAAGTATTGTTATAATTTCAAAGGCTAAAACGGCGCAAGCCGGACTTTATTGGGGGGAAACCATGTTACACTACAACTTAGACGCAAAAAAGCGGGGCGTTGACGTCTCCAAACATCTCTACGGATTGTTCTTCGAGGACATCAACCAGGCGGCCGACGGCGGTTTGAACGCCGAAATGGTCATCAACAACTCCTTTGAATACGGCTACTTTACTTACGACGACTACAACGCGGAAAGCACGGTGGAAGCGCGCAAGCAAAAGGGGTTCTATTGGGACATTTACGGCGCGGGTCCCCGCAAGATCACGACGGACGGGGGGATGAACAAGAACAATCCCTCCTATCTTCTTTTGCATGTCGGCGGGATCTATCATCTCGAAAATCCCGGCTATTACACCGTGGGCGGGTACGACAATTACGGAATGCCCGTCACGAAAGGGGAGACCTACCGCTTTTCCATGTGGATAAAGCGCCTCGGCTTCAAGGGGGTCGCCAAAGTCTTTATCAAGGGCGCGCACGGCAGACATACCACCATCGGGGAGATCAGGATCCCCGAGGGAACGGACGGCGACTGGATCAAGGTCTCCACGTCGGTCGTGGCGGAAAAGGACACGATGGGGCGGCTCTCTATCACGTTGGAGGGAAACGGCGATCTCGGCATCGATTACGTTTCTTTGCTCCCCGCGACTGTCTGGGGCGATCCCGATAAATACCGCTACGGCAAACTCTCGCCCCGCATTGTGGAGGCGCTCAAAGAGTGCCATCCCTCTTTCCTGCGCTTCCCCGGCGGGTGCGTGGTGGAGGGCGACGTCAGTTTCGACTATCAGTATAAGTGGCGCGAAACGGTGGGACCTTTGGAACAGCGCCGCCAGATCCCCAACCTGTGGCGGTACATGCAGAGCTACGGCATCGGGTTCTATGAATACTTCTGCCTCTGCGAAGACCTCAACATGGCGCCTCTGCCCGTACTCCACTGCGGGTTGCTCTGCCAGATCCGCATGGGAGAACAGCGCAAAACGGGCTACCAGCGCATCGTCCCCGGCACGGAGAAGTTCCAAAAGGAAGTCATCGACAACGTCGCCGATCTCATTTTCTTCGCCAAAGGCGACGTCGGCTCGGACGATAAAAACGAGAGCTATTGGGCGAAAATCCGCGCAGATATGGGACATCCCGCTCCTTTCGCACTCGAATTTATCGGCATCGGCAACGAAAACTGGGGCTATGAATACTTCGATAATTTTGCCTCTTGCCTGCTCGGCGTGCGGCAATATATGTACAAGGGGCGGCAGACCGACCTTTTGAAACTCTTCGGCATCACCATCGTCACCAGCGCGGGCGTGGACATCCGCCCGCAGGACAGCAACGATAACTGGAAGATCATCAACGAGAAATACCGCGACATGATCGTGGATGAGCATGTTTATAACTCCTACCAGTGGTTCATCGACAACACCAAGCGTTACGACTGCTACGACAGGGGCGGCGCGAAAGTGTTCATGGGGGAATACGCCATGCACACGATGTCGGACGGCAGGGGACGGCTCAACGGCGACAACAACCTGCGCTCGGCGCTGAGCGAGGCGGCTTTCCTCACGGGCTGCGAACGCAACTCGGACGTCGTGAAAATGACCTGCTATGCGCCTCTGTTCGCTTCCACCTATCACTACCGCTGGACGCCGAACATGATCTGGTTCAACCCCCGCGAAGTGATGCTCACGCCCAACTATTACGTCCAGCAGATGTTTGCGGGCAATGTGGGCGACTATACGCTCAAAGACGTCGCTCCCGTAGACGACGATAACGCGGGCGGACTTCTCATCGGCGGACACAGAACGGCGAGCGCGGTCTCCAAAGTGGCGGTCTACGACAAGCAGAGCGGAAAACTTCTGTACGAGCACAGCTTTTCCGACGGTTTGGGCGGTTGGAAAACATATCCCAACTGCCGCGGCGGACACATCGAAAACGGCGAACTCATCATCGAGGAGAGCGACGCATTCAACGGGTTCTATTACGACGCGCAGGATTTCTCGGACTGCGTCGTGGAGATCGCATTCCGCCGTCTCTACGGGGAACAGAGCTTTATCGCGGGCGTGGGCGTAAAGGACGTGCGGGACGCGGGTACGATGGACAATGCGGGCTTCTCCATCTGTTGCCAGTACGGCAAAAACCACAAGGGCTACGACGTTTCTTTCGACAAGCGGGTGGACTTCATGCGCACCGTCTGCGAGATGATGGGCAAGGATAAGTTCCTCGGTTATTCCCCCGAGGGCAACGTCATGCGCCTTGAATACACGAAAAAGACCTTCACGGCGTCCATTTTGATCGACGGGCAGTGGCATGAGGTACTCTTCAAGAACATCTGGAAAGTCAACGAGCGGGTGTTCAACAGCGTCACCGTGGGAGAGGACGGCAAGATTTATCTCAAAGTCGTCAACGTCTCGGGCAAAGACGAGCAGATGCAAGCCGTTTTGAAGAATTTCCCCGCAAAGAAAAAAGCGACGGTCACCACCCTTTGGCACGAGGACCCCACGGTCATCAACGAGATCGGCGTCCGCTACGGCAAGACAGTGAACATCGAACCCGTAACGGCCGAGATCAATATCGAGGGAGACGTCTTGAACGCAACGATCAAGAACAACTCCGTGAGCGTATTCGTCATCGAATAAAAAGGTTTTACTCTGCCCCGCGGCACATGCCGCGGGGCTTTTTTTGCGCCGCGCAAGGCATAACGGCGGGCCTTGTCCCATACAATAGAGCGATGCTGGAATTTCTCCCGCCGCGCATGGCGTGCGCCGTGCGGCATGTCAATCTGGGCAGGCTTTACGAACTGCGTATCCGCGCGGGAAAGCCTCTTTTTGCAAACCTCGGCGGGGACTTCGTCTTTCTCGGGGAAACGGGCGTATGCCCGCGGCGCAGGGCGCTTGTTCCCACGCAGGATGAGATCGAGGAGATCCTTTTTACGGCGAGCGGCTGTTCGGTATACGCGGTGGAAAACCAGCTCAGGCAGGGATTTCTCACCGCAGAGGGCGGGGTGCGCATCGGGATCGCAGGCTCCTACGTCTATGAAAACGGCGGCGTACTGTCGGTGCGGTCGGTGACGTCGCTCTGCGTCCGTATCCCGCACGAGATCTTCGGCTGTGCGGACGAAATCTACCGGAAGTGCCTTGCGGACGGGCTTTGCTCCCTGCTCCTCATGGCTCCGCCCGGGGAGGGCAAAACGACGATCTTGCGCGACCTTGCCCGTCTCGTGAGCGAAAGGGAAAAATGCAATATTCTCGTGAGCGACGAGCGCGGGGAGCTGTCCGCGGGGGACTTGGGAGAGACTTCCGACTGCATGAAATTTGCCGACAAACTCACCGCGTTCACCGCGGGGGTCCGCGCCATGCGCCCCGATCTCATCGTAACGGACGAGCTGTTGCCCGCCGACTATCCCGCGGTAAAACGGGCGGTGCAGGCGGGCGTGCATGTATTCGCCTCGGCGCACCTCACGCGTTTTAGGGACGTTCCCGAAAAACTGTTTTCGCGCTATATCCTCCTCAACGGGCTTGGAAAGATCGGAAGTATTCTCGGGGAAGAGGGGGAACTATGTGGCTGAAACTGCTTCTGTGCGGACTTGTGATCGCCTTTTGCGCCGCGCTCGGGTATTTTGCCGCAGGCAAGTACCGCGCCCGCAAGAGCTTTTTTACCCAGCTCTACGATCTCAACGAGAAATATCTCTCGGAGCTGAAATTCCGCCGCATGCCGCTCCCGGACTTCCTGTCGGGCTGTAAATTTACGGGGGATTTCCAAAAGACGGTGGAAAGTTTCCTTGCCAAACAGACCCGCGTCAATTTTTCCTATCTCACGGAAGAAGAAAAAGCAGACGCTCTGACCTATTTCGGGCAACTCGGGCGGGGAGATTCGCGCTCGCAACTCGGCTTTTTCGAGGGAAAACGCGCCATGCTCTCCGAAAGAAAGGAAACATGCGCCAAAGAATCGAAAGAACGGGGGGAACTCTATCTCAAACTCGGAATTTTGGCGGGACTCGCTTTCGTCATTCTCATCGTTTAAGCTATGGACATCTCGATCATCTTCAAACTTGCCGCCGTCGGGATCCTCATCACCGTCGTCTGCCAACTGCTCAAAAAATCCGACCGCGACGACATCGCCACCGTGGTCTCGATCGTCGGGCTTGTGATCGCGCTCACGATCGCCGTCACCATGATCGGCGACCTGTTCAACACGATCCGCGAAATTTTCAACCTTACAACGTAGGCTATGGAGATCTTTCAGCTCGTCGGCGTCGCTTTCGTTACCGCGGTCGCCGCAATTCTGCTCAAAGCGACGAAGCCCGAACTCTCGCTCGCTGTCACGATCGCGGGGAGTATCGTGCTGCTTTTGTTTGTCTTTGACCTGCTTCAAGGGAGCGTCTCGATCTTTCAAAAGATCGCGGAAACGACGGGCATTGAATTTTCCCTCGTAAAAACCGTACTGAAAATGATCGGCATCGGCTACCTTGTGGAATTCAGCGCGGGGATCTTAACCGATTTCGGACAAAATTCCCTTGCGGACAAACTGATTTTTTGCGGGAAAGTGGTGATCCTGATCCTTGCGATCCCCATTCTCGAAAACGTACTCTCGCTCATCGTAAAACTCTTGGGACTCATCAAATGAACACAAAAAAACGACTCAAAAGGGGAGTTCTCATTCTCCTCGCCGCGATCGCGCTCTCGGCGTTCTTTTTCGTCCCCGTGCGTGCGGAGGCGGAAAGCCCGAACGAGACCGTGATGGGGGAACTCGACAAAAACATCGACGCGCTCATCTCTTCGCTCGATACCAAAGAACTGCAAAATTATCTCGACCGCCTCTCCACATTCCGCGGTGTCTCCGTAAAGGACAAGCTCAAAGCGATGATCTCGGGCGATTATGCGCTCGATTACGCAAATCTGGGCGAAGCGGTCCTCGGGCTTGTATGGGATGAGGAGGCGTTGCTTTTGCCCGCTTTTGCGGTGATTTTAGCCGTTTCATTGCTCTGTGGAATACTGAACTCTGCGAAAAGCGGCTTTTTACATAGTACTATGTCAGACATAATCGGCTTTGTCGGGTACCTTTCTGTGGGCGCCGTGGTGCTTTCCTGTCTCTCGGCCGCCATAGCGGAGTGCTTTGAAACGGTCGAGAGCATGCGGACGCAGATGGAGATCGTTTACCCGCTGTTGCTTACGCTGATGGCGGCGAGCGGGGGTACGGTCTCCGCGGCGGTCTACCGCCCCGCGGTGGCGTTTTTGAGCGGGGGCGTATGTAAATTGTTCGCAAGCGTCGTTCTGCCCGTCGCGGTCGTCGTGATCGTTCTCGCCTTTGCGGGAAATCTCTCCGACGGCGTTAAAACCGAAAAGCTCGGCGACTTTTTCAAGAGCATCACCAAGTGGCTGATCGGGCTGTGTCTCGGCCTGTTCAGTCTCTTCCTCACGGTGCAGGGCATTTCTTCCGCACAATACGACGGACTGTCCCTGCGTGCGGTCAAATATGTCGTCTCGGGTTCGGTCCCCGTGGTGGGCGGCTTTCTCTCGGGCGGTATGGACCTCGTCGTGGCGGGGAGCGCGCTCATCAAAAACGCGCTCGGGGCCTTTGCGGTGTTCCTGCTCGTCGGGACCGTCGCAAAACCCGTGCTGCTGCTCGCCGTACTGCAACTCTTTTTGCGCCTTTCCGCCGCCGTGACGGAACCCGTGGGCGGCAAGATCCCGTCTCTTTTATCCCGCCTTGCGGGGGACCTCGGCTACTTCACCGCGGGCATACTCTGCGTCGCCTTTCTTTATTTTCTCACCCTCCTGCTCCTTGTCTGTTCCTCGGGGGTGATCCTGTGAGCGGCTACATTCTCGCCGTCGCGGGGGCGGTGTTGCTGTCGGCGGCGCTGTCGGTCATTCTTCCCGGCGGAAAAACGGGCGCGTTTCTCAAAGGTATGTGCCGCCTCGCCGTATTTGCGGTACTCGTCGCCCCGCTCATCTCCATGATGACAAAGAAAGAATTTTCTTTCGAAGTCTCGGGGATAGGGGAGGACGAGGGCTACCTTACCGCCTGCGCGCGCCTCCTGTCCGAACGGGACGAGAAAGAGATCGCCGCCTTTTTGCAAGAGGACTACGGGCTTTCCGCGGCAGCGGAAGTGGAGCGCGCTCCTTGCGGCGGCTTCCCTCTTTCAAAAATCAAGGTAAATCTTTCCGAAAGCGGTATAATCGGACAAGATGAACATATAAATATTGCAGACTGCATCCAAGCGGCACTGGCGGAAAAGTACGGCTGCGAACGCTCGGCCGTGGAGGTCGTATGGGAAGATTGAAGAAGTTGTTCCAGAACAGGACTTTCAAGGTCGCGGCCATATCGCTTGCGGCGCTCCTTCTTCTTCTCGCCGTCTGGCTGACGTTCGGAAAGAAGTCGTCCGCCTACCGCCCTACGGAGACGGAAGCCCGTCTGATTGCGATCCTTTCCGAGATCGAGGGGGTGGAGAGCGCAACGGCGATGATCTCCGAGGAGGACGGAAGAGCCGTGAGCGCGGTCGTTGTGTTCGAGGGCAAGGACAGCATCCTGACCCGTTCGCGCATCCTCGACATCACCGCGACTTTGCTCCGCGTCGACAAGGGAAATGTGCAGGTCTATCCCGCGTAAGGCGGAAACCAAAAAGAAATTATTGAAAAGGAGATAAACTTATGTCCAACACCAAAAAAATCGCACTGATGTCCACCCTCGTACTGCTTCTCGCAGTCACCGCCGTGTTCAACTTCGTACTCGCAGGCACCCGAACGACGGCCAACGTCGGCGCCGACAGCGGGCAGAGCGTGAACTTCTTCACTTCGCACCGCGCCGAACGCAACTCCACGAGAAGCGAAGAATTTGTCCAGCTCGACGGGATCATCGCCGCATACGCCGCCGATACGCAGGAGTACGCCGACGCCGTTGCCGAAAAGCAGAAAATGGTCTCCATCATGGAAGAAGAGCTGGAACTCGAAACGATGATCCGCTCCCTCGGGTTTTCCGACGCGGTGGTCTTGATCGGAGCCGATTCGCAGAATGTGAACATCTTCATCAATTCGAGCGAACTGACCGCCGAAACCGCCCTTAAAATCTTCGCCATTTTCGAAGACGAGAAAGAGATGCGCGAGGGAAATATTGCAATTATGCCTATTTATGCGGAAAGTTAAGCAAAAACAGTGGTAAAATGAAAAAAGATGTGCTATAATGCTACCAAGAGGTGTATGTTATGGCAAGCATCAGATACAATCCCAACGGACAAAAGGGCAGAATTTCATACAACGCGGACATCGTGAGCGGCATCGTCGTGCTGAGTTTGCAGGAGACCGAGGGCATCGAACTCGTCCCCTCCAAGAGCAAGGGCATCAAGATCTGCTTTGAGAAAGAGGGCATTTTCGCGGACATTTCCGTGATTGCACACTATGGCTACAACGTACCCGAACTCGCGTACTCCATCCAGCAGACCGTAAAGCAGATGGTCGAGTCGATGACGAAATTCAAGATCGCAAAGATCGACGTCCATGTGCAGAGCGTGGTGTTCCCCGCAACGCCCGCGCCTACATCCGCGCCCGCGGAAGAGGGCGAGCAGGAAAAACTCGGTTGAGAACATTCCCTTTCCGTGCGGAAGGGGAATTTCTCGTAAGGAGCAAAATGAGAAGCGACGCGAGAGAAGCGGCTTTCCAGATCGTCTTCGCTTCCCTGTTCGGCGGGGACAGCGGAGAGGGGTTCCGGAAGAAACTCTATAAAAAATTCAAGCTGAACGAAGAAGAGACGGCTTTTGCCGAACAACTTGTCACGCTCACGGAAGAACACGGCGAAGAACTCAGACAAAAGCTCGCCGAAAAGGTGACGCGCTTTGCGGAATACCGCATTTTCCCCGTCGACCGCGCGGTCATGCTCGTGGCGCTCGCGGAGATTTTCTATGTGGACGACGTCCCGCCCGTGGTGTCGGTGAGCGAAGCGGCGGCGCTTGCGCGCAAGTACTCGGCGGAGACCTCCGCAAGTTTTGTCAACGGCGTTCTCGGAGGTTTTATCAATCCATGATCATAGACGGAAAGGCGGTCGCCGCCCAAATTCGCGCGGAGCTTTTAACTCGCACCGCGCGTTTCTTTGAAAAAGCGGGCAGAGCGCCCTCGCTTGCGGTGCTTCTCATCGGGGACGACCCCGCCTCCCAAATCTACATACGCAACAAGATCAAGGGATGCGCGGAAACGGGGATCCGCTCTTTCGACGTCCGCTTGCCCGAAGATACCTCCGAAGAGGAGGCGGTCCTTGCGGTGCGCAAACTCGCACAGCAGACCGATTTAGACGGGATCCTGGTGCAACTTCCGCTCCCGAAACACTTGAACGCGGAAAAAATTCTTGCGGAGATCCCGCCCGAAAAAGACGTAGACGGCTTTTCCGCCGCAAACATCGGCGCGCTCGCGCTCGGGAAAGAGGGGATGGTTGCCTGCACGCCTTTGGGCGTTATGGAGCTTTTGCGCCGCTACGGGATCGAACCGCGCGGCAAACACGCCGTTGTGATCGGCCGAAGCAATATCGTGGGGAAACCTATGTCGCTGTTGCTCCTGAACGCGGACGCGACCGTCACCGTCTGCCATTCCCATACGAAAAACCTGAAAGAGGAGTGCCTGCGGGCGGACATCCTGATAGCCGCGGCGGGGAAGGCCAAACTGCTCACCGCCGATATGGTGAAAGAGGGCGCGGTCGTCATTGACGTCGGCACGAACCGCGATGAAAACGGCAAGCTCTGCGGCGACGCGGACTTTGAAAACGTGCAGAAAAAGGCCTCTTTCATTACGCCCGTTCCGGGCGGCGTCGGCCCGATGACCATCGCCATGTTGCTCCAAAACGTCTGCACCGCGGCGGAAAAGAGGCTCAAATGACTGACTTCCAAAGACAATACCGCAAATATTACGACCATTTCGAAAGGGCGCTCAAAAATTTTTGCGCGGGCATGAACCACCTGCCGCCCGTACTCACGGAGAGCATGCGCTACTCCCTGCTTTCGGGCGGAAAGCGGATGCGGCCCGTGCTTTTTTTCGGCGCGCTCACCCACTTCGGCGCGGACTTTGTCCCCGAAACGGGCCTCGCGATCGCGCTGGAATGCATTCATACATATTCCCTCATTCATGACGATCTTCCCGCAATGGACAACGACGATTTCCGCCGCGGCAACCCGTCCAACCATAAGGTGTTCGGGGAAGCAAACGCCATTCTCGCAGGAGACGCTCTGCTCTCGGAAGCGATGGGGCTGATGCTCCGCGAAAGCGGGCGAAGCGAAAAACATCTCAAAGCGGCGCAATATCTTGCGGACGCGGCGGGGGCGGACGGCATGATCGCGGGGCAATCCGCCGATCTGCTCTATTCTGGCAAAACGGGCGGCGCGGAAGAACTCGATTTTATCTATGCGCATAAAACGGGCAAGCTCATCGCCGCGCCCGTTGTGATGGCGGCGCTCCTCGGGGGAGGGGACGCGGCGGGTGCGGAAAGGTTCGGGCAGGCGCTCGGCGCGCTCTTCCAGATCACCGACGACATCCTCGACGAAAAGGGGGAAAGCGTCAAAATGGGCAAAACGCTCGGAAAGGACGCCGCGGAAGATAAGCTGACCTGCGTAAAAGTTTACGGCATGGAACGCGCGGAATTGCTCGCGGACCAAACTGCGGCAAATTGTCTTGCGCTCCTCAACGCGCTCGGCGGAGACGGCTTTCTTGCTTCGATCGTCGAGCTTGTCAGAAACCGCGATAATTGAAATATGAAACAGATCACGGGCGGGGAGCTGAAAGCGGCTTCCCTCGAACAATTAAAGGCATATTGCAGCGACCTGCGGGAGGAGATCTTCCGTACCGTGTCCGTCTGCGGCGGACACCTTTCTTCCAACCTCGGCACGGTGGAACTTACCATTGCCCTGCACCGCGTATTCGATTTCCCGCGCGATAAGCTCATCTTCGACGTGGGACATCAGTGCTATGCCCACAAACTGCTCTCGGGGCGGGCGGGCGCGTTCCACACCCTGCGCAAGCGGGGCGGGATCTCGGGTTTTCCCAAACGGAGCGAGAGCGAGTACGACTGCTACGACACGGGACACGCGGGTACGGCGGTCTCCGCGGCGCTCGGCTTTGCCAAAGCGCGCGACCTGAAAGGGGAAGACTATGAAGTCATCGCCCTTGTGGGGGACGGTTCTTTCAACAACGGACTCGTCTACGAGGCGTTGAACAGCATCAAGATCCTGCATAGCCGCGTCCTCATCGTTCTCAACGACAACGGCATGTCCATTTCGCCCACCGTCGGCGGGATGCACGAATTGCTCGGAGAAATGAAAGGGGAACCGCCGCTCGAAGACGTTCGTGTTTTCGAGCGTTTCGGGCTTTCCTACCGCGGCGTGGTGAACGGGAACGACCTTTCCGAGCTTCTTCCCGCGCTCGAAGAAGCCAAAAAGCAACTCAGAAAGGGGAGCGTGCTTTTGCATGTCTCCACCAAAAAAGGGCAGGGATACGCTTTCTGCGAGAGCGCCCCTGTGGAAACGCACGGAATAAGTCCCAAGGAAAAACAAAAGGAATACAACGAGGCGCTCGGAGAAGAACTTTGCGCTTTGGCAACGGCCCGCCCCGAGATCGTGGCGGTGACCGCCGCAATGACCGACAATTTGGGACTGCGCCCGTTTTTCGACCGGTTCCCCGAGCGCGCGTTCGACGTGGGTATCTGTGAGGAACATGCCTCGGTGCTGTGCGCCTCTATGGCGGCGGCAGGCATGAAACCCTACTACGCGATCTTTTCCACCTTTTTGGAGCGCGCGTTCGACGAGATCATTCACGACATCTGCGCGCAGAACTTGCCCGTGACGCTGTGCATCGACCGCGCGGGCGTTTCGGGCGCGGACGGGGAGACCCACCAGGGCGTGTTCGATCTGAGCTTTCTCTCCTTTATCCCCAACCTAACCGTCGCCGTTCCCAAAGACATCGGAGAACTGCGCGCCATGTTGCGCCTCAGTGCCGATTTCCGCGGGCCGCTCGCCATCCGTTACCCCCGCGAAGGCTCTGAGGGGGAAATTCCCGAACTCGAAATGGGGAAATTTGAGGTTTTACATAGTACTATGTCTGACATAGTAGTGCTTGCGGCGGGCGAACGCTGCCTGAATCTCGCGCGGGAAGTGCAGAACCGCGCGCTTTGCGAGGGCATGGATTTTACGATCGTCAACGCACGCTTTTTAAGGCCGCTCGACGAAGAACTTCTTTTGTCCTTGCCACAAAGCACCGTCGTCACCCTCGAAGATAACGCGCTGATTTCGGGTCTCGGGGACGCCGTGGCGCGCTTTTACCGCATGCACGGCATAGAAAAGCGGGTGCTGAACTTCGGTTTTGACGACCGTTTCCTGCCGCATGGCGAACCGCGCGGATTGATGTCCGAGTTCGGGCTCGATCCCGAACAAATTTTGGAGGCGGTGCGAAGCGCCTATGCGGGCCGATAAATTCTTTGCGCCGAAATTCGGCTCGCGCACCAAAGCCGCGGAGGCTTTGAAAGGGGGTCTCGTCCTGCGCGGGGACAGGCCCGTTTCTCCCGACGACGAGATTAAGGAGGGCGATCTGTTCACCTTTCTTCCGCGGGAAGAGGAGTACGTTTCCAACGGCGGCTATAAACTTGCCCGCGGATTGGACGTGTTTTCCCTGTCCGTCAGCGGCAAGACGTTTGCCGATCTCGGCGCAAGCACGGGCGGGTTTACCGACTGTCTTTTGCAACGCGGGGCAAAAAGGGTGTTTTGCGTGGATGTGGGAGAGAGCCAGCTCGCCGCGTCCCTCCGCGCCGATCCGCGCGTGACCGTCATGGACAACACCAACGCCCGCTATCTGAAAGGGGAAGATTTTCCATGCCCGCTCGACGGCGTCGTCTGCGACCTCAGTTTTATTTCGCTCCGTCTCATCCTGCCCGCCGCGGCCGCGCTCTTGCCCGACGGCGGGGACGCGCTCGTCCTCTTCAAGCCGCAATTCGAAAGCGGGGGAAAGGGGCTGTCCAAAAACGGGGTCTGCCCGCCCAAGCAACACAGGCGGCTTCTCGGCGATTTCTACGATTTCTGCCTTACGCTGCCGCTTTCCCCCCTTGCGCTCACGAACGCCCCGATCCGCCCGAAAAAGAACGTCGAATATGTCGTTTGGCTCAAACGGGGCGGCGCGGCCATCGGCAAAGAAAAATTTTTGGAGCCGCTCGCGCTTATAAAATAATCGGAACAAAAATCCGATTTTTTTTGCAAAACCTCTTGATTTTATTCATATATACGTTATAATATAACACGGTGCATATGAGGATCGGTATCTACTACCACGAAAAGAAAGTCCCTCCCGAAGAGATAAAGTCGCTCGAAGCGCAACTGCGCGCTGCGGGCGCTTTTGTGCAGACCTTTACGGAGGCGGAGAAGATCGGGGAAGCGGACCGCCTCATTGTCCTCGGCGGCGACGGCGCAATGCTCCGCGCCGCGCGCAGGGCGTCTTTGCTCGGCATCCCCCTCGTGGGCGTAAATTACGGCTCGATCGGCTTTCTCACCGAGTTCGGCAGGGGGGAAGAAGAGCAAGCCGCGGCGCTCGTCCTCAGCGAAAACTGCAACCGAGTCGAACGCGCCATGCTCGAAGCGACGGTCTGCGGGAATACCTTCCACTGTCTCAACGAGATTGCGTTCATGCGCGGGATCGCTCCCGAAGCGGAGGACGGCGTGATCCGCGTCCGCGTGGACATCGACGGCAGCCCCGCGGGAGAATTTACCGCTGACGGGCTGATCCTCGCCACCCCCACAGGGTCCACGGCCTATTCCCTGTCGGCAGGGGGAAGCATCCTCACGCCCGAATGCGGCGCGTTCATTCTCACCCCCGTAAACGCCTTTTCGCTCAGGAGCCGTCCCATCGTGCTTTCGGATAAGAGCGAGCTGACGTTCGCTTTCCCCGACGGCGTGATCGTACACGGGGACGGGGAATTTTTGGGCAAACTCGGCCGCGGAGATACTGTCGCCGTCAAAAAATCATCGCGGCACGCTACCTTTCTCGCAAAGGGAAAACAGGACTTCTTCCGCCATCTGACGGAAAAAATAAATTAACGAACTGCAATCATAAGGGAGAAAATCATGTTGAGAAACGCAAGGCACACCAAGATCCTCGAACTGATCGAGGAAAAAGAGATCGAAACGCAGGAAGAACTCTGCAAAGAACTTGCAGACGCGCATTTTAACGTCACGCAGGCGACTGTCTCGCGCGACGTGCGGGAACTCAGGCTCTTCAAAGTCGCGGGGACGAAAAAGCGCTACCGCTACGCCGCGATCAGTAAGAGCGAAGGGGAACTCTCCGACAAAATGCGCGCGCTCTTCCAGGCCTGTCTCGAATCCATCCAAGCGGTCGGAAACATGGTTGTTATCAAGACCATGAACGGCAACGGCGCAAATGCGGGCGTTGTGGTCGACCGTCTCAATTATGAAGAAGTTGTCGGCAGCATTGCGGGCGACGACACCGTGTTCACCGTCTGCAAGACCCCCGAAGCCGCACAGGAAGTGATGGAGCGGCTCACACGCATCGCAAAGGCATAAAAAGGCATAAAAGCGTAAATGCTGATCAGTCTCTCTATACGAAATATGGCGCTCATCGACCGCGCCGATCTCGAATTTTCCGAAGGACTCAACGTTCTCTCCGGCGAGACAGGGGCGGGCAAGTCGGTGATCCTCGACTCGATCGATTTCGTCCTCGGGGCAAAGGCGGACAAGGGCATGATCCGCTCGGGGCAGACCGAGTGTTCGGTGCGCGCGGAATTTACGGCGGACGGGGAACTCGACGAAATTCTTTCCGAACTCGACGTCGAGCCGGACGATACCCTCATTCTCTCCCGAAAATTGACTGCGGACGGGAAAAGCAGCGCAAAAGTGAACGGTTGCACCGTTTCCGCAACCATGCTAAGAAAGCTCACCTCGCGGCTCGTGGACGTTCACGGGCAGAGCGAGCATTTCTTTTTGCTCAAAGAGAGCAACCAGCTCCGCCTGCTCGACCGCATCGCGGAAACAGACGCGGAAAAGGCGAAAGTTGGCGAACTGCTTGCACGCCGCAAAGAACTGCTCGGCTCGCTCTCTCTTCTCGGCGGCGACGAAAGCGAACGCTCGCGCCGTCTCGATATTCTTCGCTTCCAGATCGGGGAGATCGAGCAAGCGGGGCTTAAAGAGGGGGAGGAAGAAGAGCTTTTATCCTTTCGCACCAAATACCAGAATGCGGAAAAGATTCTCGGCGGACTGAACACCGCGCGGGAATGTCTCGACGCGGACGGCGGCGCGACGGACGCCGCGAACACCGCTCTCCGCGCGCTCCGTTCGATCGCCCGATACGGCGATTACGGCGACATCGGCGACAGATTGGAGAACGCGCTTGCAGAACTTTCCGACCTCGGGAGCGAGCTGGAAGCTCTCGCGGAAGAGCTCGACATAGACGAGGCCGAACTTACGCGGGTGGAAAACCGTATCGACGAAATCAGGACCTTAAAAAAGAAGTACGGCGGTTCGGTCGGGGAGATCGTGCAATTTCTCGGCCGCGCCAAAGAGGAGCGGGACCTGCTTGAAAACAGCGGCGCGCAATACGAAAAACTGACGAAAGAGCTTGCGAAAACGGACGACCTGCTCTACGCCGCCTGCGTCGCGCTCACAGACGCGCGCAAGAGGGGTGCCGCGGAATTTGAGGCGCGCGTGGTGAACGAGCTGAAAACGCTCAACATCGCCTCCGCGCGCTTTGAGGTAGAATTTGGAGAATATACAAGAGCGGACGTTCCCAAAGCGACGGGCGAGGGGTTGGGAAGCGTGCGGTTCCTGTTCTCCGCCAACGCGGGCGAGCCGCCCAAAGAACTCGGCAAGATCATCTCGGGCGGCGAAATGAGCCGCTTCATGCTTGCGGTCAAAGCCCAGCTTTCGTCGGTAAACGGCATCGGCACCTATCTTTTCGATGAGATCGACGCGGGTATCGGCGGAAAAACCGCCAAAGTCGTTGCGGAAAAGTTTGCCGCGATCTCCAAAAATACGCAGATCATCGCCGTTTCGCACCTCGCACAGATCGCCGCGGCCGCGGACAAGCAATTCCTCATTGAAAAGACCGAAGAGGGGGATAAGACCTACACCCGCGTTTATGCACTCGGCGAAGAGGCGCGAAGAAAAGAACTTGCGCGGCTCCTGTCGGGCGAGGAGAGCGAGCTATCTCTGAGCCATGCCGACGCCCTGCTCGAAGAAGGGAAAAAACTCCGCAGATAAAGGGCATTTCCCCAATAAGAGGAAAACTTCAAGCGCATAGAAAACAAACAGCTTACGCAAATTAGCTCTGTTAAGTCTCAACGGCGGACATTCGGAGGAAACCATTGCGTAAGCTGAAATTTTATATCGCCGCGCTTTCGGTCGCGCTCTGTTGTATCTTTTTCGGGCAACAGGCGGGGATCACGGCAGACGCGGCAGGCGGAAAATATTATTTGGGCGGCATGACGGCGGGCTTCATGCTGGGCGCGGGCGGCGCGGAGATCATCGATCTGAGCGAAGTCAACGCCGAGGACGGCATGCGCCGTCCTGCGGAAGAGGCGGGCCTCAAAGCGGGCGACTGTATCTGCGCGGCGGACGGCGTAAAGATCAAGACGATCAAAGACCTCAACGACGCGCTCGCGCGTTGCGAGGGCAAGGAAGTGACCCTCACCGTAAAACGGAACGGGGAATGCGCGGAGGTGCGCGTCCTGCCCGCCAAAGAGAAAAAAAGCGGAAAATACAAGATCGGCGTTCTGATCCGCGACACCTTATCGGGGATCGGTACGGTGACTTTCATCGACAAAGAGACGGGACGGTTCGGCGCGCTCGGGCATAAAGTTGCCGACGAGGGGAACAACCTGCTCGAAATCTCCGATTCCAAAGTCTACCTTTGCAGTATCGTAGGCGTCAACAAGGGGACGCGGGGGAAAGCGGGGGAGCTTCGCGGCCTGTTCCTCAATGACAAGGCGATCGCCCGCGCGGAAAAAGTTTGTTCTACGGGGCTGTACGGAAAATTCGAAAATTACGACTATTCCCGCTGTACGACGATCGACGTCGCCCCGCTTGCCGAAGCGACCATCGGCAAGGCGGTGATCTATTCCACGATCGACGGCACTTGCCCGCAGGCGTATGAGATCGCCATTGCGAAAGTGGACGAGGGAAACAGGGAAAATAAAAATTTCGTCATCAAAGTGACGGACGAAAAGCTCATCGAGGAGACGGGCGGCATCGTGCAGGGCATGAGCGGCAGTCCGATCGTCCAGAACGGAAAACTCATCGGCGCAGTCACGCACGTGTTCATCAACGATCCGACGAGAGGCTACGGCATCGGCATCGAAAAAATGATAGGGGAGTAAAGAACGGCAGGAGAGGGGCATACAATGGGGTATGACCCCTCTTTTTTTCTTCCAAAGCTGCATTTCGCGCGCTTTTTCGCGGAAATGGTGGATGATCTTTTTGATTTTGGCACTTTTGTGTAGTACTATGTGTGGCATAGTATTTATTAAAACGCCCGCATTTTACGACTACCACCTGAAATTGTGCGACAGATACCTCGACCGCGTGTGCTATTCCGACCAAAACGTCTTTCTCATCTTTTTGGAACGGACGGCGGGGAACGCGCTGCTGCTCGTTCTTGTTTTGGCGGGGGGACTGCACCCAGCGGCTCTGCCTCTTCCCGCCGTCGTCCTTTTTTACCGCTCCTACACGTTCGGCGGAACGCTCGCCGTGCTTTTCTCGGTTTACGCGTTCCCGGGCGCAGTGGTCGCTATTGCGCTCTATCTGCCCATTCATCTACTCATCGACGCCGCGCTCCTGCTTGCGGCGGGAGTATCGCTCTGCCGCGCATTCTCCTTTACGTTTTGCGCGGGTGACTTCAAAGAATTGCTTGCCGATCTTCTCTTTTTTCTCGCTCTCATCGCCCTCATCTGTCTTGTGGAAATGCTTTTACTTCTTGCGCTCTTTCACCCGATGGGAAATCTGCTCTGAAAGTATCATATTTTTTCAAAAACCGCGCAAACTGCCGGTATGAAAAAGTTGATTTTGGCGGCGCTCGCGGCGGCTTTTGCCCTTGCGCCGATGAGTATGGACAAAGAAACCGCACAGGCGGAGGAGCTTACAAGTTGTAAATCCGCCTATCTGTGCGACTATGCAAGCGGCGTATGCGCCTACTCCGTCAACGAGACGGAGCGTCTGCCCATTGCGAGCATGTGCAAGATCATGACCTTGCTTTTGAGCTTCGAAGCGGTGGACAGCGGCAATCTTTCCTACGACGAGGAGATCTCCGTGAGCGACAGCGCGGCGGGCATGGGCGGCTCGCAGGTGTTCCTCGGAAGCGGGCTTTCCTACCGCGCGGAAGAACTTATGAAGACGATCGCCGTGTGTTCCGCGAACGATTCCTGCGTGGCGATGGCGGAGCGGATCGCGGGCAGCGAAAGCCTGTTTGTGGAAAAGATGAACGCCCGCGCGAAGGAACTTGGGGCGGAGAACACCCTGTTTGCAAACTGCACGGGTCTGCCCAAAGAGCCGCAATATTCCTGCGCCAAAGACGTTGCGCTCATGCTCCGCGCCCTTCTTTCCCACAAGAAATATTTCGAATTTTCCAAAGTGTGGCTCGAAGACTTTGCCCACCCCGACGGGCGGACGACGACCATTACCAACACCAACAAGCTCATCCGTTTCTATGAGGGTTGCGACGGCGGCAAGACGGGGTTCACCAACCAGGCGGGGTTCTGCCTTGCGGCGACCGCAAAGAGGGGGGATACCCGCCTTATCTCCGTCGTCATCGGCGCAGAGAGTTCGGACAAGCGCTTTCAAAGCGTGAAAAACCTCTTCAACTACGCCTTTGCGGCATTTGAAAGCCGTAAGATCGTAGAGGCCGCCAAACCGATCGACATAAAACTCGCGGTGCGCGGCGGAAAGCAAAAAGAGATTTCCGTGTGCGCCGACCGCGACCTTGCGCTCTTCTGCAAACGTGGGGAAGAGGTGGACGCAACGACGGAAATTCTTCTCCCCGATCACGTGAAAGCGCCGCTTGCGGCGGGCGCGGACGTGGGGGAAGCCATTCTTTACCGCGACGGCGTGGAGGCGGGCAGGTGCAGGTTGCTCGCCGCCGAACCCGCCGAAAAATTCTCCTACGGAGACGCTTTCCGCGAGATCGCGGGAGAGTGGTAAAATTTTCTTGACCGCCGCCGACCCGAAGTGTTATAATATTGCCACATCAAAACAGAAGGCATGATATGAACACAAGAAAGACGCTCTGCGTCAACGGAAAAGGACACCTGGAAATCGGCGGCTACGACTGCGTGGAACTTGCTCAAAGGTTCGGAACTCCGCTGTACGTCTTCGATGAGGACTATATCCGCGGCATGATGCGCGTCTACCGCGACGTCATCGCAAACGACTACGGCGACGGACTCGTGCTGTATGCGAGCAAGGCGTTTTCCTGCGAGGCGATGTATGCCATCGCAAAGCAGGAGGGGATCGGCGCGGACGTCGTCTCGGGCGGGGAACTGTACACGGCGATGAAAGCGGGTTTCCCCGCAAAAAAAATCTGTATGCACGGCAACAACAAGCTGCCGCAGGAAATCTCCTACGCCCTCGACTGCGGCGTAGGACTTCTCGTTCTCGATAACCCCTCCGAAGCTGATCTCCTCGAAGAGGAGTGCGAAAAGCGGGGGATCAGGCAGGACGTTCTGCTCCGCGTCAACCCCGGCGTGGAGGCGCACACGCACAAATTTGTGCAGACGGCGACCCCCGACAGCAAATTCGGCTTTTCGGTGGGAAGCGGCGCGGCGGAGGAGATGACCCGCCATATCCTTGCAAAAAAACACCTGCGGTTGAGGGGCTTCCACTGCCACATCGGCTCGCAGATCTTTGAAAAACAATCTTTCTGCATCGCCGCGGAAAAGTGCCTCGCCTTTATGGCGAACATGAAGAAAACGCTCGGTTTCGAAGCGGATACCCTCAATCTCGGGGGCGGCTTCGGCATCTGGTATACCGACGAGGACGAAAAATTTACGCTCGATGGATATGCCGCCTATCTGAAAGCGCTGATCGGCGCGGTAAAGGAAGGGTGCGCCAAGTACGGACTGAACGCGCCGCGGCTCATGATCGAACCCGGGCGGTCGGTCGTGGGGGAGGCGGGCGTCACCCTCTACACGGTGGGAGCGATCAAAGAGATCCCCGGGATCCGCAAGTACGTTGCCGTAGACGGGGGAATGTTCGACAACCCGCGGTTCTGTCTCTATGGGAGCAAGTACACGGCGATCCTTGCAAACCGCGCCGCGGAACAGCCGACTGAGCTTGTGTCGGTTGCGGGAAAGTGTTGCGAGAGCGGCGATCTCATCGGCGTGAACATGAATTTGCCCCGCGCCGAACGGGGAGACATCCTCGCGGTGCTTTCCACGGGAGCGTACAACTACTCGATGGCGAGCAACTACAACCGCAACCTGATCCCGCCCGCGGTTTTGGTAAAGGACGGGAAAGCAGACTATATCGTAAAGCCGCAGTCCTACGAGGACCTCGTGCGGAACGACGTGATCCCCGAACGGCTCAAATAAATTCCGTTTCGAGTGCGCCGCCCGCCCGCATTTTTGCGGGCGGGCGGCGCTTTTCCCCATATCTTGACAAATTTTTCCGTCCGAACGCCACTTGTTGTGGATTTTTTTTACCGCAGTCCGCTCTTTCGGTTGCCTTTTTTTCCCGCATTTGTTATAATATCCGCGTATGAATTTCGATCCCTACAAATTCATCGAACTCATAGCGAGCTTTTTGGCCGTGACGGTGGTCCTTACCCTGCACGAATTTTCGCACGCGTTTGTCGCCTACAAGTGCGGCGATCCCACGCCGAAATGGGCAAAGCGGCTTTCGCTCAATCCCTTGCGCCACTTCGACATCGTGGGGCTGATCTGCTTTACGCTCGTCGGCTTCGGCTGGGCGAAACCCGTGCCGATCGACCCGAACAACTTCAAAAAATACCGCACGGGACTGGGCCTCACGGCCTGCGCGGGCGTGGTGATGAACTATCTCTGCGCGTTCCTGTTCGCCCCGCTCTTCCTCGTTGTCGTCAATTACGGGCGTTCCATGCCCGAGTTCTTCTTTTACTTTTTCTACTATCTCACGCAGTTGCTGTTCGCTTACAGCCTTTCTTTCTGCGTGTTCAACCTTTTGCCTTTCTATCCGCTGGACGGTTTCCGCATTGTGGAAGCGACGAGCAAACGGCACGGAAAAGTCTATCAATTCCTGCGGAAATACGGCTATTATATCCTGCTCTTTCTCATCATCGAAAGTTTCATCTGCAATATCTTCGTAGAGTTCGGCCAAGGCTACGGCAACTACACTATGGTGACGTGGATGGATAATTTGAATATCCTCGGCTGGTTCATGAAATTCGGCACAAACATTTTAGGCTGGCCGATCAATGCGCTTTGGGGGCTTATTCCGTGGTAAACCGTGAAAATTTCGAATCGGTCGTAGACTACACCACCGTTCTCGACGGCTTCGAGGGGCCGCTCGATCTGCTCCTCTTCCTCATCAACAAAGAGGAGATCGAGATCAAAGACATCTTCGTTTCGCAGGTCACGGAGCAGTTCCTCGACTATATGAAAGGGCTGCCTTACCTCGACGTTGACAAGGTGACCGAGTATCTCAACATCGCGGCGACCATTCTCAAAATCAAAGCGCAGGCACTCGTTCCCAACCTCGAAGAGGACCCCAATCTCGACGCGGAGATCGAAGAGGACAAGGCGCAACTCATCCGCGCGCTCGAAGAGTTCCGCCTCATCAAAGAGGAGACGAAAAAGCTCAAAGAGCTTGAAACCATCGGTTACTTTTTCAAGGAACCCGACAAAAACGTAGGGGAGACAAAGACGGTGTTCTCCCTCGACAATCTCACCCTCGACGGACTCGTGACCGCCTTTTCCACCCTCATGATGAAGCGGGAGGAGGCGAAAGCGGCGGAAGAGGAACGCGAGATCCCGCGCGATGAATTTACGGTAGCGCAAAAGGTGCAGACCATTCTCGAAACCCTCGAAAGCCGCAAGACCGTGGAGTTTGAACAGCTTTTCACCCGCGATTTTACACGGAGCGAAGTTGTAACGACTTTCCAGGCGCTTCTGGAACTCTTAAAATATCAGTATCTGCGCGTCAGCCAAAGCGGCGCGTTCGGACCGATCTCCATTTCACTCAATCCCGACAGGGGAGAGGAGGACTATCTTGGACAAATTGACGAATATAATTGAGGCGATCCTGTTCGCTTCGGGAAAAAGCGTGGAACTTCCGATGATCGCGGAGAAGCTCGAAGTCTCCATGCGGGAAGTGAAGGCGGCGCTCTCCGAACTCGAAGCCCGCTACGGGAGCGAGGGGGGGATCCGCCTGTTGCAGTTCAACAATAAGGCGCAACTCGCCTCCAACCCCGATTATAAGGCGAGCGTGGAGGCCGTTCTCAATCCCATCCGCGAAAAGGAACTCACCCGCACCATTCTGGAATGCGCGGCGATCATCGCCTATAAACAGCCCATCACAAAGACGGAGATCGAGATGTTGCGCGGCCTCAACAGCGACTACGCCGTGCATGCCCTCGTGGAGCTGAAACTCATCTATCCCTGCGGGCGGAAAGACGCGGTGGGCCGTCCCATTCTCTATGCCACGACCGATGAGTTCCTCAAACGGTTCAAGCTCAACTCCCTCGCCGATCTTCCCGATTACGACGCGCTGATGGCGGCGATCACCCGTCCCGAGACGGATAGCTATCTCTATGCGCGCGAGGAATACCGCGAAGAAGAGGAGGAGGAGAGCGGCGGCGAGACGCCCGACGAGGAGAACGCGGACGGCGGCTACGAGATCCCCGACTTTTTACGCGGACTCGATGAAAGCGATCTCGTCAAGATAGGATAGAACTTCCCGAAAGAAAAAGCGGCTGAAAAGCCGCTTTTTTATAAGCAAAAAAATAATCGCATGCGCCGAATATCTTTCTCAAACCGCAAACATACGGACGCTTTATGTTAATATGAATTTGTACGGAAGAGCGCCGCGGCATAAACGGCGGCGCGCTTTCATAAAACAATACAAAGGAGTAGAACATGAAATACTGTCAAAATTGCGGAACACAGCTCGAAGACAACGCCTACGTGTGTCCCACCTGCGGCATGAGAGCCGACCCCGTCTCCGCGCCCGTTCCCACCAGCGCCACCAACACGTTTGCAATCGTCGGCTTTATCCTCGCGTTCTTTATGCCGATACTCGGTTTGATCTTCTCGATCATCGGTCTTACCAAGGTAAAAGAATGCAACAGCGGCAAGGGGCTTGCGGTCGCGGGGATCATCATCAGCGCCGCGGAATGGATCATCGGGATCATCCTTGTCGTTGCGATGGTACTCACGCTCGGCTGGCAATATGCGTCGTACGCTCTTGTAAGCGTCCTTTGAATGCAGTAAAAAACAGCTTGCCTTTCGGTAAGCTGTTTTTTTATTCCTTTTTTACGGAAAGAAACTCCCCGTAGCTCAAAAGCTCTTTCCTGCGCGGTTCGGAGAGCGCGTCATAAAGATCGAGCATTCTCCGCTCTTCCTGCGTGAAACCGCCCTCGATGCGCACGACGCCGAAGTCATCCTCTCTCCCGAGCAGATAGTCTGTGGAGCAGGCAAAACAATCGGCAAGGGCGCAGATAAATCCCGCCGTCGGTTCGCTCAGTCCTTTTTCCCAATAATCGATCGACTTCTGGCTGCATCCGATCTTCGCCGCCAACGCTCTTTGGCTCATCTCATGTTCCAACCTTAAACTTTTGATCCGATTCATAAATTCCCCTTAATTACTTTTTTTCTCAAATTGTAAAAATATTACTCAAATTTGCTTGACAGAGAAATAATATAATCATATAATAGTGGTCGACAGAGAAAAATATTTCTCATTGCGGAGGATAAAAAAATGAGTATGTACATCGAAAACAATCTGACGAAAGACGAAACGATCCTGATCAAAGCAAAGAAAAGCTGGCTCTACTTGCTAATGCCCGCCCTTTGGCTTATCCTTGTGCTTGTACTTGCAATCGTAGGACAAGTATACATTTCTAAGTATACATCCCACGAGGGACTATATGTGGAAATTTCTACCGCGGAAAAAATGTCTGATTTCGACAGCAACAGCAGATATTTGAACGACTCGGAAAAAGAACAGATGATTACCCTATATAATGAAGAAAATCCCGAAACCCCCGTTTCAAATTGGAGTGAGCTACGCAAAAAAGTAGAAGAAAACGTGAGGCAGGGCTATCGTGATGAGTGGGCGGAAGAGGGGGAAGCCCTTTTCGAGAGAAAATTCGGCGACAAAGCAGAGGCCGAACGCGCCGGCATGGGATTCTTTCAACAGCTATTGGTAAATTCGGGTACTTATGTCAACATTGTACTGTGGGTACTGGTTATCCTTATCGGGGTCGTGCCTTTCGTCCGCCGCTTGCTCTTGTGGCTTTCGATCAATCTTGCGCTTACAAACAAGCGGATCGTGGGTAAGGTGGGCATTCTGAGAGTTAATTCCCTCGATTTCCATCTTGATAAGATCGACCATGTCCAGATCAAAGCGAGCATATTCGGCAATCTGTTCCACTATTACACCCTCCGCGTCGTCAGCGTCGGCGGCGCCGGATTTGACAACGGAAGAACCAAAACCGACAAAGATACCTTCGTCGGCATCTCAAATGCGCAGGAGTTCAAAGATATGGCGACCCGCGCAATCGAAGTCCACGCCGAAGAGGCGCGCAGAGCGCAGGCGGAAGAAATCGCGCGCGCAATGGGAAAATAAGAACCAAAGTAGCCTAATAAAAACAAAAAGTTCGCACATACTTTCGGTATGGGCGAACTTTTTGTTTATTCCGCATTTTTCGGAACGCTGTTGTTCTTCTTTCCGGTATTCGTCTATCTCGACGTCTACGCCGATGTGCGGGAAAACAAGTGCTGGTTCGCGCTCAGCCTGTTTAAGTTTTTCAAGGTGTTCGGCGGCTATCTGCAAGTCAAGAGCGAGGGGATCGTCTTTCATCTCACCGAAAAGAAAGCCGTGATCCTGCCCTATAAGGAAATGGCGCCCATGCGGAAGAAATTCGAGGTGACAAAGGGCTTTCAGCTTTATCGCTTCCACCAGATCGTGGAGACGGGCGGAGAGGGGGAACCCTCGGGCGTTCTCATTGGATCGCTCCTCATGGTCCTCGGCGGGCAGATCTTTTCCGTTCTGCACACCCTGCACCCTTTCCTCTCCCTCAAAAACGGGGTCCTGCTCACCGAAACGCCCAACCTAAAACTTACTTTTCAGGCAGTCACCGTGTTCAACGGACTCATTCTCTCGATTGCGATCGGGAAAAAATTATTGGAGGCATTCTTAAATTGGATCAGAAAAAAAAGATCGACAGCATCATGGAAAAAACGGCACAGCAGCTCATTAGCTTGATCGACGTGAACACCGTCATCGGAAAACCCTTATTCTCGGCAAGCGGAGCGCAGATCATCCCCTTTACGAAAGTGACGATGGGGTACCTTTCGGGCGGGGGAGAGTACGGCGAAGTGAAAGCGATCAAAGAGGACGAGTGCTTTCCCTTTGCGGGCGGCGCGGGGACCGTTATCAACTTGAAGCCCGCGGGCTTCCTCGTGGACGACGGAACGCATTGCCGTCTCATCAAAGTGACGGACGATCCTCTGGACGGCGTGATCGAAAAGGCGGGAGAACTGCTCGGCAATCTCTCCAAAAAAATTACCGAGAGCGATGAATAAGCCTATCTTGCGCGTTCTCTTTGCGGGGTTCTTTGCCTTTCTCTTCGCGCTGTGCTTCGGCACAGTGGGGAAAGCCGAGGCGGAAGCCGCCACCGAGAGCGGGGCGGAGTGCGTGATCGAGGTCTCTTCCCGCCGCTTTCTGCACGAGAAGAACGCCTGCGACTGCCTGCCGATGGCAAGCACGACGAAGATCATGACCGCGATCCTCATTCTCGACGACTGCAACCTTGCCGAAGAGATCGAAATTCCAAAGGCGGCAGAGGGGGTGGAGGGGTCGAGCGTCTACCTCAAAGCGGGGGACCGCTATACGGTGGAGGACCTGCTCTACGGCTTGATGCTGCGCTCGGGCAACGACTGCGCCACCGCGCTTGCGCTTTTCCACAGCGGAAGCGTGGAAGCCTTTGCGCGCAAAATGAACGAAAAGGCGGCGCTGCTCGGCGCGGAGGACACCTTTTTCGTCAATCCGCACGGGCTTCCCGCAAAAGGACACCACACCACCGCACGGGACTTAGCCATGATCGCCGCATACGCAATGGAGAACCCGACTTTTGAAAAAATCGTTTCTACGAAGTACTATGCCAGACATAATTGGAAAAATAAGAACAAAATGTTGTGGAATTTCGAGGGAGCGTGCGGCGTTAAGACGGGCTTTACCGTAAACGCGGGGCGCTGCCTTGTGACAAGCGCCGAGCGGGACGGCATGAAGCTCGTCTCCGTCGTGCTGAACTCGCCGCAGATGTACGAGCGGACGGCGGAACTTTTGGACGGCGCGTTCGGAACATACCGCATGGAGACCCTGTTCGACTGCTCAAAGCCGATCGAAGGTCTCGTGGCAAGACGCAGTTTTTGCTATCCGCTCACGGACGATGAACGCGGAAGCGTCTCCGTCCGCGTGGACAAGTGCGACCCGCTCCCCGAAGCGAAAGGGGAATTTGCGGGGACCATGCAAATCTACCTTAAAAACAGCTTGATTTTTTCCCAAAATTTGTATATCATGTAAGTTGAAAGAGGTACTTACATGCGGATCAACAAATTCTTGGCGGAACAGGGCGTCGCTTCGCGCAGAGGCGCGGACGAACTCATTTCCGCGGGCAGAGTGGCCGTCAACGGCAAAACGGCAAAGGCGGGGGACGACGTTTCGCCCTCCGACGTCGTGACGCTCGACGGCAAAATTCTCTCCCACAAAGTCAAGTTCGAATATTATCTTTTGAATAAACCGAAAGGATACGTCTGCACCGTCAAAGACGACAAGGGCAGAAAGACCGTTCTCGACCTGCTTCCCGCGGGCGCGGGGCGGGTATTCCCCGTGGGGCGGCTCGACTATGCCTCGGAGGGACTGCTCATTCTGACAAACGACGGCGATCTTGCCTACCGCTTGACCGCGCCGCAGAGCGAGATCCCGAAGACCTATCTCGTGCGGGTGGAGGGAACTCTGCCGCAGACCGCGCTCAACCGTCTGCGCACGGGGGTGGAGATCGAAAAAGGGGTGATGACGGGCAAGTGCAAGGTGACCGTCATCGAAACGGACAAGGCGTTCACGAAGCTCCACGTCACGCTGACCGAGGGCAAAAACCGCGAAATCAGGCGCATGTTCGAGGCGGTGGGGAGCCACGTGGATTTCCTCAAACGGATCAAGATAGGGGAGCTGACGTTGAGCGGCCTCGACCGCGGCGCCTGCCGCAAGCTCTCCCAGGAGGAAGTCTTTTACTTACAAAATTTATAAGAAATAGGAAAGCGCCGCCGCGGGCAACTGCCCGCGGCGGCGCTTTTATCCTAACAAAACACATCAATAACTTCTCAAAAGTCCCACGACTTTGCCCAAAATCTGGACGCCGCTCGTCTCATCGAGGACGAAATCGCTGAGTTTTTCGTTTTCGGGGTGAAGAATAATCTTTCCGTCGCGGCGGAAGAACCGCTTGACCGTGGCGCCCTCGTCCACACCGTCGTTAAACAGCGCCACCACAATGTCGCCGTTCTCGGCCATGTCCTGCTTTTTGACGACCACTTTATCGCCGTCGAAAATTCCCGCTTCAATCATGCTCTCGCCGCTCACCCGGAGGAGAAAGAGATCGTCGCCCTGAAACTCCGCGGCGGGCAGGGGATACATTTCTTCAAAATTTTCCTGCGCCAAAATGGGTTGGCCCGCGGTAACGGTACCGATGAGGGGAGCCTTTACGACAGAGGTACTGCGCACAGAGACGGCACGCTTTTTGTTGTCCGCCTTGTTGAGATACCCTTGTTCGCGCAGACGGTTGATGTAGCTATACGCCGTCGCGGTGGACTTGATCCCGAGGTCCCTGCACATGTCGCGCACCGTGGGGGGAAACCCGTTCTCATCGCAATAGCGGTCGATATACCTTACGACCTCTTCGAGCTTCTTTTGATCGATCATTTTTTCACCTCCACGGGTATTATATCACGTCTGAAAAAATATTGCAAACAAACGTTCTATGTTTTTGGAAAATTTTTGCAAAAATTTTCTTGTTTTTTCAAGAAAGAAGCATTATAATAAATAAGGAAAGGGGAACAGAGCATGGAAACCAAGATGTGCGTTTTGGACGAAACAAAGGAATGCGACGGCTGTTTGGAGTGCGAGGTGTGCGACCTCGACCCCAACAAGATCTGCGACAACTGCGGAAAGTGCCTTGAAATCAAAGAATTTGCCACGATCAAGATCGATAAAATTTACACCGATCCCGACGAGTACCACAAGAAATAGCGTACTATGTCTGACATAATAACTATATCTTGCGGAAATCCCGAAATTGCTCCGCGTAGATCGCGGGAATGACCGCCCCGATCTCCGTGCCGTTTTCGGTGTATTTCACCGACTGCTCAAAGAAGAGCGGGCGCAGGGGCGAAAATTTTTTCTCTTCTGTATAGGGAACGAAGAGGGTCGTGCGGACGAATTTCTCTTCCAGCGCCCCGAAAATGCGCTTTTTGAGGGTATCAAGCCCTCTTTTTTCTTTTGCGGAGATCAAAACGGCGTCGCGCGGGGCGTCCGTAAGCGACGCTTCCGCCAAATCGCATTTGTTCATAACGACAAGATAGGGGGAAGAAAAATTCATTTCCTTTAAGGTGTCAAGGGTTGTGGAGAGCTGGGTTTCGAAATCTCCCGCCGCGTCGCAGACAATGAGCGCCAAATCGCAATGGACCGCGCTTTCAAGCGTCGATTTGAATGCCTCGATGAGGTGATGGGGCAAATTTTGCAGAAAACCCACGGTGTCGACGAGCAGAAACGGCACGCCCTCGATCTCGAATGAGCGGGCAGTGGGATCGAGCGTGGCAAACAGAGCGTCTTTCGTCAAAACATCCGAACCCGTCAGAGCGTTCAGGAGAGTGGACTTCCCCGTATTGGTGTAGCCGACGAGCGCGACGGTGATCACCTTATCTTTCTTCCTGCGCTCCGTCTGAAAGGTGCGGCGGCGCTCGGTATCTTTGAGCTTTTCTTCCAAAGAATGGATGCGCGCGCGGATATGGCGGCGGTCTGTTTCGAGCTGCGTCTCGCCCGGACCGCGCGTCCCGATGCCGCCCCCGAGGCGGGAGAGCGCTTCGCCTTTTCCTTTGAGGCGGGGATAAAGATATTTGAGCTGCGCAAGTTCCACTTGCAGTTTGCCCTCGCTGCTCTCGGCGCGCAAGGCGAAGATATCGAGAATGAGCGTGGTGCGGTCGATCACTTTTTTGCCGTCGAGCGCATTGGAAATGTTGAGCGTCTGGGAGGAGGAAAGCTCGCCGTTGAAGAGAACGGTGAGTTCCAGCCCTTCGAGGCGCTCTTTGAGTTCCCGCAACTTTCCCTCGCCGATGTAGGTAGCGGGATCGACCGTGCGGATATTCTGATAGATCGTGCCTGCGTATTCCGCGCCCGCGCTTTCGATGAGCGCAACCGCCTCCTCATGCAGAATTTTATAATTTTCGCGCTCGATTGGCTGAATAATATAAACGATTTCCGCCTTTTTTACCGAATTATTCGTCATTTTCGTCCTTTTTATGCAGTTTTACGGCGTTGGCGACCGAGCGGCGGTGGTCCTCGGTGATCGCCGCATAGTGCTTTCTCGTCGTATTCACGTCCTTATGTCCCAACACGTCCGCCACGATATAAATATCTCCCGTCTCGCGGTAGAGGTTCGTGCCGTAGGTGGAACGCAGTTTGTGCGGCGTGATTTTTTTGAGAGGGGAGACGATTTTGGCGTACTTTTTGACCAAATTTTCGACGGCCCGCACGGTAATGCGCTTGTATTGCATGGACAAAAAGAGGGCGTGTTCGTCCTGCGGGACCCGCTTATCTTCTTCCTTTTGCGCAAGATAGGCGGCGAGCGCGTCACCGACTTCCTCGGAAAAATACAAAATGGCCTGGTTGCCGCCCTTGCGCGTCACCAAAAATGAGTTGTCGCTGAAATTGATGCTCTCGTTGTTTAAGCCGACAAGCTCGGAGATACGGATGCCCGTCCCTAAAAACAGGGTCAGGATCGCGGTATCGCGCACTTTCGTCTTTTCGTGATAGCCGTCGGCATGGGAGGGGAGACCGCTCCCGTCCTCGGCAACGTCCAAAATCGCGGAGACCTCGTCGCGCTCCAAACGGATGATCTCTTTTTCGTGCAGTTTCGGGGTTGGGACTTTTGCGGTATTGTTTACCTCGATGAGGCCCTTGTTGAAAAAGTACTTAAAGAGGGAACGCACTGTGGAAAGTTTGCGCGCTTTTGCGCGCTCGTCGCAGGAGAGTCGCCGATCGCCGTACTTATAATTGGAAAGATAGCTCAAAAAGATCTCCATATCGGTATCGGTCACGCGCTCGATGTCTTCGAGAGTGAGATCGCGCATCTCTTTGCCGCGGAATTTCTTTTTACAGAGGAAGTCGAAAAAGATGCGCAGATCGTAACAGTAGTTGAGCCGCGTGAGCGTGCTGGTGCGGTTTTCCACGCCGCGCAGAAAATCCTCGCAAAAGGCGGGGAGCGTTTCGAGAAGCCCGTCGATGCGGTCGAGATTTTTAAGATTCCGTTCTTGATAGTAGTTTTCTTGCTTCATAAGCTTATTATAGCACATCGGGAGAGGGATGTCAATTTTACGAATAGTTAAAAGAAAAATATATCCCCCAACCTACGGGGGGAGAGAAAAAAGCGACCACACGACACATCAAACTATTCGCAAAAGGCTAATTTTACGAAGAGATAGGGGTTAAAAACGCCGTTTTGGGGGGAAAATCGTCAATCTACTGCCCATAAACGGTTTTGCGCGGCGGTCTTGATAAAACTGACGGAAATCCACAGCACGGCGCATTTTTTGCGTTTTTAAACGATTTTGCTGTGTTCTTGAACTGATTTTGCGCGGATTTTTTGGATTTTCGCCGCAAACCGCGGCGCATATCCCGCAATTCTGCGGCGTTTTTGCTATTCGAAACGCTATGGCGGCTTTTTACTGTATATTGCGTACTATGTCAGACATAATACTCAAATCTTGCTCAATACGCCGTAGGAATACGGCTTAATGAGAAATTTCTCTTGATAAACTTCTCCGCTGAAATATTCCCGATAGCCGCCTGCGAACTTTACGATATATTCGTTTGCCGAGCGGTTCACAAAGATGTAGGCCTTGCAGTCGCCCGCTTTCCTCGCATAAAGAATGCAGGAGCGGTCCGCAAAGATCTCTTCGTATTCTCCCGCGCGGAACGCCGCTTTCAGTTCGCCGCTTCTGAGTCTGCCCAAGCGGCGGTAAAACTCATTCAGTTCGGTGTCGGGATGTTCCCAATCGTAGCAAGCACGGCAGAACGGGTCGGTATAGCCTTCCATGCCGTTTTCATCGCCGTAATAGAGGCAGGGGACGCCGGGAAGCGTATATTGCAGAACCGCCGCAATTTTGAGCAATTCGCGGGCGCGGGCGTGTTCTTCGTAGGATAGTTTTGCCGATGCCATCTCTTCTTTGCCGCAACATTCTTTTCCGCCGAGGACGGTCAAGATGCGCGCCGTATCGTGCGTGCCGAGAATATTCATGAGGGAATGGAGCGCTTCGGGCGGATAGTTGTCGATCAGCATGAAGATCGTCTCACGGAGCTGTTCGGCGCTTCCCGTCGTCACAAACGAAATGATGGCGTTTTTCAGCGGATAGTTCATCACGCCGTCGAGTTCCTCGCCCTGAAAATACTCCCGCCGCACCCCGTAGGAGATCTTTTCGGAAGCGTCCTCCCAAACTTCGCCCAAAATGAGCGCGTCGGAGGCTTCTTCCTTTACCGCGGCTCTGAGCTTTTTCAAAAAGAAGTCGGGCAGTTCGTCCGCCACGTCCAGCCGCCAGCCGCCAATCCCGTGGCGGAGCCAGGTTTTGAGAACGCCGTTCTCGCCGAGAATAAAATTTTGATATTCTTCGGAGCTTTCGTTGACGGCGGGAAGGGTGCGGATCCCCCACCAACAGTCGTACTGGTCGGGGAAGGGGTGGAAGCGGTACCAACCGGCATAGGGGGAGTTCTCCGACTGGTATGCGCCGACGGTAGGGTATCTTCCGTAGAGATTGAAATAGCGGCTGTCCGCGCCCGTATGGTTGAACACGCCGTCGAGAATGATTTTGATCCCCTGCTCCCCCGCTTCCCCGATGAGCGCGTCAAAGTCCCCCACCGTACCCAGCAAACGGTCGATTTTCATATAGTCGCCCGTATCGTAACGGTGGTTGGAAAAGGCCTCGAAAATGGGATTGAGGTACAAAGCGGTTACGCCGAGGCTTTTGAGATACCCGAGCTTTTCGCGGATCCCATTCAGATTCCCGCCGAAAAAGTCGTTATTGAGGATCTGCCCGAACTCGTTGGGGCGGAAGTACGGTTGATCCCCCCACCGCCGCAAAATTTTATGTTCGCCCGCGGGCGGGCAGTCGCCGCTCTTTGCAAAGCGGTCGGGAAAGATCTGATACATCACGCCGCCTTTGAACCATTCGGGCGTGTGATAATCTTCCCGGAAGACGGTGATCTGCCATTCTTTCTCCGCGCGGAACTCCCCTCTTCTCAGCCGCCCGCAACCGAAGCGGAACGCGCCCATGCGGAAATGATAGTAATAAAGCCCCGTTTCGGAAAAGCGCAACGTGAGCGAAAAGCCGTACTCCGTGCGAAGCATGGGAAATTCTTCCTCCCCGCAACCGTCGCGGTGCAGGACGAGAACACAAGATTCGGCGGAGAAGGTATCTTCTCCGCCCGTTGTGCAATATATCGCAAGCGTTAAGTCTTTTCCGCGGGCAAATGCGCCCACGGGGTTTTTGCACGCCCTGTCTGTGGGGTCAAAGTATATCATCGTATCACTTTTTGAGCGCTTTTAAGTTCCAGATATTGTTTGCGTAGTCGCGGATGCTTCTGTCGGCGGAGAAATATCCCGCCGCGGCAATATTGTTGAGCGATTTCCTGTTCCACTCCGTCTTATTGTTCTTGTAGAGTTCGGACATCACGCTTTGCGTCTTGGTATAGGATTCATAGTCCGCAAGGCACATATAGGGGTCCGCCACGGGGGAACGGCGCAGGAGATAGTTGGCGATTTCGGCAAAGGAGCAACCGTTGAAGCCGACAATGAGCGATTCAATGACGCGGCGCATCCCGGAGTCTTTGTTGTAATACGCGCTTGAATTATAACCGCTCCGCCAAATTTCATCCACTTCTTCCGATTTTAAACCGAAAATGTAGATATTTTCCGCCCCGACGCGCTCCGCCATCTCCACATTCGCACCGTCGAGCGTGCCGATCGTGAGCGCGCCGTTGATCATGAACTTCATGTTGCCCGTTCCGCTCGCCTCTTTCCCCGCAAGGGAAATCTGTTCGGAGATCTCGGAAGCGGGCATGAGCTTTTCGCTCATCGTCACGTTGTAGTTTTCGAGATAGACAACGTTGAGCTTTTTGTTGACGGCGGGGTTCTTGCGGATGTCCTCGGAGAGGAAGCAGATCAGCTTCATAATCTGCTTCGCCATGTCGTATCCCGCCGCCGCCTTTGCGCCGAAAATATACGTCTTGGGCAGATAGTCCATGTTGGGATCTTCGCGCAGGGCGTTGTATTCCGCAATGATGTGGAGCGCGTTGAGAAGCTGGCGCTTGTATTCGTGCATGCGTTTCGCCTGTACGTCGAACACCGTGTCGGGATCGAGATCGAGGCCTTGATACTTTTTGGCGTACTCTGCAAGCTGGACTTTTTTGATCCGCTTGATCTCGTCGAGCCTCTTCAAAACGCTCTCATCGTTTTCGAACTTTTTGAAGTCGGCAAGTTTTGCCGCGTCCCTTGCATAGCCGTCCCCGATGCACTCGTTGAGCAGTTTGCAAAGCTCGGGGTTAGACTGGTTGAGCCAGCGCCTGTGCGCGATCCCGTTGGTGACGTTGCCGAATTTCTCGGGCGTATATTCATAGAAATCATGGAAAATGCTTTCCTTGATGATACGGCTGTGAAGTTCGGAAACGCCGTTCACGCTGTGGGAGCCGACGACGCACAAGTTCGCCATCCGCACCACGTTGTGCGAAAGAATGGACATGCGGGAGATCTTGTTCCAATCGCCGGGGAACCGCTTCCAAAGGCCCTCGCAGAAACGGCGGTTGATCTCTTTTAAGATGCAGTAAATCCTCGGAAGCCTGCGCGCGACGAGGTCCTCCGCCCACGTTTCGAGCGCTTCCGCCATGACCGTGTGGTTCGTATAGGCGCAGGTCGCCGTAGTGATGTTCCACGCGCTCTCCCAGTCAAAGAAATTGTCGTCCACCAGAATGCGCATAAGTTCGGGGATGGCGAGCGCAGGGTGCGTGTCGTTGATGTGGATCGCCGCCATCTCGGGCAGGAGCGAAAGCGAACCGTATCTGCGCTTATGGTCGGAGACGATACATTGAAGGGAGGCGGAGACGAGGAAGTATTGCTGTTTCAAGCGGAGCGATTTGCCCTCGTTGTGGTTGTCGGAGGGGTAAAGCACTTTGGAGATGAGTTCCGCTTCGCTGTCGTCCCGCATGACGGCGTCGTAATTGCCCTGTGAGAAGAGCAACATGTCGAAATTCTGCACCGCACGGGAGCGCCACAGACGGAGTACGCTCACCGCCTCGGAATTATAGCCCGAAACCATCATGTCGTAAGCGATCGCCTCGATCTCTTTCGCATTGCGGTAGATGGTCTCCATGCCGTGATCCGTCCACTTCTCCTCGATCTCGCCGTCGAAGCGGACGATAAACTGTTTATCGCTGCGCTGGGTGAGCCAGCACTCGCCGCCCGGGAGCCACACGTCGGGGAGTTCGATCTGCCAGCCGTCCACGATCTTCTGTTTGAACAGCCCGTATTGGTAGCAGATGGAAAAGCCCATTGCGGGATAGTCCTGCGTGGCAAGACCGTCCATAAAGCAAGCGGCAAGCCGCCCAAGTCCCCCATTCCCGAGGCCCGCGTCGGGTTCCTCTTCGTAAAGTTCCTCCAAAGAAACGTGATAGGGCTTCAAGGCTTCCTCAACGGCGCTCCGGATGCCGAGATTGTAGATGCTGTTTTTCAGGGAACGTCCCATCAGAAATTCCATGCAGAGATAGTAAACGCGCTTCGCCTTGGCGGCTTTCGTTTTGAGGTGGAATTTCTGCCGTTTTTCGAGCATGATGTCTCTCACGCTCATGACCACTGCTTTGTAAAGCTGTTCTCTGCTCGCCTCGGCGGGGATCACGCCGAAATAGCGCGAAAGTTTTCCGCTGATGAGCTGTTGTGCTTCCTGACCTGTCAATTTGCTCATTGTTTCCGATTTACTCCGAATGATTTATTTCAGAACACTTTCATACAAACTTTCATAAGACTTTGCCGATTTGCTCCAACTGAAATCGGTCGTCATGGCCTTTTTAACGAGTTTTTCCCACTCTTCTTTGTTGTGATACACGCCGATCGCCTCATTGATGACATAGAGCATATCGTAGGCGTTGTAGTCGTGGAACGTAAACCCGTTGCCGCCCGCGCCGTAGGGCGTGATGCTGTCGCGCAGGCCGCCCGTCTCCCGCACGATCGCAACCGTGCCGTAGCGGGAAGCGATCATCTGCGAAAGCCCGCAGGGTTCGCTCTTCGATGGCATCAGGAAGAGATCGGCGCCCGAATAGATCTTGCGGGACAGGTCGGAATTAAAGGAAATGACCGAAACGACCTTGCCGGGGTATCTTCTCGCCAGATCGGCAAAATAATTCTCGTAATTGGAATCGCCCGTGCCGAGCAGAACAAACTGCATATCCTGCCTAAGCGCCTGCTCGATGACTTCCTGTACGAGATCGAGTCCCTTGTGGGAGACAAGGCGGGAGATCATCGCCATGATGGGCGTATCGGGCTTCACGGGCAGGTTGAGCATGCGCTGCAACTCCTCTTTGCACACCGCTTTGGGCGCGATGTTTTCCGCGGAGTAGTTTTCAAACAGCGCCTTATCCGTGGCGGGATCGTAATAATCGGGATCGATCCCGTTGAGAATGCCGCAGAGTTTGAACTCGTTGCGGCGCACGATGCCATCCAACCCGTGCGCATAGTAAGGGTCTTTGATCTCTTCCGCATAGGTGGGCGAAACGGTGGAGAACTTTTCGCAACACTCGATCGCGCCCTTCATGAGATTGACGCAACGGTCGTATTCCACAAGGTTTTGGTAGCGGTAAGAGATCCCGAACAAGTCCTCCAAAATGTCGAGGGAATACTTGCCCTGGTATTCGATGTTATGGATGGTGAATACGGCGCGGATGAACTGATACTCGGGACGGTAGCAATAGATTGTCTTTAAGTACAGCGCCGCAAGCGCCGCCTGCCAGTCGTGGCAATGAAGCACGTCGGGATAGAACCCGATGAACCCGAGGATCTCCATTACACTGCGGCAGAAGAACGCAAAGCGTTCGCCGTCGTCGTAATAGCCGTAGCAACCGGGACGCTTGAAGTAATATTCGTTGTCCACAAAATAGAACGTGACGTTATCTTTCACATATTCGAAGATCCCGCAGTATTGGTTGCGCCACGAGAGCGGCACGAAGATGTTCCCGATGAAACGGAACTCCTTGCGGTACTCTTTCTTGACGTCTTGATAAAGCGGCAAGATCACGCGCACGTCGTAGCGCTCGTTTTGCGCAAGCGATTTGGAGAGCGAGCCGACTACCTCCGCAAGCCCGCCCGTCGCAATGAAGGGGGCTGCTTCCGAGGCGACGAAGAGGATCTTCCGCTTTACCTCCACGGTCAACTCGGCGGGCGGCGCGGGCCGAACTTCCGCCGCGGGAGCCTCTACGATCTCCGCCGCCGCTTTTTTGGTTGTCTTTTTCGTTGTTGCCATAATGTTTCCCCCCATTTTTTAGATTTAAAAGATATTTTTACGGCAGGGCCGAAGCTCAAAGCATTCTGCCCTTTCCGACGAAGTAAGGAAGCTCCTCGCAGCCCGAAAGATGGCGGCGGTCGCGGATGACGACGTTCTTATCCGTGATCACACACGTCAAAGATACGCCCGTTTCGATGACGGTATCCTGCATGATGATGGAATTTTTGACGACGCTCCCCTTTCCGACTTTTACGCCGCGGAACAGGATAGAGTTCTCCACGGTCCCCTCTATAATACAGCCGTCGGAGATGAGAGAGTTCTTCACCACCGCGCCGTCGTAATACTTCGAGGGAGCCGAGTCGCGCACTTTCGTATAGATGTCGCGCGCGCCGAACAGTTCGTCCCGCACCTCGCGTTTGAGCTGTTCCATGCTGTGTTTGTAGTATTTCTGGATGGAAGAAATGCCCGCGTAATAGCCCTTGAACTTATAGCCGAAAATGCGGAGCGTATCGACATTCTTCACGAGAATATCCCTGCCGAAGCTCGAAAATCCCCTCTGCACCGCATTCTGGATGGTGTCGATGAGATATTCCCGCCGCATGACCATGACGTTGACATAGAGGTTGAACTTCCCCTTTCCGTTGACATCGGGATTGATCTTCAACCCCTTGACACGGTCGTTTTCGTCGGGTTCGAGGGTGATATAGTAGGAGGATGCTTCCATGTTCTCCTCTTCGTGGTAGACCATCGTGATGTCCGCGCGGTTGCGCTCGTGGAAGCGCACGATGTCCGAAATATCCATGCGCGCGACGCCGTCGCAGTCGGAGATCACGACGTAATCCTCTTTCCTGTGGTTGAGGAAGCCCGTAATGCTCATGAGCGCTTCGAGGCGGGTGGTGTAGGGTTTATCCGTCTCGTTGGAGTAGGGCGGGAGCAGAATAATGCCGCCGTCTTTGCGCGCAAGATCCCAATCTTTGCCGCTCCCGAGATGATCGATGAGAGACTGGTAATTGTTTTTTGTGACGATCCCCACCGTCGTGATCCCGGAGTTCACCATGTTGGAGAGCGCGAAATCGATGAGACGGTATCTTCCCACAAAGGGAATGGAAGCCATCGTTCTGTGCTTCGAAAGTTCGGGGATATTTTCATCGTGAATGTTGGAAAAAATCACGCCTACCGTAGAATGTGCCATTTCCTTATTCCCCCTTGTAATCCTTATCGAGGATCTTTCCGCCCTCGACCTTTGCGCCCGCGGCGATCCTGATGTTCCTGCCGAGTACCGCGATGCCCGCCGCCTTGCTCTTCTCTTCCCCGACGGACGCGCCCTCCTCCACCACGACGTTTTCGTCGATGATCGAGTAAGTGACGACTGCGTTCTTCCTGATGACCGATCCCGCCATGATCACGCTGTCTTTGACGACCGCGCCCTCTTCGACGACGACGTTGCTCGAAAGAACGGAGTGTTCCACCGTCCCCTCGATCTCACAGCCGAGGGCGATCATGGAGTTCTCCACTTTGCCCGTTTCCCCGATATATTCGGGCGGGGCGAGCGGGTTGCGGGAATGGATCTTCCAGTCGGAGTCCCCTACGTCGAACGCAGGGTCCTCGCCGAGCAGATCCATATTCGATTCCCAGAGGGAAGAGATCGTTCCGACGTCTTTCCAATAGCCCTTGAAGCGGTAGGAGAACATCTTCTCGCCCGCTTTGAGCATGGCGGGAAGCACGTCTTTCCCGAAATCTTTGCTGGATTCGGGGTTTTCGTCGTCCGCTTCGAGATATTGATAGAGTTTCTCCGCGGTAAAGATATAGATCCCCATCGAGGCGAGGTTGCTCTTGGGGGCTTTGGGTTTCTCTTCAAACTCGTAGATGGATCCGTCCTCGTTGGTGTTGAGGATCCCGAAGCGGGAAGCCTCTTTCATCGGCACTTCGATCGCGGCGATCGTGCAGTCCGCTCCCGTGCGGATATGCGCCCGCAGCATCTCGGCATAGTTCATCTTGTAGATATGGTCGCCCGAGAGAATGAGTACATAGTCGGGATTGTACTTCTTCATGAAACTGCTGTTCTGGTAGATGGCGTTCGCCGTGCCCTCGTACCACGAGGATTTCTTCTTCGCCTGATAGGGCGAGAGGATGTGTACGCCCCCATAGGTGCGGTCGAGATCCCACGGCTGGCCGTTCCCGATATACTCGTTGAGTTCAAGCGGTTCATACTGCGTCAGAACGCCGACGGTATCAATGCCCGAATTGATGCAGTTGCTCAGAGGAAAGTCGATGATACGGTACTTTGCCCCGAACGCGACTGCGGGTTTTGCAATGTTGTTGGTGAGCGCGTACAGCCGAGAACCTTGTCCGCCCGCAAGCAACATTGCGACGCATTCCTTTTTTCTTTGCATACTTAATTTCTCCCCATTATTTTCACGATTTTTTAAGTCGTATCTTTCTTAATCTTCCACCCGTTCCAGATAGAGACAGGTGAGGCGCGGCATCGGGATGCGCAGCGAATACTGCTTCCCGTGGCTCGGCTTTTTGACCGCCGTAAATATTTTCTTCTTGCCGAGACGTCCCCATCCGCCGTACTTTTCGTCGTCCGTGTTGAAGAGAACGCGGTACTTCCCCTTGCGGTTCACGCCGAGAAGATAGTCCTCCGCGTCCGAGCCCGAAAAGCTGACGAGCGCGATCACCTCTCTCCCGCTCCTGTCGCGGCGGATAAAGGAAACGATGTTGCGGTCCGCGTCGTCGGGCGCAAGCCACTCGAACCCGTCCCAGCTGTCCTCTACCTCGAAAAACGGCGGCATGTTGCGGTAAAAGTGATTGAGTTCCTTGACGAAAAGGGAAAGTTTTCCGTGCAACTCGTAATTGTCGCGCAGGAAGAACTCCAAACCCTCTTTGTAGTTCCATTCCTTGAATTGCCCGAACTCATAGCCCATGAAGTTGAGCTTTTTGCCGGGGTGCGCCATCTGGTAACCGAGGAAAGAGCGCACGCCCGCGAACTTCTCCTCATAGGTCCCCGGCATCTTATTGATGAGGGAACACTTGCCGTACACCACCTCGTCGTGCGAAATGGGCAATACATAATTCTCCGAAAAGGCGTACATCATGGAGAACGTGAGTTTGTTGTGGTTGTTCATGCGGAAGAACGGGTTGAGCGTGAGGTAGGAGAGCATGTCGTTCATCCAGCCCATGTTCCACTTGTAGTTGAACCCCAATCCGCCGACGGAAGCGGGCTTTGTGACAAGTCCCCACGCCGTGGATTCTTCCGCGATCATCAGAACGTGCGGGAAGCGGTGAAAGACCGCTTCGTTGAGCTTTCTGAGGAAAGCGATCGCTTCGAGGTTTTTGTTCTCGCCGTAGATGTTCGGCACCCACTCCCCGGGGCGTTTGTCGTAGTCGAGGTAGAGCATGGAGGCTACCGCGTCCACGCGGATACCGTCGATGTGGAATTTATCGAAGAACAGGCAGGCGCTCGAAATGAGGAAAGAAAGCACCTCGTTCCTGCCGTAGTCGAAGCGGCGGGTCCCCCAGCTCTTATGCTCCATCCTGTCCCACTGGCTGCTCTCATAGAGAGGCTGTCCGTCAAATTCATAGAGTCCGTGCGCGTCTTTCGGGAAGTGCGCGGGGACCCAATCCAAAATCACGCCGATCCCCGCCTTGTGGAACTCGTCGACGAGGCGCATGAAATCTTTCGGGGTGCCGAGGCGGGAAGTGACCGCAAAATAGCCCGTCACCTGATACCCCCAACTTCCGTCGAAAGGATATTCCGTTACGGGCATGAACTCAACGTGCGTGTAGCCCATCTCTTTGACGTAGGAGACAAGTTCGCGCGAAAGATCGAGATAGGAATAGTAGTTGCCGTCCGGATATTTCTTCCACGAGAGCAGATTGACCTCGTAGATATTCATGGGCGTCGAGAAATTGTTGCGGCGGTAGAGCGCTTGGAGATAGTCGTGGTCCCCCCAGCGGTAGCCTTCGAGATCGTATGCCTTGCTCGCGTTTGCGGGCGGCGTTTCGGTGTGGAACCCGACGGGATCGGCTTTCATCAGCTTTCTGCCGTCCTGCGCGGTAATACAATATTTATATACGTCGTATTCCCGCACGCCCGGAACGAACAATTCATAGCTTTCGCCGTCCGCCATGCGGTCCATGATGTCCGCTTCGTCGTTCCAGCCGTTAAAGTCGCCTACGACGGAAACCTGTTTTGCATGGGGCGCCCATACGCGGAAAAGATAGCCCTTTTTCCCCTCTTTTGTGGCGGGACGCGCGCCGAACAGCTCGTAGATCCTGTCGTTTTTCCCGTGATGAAACAGATAGAGCGGGAAATCGGTCTCTTTCGGAATTTTTTCCGCCATAGCGCATGCCCCCTTCTTCGGTTTTTCCGCTCTCTTATTATACTATATATTTTGGCAGGTTTCAATACCCATTTCAAACTTTTTTTGCTCTTTTGGAAAAATTTTCAACCTTTTATTCCCCCCTTTCCGTCCGAGGAAGCGGAGGCGGGAGCCGCCTTTTGCGGAAAAGTTATGCCGCTTTCCTTGCTTTTTTCCTACGGGCGCGCTATAATGAAAACAAAGGGAAATCATTATGGCTGAAACGAATTATCTTAGCAACCTCACCGTTCTTACGGGCATTTTAAGCGACCCCCTCATCGCGGCGTTCGCCGCTTACCGGAACGAGAGATCCGCCGCCCGCAAATCGGCGTTCCTGCACGAACTTTTCGCCCGCAAGGCGGAGACGAACTTCTCCGCTTACGTCGCGGAAGCCGTCATCAAGGACGAGAACGCGTTCTCCCGCGCCTGCGCCGCGGGCGACGACATTTCGCCCTATCTCAAAAACGCCTATATCGCGGACCTCACGGAGATCGGCAAGGCGCTCGACTTCGAGACCGAGGACTTCGAAATGGGAAAACCGCCCGTCACCATCAAGAGCTGGGACGACAAAGCGGCAAATCTCCTCTACGGCTTTTACCAAAGCTCGGGCTACGGGAAGTTCATCAACAGCTATGAATTTCGCTACGACCGCGAGCGCGGGCTTGTCCCCGTTCTCCCCTGCGCCTACTCGCTTGCCGACCTCAAAGGCTACGAGCGGGAAAAGGCGGAGATCTACGACAATCTCGAAAATTTCGTCAAAAATCTGCCCTGCTCGCACATGCTCCTCTACGGCGAGAGCGGCACGGGCAGATCTTCGAGCGTGCGCGCGGTAGCCAACGCGTTCTCTTCGCAGAAACTGCGTCTCGTGGAACTTGCCCGCGAAGATCTGCGCGAACTCCCCCGTCTTTCCGACATACTCTCCCGTCTCCCCCTGCGCTTCCTCGTCCTTGTGGAATCGCTGTGCGCGGAGGACCGTCTCCCCACTTTCGGCGCGGAGAACGTTCTCCTCGCCGCAACGAGCGGGACTCTTCTCGAAGGGTTCGGCCTGACGATCCCGTTCCGCAGCGTGAGCAGGGAGCAGTTTCTTGCGATCGTACACGACCTCGCCAAAGACCTCAAACTCAAACTCCCCGCGGAGGAACTGAACGAGTTTGCGGACAGGTGGTCGGAAACGCACGGGTTCACCCCGAGGAGCGCGCGGCTCCTTACGGGACATCTCTTCGCCTGCAAGGAGAAAGGAAAAGAATACAAGATATAGAGTATTAAGCATCACACATCAATCTGCTCCGAAATCGAACGGCCGCCCCTGTTAAGGGGCGGCCGCTTCATCCAGAATGCTCTTTGCGATGTCGAAAATGTCCCCTGCGCCCAGCACCAAAATCAGATCGTCGGGCCGGACGTATTGGAGCAGGCGCTTTTTCAGTTGCGCGGGCGACTGCACGTATACCGCCTCGGGCAAGTGCGAAACGAGGGTATAGGCGCTCCCCTCGGGCAAAAATTCTTCCCGCGCGGCATAGGTCTTATAGACGATCGGATTTTCAGCACGCCGCAGAACGGCAACAAAATCGGCAAGAAAGTCCCGCGTCCGCGTATAGGTATGCGGCTGAAAGACGACCCGCACCGTGCCGAAGCACATCTTTTCCGCCGTCTCCATCACCGCGGCGATCTCGCGCGGGTGATGGGCGTAATCGCACACGACAGGCACGCCGCAAAACGTTCCGACCGTTTCAAACCGCCGCCCCACGCCGCGGAAACTTTCCAGCCCCCGCTTGATCTCCTCTGCGGTAAGGCCGAGAAGACGCGCCGCCGCAAACGCCGCAAGGGCGTCCGTCACCATCACTTTCCCCACGGCGGAAAGTTTTACCCGCACGAGCGGGATGCCGCGCTCGGAAACGGTAAACGAATACCGCTCTCCCACGCATTTCAGGTCTTCGGCGCGGACGTCTCCCCCATTTAAGCCGAAGCTCGAAGTGTGCGGAATGCGCCGCGCCCGCAGATCGTCGTCGCACACGACGACTTTTTGCGAATTTTTCGCAAATTGCACATAGGCGGTAAAGAGTTCGTCCTCGTCTTTATAGCAGTCGGTGTGGTCGAGGTCGGTGTTGAGGATCACGCCGATCTCGCTGTCCAAAGAGAGAAAACTCCGCCCGAACTCGCAGGCTTCCGTCACGAAATATTCCCCGCCCGAGGAGAAATAGTTGGAAAGCCCGAGGTCCTCGCCGCCGATGTGACAGGTAAAGGGCCGGCCGCAGGCGCGGAAGATGTGGGCGAGCATGGAGGAGGTGGACGTTTTCCCGTGGCACCCCGCCACCGAAATAACGTGCGGAAACTCCTTTGCCACTTCCCCCAAAAGCTCGGCGCGCGGAATGAGCCGCTTGCCCGCCGCCCGCGCCGCTTCAAGCTGGGGGTGATGTTCCGCCACTGCGCCCGTATACACGACGCAGTCCTCTCCGATCTTTTCTTCCTCTCCGATGGATACGGGGATCCCCGCTTTTTGCAGGGCGCGGGTATATTCGCTCTCCCGCATGTCGCTCCCGCGGACGGAGTATCCCCTGTCCGTGAGAAGCCGCGCGAGCGCGCTCATGCTCACGCCGCCGATCCCGATGAAATAAAACGCCGTCTTTCCGTCGAAAAACATACTTCATCGTATGCGCTTCCCGAAAGGAAAGGTGAGCGGGTCCCGCGCGTTCCCCCTCTGTCCCGCGCAGAAATTTTCGGCACAAAAAAAGCGCAACGGATTTCCGTTGCGCTTTTTTTGTGCCGCTTGATTACGAAAGGGGAACTACGTTCACGGCTCTGAGCTTCCCGCTGTCTTTGGGGTCGGGTTCGGTCTCGAAAGAAACCTTCTGCCCTTCCTTCAAGGAGCGGAAACCCTCCGTCTGGATCGCGGAGAAGTGTACAAACACATCTTCTCCGCCCTCGTCGGGAGAGATAAAGCCGTAACCCTTTCCATCATTGAACCATTTCACAGTTCCGTTCACAAATATTACCTCCTGTGGCGCCGTTGTGAAAGTAACCGCCCCGGAAAACACAAGAGGCTTTTCCGAAAGTAACCAGTTTTTCAGTGCCTTTAATATTATAGCAACGGCGTTTAAGATTGTCAATAGCAAAAATAGAAAAATTTGTTATTTTTGCAAATATTTTTCTATCATTTTCGTCTGATTGCGGGAGAACTCGTCAAGTTCCTCGGGGTTGAGACGGCGGTACGCGAGCAGCGCGAGATAATAGATCTGCATCGCCGCCGCCCTCTGCGTCTCTTCTTCCGCGCCTTTAAGCGCCTGCACTGCGGGAGAAGCGGTATTTACGATGAGCGTGACGTCCTCCGTCTCCTCTCCCATGCGGTAGAAAGAGTTCATCTCGGACATCCTGCGCATAAACTCGGAGACGTTCACGATCGCCGAAACTCCCTCGTCTTTGAGCTTTTCCGTCTTGACCGTAACCTTTTTGTCCGTAAGCGCGGCGCGGAAGATCTCTTCAACCTCCTTGTCCTCGCCGCTCCCCTCTTTGAGTTCGCCCGCAACGTCCGCGTCGATGCGCAAAAAGCGCACTTTCGACGGGTTCTTATATTCGAGATAACTGATGAAATGCGGGTCGATAAAGGTGTCGCACAAGATCGCGTCAAGCCCTGCGTCCTTGAACATTTTCACATATTGCGCCTGCTTGTTGACGTCCGAAACATAGTAGACCGCCTGCGGCTCTTTCCCGTTCTTGCTGTCCTCCTCGGAGACTTCTTCCCCGAAGAAGCTCTCGACGGGGCGGTACTCGCCCGCAAGATTTTTATAGATGATGATGTCCTTTACGCGCTCGTAGAACTTGTCGTCCTTGATACAGCCGAACTTGACGAAGTTGGCGAGGTCTTGCCAGCAGTTCTCGTACTTTTCGCGGTCGTTTTTATACAGCTCGGAGAGCTTGTCCGCCACCTTTTTGGTGATGTGGGAGGCGATCTTCTGCACCTGCTTGTCGTTCTGCAAGAAAGAGCGGGAGACGTTGAGCGGAATGTCGGGGCAGTCCAAAACGCCGTTCAGAAGCATCAGAAACTCGGGAATGACTTCCTTGATGTTGTCGGCAATGTAGACCTGGTTGCAGTACAGTTTCACCTGCCCGCGTTCCAGCTCCACCTGCTTCTTTACTTTGGGGAAGTAGAGAATGCCCTTTAAGTTGAAAGGATAATCCATGTTCAGGTGGATCCAGAAGAGCGGCTCCTGATAGTCGTGGAACGTCTCGCGGTAGAATGTCTTGTACTCTTCTTCGGTGCAGTCTTTCGGCTGTTTCAGATAGAGCGGCTCGGGGGTGTTTACGGGCTTGTCCTCGTCCGTTCCTTTGGGGTCGAGATAGATCTCATAGGGCATGAACGAGCAATATTTGTTGAGCAGTTTGCGGACCTCAAACTCCTTCAAAAACTCCTTCTCTTCGGGAGCGAGGTGCATCACCACTTTCGTGCCGCGTCCCTCTTTTTCGCACTCCTCGATGGTGTAGGTGCTTTCCCCGTCCGACTGCCAATGCACCGCGGGTTCGCCCTCGCGGTAGGACTTTGTGAAAATTTCAATGTTCTCGGACACCATATAGGCGGAGTAGAAGCCGAGGCCGAAATGGCCGATAATGCCGTCGCCGCCCGCTTTCTCGTACTTTTCGACGAAATCCGCCGCCCCCGAAAAGGCGATCTGCGTGATGTACTTCTCCACCTCTTCCTCGGTCATGCCGATGCCGTTGTCCTCTACGGTGAGCGTTCCCGCTTTCTCGTCCGCAGTCACGGTGATGCGGTACTTTTCGTCGCCCGCCGCCTCGCCGAGGTCGACGAGCTTTTTGTACTTTGTGATCGCGTCCGACGCGTTGGAGACGATCTCGCGCAGAAAGATGTCCTTATCCGAATAGAGCCACTTCTTGATGATGGGCATCATGTTTTCGCTGGAAATTTGAATGTTGCCTGTCTTTGCCATCGTTTTTATCCTTCTTTATTTATTCCTCATTTATATACACAAAAAAATCCGCCCTAAAACGGATTTTTTTGAATTTTTTAAAAATTCGGCGCCCTGCTTTTGTCCACGGAAAAAGCCCGACCGAGAAACACGGACGGGCTTGCTTTTCAAGATGATTTACTTGTTTTCTTCGTCGGAACCGATGAGTTCGGAAATGGAAGCGCCGAAGCTCTCGCTCTCGTTCCATTCTCTGTACTCGTCCTCCTCGCCCTCTTCGGCGGGAGCGCCGCGGCGGGAGGCTTTGCGCACTCTCGGGCGGTCCTCATCCCGGTGTTCGCGCTCTTTGCGCTCGGGGCGGGGTTCCGTCTCGGGACGGGGTTGAAGCGCCTTGATGGAGAGGGTAATCTTCCGCTCCGCGGGATTGAACGCCAAAATCTTCGCGTCCACTTCCTCGCCGATCGAAAGCGCGTCGGTGGGATTTTCGAGCCATTCATGGGTGATCTGGGAGACATGCACCAAACCGTCTACGCCCTTTTCGAGTTCGACGAACGCGCCGAACGGAACGATACGGACGACCTTGCCGTGTACGACGTCCCCTTCCGCATATTTTTCCGCCGCAAGATCCCAGGGCTGGGGTTGGAGCTGTTTGTAGCCGATCGAAACCTTTTTGTTCTCACGGTCGACTCTTAAAACTTTGAATTGGTACCGCTTGCCGATTTCAAGCACGTCGGTCACGTTCTTCACGCCCGACCAGCTCAGATCGGAGATATGCGCGAGGCAATCGAACCCGTTCACGGAGACAAACGCGCCGAACGAAGTCACTCTTTCGACCTTGCCCTCTACGACGTCTCCCTCCTGGATGGATTCGAAGAACGCCGCTTCTTTTTCCGCTTTTGCGGCTTCGCGCGCGGCTCTTTCTTCTTCGATGATCACGCGCTGGGAAGCGATGATCTCCTTTCTGCGTTCCTTGCGGATTTCAAGCAAGCGCAAACGGAGTTTTTTGCCCGTATATTTTTCGAGGTCTTTCACATACCCCGAGCGGATTTCTTTGGCGGGAACGAACACGGGATAGGTACCCAGCTCCGCGGTGAGACCGCCCTTGTTGAAACCGGTGCAGACAACGGTAAATTCCTTGCCCTCCTCGATCTCTTTGAGCTGCGCTTCCTCTTCCTTGATCTTTTGCAACATCTTCTGGGAGAGCTTTACTTTCGGGGAAACCTCCACCACCATCAGCTCGATCTCCGTTCCGACTTGTTCGGCGTAAGCCTCGCGGCTGTACTCCTCGGTCGCCAGCTCGTCTTTCGAGAGCAAAATTTCGAGCTTTCCTGCTGCGGACACATAAACCCCCTCGTCCGTGGCGGAAACGATCTTCGCTGTGATGATCTGCCCTTTCTTGTAGCGCTCCGCCTTGTCGATCCCCTCAACGACGTCCATCATTGTCGTTGCCTGAACTTCCGCGTTGTTTTCTTCCATCTTGAAAAGAACCTCCTGAGTCTGCCAATCGGGAGTACTCGCCCCCGCTATGATACCGACCCTTTCATAAAATAAAAATTTTTCATATTTGAAATCGTCCGCCCGCTCCAAGCGAAAAACGTTCTTGCAGTGCGCCGACGCGATTTCATAAAGTTTCCCCGTGTTGCTGCTGTTGAGTCCGCCAAGCACGATCACGGCGTCGCAGATCCGTGAAATTTCTTCCGCCTCTTTCTGCCGCCATATAGTAGTATAACAAATTGTCTTAAAAATCTCAACTGTTTTTTGACATACTTTTTGAAGAATTTCCGCAATTTTCAAAAATCTTTGCTCGGAAAAGGTCGTTTGGGACACAAAAACGATATTTTTATCGCAAAAACGCGTGAAATCATCGTCCACGTCCACCACATACGCCTCGCCTGAGCACCAGCCGAGAAGCCCCTGCACCTCGGGATGCTCCGCATGCCCCGCGATGAGTACCGTCTTTCCCGCTTTGCCCGCCGCCTCCACGATCCGCTGGGTGCGTTTGACAAAACCGCAGGTGCAGTCGATCACCCCGATCCCGCGTTCTTCACACTCCGCATAAAAAGCCTTTCCCACACCGTGGGAACGCACGAGGACTTTGCCGCCCGCAGGCACTTCGCCGAGGGAATGCACGGTGGGAATGCCCCGCGCCTCTATCTTTTCCACGACTTCGCGGTTGTGGATAAGTTCGCCGAAGAGGTAGGTGTTTCCCGCGGGAACGGAGAGCGCGGTATCCACGGCGCGCTTCACGCCCGAACAGAACCCGCTGTGGCGGGAAAGGATCGCTTTCATTTGCGTTTCTTTTTCTTTGCCGCGAGCATGGCGCGGTGCTGCGCGCGAAGCTCATACAGCCTGTTTTTCAGTTTTTCGTCCGCCTCGTCGTAGTCGGACTGCGCGAGCTTTCTGCCGTAATATTCGGTAAGTTCCACAGGCTCGCCGAACACCACGTGCGTGACGTGAAAGACGCGCGGCTTGTTGCAGATGACGAACGGGATCACGGGCGTCTTGGTCTTGATGGCGAGGAACGCCGCGCCGCCGTGGAAAGGCAGAAAGGTTTCGCCGTCCCCCTCCTTGTTGCGCGTTCCCTCGGGGAACATGGAAACTTTCTCCCCGTTTTTCAGCACTTTCATCGCGTCCATCACGGTGCGCATATCCTTGCCGTCCCGCATGGCGGGAATCGCGCCCACCCGGCGCGCGAAATAGCCGAGGACGGGTACGTGCATGAGCGACTCTTTCATGATGTAGTGGATCCCCTCTCCCGTCGTGCGGGCAGGATAGAACACGTCCCAGATACAATAGTGGTTGCCGAGGTACACATAGGGACCGAGGCCCACTTTTTTATGTCCGTAAAGTTTGTACGGATAGATGAGAAAATGCACGGGATAAAAGAGAAAGCGTAAAAAATTCATGAGGTGCATCACATGCTTCCCCTTCTTGTTGGCGGGGAAGAGCAATTTGCGCTTCTTTTCTTTTTTGGGTTTTTCCGCCTTTTGCGGTTTTTCCGCCCGTGAACTTTCTGCGCCGGCGGAAAGCGCGTCCTTTTCCCCCATCAAAGGTTCTCCTGTATGATTTTTTTCACGGCGGCAAGCACTTCTTCCACGCTCATATCCGAAGTGTCGATCTCCACCGCGTCGTCCGCTTTTTTCAAGGGAGCGAGCGCGCGGGTGCTGTCCTGTTCGTCGCGGCGGACAATATCGGCGAGCAATTCTTCAAAGTCCACCTGGTACCCTTTGGCGACCAACTCGTCGTAGCGGCGGCGCGCCCTTACGCGGGGAGAAGCCGTCAAATAGAACTTAAAATCCGCTTCGGGAAGGACGAACGTGCCGATGTCCCGCCCGTCGAGTACGCAGGACATGCGGCTTGCGATCTCCCGCTGTTTTTCCGTCATGTGCATGCGCACGCTCGGGTGCTTGGAAACGGCGGAAGCCGCCATCGAAACATGGGGTTTTCTGATCTCCTCGGAGACGTCCGTCCCGTCGAGTAAAGTCTTTTGCATCCCATCTTCAAATACCACGTCGAGCTTTACGTCTTTCATGATGTCCACGATCCGCGCTTCGTCCTCTACGTCCGCCCCCTCCGAAAGCACTTTGAGGGCGCAGGCGCGGTACATGGCGCCCGTGTCGAGATAGAGAATGCCGTAATCATGGGCGAGCATCTTGGCGACCGTGGACTTTCCGCTCCCCGCGGGTCCGTCGATCGCAATGTTGATCTTGCCCGCAAGGTCCTTTCTCAAAATTCTTGCGCCGCGCAGATAGACATGCTTGGGATCGAGGTTCTTGCCCACGAAGAGCATCGCGCGGATACACAGCGGAAGCCCGCCGTCGATGTCGGGTTCCTGCGCCGAAAAGAGGGAACAGCTCTCGAAACCCGCTTCCCGCGCCGCTTTTGCGGGATAGTACGAATGGATGTCGGACGTGGAAGAAAAGACGAGGCTGACGATCTCGTCCCGTTTCAAGCCGTTTCTGCTCTCGATCTGTTCGAGCAGTTCTTTTACCGCCTTTTTGATCTCCATCGGAGTGTCTTCGGGGATCGTCGTCGCGCCGCGGATCACTGTCATAATATTGTCTCCTTTGTGATACTTAAACATTATAGCCATGCAGAGGGAAAAAGTCAACCAAAGTAAACGAAATACATCAATTTCAAGCCGTCGGGATGCCGTTTCCCGCGGCATATCCCGTCGCAAAGGCGATGTGCAGGTTAAACCCGCCCGTGTACGCGTCGGCGTCGATCGTCTCGCCGCAGAAGCAAAGCCCTTTTACGAGCTTGCTCTGCATCGTTTTCGGATCGATCTCCGCAACGGACACCCCGCCCGAGGTCACTACGGCCTCCTCGTAGCCGCGCAGTTTCAGCGGCGTGAGCGGGAAGGCTTTGAGCGCGGCCACGAGCGCCCGCCGCTCCTCCGCGGTAACGGCGTTCGCCTGTTTTTCGGGGGAAATGTTTGCCGCGCGAAGGGCCAAAAGCCCCAAATTTTGAGGCAAAAATCCCCTTATCACGTTCTTCATGCGCTCGTTTTTCCGCTCGGAAAAATCGCGCAAAGCGCGCAAATCAAGCTGTTTTTCGTCGAGCGCGGGCTTAAAATCGAGCGTGAGCGAAAGCTCTTCCGGCGGCAAGCGGTTGACGCGCGCGGAGAGGCTTAAAACGAGCGGCCCGCTCACCCCGAAGTGGGTAAACAGCAGTTCCCCGAGTTCCGAAAAAATCGGCTTGCCGAGACGGCGGCAGGTCAAAACGCAGTTCTTGACGGAGATCCCCTGCGCTGCGGAAAGGTCCTCCGCGGTCCCGATCCCCACGAGCGACGGAACGCACGGCACGACCGCATGCCCCGCCGCCTGCGCAAATTTCAGGCCGTCGCCCGTCGAACCCGTGGACGGATAACTGAGTCCACCCGTGGCAATTACGGCAAAATCGCAAAAAATCTCCTCGTTTTGCACGATTATGCCACGCATAGTACTATGCAAAATGTCGATTTTTGAAACTTCGGTATTTAATTTGATGCAAACGCCCGCCTCTCGGCACATTTTTTCGAGCGTTTTGGTAACGTCGCTCGCGTGATCGGAGACGGGAAAAACCCTGTTCCCGCGCTCGGTTTTGAGGGGCAAACCGTTGGCTTCGAGCAGTTGCATGAGCGCGGACGGCGGAAAGCGGTATACCGCGCCGCGGAGAAATTTTTCCCCGCGGACGACATTTTGCAAAAATTCATCGGGCGGGCAGTTGTTGGTGAGATTGCATCTCCCCTTTCCCGTGATATAAATTTTTTTGCCGAGCTTTTCGTTTTTCTCGACGAGGACGACTTCATGCCCGTTCTTCGCGGCGGCATACGCCGCCATGAGTCCGCTTGCGCCGCCGCCCACGACAACGACTTTCATTGTTCTCTCCTTAGCAAAACGAGGGCGCCCGCCCCCGCGTTTTGATGATGTTTTTCATAGGCTTGCTGTCCCCAATTTGTCATTTCGACCAAGGGAGCGAAGCGACCGCGTGGAGAAATCTCGCCTTATGATAGCGGTAGAGACCCATTCGACTCCGCTTTGCTCCGCTCAGGGTGACATTTTAGAATACTTGCCTTAGGCGGAATTCACTTCCGCCGTGGGCGACCCAATTTGGCAATTACTTTTGCCTTCTTGTCCGATAAAGCGAAAAAGAGGACAAATAGGTTGATGCAGGGGGAAAGTTTCCTCGCACAATTCTTTTCGAAGCGACACCCCCTCAGTCACCTCTGGTGACAACTCCCCCTCAAGGGGGAGCCAAGGGGTGGCGCGAGCAAAGAATTGTGCGAAACTAAATCGGATATACTCCCGTCTTAGCCATGTCGCTGTCTACGCCCTCGCGCGCCGCCTTTCTCCATTTGAAGAAATTCTCCGCGACTTCGGGGAAAGACGCGTAGGAGAGAACGTCCTCCTCCTGCGTGTAGTAGCCCTTTGCGATGACTTCCGCTTTGAGTTTTTCGTATTCGGGTTCGAGGTCGTCTGCGGGGCGGTGCGTAATGCGCTTCTCCCCTTTCAGCACCTTTTCGGCCACTTCCTCGTTAATGGGCATGGGAAGCTGTCCGTATTTGCCCGCAAACAGGTCGCGGGTCTCCTTTGTCACCATCTTGTAGCGCTCGCCCATGACGACGTTCATCACCGCCTGCGTGCCGACGATCTGCGAACTCGGCGTGACGAGGGGCGGATAGCCGCAATCGCGTCTGACATTGGGGACTTCGGCGAGCACTTCTCCGAGTTTCTCCTCTTTGCCCGCCTTTTTCAGCTGGTTCATGAGGTTGGAGAGCATGCCGCCCGGCACTTGGTAGATGAGGGTATTCACGTCCACCTGCCGCACTTTGGGGTTGAGCGAACCCTCTTTTTCAAGCTCCTGCGCCACCTTTTTGAAGTGGTTCGCAATGGGTATAAGTTTACTTAGGTCGATCCCCGTGTCGTATTCCGTCCCTTTGAGGGTGGCGACTAAGGGTTCCGTTGCGGGCTGGGAAGTGCCGTTCCCGAGAGGAGAGAGCGCGGTGTCCACGATGTCCACCCCTGCCTTGATCGCCATGAGATTGACCATATCCCCCGTTCCCGTCGTGTTGTGGGTGTGCAAGTGGATCTTTGTCTCGGGGCGGAGCGCCTTTTTGAGCGCCATCACAAGTTCGTATGCGTCGAAAGGAAGAAGCAGGTTCGCCATGTCCTTGATGCAGATATTGTCCGCGCCCATGCTCTCATAGGTCTTGGCGAGCTTCACGAAATAATCGAGGTTATATACGGGACCCGAAGTGTAGGAAATGGCCGCTTCCGCGATCCCGCCGTAGCCCTCGCCGTATTTTTTCATCGCTTTCATTGAGGCCTCGATGTTGCGGGGGTCGTTGAGCGCGTCGAACACGCGGATGACCCGCACGCCGTTTTCAAAGGACTTTTCCACCACCTTTTCGACGAGGTCGTCCGCATAGTTGCGGTAGCCGAGCAGGTTCTGCCCGCGCAGAAGCATCTGGATGGGCGTCTTTTTGAGATATTTGCGGAGGGTTCTGAGCCGCTCCCACGGATCCTCGTGCAAAAAGCGCATGCAGGAGTCGAACGTCGCGCCGCCCCAACCTTCGAGGGAATAGTAGCCCACCTCGTCGAGCTGGGAAAGGACGGGGATCATCTGCTCCGTCCGCATGCGCGTTGCGGCGTGCGATTGGTGCGCGTCGCGCAGAATGGTATCCATGATCATTACTTTTTTCGCCATAAAAACTCCTTTCTTTAACCTAAGAGCAACGAAACCCAGTCAATGGAGAGCAACACGCCCGCCGCCAGCGCCGAGCCGATCACGCCCGCCACATTGGGTCCCATCGCGTGCATGAGCAAGTGGTTCTGCGGGTCGTACTCCCTGCCCACGTCCTCAGAGATGCGCGCCGCCATAGGCACTGCGGAAACGCCCGCCGACCCGATGAGCGGATTGATCTTGCCGTGCGACAGTTTGCACATGACTTTTGCCGTAAGCAACCCGCCGACCGTGCCGCAACTGAACGCGACAACGCCGATGAGAATAATTTTGAGGGTATCCAGCGTGAGGAAGATGTCCCCCTTCGCCTTGCAACCGACCGCGATCCCGAGGAAGATCGTGACGGTGTTCATCAGTCCGTTCTGCGCCTGCGAGGAGAGCCGTTCGACGACCCCCGATTCGCGGAACAGATTGCCGAGCATGAGCATACCGAGAAGCGGCACCGCGTCGGGCAAGAGCAGGCCCACGACGAGCGTGATCGCCACGGGGAAGATGATCTTCTCCACTTTGGAGACCTGGCGGAGAGGCTTCATACGGATCATGCGCTCTTTCTTCGTCGTGAGGAGCCGCATGATGGGCTTCTGGATGAACGGGATGAGCGCCATGTAGGAATACGCCGCGATGGCGATCATCGGGAGCAGATGCTCTGCGAGGGTCTTTGCGACGTAAATTGCCGTGGGACCGTCCGCGCCGCCGATGATGGCGATCGCCGCCGCCTCCGCGCCGCTGAACCCGAGGAGCATTGCGCCGAAGAGGGCAATAAAGATGCCGAGCTGTGCGCCCGCGCCGATGAACATGCTCTTGGGGTTGGCGATGAGCGGGCCGAAATCCGTCATCGCGCCGATGCCGAGGAAGATAATGGGCGGATAAATGACTTTGTCCACGCCGTAGTAGAGGTACCACAAAAGCCCCCTGTTCTCCACAAGGTCATAGGTATGCGCTTCGTCGGTATACGTTCCCCACAGCACTTTTTCCGCACCGGGAAGATTGATGAGGAACATGCCGAACGCGATGGGCAAGAGAAGCATGGGTTCCGCCTTGAACTTGATCGCCACAAAGAACAGAACGCACGCGATCAACAGCATGACATAATTCTGCCACGTTCCCTGCGAGAGTCCCATCGAGTGCCAGAGATTGACGAAGAAATCGCCGATCCCCTGCCAAAAACCGTTTGAATCGAGCAAAAGATTTGCCATATTGTTCTCCGCTCAGGCGATGACGGCGAGGACTGCGTCCGATTCGACGTTCGCGCCTTTCTGAACGTTGTAGGTGACGATCCCGTCGCAGGGAGCGGTGATGTCGTTGTCCATCTTCATGGCTTCCAGCACGAGGATGGGCTGGTCCTTTTTGACCGCCGCCCCGTTTGCAAAGAGCAGGTTCTTGATCAGCCCCGGGAAAGGAGAGACGACTTTGGCGCCGCTGAGATTTGCCTTGGGGGCCGCTATGGGAGCGGGCGCCGCCGCCTGCCGGGTAGGAGCGGCAACGGGAGCAGTGCTTTGGCCTACTTCCTCCACGCCCACTTCATACTTTTTTCCGTCTACTGTAATAATAAAATTCCGCATAATAACTCCTCGTGATAGATGTTACCTCTTTATTGTGAGATTTCTCCGCTTCGCTCACTTTCGTTCGCTTCGGTCGAAATGACAAATTATAAACACGTCCTTAAACTGTCATGTCGAGCGCAGTCGAGACATCTCTACCGCATTTTTATATTGTGAGATTTTTCGGCTCCACTTCGTTCCGCTCGGAATGACAAATGGACCTTACAACCTCTTGATCCGCCTTACCACAAAGTCGCACTTTTGGGGGGCGGCCTCGTAGTACGCCGCAAGCGCCGCCGCGATCACGGCAACCGTCTCGGGCGGGATCCCCTCGTCCGCCACGGGAAGCGCGTTGCCGACCGACGAAACATTCTCCTCTGCCTGCTTCCCCTTTCTTTCGTTCACCCGCTTCATGATATATCCGAGCAGGACGAAGATCGCAATGAGGAGGGCGATCCCCGCAAAAACGAACACAAACCCGAATATGGCGTAAAACGCGCCCTCCCCGAGTTGGACTTTGATAAAACTGTCGAGCAAATTCATTCTTTCACCTCAAAAGCATCTGCAAAGAAGCGATGAGATATTGCTTTGTAAAGCGCGGCTCGATGACGTTGTCGAGATAGCCGCCCTTTGCGGCGTTCACGGGATCGGCATGTTCGCGCGCATACTTTTCGAGAAGCGCCTCTTTCCCCTCCCCGCTCGTTCCGTAGAAGATCTCCGCGCCCTTTCCGCTCTCAAAAAGGGAGACCTCCGCGTTCGCAAGGGCAAAGGTAAAATCGAACCCCGCCGATTTCGCCGCGAACAGCGAGTAGCCAAGCCCCACAGCTCTTCCTGTGACGACGGATATTTTCGCCGTGTCGGTCGCGTCGAGAATGTTGAGATATTCCGCGATCTCTTTGAGCAGCGCGCTGTCGTTGACGGCAAGGGTCTCTTCCACGCCCGTGCAATCCACAAACAGCACGAGCGGAAGCCCGTAGCAACAGGCAAGTTCGGCAAAGGAGCGGATCTTTTTCACGTTCGTTTGGTTGAGTTTCACGCCGTCGAACACGACCGCCGCCGCCGCAATGCCGCCGATACGTCCCAAAACCGTCTTGACTTCGGGCGCGCAATTTGCGCCGAGTTCCAAACCGTCCTCGATGAGGGAGAGGATCTCCGCCGCCCCCGCCTTGTTTTCGAGCGTAGGCGTAGGCGCGTTGAGTTCGGCCGCAACCGTCTCCTCGGCGAACAGTTCGGTAATAAATTTGATGTGCGCCGCCGCCTCTTCGAGGTCTTTTACTTTGACGGCGGGAAGCACGGCGTTTTTCAGCGCGTCATAGCCGCCCACTTCCTCTTTTTTGAGGTCTTTCCCCTCTTTGGCCGAAAGCACGAGCGGGCTGGAAACCGCGAGCGCTCCCTCTTTGAGGAAGAACACGACGTCCGCCGTTGCCGCGATTGCGGCCGCCGCCCCGTACACCCCGCCGCCGACGATCGCATACTGCGGCACGGTCCCTTTGAGCTGGGTAACTTTCAAAAGCAGGCCTGCGATGCCTTCGAGAACGTCCACACCCTCCCCGATCTTCGCGCCCTGGCAATTTAAGAGCCAGATCACGGGGGTCTCGTTCTTCTCGGCGGCGTTCAAGGTCTTTGCGATCTTGTCGCATTGCGCCTTGGTAAGCCCGCCGAGGTCCTGCGCAAAGTTCTGCGCGACGAGATAAAAGGGATAGCTCCCGACCGTGCAGAAGCCCGTCACTACGCCCTCGCCCGCGGCGCTTACATCGAACTCGCCCTCCGAAAAACTGAACGCGGAAAGTTCTACGAAACTGTCCTCGTCGGCGATCGCCGCGATCTGTTTGCGGACTTCCGCGCCCGCTTTCCGAAGCGCCTCTTTTCTGTCGCGTAACAACTGAATTTTTTCCATGGAAACCTCTTACGGGATAAAAAACTCCAATTTCTACCAAATACCATTTTACAATATCTGCTGCGCGCTGTCAAGCGGCAAACAATATTTTGTGTTTTGTTTTCCGAAAAAAAACTCCCGCGCGGGAGTTTTCATTTCTTCTCTTCATTTTGTTTGACGCCTTTCTGCACGATCGCCCCGTCGGGACCCACCACTTCGAGGGTAAAATCGCCCCGCTTCCGCTTTTCTTCGATACGCGTTTCGCGGTGGAACTTTTTCTCGAACCAGCCGAGAATGGCGTCCGACTTCTTATAGAGGACCACGAACAGGATGACGACGAGAACGGCCAGCACCGCCCAGGTCAGGATCCCCCACCAGGTATTGAACGGGATCAGGGTGATGGAATAGCTCGTGGTGAAGATGGCGAGAATGCGGGAGACCAGGATCACAGTGAGAAAGAGCCACACCGACATGCTCGAAAGCCCCGCGACGAAGCAGAGTACGTCGTCCGGGAAGACGGGCAAAAGGAACATCGCGGAAAGAAGCAGTTTGTCCTTGCCCTTTATCTTTTTCAGCCACTTATCGAGGGTATCCTTGCCGATGAGCCATGCAACCACCCTGCTGCCCGCGTATCTCCCCACGAGAAAAGCCACGAGCGAGCCAAGCACGATGCCCGCAAGGCTCAATAAGCTCCCCATGAGCGGGCCGAAGAGCGCCGCGCCCGCCACGACCGTCACCGTACTCGGGATGGGCAGGATGACGACCTGCAAAAATTGGAGCAGGACGAACAGCACGCTCATCCACACGCCCGTGCGCGCGAGATAGTCTTTCAACAGCTCCTCGTCCCCCGCGATCTCCATAAATCCCGTTTTCAGAAGAATATAGAGGACGATCCCCGCGAACACGAGCATCACATAGGCGATGATGCACGCTTTATAGAGAAATTCCTTTCCTATAATATAAGAGACAATTTCGAAAGCGAGAAGAGCGACGTTGAGGGCCGTTCCGCCGATGAGGACGAGCAAATACAGCCACCGCGCCCAGCCCGAGGCAAACGGCAGGCAGAGCAGAAAAAAGACCTGCGTCGCCGCCGCCGCAAGCACGATGCAGATGATATGAATGATCTTTGCTCTGTCCGTCATGCCGATGAAACCGTCCCCCTTTCATTATATATCGCGAAGTCCGGCGGAAAATTACTCTAATAGTATTTCTCGAAAGGCGCGGTTTTATTTATCTTCGGACGGAATGGCGGCCCGCGCAAGTTCGTCGCAACGGTTGTTGAGTTCGTTGTCGGCGTGGCCCTTTACTTTGTGAAAGACGACCTCGTGCGTGCGCGTGAGAGCGAGAAGCTCTTTCCACAGATCGTCGTTCAGAACGGGCTTTTTGTCCGCTTTTTTCCAGCTGCTCTTTTCCCATTCGCAGACCCAACCCTCGGTAAACCCGTTCACCGTATAGGCAGAGTCGCTGTATACATCCACATGGCAGGGATATTTGAGCCGTTTCAATCCCTCGATGACGGCGGTAAGCTCCATGCGGTTGTTGGTCGTCTCCCGCTCTCCGCCGCTGAGTTCCCGCCGATGCTCCCCGAAGAGAAGCACCGCGCCCCAGCCGCCCGCGCCCGGATTGCCCGAACACGCGCCGTCCGTATAGAGAATTACCCGTTTGAGATCCGCCATGTCTTGTTCCGTTTGTTTTTTATCTATATTTTAACAGATTTACAGGAATTTGCAAGGAATTTTCAGAAATTTTCTTTTCGCTTCTCAGGAGAATGCAAAAGCAGCCTTTGTTGCGCCGCTCCGCCCCACGGAGAGGGCAAAAGAAACCCCCTCCTGCGGAGGGGGATAAAGGGGGTGGGCAATTCTCTAAATATCATCCCGAGCGTAGTCGCCCCGCGCGCTGTTCCTAAATGTCATTTCGAGCTTGTCGAGAAATCTCTACCTTTTCTTAAACGTCATCCCGAGCGTAGTCGCCCCGCACATCGTTCTGTTTCTCCAAGCGCGGCACGAGGAGCGTCAGCGACGAAGTAGGGATCTCTGCCTTATTTTGAGATTTCTCCGCTCCGCTCACTGCGCTCGCTTCGGTCGAAATGACAAATCAAGAATGGCACGGAGCAAATAACCGAAAGAAGAACAGCAAAACCCCCGGCCTGCAAAATATAGGGTTCCCAAAAAAGATTTGCAAAGCAAAGATTTTTTGGGATGAGGTGGAACGGCACAATTCTGTTCAACAGCCCTGCGGGCTGTGAACTGTGCCGTGACAGCCGAGCCGTGGCGAGGCGGGTGCGGCGGGCGCTACCGCCGCACAAAGGTGTAAAAAGCAAAGAAGTTGTCCAAAGGACAACTTCTTGCAAGTGCGCCTTGCGGCGACGTGGCAGGGGAGACGCGACTTTATCCCACAAAAAGACTTTTCGCTTGCTATGCTTCCCGTTTCCCCCTCTTTTTCATCTCCGAACAGGGTCTTTTTGCGGGAACCCTCTTTTCTTTCGATCCGCGTCTGACCCAATGCAAAACCCCCGGCCTGCAAAATATAGGGTTCCCAAAAAAGATTTGCAAAGCAAAGATTTTTTGGGATGAGGAGTCGCAGGCGTAAAAAGCAAAGAAGTTGTCCAAAGGACAACTTCTTGCAAGTGCGCCTTGCGGCGACGTGGCAGGGGAGACGCGAC
>CANRND010000010.1 GCA_947631905.1 uncultured Clostridia bacterium | reverse complement strand
GACGGCGACCGAAGGAAACAACAGCTACAAATCGTCTATAACTGTGTCGGAGTTATCGACATTCCCGAAGAAAAGAGATTAGCGGCATAGCTACGGTTATGCCGCCAAACCAAAGGGAAGCAAAAATCCCTAACACTATTGATCGTGCGTTCAATGGTTGTAACAAGTTGAAAGAGATCGGCATTCCCAACAACGTGACATCGATTGGGAGTGGGGCGTTCTCGGGTTGTAGCGGGCTCCAATCGGTCACCATTGGAAGTGGCGTGACCGAGCTTGGAGACTCTACATTTTCTTGTAGCGGGTTGACTTCGATTACCATTCCCGAGAATGTGACTTTGATCGGAAGTACTGCATTTTGGAATTGCAGTGGGCTACAATCGGTCACCATTGGAAGCGGCGTGACCTCGATTGGAGATGGGGCGTTCTTGTTGTGTAGTAATTTGCAAGAAGTACATTTTGAAAATCCGAACGGGTGGATAGTGTTGCAGAATGAGGATATGTCAGGGTCAAAAGGCGTTTCGGGGCTTGAAAACCCCGCAACAGCCGCAGAATATTTGAGAAGCACTTACTGTATGAGTTATTGGAAACGGGAGGGGTGAGTGAAAACAAGGAGCCCCCTTTCCTGCCCTCCCCCCAACGCGTTGGGGGGAGGCAATTTACGTCATGTTGAGCGGAGGCGTAAGCCGAAGTTGATAATGCGAACGCCCTTCGACAGGCTCAGGGTGACGTATTTTGAATCCGTCCCACCCCCTGCCCCCTCCTTAGGAGGGGGTAATTTTGTTGAGATTTCTCGACTTCGCCTGCGGCTCCGCTCGAAATGACAAATAAGAAATGCTGGGCGGAATGATAGAAAGACGCGCGGCGGCGGGTGAAACAAACGGACACACATTTGTACTTCCGCGCATACCTTGTAGTAGAGCCATTCAGGCTTACGGAGGTCACAAATGTCATTTTTTTCCAATTTTTCATCGGACCATTGCCCCGGGACCATCACGGGCAATCCGTTGAACGGTCTTTGCGAAAAGGTGTGCATCCAAGCGGAAAAAATCTTCGACGCGGGGATCATCCAGACGAGGCTTGAAAACTATCCCATCACCCTCGTCGATCCCACGCCCGCCAATCCTACATATCCGCTTACATTTATTTCGGCGCGCTCCCTTGCTTCCGAGGGAACGGTGACAAACCTTGTCGTGGACCAACAGACGGACGGTCAGTGCGCCCGCGTACAGTGTACCATTACGGTCCCTATCGAAGTCGTCTACCTCGACGCGACCGGCGCGGAGGGCAGGGCAACGAGCGAGATCGTTCTTCAAGAGGACGTACTCATGTACGTTCCGCCCGCATCCGTGATGCCCTTTACGGTGACGGCGATCGCGTCCTGCGTTTCGCCCGAAGGGACGTTCAACGCCTCGACCGGCTCCTTTAACATCAGCGCCTGCCTCACGCTGATCCTCAAAGTCGCCATGCAGGTGGAACTCCTTCTCCCCAGCTACGGCTACTGCGCCATCCCGCCCGCACAGGAGTACTCGCAGGAAGTCTGCTCGGGATTTTTCGAACTGCCCCTCTATCCGCAGGGCAGATCGTGCTGCAAAAAGAACAACTGAACAAACGGAACCGGATTGATTGCGCCAAGAAGCCGACAAAAAGTCGGCTTCTTCTTGTATCGGGAAAGCGGCGGGGGTTGCCTTTTGGGCAACCCCCGCCGCTTACGGAAACAGAACTGAAAAGAGGGACAGGTCCCACCCCCTTAGTCCCCCTCCTATGGAGGGGGTAAAATTAGGGACCCCCTTTCGGCTCACTGCGTTCGCCACTTTCCCCCGCGCGAAACGCGCGGGGGACAGCAAGAGAGGGTCACTTTTTCAGACTTAACCAAATCATGAGGACGGAGACGTCGGCGGGGGAGACCCCCGAGATGCGGCCCGCCTGCCCCAAGTTCAAGGGACGCACGCGGTTGAGCTTTTCCCGCGCTTCGAGGCGCAGGCCCTCGATCTTCGCGTAGTCGATGTCGGGCGGGAGGGGTTTCTCTTCCAGCTTCTTCGCCTTTTCCATTTCCTTTTCGCTCGCCTTTAAGTAGCCCTCGTACTTGATCTCCGTTTCGGCGGAGAGAAGAATGTCGTAGGGGACGGAGGAGAGGGGGAGAGGGAGAGATTTCTCGACTACGCCTACGGCTCCGCTCGAAATGACAGAAGAAAGGGCGTTCGCTCCGCTCGAAATGACAGAAAGGTGAGCGTTCGCTTCGGTCGAAATGACAGAAGAAAGGGCGTTCGCTTCGCTACTTCGCCTGCGGCTCGTGCCGCGCTTAGTGAAACAGAACTGCGCGCGGGGCGAAATGGCAGAGGAGGGGACAGCGAGGGAGGGGAACGTGTTGCAAATTTCGCGGATGGAAATGCCGCGGCGGATGAGGTCGGCATACGTCACGCCCGCGTTGAGCGGCGGAAAACCGTGTTCCTGCACCAATTTGTCGGCAAGTTTCGTGTCCGCACGCGTGTTCAAAACCGCAAGCGTCTGTTCGCGCAACGTTTTCCGCGCCAAAAACCGCTTATATCGTCTCGTATTCACCAACCCGCATATGCGTCCGAGTTCGGTCAAACGCACGTCGGCGTTGTCCTGCCTCAAGCTCAAACGGAACTCCGCCCGCGAGGTCATCATGCGGTAGGGTTCGTCCGTGCCTTTCGTCACCAGATCGTCGATCAGCACCCCGATGTACGCCTGGTCTCTGCGCAGAATGAGCGGCGGTTTGCCGCGGAGCTTCAAGGAGGCGTTTATGCCCGCGATCAGCCCCTGCGCCGCCGCCTCTTCGTAGCCGCTCGTGCCGTTGATCTGCCCCGCCGTGTACAGACCCTCCACCTTTTTGGATTCCAACGTGGGAAGCACGTCGAGGGTGTCGATGCAGTCGTATTCGATGGCGTAGGCATAGCGCACGATCTCGCAATGTTCAAGCCCTTTGACGGAGCGGTAGACCTCTTTTTGCAGGTCGTGGGGGAGAGAGGTCGAAAGCCCCTGCACATAAACTTCCGTCGTGTCCGCGCCCTCGGGTTCCAAAAAGAGCTGGTGGCGTTCCTTGTCGCGGAAGCGCACCACTTTCGTCTCGATCGAGGGGCAGTAGCGCGGTCCCGTGGAGGAAATTTGTCCGTTGTAGAGGGGCGCGCGGCTAAGATTGCTTAAAATGAGTTCATGGGTACGCTCGTTGGTATAGGCGAGGTAGCAGGGAGTCTGCGCTCTGGGCGCGTGGCTGTGCAGGAAAGAGAAGGGGTACACGTCCTCGCCGTCTTGCCGCTCCAAACGGCCGAAATCGACCGTTCTGCCGTCCAGACGGGCGGGAGTCCCTGTCTTGAAACGGCGCACCTTGTAGCCGAGCTTTATGAGCGATTTTGTAAGACGGGTCGCGTTTTGAAAGCCGTTGGGGCCGCTCGCGGTGACGAGTTCGCCCGTGATCGTGTCCGAATTGAGATAGACTCCCGTCGCCACGACGACGGCGCGGCACTCAAAAACGCCGCCGTAAGTCGTCTTGACGGCGGCGACGCGGGGGCGGCTCTCCTGCGCTCCGCCCGGTGTGGGATCGGTCACGATCTCGGCGGCTTCCGCCTGCACGATGCGCAGATTTTTCGTATGCTCCAACACCCGTTTCATGCGGCGGTGGTACTTGTTCTTGTCCACCTGCGCGCGGAGGGACTGTACCGCTGCGCCCTTGCCCGCGTTCAGCATCCGCACTTGCAGGGCGCACTCGTCCGCGGTGACGCCCATCTGCCCGCCGAGCGCGTCGATCTCGCGCACCAAATGCCCTTTCGCCGTTCCGCCGACGGAGGGGTTGCAGGGCATGAAGCCGATACTGTCTAAATTGAGGGTCATAAGGACGGTCGAAAGTCCCGTGCGGGCGAGCGCGAGAGCGGCTTCCGCGCCCGCGTGTCCCGCGCCGATGACGACGGCGTCGCAGACCGATTCGAGAAATTCTTGCATGAGTGATTGGTTGAGGGTATGCGGTGAGATTTGGGAATGGGGGGACACCTCTTCCGGCTCGCCGCCGTTGGTGGGGCCTGTTATTCTAATTTGTCATTTCGACCGCCCGCATGTTCTGTTTTGTCAAAGGGCGGCACGAGCCGCAGGCGAAGTACCGAAGCGAGCAACGCGAGCGGAGTGGAGAAATCTTAACATTATTAAAAATAAGGTAGAGATGTTTCGACTTCGGCTAACGCCTCCGCTCAACATGACGTATTTGGAAAGACGCGCGGGGCGACAAGCTCGACATGATATTTTTTGGGAATAGGGGGCAAGAATAGGACAATTATTGTTTGAGGACGGAGCTGCGGATGTCCGTGACGCCTTTCGAGATCGCGTCGTTCACGCGCATGAGTTCGGTGATCTTGTCCCGCGCGTAGATGATCGTGGCGTGGTCCCTGCCGCCCATGATCTTGCCGATGGAGACGAGCGGGAGCGCAAGCATGTTGCAAAGGAGATAGACGCACACCTGCCGCGCGCGCACCAGCTCCTGCCGCTTGCTCTTGCCGATGAGGTCGGCCTTTGTCACCGAATAGTAGGCGCAGGTCGCCTTGATGATCGTCTCGGGCGTGATCTCTTCCTGCTCCTCGTCGTTGCCGATGCTCTCTTGCAGGGCGATCCCCGCGAGTTTGAGCGAGATCGGCTCCTCGTGGAGCTTGCTCGCAAAGATGACTGTGTTGAGCCGCCCTTCGAGAGTGCGGACGTTATTATCCGAATTTTTCACGAGGAACGCCAGCACGTCGTCGGGTACGATATATTTCTTTTCGAGCGCCTTGCGCTTTAAAATGGCGATCTTCGTCTCTAAATCGGGCGGCTGGATGTCTGCGATCAGCCCGCCCTCGAAGCGGGTGCGGAGCCGCTCTTCGAGGGTCGTCAGTTCCTTTGCGGGGCAGTCCGAAGAGATGACGATCTGCTTGTGCTGGGAGAACAGTTCGTTGAACGTGTGGAAAAACGCCTCCTGCACGCCGTATTTTCCCGCCCAGAACTGGATGTCGTCGATGATGAGGACGTCCACGTTGCGGTAGCGGTTGCGGAAGCGGAACTCGTTGTCCGTCCCCGCGGACTTTTTGGCGTACATGCTGTCCACATACTCGTTCAAAAACTTCTCGCTCGTGGTGTAAATGACTTTCAGCGAGGGCTTTTTCTTGGCGATCTCGTTGGCGATCGCCTGCATGAGGTGGGTCTTGCCCAGCCCCGTGCCGCCGTAGATATAGAGGGGATTGAAATTTTCCCCCGGCGCTTCCGCCACCGACTTCGCCGCCGCATATACGAATTTGTTCGAGGGCCCTACCACGAAAGAGTCGAACGTATAGCGCGGATCGAGGACGACCGAAGATTCCTCGAACGCGTCGGGCGCCTCTTCGAGGGTATAGGTGTCGCTTCCGTCTACCACGATGACGACCCCCACGATCCCCACGTCCGCGGACTGCGCCGCTTCGCGGAGCTGTTCGAGATGGTGTTGCGTCACCGTCTTTGCCACCACTTCCGTACTCGCTTTTAAGACGATCTTCTTGTTCACGACGTCCACGGGGACGAGGTCCTCGATGAACGAACTGAACGAGATGGTGTTGATGAGCTTCTCCGCCCGTTCTTTGATCCTGCTCCACAGAAATTCGAGTTGGGTATTTTCAGCCATTTTTCCCTCTCAAACGCTTTGTTTTTTCCGCAAAATTTGCTATAATGGGCTTGTCCGGCCTGCAAATTGCGGGACCTTGGCGCCTATTCTAAATTATAATATAATTTCGCGCAAAAAGAAAGTGTTTTTCGGGTAAATTCGGTGATAATCAAAAAATTGAATTTACAAAATTTCAGAAATTACGAACGGGAGACGTTCGAGTTCGGAGAGGGGATCAACGTCCTCGTGGGCAAAAACGCGCAGGGCAAGACCAACTGCGCCGAGGCGATCTTCTATCTCTGCACGGGAGCGTCCCTGAGGATCAGGCACGACAGGCAGCTCATCCGCAGGGGGGCGGACTGCGCATTGCTTTCCGCGGAGACGGAGTGCCGCTACGGCAAGATCACCCTCGGGGCGGAGATCCGCGAAAACAAGCGGGAACTCACCCTCAACGGCGTAAAAGTGGCGCGCGCCGTCGATTTCCTCGGGAACATGAAGAGCGTGTTCTTCTCCCCCGGGGAACTGCGCATCGTGCAGGACGGACCCGACGAACGCAGACGCTTTTTGAACCTCTCCATTTCCCAGACCTCCAAAAGCTACGCCTCCGCCCTTCTCCGCTACAATAAAATTCTCGACCAGAGGAACAATTTGCTCAAAGAGCGGGACGTGTCTCTCATCTTCGACACCCTGCCCGTGTGGGACGAACAGCTCGCGCGCTATGCCGCCGTTCTCATCCGCAGCCGCAGGGAGTATCTCGGCAGGCTTGCGCCCTACGCCGCGGATGCGCACGCCTTTTTGACGGACGGGGGCGAAAAACTCGAACTCGGGGCCGAGGGGAATTACCCCGGAGACGAGGAGGAGATCGCCGAAAAACTTCTCAAAGAACTGAAAAACGCCTATGAGCGGGACGTACGGCTCGGCTTTACCACCGTTGGCCCTCACCGCGACGACATCCGCATCCTCATCGACGGCAACGACGCGCGCGGGTTCGCCTCGCAGGGGCAGACGCGGACGGCGGCGCTCTCCATGAAACTTGCCGAACTCGAAATTTTCAAACAGCTCTCGGGCGAGGCGCCCGTCCTCATTTTAGATGACGTGATGAGCGAACTCGACCTGACGCGGCGCAAAAAATTGCTCGCCCGCACGGGGGGAGTGCAGTGCATCCTCACCTGCACGCACGCCGAGCGCGTTCTCTACGGCAAGGAGTGCAACAAGATCCGCATTTCGGGCGGAAAGATCGTACGCTGACGGCCCGCGGGCGCGCGGAACGGGTATAAAAAAGGATAAAAGCCGCATACTGTCACAAGAGGTTCGGGAATGAATGTTACGGTTGCGACAGCGCTCTTCCTCGCGGGGAGCTTTTTTTTCTTTTCCGCGGGGAGAGTGAAACAGGACGTTACGATCGGCGGCGTAGACGTGGGCGGAATGCCCTACGCCGAGGCGGAAAACGCGATACGTATGCAATTTTACCGCGATCTTCCCCCCGTGACGGTGCATACGCCCTCGGGAGACGTCGTCTTAAAAGACGAGTTTTCCGTCAAAGACGACGTGGCGCGGCTCGTGAGAAAAGCAAGGCGCGGGGAGCGGCTTTCGGTAACTTACCGCAGGAACTGGGCGGACGCGGAGAGCGTTTTACGCGAACTCTGCGCAAAAAACGCGCGGGAGGCAAAAAACGCGGAGATGTCTTTCTCCGCGGCGGGATTTTGCTATACGCATGAGACAAACGGCGTTGCGTGCGACTACCAAAAACTTTTGACCGACGTGCAGAGCGTTCTTGCGGACGGGGGAGAGGTCACCCTCTCCGCGCGGGAATATCCGCCTGCGGTCACCGAAGAAAGCCTGCGCGCGCGCACCCGCGAACTTTCCTGTTTCCGCACTTTTTTCGACGGTTCCAACGCGCCCCGCAGGCACAACATCGCCCTCGCCGCCTGCCGCGTCGCGGGGACGGAGATTGCGCCGAGCGAGACCTTTTCGTTCAACGCCGCGGTGGGGAAGCGCACCGCGGAGAACGGCTTCCGCACGGCGCAGGTGATCCTCGAAGGAGAGTTCGTCCCGGGGGTGGGCGGGGGAGTGTGCCAGACAAGCACCACCCTCTTCGGCGCGGCGCTCAGGGCGGGCATGGAAGTTGTGGAGAGCCGCGCCCATTCCCTTACGGTGGGGTACGTCCCGCCCTCCGAGGACGCGATGGTGTCCGAGACGAGCGATCTCAAATTCCGCAACCCGTACCCGTTTCCCGTATACATTCTCGCGGAAATGGGGCAGGGGAGCGTCTGTTTCCGCTTTTTCGGCATGCCCGACGGCAAGCGCTATCTTGTGGAGAGCAGGGTGACGGAACGCGTCTCTCCCGGACCGCCCGAGGTGGAGGAGGGAGAAGAAAACGCCGTTCTGCGCAAGGAGAAAGAGGGGATCAGGAGCGAGAGCTATCTTTCGGTCTACTCCGCGGACGGCTCGCTCTTGTCGCGCACCCGTATCAGAAAGGATAGCTATGCGCCCGTGAGGGGAAAAATTTCGGTCAAACGGGAGGAAGCCCCTCCTGCTGCGCCGCCCGCAGCCGCAGACGGCGAGAAAGCGTAAAAAAATTTGCGGAACGGGCGCAAAATCGGTTGATTTTTTAATTTTCTTCCGCTATAATAATCAAGTGACTTTGGGCGTTCCTCTGCCGCGGCGAAAAAATACGCCAAACCAAGAACGGGAATGAACGTCTTTTCGGAACGGAGGTAAAGTCAATGAAAGGTTTGGTCGAAGCGATCGAAAAAGAGGGGCTGAAAGAAAACGTCCCCCAATTCAACGTGGGCGATACCGTTAAGGTAGGCTACCGCATCATCGAGGGCGGCAAGGAGAGGATCCAGAACTTCGAGGGTGTGGTCATCGCCAAAAAGCACGGCGGCATCCGCGAGACGTTCACCGTCCGCCGCCTTTCTTTCGGCGTCGGCGTGGAGCGTTGCTTCCCGTTGCATTCCCCGAAAGTGGCATATGTCAACGTCGTGCGCGCAGGCAAGGTGAGAAGGGCAAAGCTCTACTACCTCAGAGGCCGCACCGGCAAGGCTGCCAAGATCAAAGAAAAGAAATAAGACAAAGAAAAAAGCGCTTTGAAAGCGCTTTTTTCTTTGTTGCGGTGACGAGGTAGAGATTTCTCCACTTCGTTCGCATCGCTCACTTCGGTCGAAATGACATTTGGGGACGAGGTAGAGATTTCTACTTCGTCGCTTACCCTCCTCGTGCCGCGCTTAGAAAACAGAACAGCGCGCGGGACGATATGAGTTGCTTCGTAGCCGACGCTTCGTTGCACAGAGACGAGAGGGGGACCTTTTAAAGACAAGAATTTTGTTGCGTTCGATTTTTTTTGAAAAAACCGTTGAAAATCGTTTACAATTCCCGCCGTTTCGGTTAGAATAGTATGCGACGATATAATAAGGAAATAATCGTATGAAGAAAACAAACATCTGGAACAGAATGTCGGCATGGCTTCGCGCTTTCCTCATTCTCGCACTCGCCTTTCTCGTCCTCGGGTTGGGAACGCTCGGTTCCGCCGCCTCCACAGGCAAGGCGTACGCTCTCTCTTCCAAGAGAGCTACCGACGGCAAGGAACCTTGCATCGTTCTCCACACCACCGACCCCGGACACGGCGGAGAAAACCACACGCACCGCGACCTCTATATCAAAGAGATCTATTTCAACCTCGGCGCGATCTATACCGATTACGGCGACGTCGTTACCATCCATGTCGCCCGCGGTACCACATCCGACAGCACCTATCAGTCCGAAGTGGACATCAACTTCGCCAATATGTACGAAGAACTCGGCGAGGGAGAGAAATCCGTCGCGCCTTATACCGACGCCCTCTACAACTGGGTGAAATACGACGTGCCGACGCAGGACGGCTGGCGTATTTCCACCTATCCTTACTACCGTATCAGAGTTTCGGGCGGGAGCGTTCTTGTCAACGAGATCGTGTTCGTTGCAAACGACAAGGATACCGCGGATGGAACGCATAAACCCGTTGCGCTCCGCCCGACCGTTTACGACGGCACGAACGGCACACTATTGCCTTTCGACAAGGACAAGGGCGAGACCTTGCAGACCGCGGTAGAACGCGCGGGCGCCATTGTGGACAGGCCCCGCATTCCCTCCCTTGCGCAAAGCTCTTTTGTCCGTTTCGGGCAGGAAGAGATCGTATCCCTTATGACGGTCTCCGAAATCCGGCAGGGCAGGAACTATATCCGTGACGCCGTATACCATGTCGACACGGTTTACAACACGTTCGGCACCGACCTGCTCGCGCTGGGGACTTCGATCTTCGGGATGAGTCCGTTCGGGCTTCGTATCTTTCCGTTCCTCGCCTCGTTCGGCATACTCGTGTTCGGTTTCCTCTTCGTGCGGAAGCTCACGGGCAGTGAAAAGGCGGGCTTTGCGTTCGCCCTGCTCTACGCCCTGTGCGGCGTGAGCATGAGCCTCGGGCATTTCGGGACCCCGCTCACGATCGGCGTGTTCTTCCTGACCGCCGCTCTCTACTTTGCGACGGTGTTCTTCAAGGACGGCATGCAAAAAGCGGACTATCTCTCCGCGGTCCCCACCATGCTTGCGGGTCTGTTTGCCGCGGCGGCGGTCTGCGTGAACGGAGCGTTCCTCATTCCCGTTCTCGGCGTTGTGGGTCTGTTCGTGGCGGGCTATCTCCGTCAACGCAAGGCGACCCGCGCCGCGCTCGATCTCGCCATCGAAGAGGTGGAAGCCGACGAGGGCGCGGGCGGAACGCCCCACACGGAGGAGGGCGTTTCCGAACCGAGAAAGAAACTTGCTTCCGCGCTCAAAGAACACCGCTTCAAGGGAAGCGTGTCCGCCGTTACGTTCTCGCTGTTCCTCGTTCTCGGCGTGGTCCTCATCTCCATGCTCGCGGCGCTTCCCATGTACTTCCCGTACGTGAAACGTTACGACGATCCCGCGGACCCTTCGATGAGCATCTTCTACTTTATCTGGAAAGCTTTCTGCGGCGGCTTTACGGGCAACAACCTCTTGCCCGCCGCCCAATCGGCGTGGAGTCCGCTCTATCTCCTCTTTAAGGGGACGGGCGAAAAATTTGCCGTAACTTCCGCAGGTTCGCTCATGGCCGTCGGCGCGCTCGTTTCGGGCGTGATCGGCGCCGTGCTTGCCACGGTGATCCTCATCGGCAAGCTCGAAGAGGGGACGTTCAAGGAAGAGTTCGTCTCCCTGCTCATCCCCATCCTCGGCGTGGTACTCGGGCTTGTGACCGCCGCTTTCGCACAGGGCGGGCTTGCGTTTATCCTGCTTGCCTACGTCTGCCTGTTTGCGCTCGCCGCCAAAGGCTTTGCCGAAGAGGGCGGAAAATACGGGAAGATCGTAACGATCCTCTCCTGCGTCTGTTTGGCCGTGCTTGTAGTGTGCTTCGCGCTGTTCAGCGTGTTCACGTTCTCTGTCCCCACCGCCGGATTTTTGTCCGCGCTGTGGGCATAACCGTTCCCGCCGCGCGGGAAACACTTACGTTCCGGAAAAACCATGATCGCAAAAATCATCTGCTATGCGCTGTCGGGGCTTGACGGCGTTCCCGTGGAAGTGGAGACGGACGTCAACAGGGGCGTTCCCTCCTACGATATGGTGGGACTTCCCGACACCGCCGTAAAAGAATCCAAAGAGCGGGTGCGCTCGGCGCTCAAAAACAGCGGGCTTCTGTTCCCCATGAACAGGATCACCGTCAACTTTGCGCCCGCCGACCTCAAAAAAGAGGGGGCGTCTTTCGACCTTGCGATCGCAATTTCCCTGCTCAAAGCGAGCGAACAGCTCATCGGCGCGGACGTGTCGGACACCGTGTTTTTGGGCGAACTTGCCCTCAACGGCGACCTGCGCCCGATCGGCGGGCTTCTGCCCATTCTGATCAGCGCAAAGGGACACGGTTTTACGCGGTTCGTCATCCCCGCCGCCAACGCGAAAGAAGCGCGGTTTTTGGGCGGCGCGGAAATTTATCCCGCCGAAACGTTGCTCGACGTCGTAAACCACCTCATCGGGGCGGCTCCGATCGAGCCGCTCGAAACGGCGGAGTTCGCCGTCTGCAAGAAGAGAACTTCCTCCGCAGACCTCAAATACGTGAAAGGACAGCCGATGGCGCGGCGGGCGATCGAGATCGCCGTCGCGGGCGGACACAACTTGCTCATGATCGGCCCGCCCGGAACGGGCAAGACCATGCTCGCGCGGTGTCTGCCCACCATCATGCCCGATCTCTCGTTCGAGGAAGCCCTCGAAATCACAAAAATACACTCGGTGGCAGGCATTCTCGGGGAAGAGGGGATCGTGACCGAACGGCCTTTCCGCACCCCGCACCACACGGCGACCACCGTGTCGATGTGCGGCGGCGGCAACCGCGTCGTCCACCCGGGGGAGATCTCCCTCGCGCACGGCGGCGTGCTGTTCCTCGACGAACTGCCCGAATACAAGCGGTCGACGCTCGAAGCGCTCCGCCAGCCCCTCGAAGACGGGCAGATCACCATCTCCCGCTCGGGCGGCACCTGTTCCTATCCCTCCCGCTTTATGCTCTGCGCGAGCATGAATCCCTGCCCCTGCGGCAACTATGGGTCGGCAAATCTCGTCTGCACCTGTACGCCCGCGGAGATCAGGCGGTACCGCAAGAAGATCTCGGGTCCTCTTCTCGACAGGATCGATCTTCAAGTGGAGGTAGACAACATTTCTTACGACGAGCTGACCTCCGCCGGAAAGCGCGAGGACTCGGAGACCGTGAAAGAGCGGGTGAATTTTGCGCGGAAGATCCAGCGCAACCGCTTTTCGGGGTGCAAACTCCGCACCAACGCCGAGATGGGGGAGCGGGAGATCGACGAGTTTTGCGGCCTCGGCGCCGAGAGCGAAAAGATCTTGCGCGACGCGTTCGAGCGTATGCGGCTGTCCGCACGTGCGCGGGCGCGCATCATTAAGGTTTCCCGCACCATTGCCGACCTCGACGGGTGCGAGAACATCCTGCCCAAGCATGTGTTCGAAGCGGTGTCTTACCGTCTCGAAGAAAAATTCTGATGACGAAATATACCAAAGACGAACAGGCGCTCATCTGGCTGTGCGCCTGCACGGAACTCGAACCGCGGGAGCGGGCGGAACTGCTCCGCGTTGCGGGCGCGCCCGCAGCGCTCTTCGAACGGTTTGAGTTTTTCTATGAAAAAACCTTTGGGCGCGAATGCCCCTGCAAGGAGCTTGAAGACCGCAAGCGCGACCTCGGCGGATTTTTGCGGGAGGCGGAGGAAAAGGGCTACTTTGCGGTGACCGTTTTGAGCCGCGACTATCCCGACGGGTTGAAAGCCGCGTTCCCGCCCCTCGTTCTGTTCGGCGCAGGCAGGCGGGAACTGCTCCAAGAGGAGCTGTTTTGCATCGTCGGTTCCCGTATCACCCCGCCGTGGGCGGAAAAGTTCGGCATGGACATCGCGCAGAAACTTTCGTCGCGGTTCGCCGTCGTAACGGGGCTTGCGGAGGGCGGGGATCTCGCCGCCGTCCGCGGGGCGCTTTTATCGGGGAAGCTCGTCTGCGTGCTTCCGTGCGGCCTCGACGAATGCTATCCCGCGGCGCATGCCGCGATCAAAGAGGAGGTCCGCCGCGTCGGGCTGTTGCTGAGCGAATACCCGTTCCGCGAAAAGACGAAGAAATATTCCTTTCATGCGCGCAACCGCATTCTGGCGGGGCTGTGCCGCGGGGTGTTGGTGCTTTCGGCGGGCGAAAAGAGCGGCGCGCTCCTCACCGCGAACGCCGCCCTCGAATACGGCAGAGACGTGTTCGCCGTTCCCTACAATCCCGGTATCAGCCGCGGCGTGGGCTGTAACGAACTTTTGAAAAAGGGCGCATATGTGTGTACCTGCGCGCAAGATATTTTCGACTGTTACGGGATCCTTCCCGAAGAGGAGAAAGCCGCCGCTTTAACGGCGGACGAAGAAAAACTTTACAACGTTCTGCACTCCGAAGGGGAGTTGCATGCCGCGGTCCTCGCCGAACGGGCGGGGATCCCCGTGTATGAAGCGGCGGCATTGCTCGCCTCCCTCGAACTCAAAGGCCTCGTCGTAAAGGCGGGCGGAAACCGCTACGGTTGCGTAAAATAAGACGGAAAGAGGTAACGATATGGATCTGATCATCGTAGAATCGCCGAGCAAGGCGAAAACAATTTCAAAATATCTCAAAGGAAAATACCGCGTGGACGCTTCGGGCGGACATATCCGCGACCTGCCGCAGAAAAAACTCGGCGTGTCCGTGTCGCAGAACTTCGAACCGCAGTACGTCACCTCTCCGGGCAAGGAAGAGACGATCAAGCGGCTTTCGGACGAGGCGAAGAAAGCGGGAAGAGTATACCTTGCGACCGACCCCGACCGCGAGGGCGAGGCGATCTCGTGGCATTTGCAGACCGTTCTCGGGCTCGACGCGGACAAGGAAAACCGCATCGAATTTAACGAGATCTCCCCGAAAGCGGTGCGGCAGGCGCTCGAACATCCCCGCAAGATCGATTATAATCTCGTCGACGCCCAGCAGGCGCGGCGGGTGCTGGACCGCCTCGTGGGCTACAAGCTCTCCCCCCTGCTCAACAACAAGATCCAGAACGGCCTTTCGGCGGGCAGGGTGCAGTCGGTTGCGCTCCGCCTCGTGGTGGACCGCGAGCGCGAGATCTCTGCGTTCAAACCCGAAGAGTATTGGACGATCTCCGTGGAATTGCAGGACGCGGGGAAGAAATTTTCCCCGTTCAGGGCGTTGCTCGAAAAACAGGGGGGCAAAAAGTGCAAAGTTTCCTCCAAAGAGCAGGCGGACGCCGTTCTTGCCGCGTTGAAGAGCGGGGAATATACCGTTCTTTCCGTCAAATCGTCCGTTACGAAATCGCACGCGCCCGCGCCCTTTACAACAAGCACGCTGCAACAGGACGCTTCGAATAAACTCGGCATGACCGCGCCCGAGACCATGCTCATGGCGCAGCACCTCTACGAGGGCATCGACGTCGAGGGGGAGGGGCATATCGCCTTTGTCACCTATATCCGTACCGACTCCACCCGCGTTTCTTCCGACGCGCAAACGGCCGCGCTCGGCTACATCGCCGAGAAGTACGGCAAGGAATATTGCCCCGCAAAGCCCAACTTTTACGCCTCCAAAAAGGGCGCGCAGGATGCGCACGAGGCGATCCGTCCCATCGATCTCAACCTCACGCCCGAGCTTGCGAAGAAAATGCTCGACCGCAAGCACTATAACGTGTATAAACTCATCTATGAGCGCTTTATCGCCTCCCAGATGGCGGAAGCGCAGTACGATTCCAAGCAGATAGAGATCGGAAACAGCGGGTACGGTCTCCGCGCCGCAGGCAAAACGCTCCGCTTCGCGGGCTATACCGCCGTCTACCAGGACTATAAAAAAGAGGACGACGAGGAGACGAACGGAAAACTTTTGCCGCCGATCAAAGAGGGGGACGCGCTCCTTTCGCCCGGCGAAAAGGGGGAACAAAAATTCACAAAGCCCCCGATCCGCTATACCGACGCTTCCCTCGTCAAGGCGATGGAGGACAAGGGCATCGGCCGCCCGTCCACCTATGCTTCCATCATCTCCGTCCTCAATAAGCGCAAATACGTCACGAAAGACGGAAAATATATGGTCCCCACCGAGGTCGCATACCGCATTACCGATATGCTCGTGAAATACTTCACGGACGTGATGGACGTAGGGTTCACCGCGGACATGGAGGAAAAGCTCGACGAGATCGAGGAGGGCGGCAAGGACTGGCACTCCATCATTTCGGCATTCTACCCCCCGTTTGAGGAAAAACTGCGCTTCGCAAGCTCGGACGGCGACGAGATCACCGACATCCTCTGCGAAAAATGCGGCCGCCCGATGGTGCGCAAGAGCGGGAAATACGGCAAATATCTCGCCTGCACGGGCTATCCCGCCTGCTCCAACATTATCAGCGAGGGAGAGGCGGAAGTCACGGATACCCCCTGCCCCAAGTGCGGCGCAATGATGACTGTAAAGACGGGGCGCTACGGGAAGTTCCTCGCCTGCCCCAACTATCCCGCCTGTAAGTCCACGCTTCCCTTTGAAGACGAGAAGAAAGAGACCGTTTACGAGGGGATCTGCCCCGACTGCGGCAAGCCGACGAAGAAGCTCTTCTCCCGCACGGGAAAACCGTATTACGGTTGCAGCGGATACCCCGCGTGCAAGTTTATGAGCTGGGACGTCCCCACGGGGCAGAAGTGTCCCGTCTGCGGGAGCGCGCTCGTCTCCACCCCCAAAGGCTCGGTGAAGTGTTCCAACCGCGAATGCTCCTATAAGCCCGAAAAGCCCGAAAAAGCGGCGAAGTCCGCCAAAAAGGCGAAAGCGTGAGCGTCCGTATTGTCGGCGCGGGGCTTGCGGGATGCGAAGCGGCGTACTTTTTGGGAAGCCGCGGCGTGGACGTGGAACTTTTCGAAATGAAGCCCCTCAGATTCACGCCCGCCCATTCGAGCGCGGACTTCTGCGAACTCGTCTGTTCGAACTCTTTGAAGAGCGACGACGTTTACGGCAACGCTTGCGGGCTTCTGAAAGAGGAACTGCGGCGGCTCGGCTCGCTCACCATGCGGGCGGCGGAGGCCTCGCGCGTGCCTGCGGGCGGCGCGCTCGCCGTAGACCGTGAGAAGTTTTCCGCATATGTCACCGAAAACATCCGTGCGTGCGAGCATATCACCGTCGTTTGCGGGGAAGTATGCGCCCTGCCGCAAGCGGGGATCGTGGCGACGGGGCCGCTCACCTCGGACGCGCTCATGCAGGACATCGAGGCAAAGTTCGGCTCCCAGCACTTTTTCGACGCATCCGCGCCCATCGTCTCGGCGGAGAGCATCGATTTTGAACACGTTTTTACCGCCGATCGCTACGGGAACGGCACGGGAGACTATCTCAACTGCCCGCTCACGAAAGAGGAATACGAAATTTTCGTACGGGAACTTCTCGGCGCGGAACGCGCAAAACTGCATACGTTTGAAAAAAACGAGATCTTCGAGGGGTGTATGCCCGTCGAAGTAATGGCGGCGCGGGGAAAAGATACCCTGCGCTTCGGCACATTTAAGCCCGTGGGGCTTTCCTGTGGCGACGGAAAACACCCCTACGCCGTGCTTCAACTGAGGAAAGAGAACGCGGAGGGGACGATGTACGGTCTCGTCGGGTGCCAGACCAACCTCAAATTCGGGGAGCAAAAGCGGGTATTTTCCCTCATCCCCGCCCTCCGTAACGCGGAATTTTTGCGCTACGGCGTGATGCACCGCAATTCCTACCTCAACGCGCCCGAAGTGCTGAACGCCGATTTTTCGGCAAAATCGCAACACGGGTTGTATTTTGCGGGACAGATCACGGGCGTGGAGGGATATGTGGAGAGCGCCATGAGCGGACTTCTCGCCGCCATCCACGTTTGGAACGAAAGGAACGGCAGAGGCGTGTACATTCCCGAGGACACGTCGGTGTGCGGGGCGCTCTCCCGCTATATCGCCGCGCCGAACAAGCATTTCGAGCCGATGAACGCGAACTACGGCATTCTGCGCCCCCTCGACGTGCGGGATAAGAAAGAAAAACGCCGCCAGATGGCGGAGCGCGCGCTCGGAGAGATCGAAAAATTTAAGACCTATTCCGAAATTTAACGCGCGCTTGCCGTTTTACGGCGGCGAAAACGGGGTATATATAAAAAAATCTCTGCGCCCGCGGGCGTAACAAGGAGAACGGTATGGAATTCAGAGGAACTACGATCTGCGCCGTCAAAAAGGACGGCGTTACGGCGATCGCGGGGGACGGACAAGTCACCATGGGCGAGAGCGTCGTGTTCAAAAACAGCGCGATAAAGGTGCGCAGAATTTACGGGGGCAAGGTCATTTTGGGCTTTGCGGGGAGCGTGACCGACGCGTTCTCTCTCTCCGAACGCTTCGAGGGCATGCTCAACAAGTTTGCGGGCAATCTCATGCGCTCGGCGGTGGAACTTGCCGACCTGTGGCGGAGCGATAAAATCGGCAGAAAGCTCGACGCGATGATGATCACCGCCGATAAAGACACTCTCTTGATCTTGTCGGGGACGGGGGAAGTCATTGAACCAGACGAGGGGATCTGCGCCATCGGAAGCGGCGGGAATTACGCCCTTGCGGCCGCCCGCGCGCTCGCGCAGAACACCGATTTCTCCGCCGAGGAGATCGCCAGAAAGTCGCTCAAAATCGCAAGCGAGATCTGCGTGTTTACAAACGATCACATCATTTGCGAAACCGTATAACGCGAGACGGGGGTATCTATGGAAAACAAGGGAATGAATTTATCACCGAAACAGATCGTCAACGAACTCAACAAGCACATCATCGGGCAGGACGAGGCGAAAAAAGCCGTCGCCATCGCCCTTAGAAACCGTTACAGAAGGGCGCAGCTCTCCCCCGAACTCAGAGAGGAGATCACGCCAAAAAACATCATCATGAAAGGCCCCACGGGCGTGGGCAAAACGGAAATCGCCCGCCGCCTCGCCAAGCTCGTAAAGGCTCCCTTCATCAAGGTGGAAGCGACGAAATATACCGAAGTCGGCTACGTCGGCAAGGACGTGGAGGGCATGGTGCGCGACCTCGTGGATTGCGCGTTCCGCCTCGTAAAGGACGAAAAGACCGCGGAAGTCTCCGTAAAAGCCACCGACGCCGCCGAGAAAAAGATGATAAAACTCCTCGCCGACCTGAAAAAAGCCGACCGCGGGGAAACGCCGTATGAAATTTTCGAAGCAAATTTGCTCGACTCCCTGCGCAAGGGCGTGTTCGACAATCTCGTGATCGAGACCGAGATCAAAGACGAGCCGAAAAACATGGAACTCATCCCCGGGGGCGCGGCGATCAACCTCGGCTCCATTTTCGGGGAAATGATCCCCCAGCGCAAGAAAAAGCGCAAGATCACCGTGAAAGAGGCCATGAAGTTTTATATCGCCGAGGAGAGTGAGAAGCTCATCGACGACGACGCGGTAAAGGAAGAGGCTCTGCGCCGCGCCGAGAACGACGGCATCATCTTCATCGACGAGATCGACAAGATCGCGGGCAAGGAAAACACCTCGGGCGCGGACGTCTCCCGCGAGGGCGTGCAACGGGACATTCTTCCCATTGTGGAGGGCAGTACCGTCATGACGAAATACGGCCCCGTAAAGACCGACTATATGCTCTTTATCGCCGCGGGCGCGTTCCACGTCGCGCGGGTGGAGGACCTCATTCCCGAGCTTCAAGGGAGGTTCCCCGTCTCCGTGGAGCTTACCTCGCTCACCAAAGAGGACTTCGTAAACATTCTCACGAACACCGAGCATTCTCTCACCCAGCAGTACGCCGTGCTTCTCGCCGTCGATAACATCGATTTGAAATTTACGCCCGACGCGATCGAGGCGATCGCCGAAATCTCTGAGGAGATCAATCTCACGAGCGAGGACATCGGCGCGCGCAGATTGCATACGGTTATGGAATATCTTTTGGAGGACATCTCGTTCAACGCGGGCGGCGGCGACTATCCCGTCGTTCCCGTGGAGATCAACCGCGCCTATGTGGAGGAGCATCTCAGCAAGATCACAAAGGACAGAGATTTGAAGAAATACGTGCTCTGAGTTCACGCGTTTCTTTGCTCCGCCCCGTTGGGGCGTTCGAAAAGAAACGCCGTGAGGAAACGGGCTTTTGCGGTTTAACTTAGTTGTCCTCGCGGTCGCGTTGTCGGACAATAAGCCGTAAGTGTGCGGCAAATTGTGTGCGCTTAAAGCCGTCCTAAATTGTCATGTCGACCGAAAAGGACACTATCCCCTACCCCCCTCCTAAGGGGGGCAAAAGGAAATAAGGAGAAAAGAATGATCAGCATTCCAAAGGGAACCAAAGACGTGCTTCCGGGCGACGTTTATAAGTGGCAGTACATCGAAGAAATCGCCCGCAAAACCGCACACGGGTACGGTTTTTCGGAGATCCGCACCCCCGTGTTCGAGTATACCGAACTCTTTCAGCGCGGCGTGGGGGAGACGACGGACGTCGTCGGCAAGGAGATGTATACTTTCCTCGACAAGGGAGGGCGGTCCATCACCCTCCGCCCCGAGGGAACGGCAGGGGTCGCGCGCGCGTTTATCGAAAACGGGCTGCAAGGGGGCGCAATGCCCTTTAAGGCCTACTACCTCTTTTCCGCCTACCGCTATGAACGCCCGCAGGCGGGACGGCTCCGCGAGTTCCACCAATTCGGCGCGGAACTGTACGGCGCGGCCTCTCCCGAAGCGGACGCGGAAGTCATCGCCCTTGCGGACGGGTTCCTCAAAAATTTGGGTCTCAAACAGGTGCAACTCAACCTCAATTCCATCGGTTGCCCCGCCTGCCGCGCAAAGTATCAGGAGGCGCTCCGCGACTATTTCCGCCCTCACCTTTCCGAGATGTGTCCCGATTGCAACGCGCGCTTCGAAAAGAACCCCATGCGCATGATCGACTGCAAGGAGGAGAATTGTAAAAAATTCACGGCGGGCGCGCCGCGGATGCTCGACTTCCTCTGCGACGACTGCAAGAAGCACTTCGAAGCGGTGCAGGAACTCTTGACGTGCGCGGGGATCGGCTATCGGATCGATCCGTCCATCGTGCGCGGCCTCGACTATTACAGCCGCACGGTGTTTGAATTTACCTCGTCGGCGGCGGGCGCACAGGGTACCGTCCTCGGCGGGGGAAGATACGACGGGCTTTTGTCCCAGCTCGGCGCAAAACCCACTCCCGCGGTCGGGTTCGGCGCGGGGATCGAACGGCTCCTCATGGTTCTGGAAGCGGAGGGGGTGGAGATTCCCATGCCCGATGGGGTGAGTTGCTACTTGCTCGGCATGGACCCCGAGAGCCGCAAAAAGGCGTTTTTGCTCGCGGAAGAACTCCGCAAAGAGGGCATTTCCTGCGAGACCGACCTTTTGGAACGCTCGGTAAAGGCGCAATTCAAGTACGCGGACAAGCTCGGGGCGAAGTTCGTCGCCGTCATCGGGGAGAACGAGCTGAACGAGGGCGTCGCGGAAGTCAAGGATATGCGCAGTTCTTCCTCCGAACGGGTAAAATTCGGGTTGCTTGCGCAATATATCAACAAAAAGAGGTGAGATCATGGTAAAAGAAATGACGGGCATGGAACTTGACGGGCTGGTGGAGACGGGCGCGAAAGTCGTGTGCGACTTCTTCGCAACATGGTGCGGGCCGTGCAGGATGCTGTCCTCCGTAATGGAAGAACTCTCCGAAGAGTTCGAAGGCGTGACGTTCGCCAAAGTGGATGTGGACAAAAACGGCGACCTCGCCGCGTCGCTCGGCGTGTTCTCCATTCCAGACGTGTACGTGTTTGAAAACGGGGAAGTAAAAGCGCACAACCTCGGCTATCTTCCGAAAGAACAGATGAAAACGTTTTTGAAAAATAATCTTTGATCGAAAGCCGCCGCGAACCCGCGGCGGCTTTTAACAGGGAATTTCAGACAATGCCTTTGAAAAGGTTGATATTTTCCGCGAAAGATGGTATACTGTAACGGAAAATCAGGAGACATACCACCATGAAACATAAATTTTCGATCATAACAGCTGCGCTTGCGGCAGCGCTGTGTCTTGTCCCGGGGCTTGCGGGGTGCAAACCAAACGATCCCACCCCGGCGGTTTGTGAACACGAATACGGCGACGACTGGATACAGGGTCCCGAGACCCATTGGCGGGAGTGCTTGATCTGCCATGAAAAATTCGTGGAGGCGACGCACACGTTCCGCAACGTGGTGGGGCAGAGTTATACCGTTTACAACAGCAAGAACGCGCCTGTCCCCCTTTTGAAAGTTTCCGCGGAGGGGGATCCCCGCGAAATTCTCATCAAAGAAATTTGGGTTTGTACGGAATCCGAAACGGCTTCCTTGCGCATTTCGTACTCCACCTCGGCGAGCGGCACATTCGAGAACTCCGTAGAGATCCCCGTGGGAAGCTACGGCTGGGTAAAAGCAGCGGGGGAATTCCCCGGAGGCGGGTTGCGTCTTTCGACATACTCGTATTTCCGTCTGCAAGCCTCCGACGACGATATGACTGTGCAGGAGATCGTGTTCCTTGCGAGCCGCGCAGGCGAAGAGGAGACGCTCTTCCTCTTGTCTCCCGCCAATATAGGCGCTACGGGGCAGGAGGGGAACCGCCAGAAAGCGCTCATCGACGCCCAGCAGTTCCCCAAAGAAAAACGGGAGTGCTATGTCTGCCACTATCCCGAGCCGAAAGCGGAGAAATAACCGACCCGATCCATCGTTTTCGGACGAAACTTCCTTTACGGAGATCAAAACTCAATCTGTTATCTTTGGGGCGGAGTGAAAGTCTCCACCGGCAGTAAAGTCTGCGAATCCCTCATGGGACCGAGCGGGTGAAATTCCCGCACCGACGGTATAGTCCGGATGAGAAAAGAAATTTTTCGGCGCGCGCCCCCGTTTTCGGGGGCGCGCGCCGCGATAAGGAGTGTTTTATGAAAGAAGAAACAAAGAGCATGCTGAAACGTCACTTTTCCGCGACCCATATCGCCTATATGGCCCTCTTCACGGCGCTGGCGTTCGTCGTCACCTTTCTCGAATTTCCCATTTTCCCCGCCGCGGACTTTTTGAAACTCGACTTTGCCAACGTCTTTTTCATGATCGAGGGCTTTATCTTCGGCCCCGTCGAGGCGGTCGTTTCCATCGGGATCAAGGAACTGCTCTGCCTCACCAAGTCCTCCTCCGTGGGCGTGGGGGAACTTGCGAACTTCCTCATGTCCGTTTCTTACATCATTTTCCCGTCGATCCTGTACCGCTTCAAAAAGGGGAAGTGGTGGGTGACGCTCTCGCTTATCATCGCCTGCTTTTTCCAAGTCGGCGTGAGCCTCCTCGTCAACCGCTATATCAATTTCCCGCTCTACGGCAAGCTGTATAACCTGAATGTCACAGAATATTTCGGGAGGCTCTGGCCGTTCGTCGTCTATTTCAACCTCATCAAGAGCGTTGCGGTGAGCCTCATCGTCTTTCTCATCTATAAGCCGCTCTCGCGGCTCATCAGGGCGACCGCCGAAAGGTTTTCGAAAAAGCCCGCCGAGGGGAAAAATTCCAAATAAAATTCTTGCAAATTACAGCCTTATCCGCTATAATAAGGATATGGCTGTTTTTGTTTCGCACTCCCCCGCGGAGACGGCCGCGTGGGCGGAGAGGTATGCCAAAAGTTTGAAAGCGGGCGATACCGTGCTGCTCGACGGCAATATGGGCGCGGGAAAAACCGTGCTTGCAAAGGGGATCGCAAAGGGGCTGGGCATTCGGGACGAGATTACAAGCCCCACTTACGCCTATGTCAACACGTACGGGGACAAACTTTTTCATTTCGACTGCTACCGCATTGTTTCCGAGCGGCAGGCGATCGAACTCGGCTTTTGCGATTATTTTGAAGCGGGCGGCGTCTGCCTCGTGGAGTGGAGCGAAAACATTGCGGGGCTTTTGCCCGAAAACTGCAAACGGGTGCGCATTTGCGGCATGGGGGACGGCCCGCGGGAGATCGAATTTTGAAATTTTTGGCAATAGATACGAGCGGAAAATATCTGTCCGTCGTTGCATATAACGAGGGCAGGGCGGAAAAGATCCTCGAAAACGATTGCGCCATGAAGCATTCGGTGGTCTTAATGGACAAGATCGCGGAGGCATTCTCCCGCGCGCATATGTCCGCGCAGGAATGCGACTTCTTTGCCGCCGTCACAGGCCCCGGTTCGTTTACGGGCATCCGTATCGGCATTTCCACGGTCAAGGGGCTGTGCTTCGCCTTGCAAAAGCCCGCCCTTTCCGTCACCTCTTTCGACTGTATCGCATACAATGAGGAGAGCGAAAAGCGGCTCGCGCTCATCGATGCGGGACGGGGAGAGCTATACGCCTGCGGTTATGCGGGAAGCGGTATCGTTTCGGGTCCCGCCATTGTCTCACTTGCGCAGGCCGAGGAACTTGTGCGCGGGGGCTTTGTCCCGCTTTCGGCGGAGGAGATCCCGTTCGGGGCCGAGCGCGCCGATCCTTGCGAGGGACTCGTCCGCGCCGTGCTAAAAAAAGCGGGGGAAGCCGCGCCCGCAAGCGGGCTTCGCGCTTTTTATATGAGAAGATCGTCCGCAGAGGAGAACCGCAAATGAACGGCAGATTCTGGACATTCGAAGATCTGAACGAGATCGCCCAGCTCGAAAAGGAGTGCTTTTCGGACGACGCGTGGAACGTGCGCTCCCTTGCGGAGTCCTTTCTCTCGGGCAGGTTCATCGGCACGTTGCTCGAAGAGGACGGCGTGATCACCGCTTACGGCGGCGTGAGCTTTGTGGAGGAAGAGGGCGAACTCGAACTCATCGCCACCGCCGAAATGTACCGCCGTTGCGGCCGCGGGCAAAAAGTCCTCGAAGATCTCGTCCGCGAGAGCAAAAAACGGGGCGTGAAGCGGCTCTTTCTCGAAGTGCGCGTTTCCAATGCGCCCGCGCTCATGTTCTATCTGAAAAACGGGTTCGAGGGGCTGTATGCGCGCTCCCGATACTATGCCAACGGCGAGGACGCCATCGTCATGAAAAAGGAGCTTTGATTGAACGTTTCCGTGCTTCGCAGGGGGACGGGGCGCGACCTCGTGTTTCTGCACGGTTACCTGGCGACAAAGGAGAGTTTTTATCCCCAGATCGAATATTTTTCCCGTTTTTACCGCGTGACGGCGTTCGACTTCCCGGGCTTTGGCGGGAGCGATCCCATCCCCGACGCGTGGTCGGTGGGCGACTATGCCGACTGGACGGAGAATTTTTTGCTGGAAGAGGGGATCGCGTTCCCGCTCGTCATCGCCCATTCATTTGGGGGACGGGTCGCGGTGAAATGTCTTTCGCGGGGTGACCTCTTCGACCGCGCCGTGCTGTGCGGTTGCGCGGGCATCCGCCCGAGGCGGAACATGCGCTATTATGCGCAGGTGTACACCTATAAATTTGTGCGGAAAATCGCACCCATGTATGCAAAAACGCACTTCGGGAGCGCGGAATACCGCACCCTCTCTCCCCTGATGCGGGAGAGCTATAAAAAGATCGTGAACGAGGATCTGAGGGAGGACGCGGAAAAAATTTCCCGCCCCGTACTCTTTATCAACGGAGAAAAGGATACGGCGACCCCGCCCTCCTCGGCAAAGATATACGAAGCCCGCGTGGCGGGAAGCAAGCGGATCACGATGCGCGGTTGCGGGCATTTCTGCCACCTCGACGATCCGCTCGCTTTCAATTTAGCGGCAGAGGAGTTTTTCAATGAATGACCATCTTCTCATAGGAATTTTGTTCGGAGCTGCAATCGCGGGGTATCTTTTCGCGGACGCTTCCCTGCGGCTTTGCGCGCTCTTGCAACAGAGCGGGTATTCGGCGCGCCGCTTTTTCAAGTGGTATTTCGGGAAAGGCAACATCCAGCGCAAACGGCTCTCCCTTCTGGCGCTCTCGCTTGCCTTGCTTACCGCGCTTTTCAACGTTTGCTTTTCCTTTTTGGGATACGTATGGGCAAATACCATTTCCATTGCCCCCTTTATAGGCATTTTCGTTCTCTATCTTTGGTCGGAGAAGAAGTATGCCCTCAAAGTGAGCCCGAAACCCTCGGCGCGGGTGATACGGCTTGCCGCCGCGCACTATATTTTGGTGTTTGCGCTCTGCGTGGGACTCGGGTTCGGGCTGGCTTACGCCTCGCTCGCGGTGGATGAGACGTGGTTCTTTTTGTTGCGCTTTGTGCCGTTCGCCCTTTTGCCCGCGCTGTTGCCGTTTACCCTCTGCGCGGCGAACTTCCTCATGTGCGCATATGAGATCCCGCACAACCGCGCATTTGTCCGCAAAGCGCAAAAGGCACTTTCCGCAAGCAAATGTATCAAGGTCGGCATTACGGGGAGTTTCGGCAAGACGAGCGTAAAGCACTACGCCGCCGCCATGCTCTCGGAAAAATTTAAGGTGATCGCCACGCCTGCCTCTTACAACACGCCGATGGGCGTCGCCAAAACGGTGAAAGAACTCGGAACGGACTGCGATATTTTCCTCGCGGAGATGGGCGCGCGGCACACGGGGGACATTGCCGAGCTTTGCGACCTTGTGCGGCCCGAATACGGCGTTGTTACGGGCGTATGCCCCCAGCACATCGAGACGTTCGGCACGCTTAAAGCGATCAAAGAGGAAAAGGGGACGCTCGCCGCGCAGGTTAGCCATGCGGTTTTGGGCGAAAGCGCGGCGGATATTTCCGCGGAGAACGCCCTGCGCGAGGGGGAGGACTTTGCGGCGGAAAACGTCGGAATTTCCGAAGAGGGGACGAATTTCGATCTGCGGATCGGGAGCGCACGTGCGCATATCTTCACGCGGCTTTTGGGCAGACACGCCGCCGAGGACATTGCGCTGGCGGGCGCGCTCTGCTCTTTGCTCGGCATGACGGCAGAGGAGATCGCCCGCGCCGCGGAAAAATTGCAACCCGTGCCGCACCGCCTGCAACTGCTCAAAGCAAACGGGCTGAACATTCTCGACGACAGCTACAACTCCAACGTGGCGGGCGCGCAGAACGCCGTGGAAACGCTCAAATGCTTCGGCGGCAAACGGTATGTCGTCACACCCGGGATCGTGGAACTCGGCGCGCTCGAAGAGGAGAAGAACATGGAACTCGGCGCGTCCCTCGTGGGGCTTGACGTGATCCTCGTGGGCGAGACCCTCGTGCAACCCGTCCGCCGCGGCTATGCGGAAGCGGGCGGCGAAGAGGGGCGGCTCCGCGTCGTCCCCACCCTGCAAAAGGCGCAGGAGATCCTCGCGCGGGAGCTTTCCGCGGGCGACAGCGTGCTGTTCCTCAACGACCTGCCCGACATCTACGCGTAACTTCTTATTGTAACTTCCGCCAAACGGCGATTAGCACCGAAGACGACCGCTTCGGTGTTTTTTTGCGGAAAAATTCGCCGCCCGCCTTTTCCCCGCGAAACGGGGAAAAGGCGGGCGGCAGGAAAATATAAGGAGAAAAAATATGAAAACGGTAGCGGTGTTTTTCGGCGGGAAGTCCAACGAAAGAGAGATCTCGGTGATCACGGGGCTGTATTGCGCCAATCTGTTGCGTGGCGATCATCGGGTACTGCCCGTCTATCTCGATCCCGACGGCGGGATGCTGTTCGGCGACGCGTTCGGCGTGGAGGAGTTTCGCACGGGGGGGGGAACGCCGAAGGGCCTGAAACGCGCGGTCTTTACCCGCGGCGGCATTGCCGAGGCGCGGAAGCCCAAAAAGACGATCCCCATAGACTGCGCGCTCAACTGTTGCCACGGCGGCATGGGCGAGGGGGGCGTTCTCTCGGCACTTCTTACATGGTACGGCATCCCCTCGGCTTCGCCCGACCTTGCAACCTCTGCGCTCTTTCTCGATAAAATTCTCGCAAAGGATTTTTTGAAAGGAATGCAGATCCCCGTCGTAGAGTCCTTTCCGCTTACCGAAAGCGAGTTTGTGGCTGGCGGCTGGCGGGCGCAGGCAGAGGCGCTCGGCTATCCCGTGATCGTAAAGCCCTGCAAGCTCGGTTCGAGCGTGGGCATTTCTGTGGCGAAAAATGAGGAAGAACTGAATGAGGCACTCGCGCTCGCGTTCCGCCTCGACAGGGCCGCGCTCGTCGAAAAGTATCTTGCGGGTAAGCGCGATCTGAACATTGCGGCCTACCGCGCGGGCGGGGAAATCGTTTTATCGCCCATCGAAGAAGTGTTTTCGGGTTCACCCATTCTCACGTTCGGAGAAAAATACGAGGGCGAGGGCGAACGCCGCCACGAGCTTCCCGCAAAGCTCCCTGAGGAGACGGCGGAAAAAATTGCGCAAATGCTCAAATGCGTCTATGCGCGGCTGAACATCCGCGGCATCGTGCGTGCGGACTTTTTGCTCTCGCAAGAGGGCGAGGTTTATTTCAACGAGCTGAATACCGTTCCGGGGACGCTCGCAACCTACCTCTTCGGAGAGAGCCTTACAAAGGCGCGCGCGCTCCTCAATTTGCTTGTGGAAGAGGGAATGCGCGCGGAAACCGAAAAGCTCACTTTGGAGAGCGGTATCCTCTCAAAGCCTGTTTTTGGCGCGAAAAATGGCGCAAAACGGCATAATTAGATGATTATCTAATTAAAAATTTTTCATATTTAGATAATTGTCGAAATAATATAACGGGGCGGGGGAAATAAGGTAGAGATGTTTCGACTCCACTTCGTTCCGCTCAACATGACGTGATTTAGAACGGCGTTCCGCTCGGGATGACGTGATTTAGAACAGCGCGCGGGGCGACTACGCTCGGGATGACAATTAGGAACTGCGAGGCTCCCCAATTTGTCATTTCGACCGCCCGCACGTTCTATGTTGTCTAAGGGCGGCACGAGCCGCAGGCGAAGTACCAAGCCGCGTTAGCGGCGCGTGGAGAAATCTCCAATTATTAAAGAGGTAGAGATGTCTCCACTTCGCTCAACATGACGTGATTTGGAACGGGGGCTTCGCGCGCGGCTTCCCCCCCTCCGGTAAGAACGGCGCCACCCGCCCCCATAAATGGGGGCAGGTTCTGCCCCGCCCTTGCACTTTCACACTATATATACGCGTGTATGCGCGCGCGTAGGATGTGACAAATTGACAAAAAAGGTTGAAATATCCAAAAAAGGCACAAAATCTCAAAAAATAACGTGAAAAAATTTCTTAAAACTCTTGACACACGTCACTTGCTTTGTTATAATACCCATGTACACTTAGCGGGTTTCTATGCGCTTTGGGTCTACAATTGAATACGAAGAGCGTGAAAACGGTTGAATTTTGTAAAAAAAGCGGAAACGCACACCCCGAAGCGGTGATGTTTTTCTGCCGACTTCGGGTATTTCTGTCGTTTTTTTCAAAAAATGCTTTCTTTTTTGTTTGTAATTGCTTGACCGCCCGCGCAAATCGTGATAAAATGTAGCCCGATAGTGCCATAAAGGCCCTTTATGTGCAACTTCTAAGGTAAGAAAAATAAGGAAAGGAGAATCATTATGGAAAGACAATCAACCAGTAAGCTTTTCAGAGCCCTGATTGCCGTTGTGGCTTTCTTTGTGCTTTGCACGTCTGCCATATTGTTTGCATCCTGCGGGACCGATCCCCTTACATGCGAACATGATCTCGATGGCAGTAAAGTCGTTGCAATCACGCAAGGAAACTGCGGCACGACCGGGACTGTAACTTACGAATGCTCCAAATGTGGCGCCGAGGTTACCGTGACGGGAACTCTTGCTACCGGCAACCACACTTGGGTGAACGACAGATGCTCGGTTTGCGGCATCTCGAAAGACGCTGCGGAGGGTTTGACGCTGCAACAGGTCAAGGACGATCTTACGACCGTTCTCAACACCATCAGCGGCAAAGTTGATACCACCTCCTCGGGCGTGAACGAATTGACGCAAAAGATCGTTGCCGCGCTTTCGACTTCGGACAGCACGATCCCCAGCCTTTATGATAAGTTGGCGGAGATCAAGTCCGCGCTCGACGCGCTCGATCTCGATTTCGATTTCGACATCGGCGATCTCGCGCTCGTGGATGAAGCCAGCAGCGGCAGTACGCTTGGCGAAGTTATCAGCTCGCTCTACAAGCAAGTGAACGCTCTTTACAATAACTATGCAAAGGGCGTGAGCCAGGAAAGCCTTTACGATCTGCTTGTCGGCGGCACGGGTACTTCCGCGCACGTACATAACTGGGTTCTCGAACTCAAGAAAGGCACGACGTACAGCTGCACCACGCCCAACACCTACGTTTGGGGCTGCGCATTCTGCGACGAAGTGAAAGATGGCGACGTCACCGTTATGGCGACCGGCCACGCGACCGAGTTCAAGACGGGTAGAACCGATCCCGCTCACCATTACGCCGCGACCTGCATTACGCCCGAACGCGTAGAGGGCCATTGCGCAAACTGCAATGAGTGGACAGGCGAATGGACCGAAGTCGGCCAGCCCACCTATCAGCACCACTATGTCGAAACGACCGAAGTGGTGACCGATACGGACAAGACCGGCGTATGCACTTCTAAGGTAGTCAGCGTTTACCACTGCGAGACCTGCGGTGGCGCTTATGTTGCCAACGACAGCAGCAGTTCCTCCAACGACCACAACTATTATTATGTTGCGGATGAGGACGGCAACAACAAGCGCCCGATGACCGACGCCGAGAAGGTCAAGGTCTGGAACAACGCTTATCCCGCCGATCAGATCAAGGATCTTAGCGAACTCAGCGTGAGCAAGACGCAAGACCTCAACGAGCTTCTCAAAGAGGGCAAATTCACGGTCAAGGAAAACGATGCCGATAAGACTTACACTTACGGCCTCAACATCGTTTACTACTCCGCTCCTACCTGCGTCGACCCTGCGTTGATCGTGGTAGAGTGCATGGAGTGCGGCGTTCGCTATGCGTACACGTTCGGCAGTCCCGACGGGCATGACTTCCAGCAAGTTGCACCCGAGAAAGACGCAACCTGCACGATGGACGGCACGGAAGACTACTACTACTGCGATAAGTGCGGTTACTTCTTCTTCTTTAAGGACGGCGAAGTAACGATGAAAAATGGCCTTGTAGAGGTTAGCAAAGAGTCTCTCAACTATACAAGAAGCTACATGACCGATCTTGACGGCAAAGTCATTAACGACATGTCGAAAGATTGGAAGACGAACAAGAAGGCTTACGACATGGCTACGGAAATGAAACCCGTGAAAGGCCATGAGTTCGTTCCCGTTTACATCAACACGCAGGACTGCGTTACCGCGCAGGACTATGTCCTCGTCTGCAAGGTGTGCTTCAAGGACAGCACCGGAAAGACGTTCGATCAACTTACCCAAACCGGTACGACAGAGAATGCGGATGCGTTGTTCTATCGGAAAGACGCAGCTTCCCCTTACTCTCTGAAGAATCTCCCGGACAGCAACACCAACCCTAAGACACTCGCAGATCTTCTCAAGGTCGTCTCCGGTAAGGCGACCGCCGATGACACGGCAACGTTGAAGTCCGACCTTACGTTGGAATGGGAAGGGCTTGCTCCGGCAGATAGGATCACCGTATTTGCATGGCTTGCAAAGCACGGCTATCTTGTCCGTGACGGAAAAGATGACGAAGTGTTCGGCAGCATCAGCAAATCCACCGCAGACGGCTGGTATGAGGACGGCGAACTGACAGAGACCGCTACGGCCACGATCCAGGGTTATCTTGATAAGCTCGGCAGCAGCTTCGACCTTGCTACCCTTTACAACGGTTACAGCGCAGAGAATACCGCGACTAAGAATGTTGCAAGCAACATGCTCCTCGGGCCCGAGCAGGCGAAAAACGATCCTGACACTAAGGTTGCTGTTGTGAAAGCGTTCGAACTTCCCGTTGTGGGCCATAAGTTCAACGATAAGTTTGAATTGGTTATCGGCAACTGCGTAATGTACGAACGCCATGTATACTTCTGCTCCGAGTGCGGACAGAAGACCGGCGATCCCGACGCTACGACGGAAGGCGGAAAGGTTGTTGTAAATCCTCCTTATAAGTCCGTAACGGGCGACGACGATTTCGTTGTTGCAGGCTATGCGTCCACGACGGCGGCTCCCACCGGCTACCAGACCGACCTCGATCTTTCGTGGAATAAGGTTAAGACCCTCGGGGATGATGCCAAATTGATGTGGCTTTTGAAGTACGGCTACCTTAAAGATTACCGTGACAGCGATACCACAGTAGATTGGAGTGTAATCGATCCCACGATCGGCTATGAGGGACTTGGCGAACTCATGGTTGATGAGGCCAGTAATAAAAAGTATGGGCCTTACGCGACGGAACTGCAAGCTATGCTGGAGAGAACGGGCTTCCTTAATCCGACCTTAAAGGCCGAAGACTACTTCACCCATAGCAATGTTCTTCTCAGCGATAAGATCGGGGTGTTCGAGGTACTGTACACCTTCAAGAGTGGGGCGATGACGCCCGTTGTTCTCGGCCATACGTTCGACGCAGTGACCCTGTTGGCCGCCGAAGAATGCGACGCTCCCGGACAGTATGTTTACATCTGCTCCGTATGCGGCTTGAAAGGAACCGCTACTATCGGCAGCGATAAGCTTACCTATCAGAGCGGTAGCAATTCGGTTGAGACCAAGCTGAAGCAGGTCGTAGACAGCAAGAGAGAGTATAAGACCGATAAACAACTCTTCGAGGCCGCTGTTGCCGAAGAGAACCGCGGCGAAGGCAAGACCTATACCAAGACTGACCTTCAGCTCGAATGGGAAGCTCTTACGGTCATGGATACGGCGGGTATGCAGGTAGACGCGGCTAAGACGGAAGCGGCACAGTTCGACTGGCTCCTCAACCACGGCTATCTCAACAACATCATCGATACTTACTATACCGACGGTTACAAGATCGGCGAAACGCTCAAGGGCGGCTACCTTGCAGCAGAAGTTGCGAAACTTCAGGAAGGCGCTCAGTTTGCAACCACCGAACTGTACGCAGCGGCACGCGGCCAGGTGTATAAGGATGGCAAGCTCAGCCTTACCGCCGATCAAAAAGCAGACATCCTTGCGATCGCTAAGGATCTTGCCAAGACGAACGGACACGGCACCACCGCCGGCGATATCACCGTTTACTACACCCAGAGCGGCACAGCTCAAACCGAGGCTCTTCCCGCGAACAAGACCATCGACTTCGCGGCAACCACAGTTCCCATCGCCGGTCACCTTTGGAGAAGAGAGAACGGCACCGTCATCAACCTTAAGACCGATCCTCTCTGCACCGACTACCAGAGCGAAGAACTGAAAGTGTTCTACGACGCCGGCTACATGGTGAAGTGGGTAGAACCCGATAAGGACACTCAGACAGGCAAGTACAAGACTAACCCCGCTTACGATCCTACGAAGCCTTATGAAACCGGTAAAGCCCGTTATCTTAAAGGTACGGCGGATGCAGGTTGGGTCCAGGCCGGTCAGTTCAATCCGGAACATCTGTCCGATGATTTCAAGCAGGCGGTAGAGAAGTACGGTATTCTCGGCGCATGCGGCCGTGAAAACTGCCCTCATCATACGAAGTACACCCTCTCGACGGGCAATTACACCGGAGAAGATGAGTTCACCGCAGGCTACTATGCCGCAACCGATCACGTAATGTCTTACGAGAAGTATCAGGCAAGCAGCGTAACGGGTTATCCTACCACGGATATTGAAACGATTCCTGCGGAAGTTGAAGACGAGGCTCCTACCCATGTCTACTACAACCTGAACGAGGTTGACACCTACTGGAATGCCGCCGCTGCTGCGAAGTATCTTCCCAGCACCGTAGCGGGCGCAACCGACGAGGCAAGGTGGACTGCGGCAAGCAAAGAGCAGAAAGATACCGCCGCGCAGGCCGCAATGGACGCCGACCTTCTCAACCTCTACACGTTGCAGAAGTATTGGAACGCCCTCTTCATCCCCGCCGAATGGCTCAACGACGCAACGAACGGCGCGGCACGTCGGGCGAAGTATCCTACAATCACACTTCCTCTTAAAGAGGGTACCAAAGACGTAGATTTTGTGAAGCTCCAGGCGTTGTTCGATGCAGTGAACGCGCAGCTTCTTTGGGAGAATATCACGAACGGTATTGTCTCCAAGTGGCGTCCTATGAACGACAACGGCAACCCGTCCTGCTGGGTATCTCTCCGTTGCCACTGGTATCACTTCACACCGAACGAAGAGAAAGGCTTCACCGGCAGACTTTGCACGAAGAAGGATCCCGAGAACCCGCATGACGACCCGTACGTCGGCGACTTCGGTTACGACACGCACGTTGCAAACTGCCAGCATAAAGACCTTTGCGACACCTGCGGCCAGCCCATCGGTACCAAAGCGAGCCACAAGCTCCTTCGGGTAGATCCGAAGCCCGGCACTCCCGAAAATCCCGCCAACCAGATCGAAGATAAGTCTTTGCAGGCAGCGTGGATCGAAGTTCTCAAGGCGTTCAAGGACGGCAAGGTCAAATGGCTTGAAGGCGTGATCGAACTCAGCGCCGCCGCGCAGGCCGCTGACTTCGACTGGACGAAGTTCGATTGGGCGAAAGATTGGACGATCCTCGAAGACACCTGCTACGAGGGCGACGAAACCGGCGCCGGCAGGGAAGTCGGCAACAACATCTATGTTTGCTCGGGCGAACTCGAAGTCATCTACAACTCGATGATCAAGGGCGACGCAGAGGGCAAGAAGCTGACTTGGGACCAGACCATGGGCACCGAGAAAGGCAAGGTGAACTGGACCACTTCCGAGAACAAGGCTAATTCGACGAACAACTACTTCGTAGAAGAGATCGATAAGGCTCCTCACAAGTACGAGATCAGATACTATCTGCCTAAGGTCAACGAAAAGGGCGAGGTCATCGAAGATGAGTTCGAAGAATACACCCAGGACCAGTGGGATAACGGCTGGACCGATGAGGATGGCAACTACCACTATGCGGCGAAGTTCGACGAGAGGGTCTGCGAAGACGGTTACTACACCGATTATGTGTGCGTGAACCCGAGACGCGGCACCACCGAACGTTGCGGACATATCGATGCTAAGCGTCATAAGGATTACGAAGCGGTAGGCCATACCCGTGCTCCTGTTGAGAATTATTGGGAGTATACGACCAGCTACAAGGCACCCGATCCCAAGACCGGCAAGAATGCAAGCATGCTTCTTACCTGCGTCATCTGCGGCATGCACTTCGACCGTGAATGGGGCGACACCACCTCCGGTGAGGGCGATCGTGAGCAATACCAAGTTGCTACCGAGAGCCAGATCGACATCTGGAACGCTTTCGTCGACAAGTGGAACGCTGACGAGAAGCACCTCGAAGATACGAAGTACAGAGCTCAGCTCGTCCGTACGGAAGACGTTTTGACGGGTGGCGTTGAGGACGGCACTATCGCCGCCGGCGCGAGCATCTTTGACGAGGGCTTAAACATCGTCAACGAGGATGTTACGTTCACCTTGAAGGGCGAGGGCCAGGTCGGCAAACTCGGCAGTGAAACGACCGTGGTTGTCGGCAAAAATAAGACCGTTACTTTCAAGGCCGACACCGCAGCTGTGGAACCCGGTATTGAATTCCACGGAAAGGTTAAGTTCGTGGGCGAGGAAGGCGCTACGGTAGACTTCTCCGACGTCAACGGATTGCTGGAAGCGTGGAACAATGTTGACCTCACGTTTGAAAACGTAAAGGTTGTCCTCGAAGAGGCGGATTCGACGAGCGACACACAAATTGCTGTGCAAGGAAAGTACAACACCTTTACCTTTAAGAATGCGACGGTTGTGAGCAATGATACGCCGTTCACATTCAACCGTAAAGCGGCACTGGGCGGCAGCCAGGTAGTCATCGAAGACAGTGTGTTTGCAAGCACCGGTTCGGTTGCACTTTCGATTTGGAACCGTTGGGTTGCAGTCACGGCAACGAATAGCGTGTTCGCAGGCAAGTGGGCAGGCGCCTACATCCGTGGCGGCTCCGCAGTCTTCACCGATTGCGTATTTGAGACGGTTGCAGGTCAGAAAGGCACCGACAGCAGTGGCGAGCAGATCGCGACGAGCGCGGCGTTGATCGCAGGTAACTGGGATGCGGCGGCCTCCTATGGCAACGCGAAAGTCACCCTTACCAACTGCAACTTCAAGCTCGTCAACGAGATCAATGCGGATGAGCTTGCGCAGAAGTACATGACGGTTGCGCTTACCGAGACCGATTGCACCGCACAAGATCCCGCGATCGCGGTAGTATCTGTCGCGCAGAGCGAGGGTGAAGTGCGCAAGACGACGGTAACGCTCGATCCTAAGAGCTACGTCAATACGAAGACTTTCATTGACACGACCCGCGGCTACAAGTCCGAAGAAGACGCATCTAAGACAACATTCAGCGTCGTGCTTCCTCAGAACATGACCGCAGAAGCGTTCGGTGATACCGAAGAAGAACAAAAAGCAACCGCTGCCAAGCTCGTTGAGAGCTTGGCAACGAAGGGCGGCTATGTCGCTCTGCCTCAGGACCTCAGCTTCTCCGTCAGCGGCGACTCCTCTCTTGAAATCCCCGCCGGCGTAGAGCTTGAAATCGACATCGGCGAGGGCAGCCAGGTAGACCTTGCAAAGGGTCTCGACGTAAAGGGCAAACTCACGGTCGAGGGCGACGGCACCCTTTTGGTGCAGAAGCGCACGAGCGGAAACATCGGCGTGTTGGTGGACGGCGAAAATGCCGAACTCAACATCAAGGGCGGTAACCTCAGCGTAAGCAGTGGCGAAAACGTTAACGGCGCACCCTATGCGATCTATGCAAAGAACGGCGCAACGGTCAACGTGAGCAACTCCGTTGTTTACTCCTCCGTCGGCAAGGTGCTCGGCACCAACGCTCAGGACCAGACGAGCGCGAAATTCATTCTGATCAACTCCGCGTTCATCAACGACACCAAGACGGCTGACGCGTCGGAGGGTAGTAGCTTTGCAGTTCTCGTGAACAACAAGAATGCCGAGATCTATGCGGGCGGTTGCACGTTCTACGGAACGAGCGGCGCAGTGTGGGTCCGCGCGGCGAAGAAAGCCGTGTTTGCGGGTTGCACGTTCGTTGGCGGCGGGGTTGCTTCCACCGAGACGAAGTGGGGCGCAGGCGCCACCCTTCCTAAGGAAGTTCTCGCAGTGCTTGTTATCGGTAACGGCCAGGGCGATGCATACGGCGCGGTAGACGCTATGATTACCGACTGCAAAGTTGAAACCGTTACGGCGAAAGCGGCTGGCCAGGGTCAACCTACAACGGGCGTCAACTCTGACGTGTACGAGTGGGATACCGAAAAGGACACCCTCAAGAAAGGCACGGGCAAAGTGGCCGTTCCCGGCTATGGCAAGTCCGCTACGGCGACGATTGCCGACGCGAACACCAAACTCTTTTCCGTTGTCGCTTATAACAGCACGAAGACGACGGTTGCTTTCTCCGATTTGAATACCGCGAAAGCGTTTATCGGCGGCGAAGCTCTCACGAAAGGTACCAACGCATTCTTCTGCGGCACGGCTACCCGCAACAGCTTTGATGTGAAGTACGATACGACGCCCGGAACAGGGGAAGCTACCTATGCGTCTATCAAGATCAACGAAGAGACTGCACCGGATGCCGGAACTGCGGCGGATACGTTGAAAGACGTTCTTGCCAACGGCGGCGAACTTACTTTCACCGCTCCCGCAGCGGAAGCACAGGGCAAAACCTTGACCGTTTCTTCCGATACAGCGCTCACCGTTGCCGAAGACACCACGATCAACCTCAACGGCAACACGCTTGCGGTGACGAATGGCATCAAAGTGAGCGACGATACAGCGCTCACCGTCAAGGGCGGCAGCGTGACTGCAAATGTCACTGTTCTCGAAGAGGGCAACGTTACGCTGAATGACGTGGACCTCACCGGCGGGATCAATTTGACCTATCCCGCGGAAGCAGTGGCTAAGGAAAGCACCGCGCACATCACCCTCACGGGCAGCACCGTAACATGCAGCGGCACTGAGACTGCAGATACTCCTCTGTATGTCAACGGCAATGTGGACGGCGCAACGGTGACGCTTACCGATTCCGAGTTCCTCTCCAACAACGGCCTTGCCCTCTGGATCGCAGGCAAGACGACGATCGTGGCTACGAACTGCTTGTTCTACGGCAGTGTTGCCGCAGTGCAGGTCTGCTCCGGTGACGTTACTTTCGAGAATTGCACGTTTGTAACCTCTTCGGACGACAAGTGGGAATCGAATGGCGAAGAAGTAACGTGGCTCGGTAGCGGCAGCAATGGTTTCCCGAAAGAAACGAGAGCGAACCTTGTCGTCAACGCAAAGGGCGGCGGTTACGACGCGCCTGTGACGGTCACCGTTAAGGGCGAAAAGACCGAGTTCGCGGTCCTGGAGAAAGTGACTGATTACGCTCCCTCCAACGTGTTGAAAGCTGGGGAAGCCGACGAAACGAAGACCACGAAGCTTGAAAACTTCGACTACTACTACAAGAAAGCCACGGAAACAACCGTGTCCGAAATCTCCGTAGCAGTTGTGAGCGCGAAAGCGTCGGAAGCTACTTCCGCTCTCGTGAAACTCACGGTCACCAATGTCGAGGTTGCGTTCAAGCTCGGCCAGAACGTGTTCGTGTACACCACTCTCGGTAACGCTGATAGCAAGACGGCGGCTACGGAAGATAAGACCGTTACACCCGAGGTTGCTCAGAAAGTTATCGAAGGTCTTACGGGGCTTGCAGCAAGAGACGAGTAACACAAGCAAATCACCCCTTGCCCCTCGCGGGGCAGGGGTGGTGAAAACAGCTAACTACAATCTGGTTGATTGATAGTCCAATAGCAAGGAACTTCCCGAGGGGCAACCCTCGGGAAGTTCCTTTTTTCGCCTCCCCCCAACTTGTTTGGGGGGAGGGCAGGGAGAGGGGGAACCTTATTTCACAATGTCCCCCCTTTCGGCTCACTGCGTTCGCCACTTTCCCCCGCTTCGCGGGGGACAGCTCTCTTTGCCCTCCCCCAACTTGTTGGGGGAGGGGTAGGGGAGGGGGCAAATTTCCGCCTCCCCCAACTTGTTTGGGGGGAGGGCAGGGAGAGGGGGCAACCTTATTTTCACAATGCTTCCTCCCTTCCCCCTCGCGTTGCTCGGGTACTTTCCCCTGCGGAGCGGGGGACAGCTCTTCTTGCCCTCCCCCGCGCATTCGCGCGGGGGAGGGGTAGGGGAGGGGGCAACCTTATTTTTCGCCTCCCCCCAACTTGTTTGGGGGGAGGGCAGGGAGAGGGGCAACCTTATTTCACAATGTTCCCCCCTTTCGGCTCACTGCGTTCGCCACTTTCCCCCGCGGAGCGGGGGACAGCTTTTCTTGCCCTCCCCCAACTTGTTGGGGGAGGGGTAGGGGAGGGGGCAACCTTATTTTCCGCCTCCCCCCAACTTGTTTGGGGGGAGGGCAGGGAGGGGGGGAGGGCGACTAATGTCATTTCGACCTACGTTTTCCCTCTTGTCATTTCGAGCGGAGCGTAGCGTAGTCGAGAAATCTCACCTTATAATAATGCGGATGAGATGTCTCCACTACGGTCGACATGACAATTTTAGAAACAGTAGAGATGTTTCGACTTCGGCTTACGCCTCCGCTCAACATGACGTATTTAGAAAAGGTGCGTTCTAAAAACGTCACCCTGAGCCTGTCGAAGGGTCACCGCAGTGTTAGAAGCAAGGCGATGTCTCGACTTCGGCTTACGCCTCCGCTCAACATGACAATTAGGAATGTTGCCCACCCCCTTAATCCCCCTCCAATGGAGGGGGTCCTTTCTAAATACGTCACCCTGAGCCTGTCGAAGGGCCGCCGCATTTTTACTTGCTAAATTCCGCAAATTTTGCTATACTGACTGTATGGACAACCGACCTTTTATCGATAAAGTGAAAATCACCGTAAAAGCCGGCGACGGCGGCGACGGTATGAATTCTTTCAAAGCCTATAAGGGCAAACCTGCCTGCGGCCCCGACGGCGGCGACGGCGGCGATGGAGGCTCCGTTTATCTTCTTGCCGACCGCAATACTACCGATCTGCTCTCTTTCCGCTTCACCTCTAAATTCTTCGCCGAAAACGGCGAACGGGGCGGCTCCAACCAATGCACGGGGAAGCGCGGCGCGGACGTGGTTATCAAAGTCCCCTGCGGAACCCTCGTGCGCGACGCGGAAACGGGCAAGATCGTCTGCGACGTGTTTGAGGACGGCGAAAAGATCCTCCTGCTCACGGGCGGCAGAGGGGGCAAGGGAAACCTCCGCTTTACCACCGCGCGCCGCCACGCCCCCGATTTCGCGCAGAAAGGGGTCGCTACAAAACCGCACGTCGTCATTCTCGAAATGAAAGTCATTGCCGACGTCGGGCTTGTCGGCTTCCCCAACGTCGGGAAAAGCACCCTCCTCTCCAAAATTTCCGCCGCAAAGCCCAAAATTGCCGACTACCATTTCACCACCCTGTCCCCCAATTTGGGCGTGGTGAAGTACTACGACGAGAGCTTTGTCGCCGCGGACATCCCCGGCCTTATCGAGGGCGCGAGCGAGGGCGCGGGACTCGGGCATGACTTTTTGCGCCACATCGAACGCACGCGCATGATCGTCCATGTCGTCGATATTTCGGGCGTTGAGGGACGCGACCCCATCGACGATTTTCTCAAAATCAACGCCGAACTTGCCGCCTATTCCGAAAAACTCTCCGCGCTCCCCATGCTCATCGCCGCCAACAAGTGCGATTGCTTCGGCGCGGAGGAAAATCTGAAAGCCTTCCGCAAGAAATTCGGCAGAAAGTACCGCATTTTCCCCATTACCGCCCTCACGGGGGAGGGGACCGAAGAGCTGGTGCGCGCTTGCGCGGAGCTTTTGGCGACCCTGCCGCCCGCCGAGCGCATTCCCGCCGACGAGGACTTTGCGCTCGAAACGGACGAGGGGCTGACCTGCGAAATTTTCGTGGACGAAAACGGCGCGTACGTCCTAACGGGCGGGCTGATCGACATGCTCTGCCGCAACGTCGTGATGAACAATCCCGATTCGATGATGTACTTCCAGCGCGTTCTCAAACTGCGCGGCGTGTTTAAGCAACTCGCGGAAATGGGTTGCAAAGAGGGGGACAGCGTTCTCGTCGGAGAAACGGAGTTCGAGTTTGTTCCGTAAAACCGCTTGATTTCGCCCGCCCCCGCGCGTTCGCGCGGGGGCGGGCGGCACGGACGCACGTGACGGGGAGCCGCAAACCGCCGCAAGACGGCCGAAAAATGAGCCTTACAAGGAGAAATGAGCATGTTTACATCCAAACAGCGGGCGCGCTTAAAATCGCTCGCAAGCACCCAAAAACCCATTGCACAGGTCGGGAAAGAGGGAGTGTCGGAAAACCTCTTAAACGGCCTCTCCGCCGCCTTAGAAGCCCATGAGCTGATCAAGGTCAACCTCCTGCCCGCCGCGGGCGAGGACGGCGAAAATCTCGCCGCAAACATCGCCGATCTTCTCGGCGCGGAAGTCGTTGCCGTCATCGGGCGAAAAGCGATCTTTTACCGCCGTTCGAGCCGCGAAAACTTCGAACATATCGAGATTTAATTCACGCGAGTTTCGCACAATTCTTTGCTTGCTTCGCTACGAAAAGAATTGTGCGAGGAAACCCTCCTCCTGCATCAACGAGTTCGTCCTCTCATTCGCTCGGCTTTTATGCGGACACCTTTCGACAGGCTCAGGGTGACGTGATTAGAATAGCGGGCGGAGCGGCGGAATTCAATTCCGCCTAAGGTACATATTCTAAGTGCCATTTCGTTCCGCGCTTCTTTTGTCATTTCGAGTGGAGCGTAGCGCAATCGAGAAATCTCAACATCATTAAAAATGAAGTAGAGATCCCTCGACTACGCTCGGGATGACGTATTGAGAAAAGGGGTGTCAAAAATAGTCTCCACTTCGGTACTTCGCTTACGGCTCGTGCCGCGCTTAGAGAAATAGAGTAGCGCGCGGGACGACATGACATTTTGGAAAAGGCCGCCGAGAGGTTTTATTGTCATTTCGCCGCGCGCCCCCTTAAAAGAGGGCAGGCCGTTCTTTCCCATCGCCAAAATATAAACTTTTTTGCCGTAAGCGCTTGTAATTCCCGCTAAAATATGGTAGAATGGCTGTTGAAATCAATTCCCCGAGGGGGGATCATATGGAGGAAAATCACAATGCAATATTCTCGTGAAGTGGAAGAGATGTGCTGTGTTGCGAAGGGCCCGAAACACGACCCCGCTCCCATTCCCGAAGAGGGCAAATGGGTGTGCGCCAAGCAGATCACGGACATCAGCGGCTTTACCCACGGCGTGGGTTGGTGCGCTCCCCAGCAGGGCGCGTGCAAGCTCACCCTCAACGTGAAACAGGGCGTGATCCAAGAGGCGCTCATCGAAACCATCGGTTGCTCGGGCATGACCCATTCCGCGGCAATGGCGGCGGAGATCCTGCCCCATAAGACCATTCTCGAAGCGCTCAACACCGACCTCGTGTGCGACGCGATCAACACCGCCATGCGCGAACTCTTCTTGCAGATCGTGTACGGCAGAACGCAGTCTGCGTTTTCGGACGACGGGCTGGTCGTCGGCGCGGGCCTCGAAGACCTCGGCAAGGGCCTCCGTTCGCAGGTCGGCACCATGTACGGCACCGCCGCAAAGGGCGTCCGCTATCTCGAAATGGCGGAGGGCTATGTCACCCGCCTTGCGCTCGACGAGGACAACCAGGTGATCGGCTATGAGTTCGTCTCTCTGGGCAAAATGACGGACTTCATCAAAAAAGGCCTCGAACCCAACGAAGCATGGCAGAAAGCGATGGGCCATTACGGCAGATTCGACAAAGAACAGGGCGCGGTGAAGTACATCGACCCTCGTAAGGAATAAGGAGGTGTAACATGGCTCTGTTTGAAGGTTATGAAAGAAGGATCGATAAAATCAACGCCGTTTTGAAAGAGTACGGCATCTCCTCCGTGGAAGAGTGCAGAGACATCTGCCTTGCAAAGGGCGTGGACTGCGATAAGCTCGTCCGCGGCACCCAGCCCATCTGCTTCGAGAACGCCGTCTGGGCGTACACCGTCGGCGCGGCGATCGCAATCAAGAAAGGTTGCACAAAGGCCGCGGACGCGGCCGCGGCGATCGGCGTGGGGCTTCAATCGTTCTGCATCCCCGGGTCGGTTGCGGAGAACAGAAAAGTGGGTCTCGGCCACGGCAACCTCGGCAAGATGCTCCTCTCCGAAGAGACGGACTGCTTCTGCTTCCTCGCGGGACACGAGTCCTTTGCGGCGGCAGAGGGGGCGATCTCCATTGCAATGAACGCGAACAAGGTGCGTAAAAACCCGCTCCGCGTCATTTTGAACGGCCTCGGCAAGGACGCGGCGTTCATCATTTCCCGCATCAACGGCTTCACCTATTGCGAGACGGTGTTCGATCCCTACACCGAGACCGTCACCGTCACCAAAGAGGTGCCTTACTCGAACGGCCCCCGCGCGAAAGTCAAGTGCTACGGCGCGGACAACGTTCCCGAGGGCGTTGCCATCATGAAACTCGAAAAGGTGGGCGTCTCCATCACGGGCAACTCCACCAACCCCACGCGCTTCCAGCACCCCGTCGCGGGCACCTACAAGAAGTGGTGCGTCGAGAACGGGTTCAACTACTTCTCCGTGGCTTCGGGCGGCGGCACGGGCAGGACCCTCCACCCCGACAACATGGCGGCGGGTCCTTCCTCCTACGGCATGACCGATACGATGGGCAGGATGCACTCCGACGCGCAGTTCGCAGGCTCCTCGTCCGTTCCCGCGCACGTGGAAATGATGGGGCTGATCGGCATGGGGAACAACCCGATGGTCGGCGCTACGGTCGCCGTTGCGGTCGCCGTGCAAGAGGGCATGAACAAGTAAAATTTGCAAAAAATCAAGCATAATTGCAAGGGGGCGCCGCACACGCGGCGCCCCCGATTTTTGCCCTTGCCGCGCTTCGCGGGCAAATTTTTTTCCGCGAACGTATGCGTTTTTTCGCGCATGGTCCGAAAAAAAGGCGCTTTTTGCGCCAAAAATTGCGTTCGGGCGCGCGCCGACACACCATATCTTGTGGCGGGTTATTTTGCAAAAAATTTCACGAATTTTTCATATTTTTCTTTCTCCTTTTCTTGGAAAAATATTTATTCCCGCCCGCGACCCCCGAAAAGTTGTTTGCCGCTTGCAGAAATTGTTCGAAACTTTCTTTTTTGCGGACCGTTTTTTCCCGCGCTCCCCGATTTGCAAAAAGTATTGAGAACAAATTCGGGGCGGGTTTGCATATTTACGCATATCTGCATAAATTATAAGTAATACTTATATCTTTATTTATGAATAAACATGAATATTTTCACGAAATTTTCATGTTTTATGAATAATTTTGCTTTATAAAGGGAAAGCGCGCATTTTTGGCCCGTTGAAATGCTTGCAAAAAAAATTCCATTCGGTTATAATAGTACGGTATAATGCTCGAAGAAAGAACTTCTCGGAGGTAAAACAACATGAAGTCCAAAAGGAAATTTCTTCTCGGAATGTCCGCTTTGATACTCTCCGGCACGATGGTTTTTTCGGCGGTATTGCCTTCTTTGCAATCGCACGGAAAAACGTTGTCTGCCAGCAGCGGCGCAGAGAAGGGCGAAGTTGTCGACGTTACGGGAGCGGTCGGCAGCGATCTTTCGCAATATTTCGACAGTTCCGTGGTAGAAAAACTCCCGGAGGGCGTAGCGGGCGACCGTGAGATCTCCGTGATCCTCGGCGTGGAGAGCGATACCGTCCTCGACGGCTTTAACGCGTTCGGCGGGGATATGACGGTGGGCGAGTATGCCGCGACCCGCGAGGGGAAAGCGGTATCTTCCGCCATTGCAAAGAAGAGCAACGCGCTTTTGACGAAACTCACCAACGCGGGCGTGCAGTACGAGACGGGCGACCGCTTCGATACCCTCCTCGGCGGCGTGGAAGTCATCATCAAGGCGAGCGCCTTTAACACGCTCTGCAACGCCGTGAAAGGGCAGGCGAGCGTAATGGTCGGCGAAGAGTACGCCGCGTGCGAGACGCAGGTCGTCGAAAACAAAGTCAACGTGTACGACACGGGTATTTTCGACAGCTCCGATTCCGAATACGACGGCACGGGTACGGTCATCGCCGTACTCGATACCGGTCTCGATTCTACGCACACCGCGTTCGATCCCGCCCGCTTTACCCCGGACGCGGCTTCGGACGTGATCACGCCCGCAACTTTGCGCACGGTGGTGGGGGAACTCGAAGCCGCCAAAACGACCCCCGGTCTGACGGCGGCGAACGTCTATTTGAGCCGCAAGGTCCCCTACGCTTACGACTACGCGGATAAGGACGACGACGTTTCGCCCATTTACAACGAACACGGCACCCACGTGGCGGGCGTTATGGTCGGCAACGACAGAGACGTGAACGAAAACGGCATCAGAGGGGTCGCGCCCAACGCACAGCTCGCCGTGATGAAGACATTCTCCGACAGAACGGACGGCGCAAGGACCTCGTGGATCGTCGCCGCCCTCGAAGACTGCGTGAAACTCGGCGTAGACGTCATCAACATGTCCCTCGGCTCCGCCGCGGGCTTTACGAGAGAGGTGGACTCGGACCAGCGCTATGCGGTGTACGACAGGATCAAAGAGCAGGGCATCAGCCTTGTGGTGGCCGCCTCCAACAGCTATAACTCCACTTTCGGTTCGGAAAAGAACGGCAACCTCGGGCTTACGAGCAATCCCGACTCTTCCACCGTCGGTTCGCCCTCCACTTACGACGCGGCTCTCTCCGTCGCCTCCATCAGCGGTGTGAAAACGCCCTATCTCAAACTGGGCGAAACGATCATCTATTTCACCGAGGCCTCCGACAGCGCGGCGGAACCCAAAGATTTCGTCGAAGAGATCTTGGCGTACGGCGCGGAACAGGGCTATGTGACCGCGGGCGCGGATACGTGGGATTTCGAGTATGAGATCATCCCCGGCATCGGCAGCGCGCAGAACTTCATGGAATACGACGACGGCACGGGCAAGTCCAACGGACGGCTCGACGGCAAGATCGCGCTCATTTGCAGAGGCCAGACCAACTTCGAAGAAAAAGCGAGCCTTGCGCGCAAATACGGCGCGGTGGGCTGCATCATCTATAACAACGTTTCGGGTACGATCTCGATGAACGTCGGGCGGCTCGGCAACTATCCCGTCTGCTCCCTTTCGCGGGACGACGGCGAACTGCTTCTGAGAGCCGCTACGAAGAAGATCAGGATCAGCCGCTCTCAGGAAGCGGGTCCGTTCATGTCCGACTTCTCCTCGTGGGGTCCCACGCCCGATCTCCGCATCAAACCCGAGATCACGGCGCACGGCGGCGACATCTATTCCGCCATCCCCGGGCAGAGCTACGACAGAATGTCGGGTACCTCGATGGCGTCCCCCAACCAGGCGGGCGTTACGGCGCTTGTCCGCCAATACGTGAAAGATAACTTCGGGTTCGAGGGCAACGATCCCGAGACCAGGCGCAAGATCACCGCAACCGTGAACCAGATCATGATGTCCACCGCGGACATTGCGCTCAACACCAACGGGCTTCCGTTCTCCGTGAGAAAACAGGGCGCGGGGCTTGCCAATCTCGAAAAATCCACCCACTCGCCCGCATATTTGGAGACGTTCGACCGGGATTCGGGCGAGATCATGGATAAGGCCAAGATCGAACTCGGCGACGACCCCGGCAAAACGGGCGTGTACACGATGAAGTTCAACATCGTCAACATCGGAAACAGCAACGTTTCTTACGATGTGAGCGCGACCGTGATGACGGAGGGCGTGAGCGAGGTCCTCACCTACAAGGGCGATACCACCGTTACGGAAAAAGGCTATCTGCTCGACGGCGCGAAGATCGAAGTGACCGGAGCCGAAAACTGCACCCGTTCGGGAAATTCCGTCACGGTCAGCGGCAAAACCACCGCAACCGTCACCCTCACGGTGACCCTTACCGAAGAGAATAAAGAATACATCGAACGTTCTTTCAAAAACGGCATGTATGTGGAAGGGTTCGTCACGCTCAAAGACAGGAGCAACGGCAGCAACAAGTACGATCTGAACGCACCTTTCCTCGCGTTCTACGGTTCGTGGAGCGCGGCGCCTCTCTTCGACCTCGACTACTTTGCGACCAACGCGGACGAACTCGACGACAGCAAAGAGACGCTCGAAAAGACTCTCCCCGACGCTTATGCGACCCGTCCCATCGGCGGTCTGTACGACGACTACATCGCCTATCTCGGCGCGTTCCCGTTCTTGCAGGACCCCAGCTCCACGAACAAGATCTCCGCGGACAGGGACCACATCGCGCTCACCAACCAAACGGGCGAGGGCGGCGGCATCAACTCCATTTACAGCGTACAGCTCGGGCTTCTGCGCGGCGCGAAGCGGATGGTGGCGACCGTCACCGATACCACGACGGGCGAACTCGTGTTCGCAAAGGAAGAGCGCAACCTGTCCAAGGCGTATAACTACGGCGGCGCGATCTACGGCAGCAGTTTCGACGTGGATTTCAGCGCGGCGGATTACGATCTCAAAAACAATACCAAGTATCTCTTCCGTTTGACGGGCTATATCGACTACAAGGACGGCAGCGTTGCCAACAACACGTTCGAGTTCCCGTTCTACGCCGATTTCACCGCTCCCATCGTCACGGGCGTGGAATATACCTACGAGTACGACAGGGACACCGAAACGAACAGGCTCTACGCAAATATCAGCGTATACGACAATCATTATGTGCGCGGCATCATCCCGGGTTATCTCGTCGAAAGCGAACCAGGCGCCGACGCCCCGTACGGGTTTTACAGTTTTGACCGCTACATCGTTCCTGTCAACGGCGGGCGCAACTCCACGAGCGTCGTACAGATCGATCTTACCGACAGCCTGAACATCATCAAGGAGGAATCTTACAGTAAGAACAGTTTCCTCGTACAGCTTGTGGACTGCGCGCAGAACGTTTCCATGTTCGAGCTTACGATCCCCGACGAGATCGGCAAAATCGATTTCGAGGAAGACGTGATCAACATCTCTCCCAACGAGATCTACCGTCTCAAACCCACGATCAGCCCTTCGCAGGACGTGGCATGGGCGGAGAGCATCATTTATACTTCGAGCGACGAGAAAGTCGCGCGGGTCGTCAACGGCAAGCTCATCGGCGTTTCCTCGGGCGACGCGGAACTCACCGCAACGAGCAACCACAACCCCGCGATCACAACGAAAGTAAAAGTACACGTCTGGAAACCCGAAGATGATGAGTTCGAAGATTTCGACCGTCCCATTGCGGAGAACTTCCGTTTGACGGGTTACGAAGTCAACCGCGTCTACTACTTCCTTTCGAGCGACGAGCGCGATCTCGGCGCTACCGAAGCGGGGGACATCGTCCTGTTTTCTTCGGATAGCTACTCGCTCAAAATGCTTCCCTCCGAATCCGTTACCATCCAATACGATCTGAGAGGGTATTTCGACGAAAGCGAATATAAAGTGGAGTTCACTTCGAGCAACCCCAATGTGGTGGAAGTGAACAAGGAGACGGGGCAGATCACCGCGAAGAACGTGGACACGAGCGGCAAACCGCTCAATTACGAGCGTTCCGCGAATATTTCCGTCCGCCTGTATATGCGCGATCCCGACACGGGGGAATATAAGTCCACCATTATGACGCGTTCCATCTCCGTCACGGTGAAAGCGCCTTACACCACGAACGGGCCGTATCTTCTCAGCTATATGGGCCTCGGGGATAAGGTGGAGATCCCTCTCGACCTCGGCATTACGGAGATCCAGCAGTTCGCGTTCTCCAACTACGAACTTGTGCCGAAAGACCTCGCCGCGGGCGACGAGATCACCGAAGAGGACCCGCTTTACAGCAAACAGTGGTATATCGGCAACGACATCATCACCGAAGTCGTCATTCCCGAGGGCGTCAAGACCATCGGCATGTACGCCTTTGCGGGCCTCACGAATTTGCGCTCCGTAACGTTCCCCTCTACGTTGACGAAGATCCAGACGGGCGCTTTCCGCGATTGCAGATCGCTTGCCACCGTCAAGTTCAATGGAGAGAACAATCTGCAATTCATCAACCAGCAGGCGTTCGAAAATTGCGGCTTGCTGACGAGCTTCCCGTTCCGCTCCATCGTGGCGATCGGGGACGGCGCGTTCGCAAACGCGGGGCTTATCGGCGTTTCGCTTCCCGCCACGACCCAATCTATCGGCGCGCAGGCGTTTGCGGGCGACTCGGCCATTGAAAGCGTCTCCATCTCGGCGCGGAAAGTCAAGATCGGCGCGCAGGCGTTCTACGGTTGCTCGAAGATCCAGGTGATGGAACTCAACGCCTCCGTTCTGCCCGAACAGCTCTTCGCCGGATGCACGGCGCTTAGCAAGCTCAAAATCGGCGCGGACGTGGAAGTCATCGGCGACTATGCCCTCCGCGGCACCAAGATTTCAAGGCTCGAAGTCGATCCCGCCAACCCCAACTTTACGGCTTCGCCCAACGGGCAGTATCTTCTCGAAAAAGATACGGGCGTTCTTGCGCTCATCGCTCCCGCCACAATGACGTTCCGCGATACGCAGATCACCGAGATCGGCGAAGGCGCGTTCTCCGTTGCCGCGGGCCTTACGCAAGTGACTATGCCCGCCGTAACGAAAGTGGGGGACTACGCTTTCTCGAATTGCCAGCAACTCAGTTCCGTTTCGCTGGGACGGCTTGAAAGCGTGGGCGACTATGCGTTCTTCCGCACCGCCATCACCACCCTTCCGACTTTGAACCCCGGCATAACGGTGGGCGAGCGCGCGTTCTCCGCGACCAATCTTCTTACCGTGACTCTGCCCGAAAACATGAAAATCGGTGAGTATGCGTTTGCGCAGAACTACTCGCTCCGTACGGTGAGCGTGGGCGCGCAGACCGTTCTCGGCGAGGGTGCGTTCTTTGCGAATTACGCCATGACCACCGTCACGGTCGGGGACAACGTTACGATCGGGAACGGCGCGTTCTCCGCGATCAGCGTTGCCACTCTGACGGGCGGTCCCATCAGCAGCGGCAATACCTACGTCACAAACACACAGTCGATCCCCACCTATATCAACCCCTACTTGTCCTCGCTGACGAGTGTTACGATCGGCAAGAATGTAACGATCGGCGGTTTTGCTTTCCAGGGTGCGGGCTCGGGCAGTTACAACCTGCCTACAACGAGCGGCGGAACGATCTCCATCGGCGGCCGTTTGACGACGGTGACGCTCGGCGAGGGTACGGTGATCGGAGACGAAGCGTTCAGCGGTTGCCATTATCTCAGCGACATCGACTTCTCCAAAGTGAAGTCCATCGGCAACTATGCGTTCATGGGGCAGCAGCTTGAATATGTAAATTATTCCGACGTCGGTCTGGTGGCCGTCCGCGCAACGCCTTTTGCCGCGGCATTCACCGAAATCGATCTTTCGGGCCTCGATCCCGAAGCGGAAACTCCGCTCGGGGCGGGCGCGTTCGGGCAAAATCTTTCCCTTACGACCGTAAAACTTCCCGAGTGGCTCGACAATGTTCCCGCCGAAACGTTCTACGGCTGCACCGCGCTTATGGGCTTCGAGGCGGGAGAACTTGCTTCCGTCGGCGTGGGCGCGTTTACGGACACGGCGATCAAGGCGGTCTCCCTTGCGGAAAACGCTGCGGTTGGCGCGAGCGCGTTCTCGGGTTGCACGCAACTTGCAACGGTCAACAATCTCGAAAAAGCGGCCTCTATCGGCGCGCAGGCGTTTGAACAAACCGCGCTTGAAACCGCCGACCTTTCGGGCGTTTCCCTCCTCGGCAACTTCGCGTTCGCGGACAGCAAGCTCAAATCCGTGAAACTCGGCGAAAACCTCACGCTGTTGGGAGAAAATCCGTTCGCAGGATGTAAGATCGGAGATTTCAAGAACGACGCGGGCGAAACCACTTTCGGCCTCGGCGAAAACGCAAAAGTTGTCGACGGCGTTCTCTTCGGCAGATGCCCCAACGGATACGTTTTGATCACCTATCCTATCGAGAAGAAAGGAGAATCGTTCACCGTAGCGAAAGACGTTGTGCGCATAGGCGCGCGGGCGTTCCTCGGCTCCAAGCTCTACTCCGTGGAAATCGGCCGCCGCGTAAAGGCGATCGGCGATAAAGCGTTCTACGAATGCAACCAGCTTGCGGCGGTCGCATTTACGAGCATCGAAGCCCCGATCCTCGAAGAGCAGTACGACGCCGAGTTCGCGCTCGGAAGAACGGGCGATTCGGGTATCTCGAACTATCTCCTCTATAACGTGGGCAGTTACAATTTCAGAGGCACATATTACGGGGCGGAAATCGTTCCGTACCGCACGTGGAGCGCCGATCCCACGGGGATCCTCTTCGGCGCGAACTTCGTTGCGGCGATCGGCACCCCCGAAGGAAGAGAAGTTCACAAGAACAAGACGCTCGTCATGGTCCGCCCCATTAACGGCACGGGCTATGAGAACTTCATCTACGGACAGTACTTTGACGTGATCCTCAACGGCCCGACGGCGGTCAGCGACGACGCACAGCTTGTCATCGACCTCATCGACGCTCTGCCCGAGACCGTGTCCCTCGAAGACGAGGCGACGGTGAAGCACATCAGAGAACTCTACGACGCGCTCAATCCCGACCAGCAGGGTTGCGTTTACAATGAAAATCTGCAAAAACTCCTCACCGCGGAGAACCGCATCAGCTATCTGCACTCGCAGGAGAAAGGCCCCGACGAGGACAATACGCCCCAAGGGAACCCTTATCTCTGGCTGTATATCGTAGCGGGTGTTGTCGCGGTCGCGGCGATTGCGGCGGTCGTAGCGGTCCTGCTCCTCAAAAAGTCCAAGAAAGGGGAGACGGACGGGACCGAACCTGCGGAAGAGACGTCCGAAACCGAGGGCGAAACCTCCGAAGAGACCGAAGAGACGCAAGACGCCGACGCGGCAGAAAGCGCGGAAGAGGAAAATAAGGAAGAGACCGAACAAACGGAACCCCAAGAGGGGACCGAACAATCATCGGACGACAAATAATATGAGAAAGAGAACGAAGATCATCATCGGGCTTGCGGCGCTGTGCGCGGGGACGCTCATCTTCGGCGCGTGCAGTTCCAACGATAGTCCCTACAAAGACTACGCGCAAGAGGGCTATACGTTCTCCGTCTGTTACGACGCGAACGGGGGCAAGGCCGCGGGAAAAAACGACAGCAAGATCGTGAATACCTATCGGTACGAGGACGTACAAAAGGGGATCAAGCTGTATGAACCCCAGGATACGGGGAAAGGCCCGATCGGCACCGACAGCTTCAACGTGGAGCGGGACGGCTACTTTCTTGCGGGATGGTACGCCGTGCGCTCGCCCCGTGTGGACGGGAACGGAAACCCGCTCGACGAAGAGGGGAACCTCTGCGACGTAGAGACCGACCTTCTCGACGCGGGCGGAAATCCCGTGTATGACGACGACGGCAACGTGCAAAAGACCTATTATTCCGCATACGGCAAGCCGCAGGGCTATACTTATGCGGAAAAATGGGATTTCAGCTCTCTCCTCAAACGCAACGATTTCGTATACGAAGAGGACGGCGGATATGCGTTCACGCTCTACGCGGCGTGGGTCCCCGAGTTCTCCTATGAGTTGCAGGGACAGGAAGAGGAATGGGTTTGCGAAAAGTGCGGAACCGCCTATCACCAAGAGACCAAGCCCGAGCGCTGCACCGCGCAGATCGATACGGGCGAGGTGGACGAGAACGGAAAAACCATTACCGAGACCTGCGGCGGCGTATCTTTCCTCGACAACGGAAAGACGTGGTATTCCGTCTCTTCCCGCCGCTTCAATCCCATTCATGAGGACCTCGGCACGCTCTCCGTTCCCGTCTGGAACGATGAGACGGGCGCGCTCGAATACGGCGACTTCTCCACCCCCGCAGACAAGACGTTTGTCAACGCTTACGCCACCGAAGAGGACTTTGCAAACGGCACGGGAGCGTTGACCGTCCTCGAAAACCACGGCACGTGGGACGAGGAGACGGCCACCGCAACGGGGAATGTCACCCGCTACTTCGCCAAATGGGAAAAGGGCGTTTGGTACCGCATCAAAACCAAAGAACAGCTTGCGGCAAACGCGGGCGCGGCGCGCAGTTTCGAATTGCTTGCCGACCTCGAATACGGCGAAGAGGACGAATGGCCCACCGCATTCAGCCAGGGCAGTTTCACGGGTACGTTCCGCGGCAACAACCATACGATCTCGGGCGTTACCATTCATCAGACCTCGGCGGAAGACACGCGGGGCGGGCTGTTCGGCACGATCTCCGAAACCGCAGCGTTCGAGAACATCACGTTTGGGAACATTACTTATAATCTCGAAGCGGCTTCCCGCAAAACGGGTGCAATGTTCGGGCTTTTCGCGGGCGAGATGAGCGCAGAAGCGACTCTGACCAACGTAACGGTTTCGGGCGAACTCTTCATCGCGGACACCGTCTATTACGACAGAGGCTTCAACCCCGATACGGGGCTGGCCACACCCACGTATCCCTACCAGATCGGGCTTTTGACGGGCAACTTCGTCACGGGCGGCGTGCAGATCGGCGATAGGATCGTCTTAAAAACGGATCGCATTTCCGCCTCCGTCGCGGACTCCGCCACGGGCGAAATCAAAATCGGTTGATATAAATTTTTATATAGCGAAATCAAGAAAAGGAGTATAGGAAAATGAAAAAGAAATTTGCGCTACGTGCAATCGCACTCACAGTCGGTTCGGTGCTTTGCATGGGGAGCGTCAGTCTCCTCGCAGGTTGCGGCGGCATCCCCTCCGACAAGGCGGCGCTCGTCATCATGACGGAAGATCTGAACGAGCTTTACAACCCGTTCTATTCCACCGCAGGCACGGATATGGACGTCGTAGGCCAGACCCAGATCTCCATGCTCTCCACGGACGAAAACGGCGATCTTGCCTACGGAAACGACGAACCCACCGTCGTTCTCGACTATAAGAGCGAATACGATCCCGCAACGGACACCACCTCTTATTATTACGTCCTCAAAAACGGGCTCAAATTCTCGGACGGCGTACCGCTCACGATGAACGACGTCATGTTCAATCTCTATGTCTATCTCGATCCCGCTTACACGGGGTCCACCACCATGTATTCGACGGACATCGTGGGCTTGCAGGCATACAGAACGCAGAAGAATACGAGCGACGACAACGCGGACGAGGAAACCAACAACAGCGCAAACAACTATGCACGGAACCGCATACAGGCGTTGGTGGATTTTTACCGCGAAGTCGCGCAGATGGACGATCCTTCCCCGAGCGCAGCACATTCGGCGAGCGAGACGGACATGAAGAACGCGATCGCGGCGATGAAAGAAGCCTATCATAATGGCGGCAATCCCGATTATCCTCTTCCCGACAGCTATCTCGAAGCGATCGGCTTAGAGGACTATGAGGCGGCATGCGACCAGCTTTGGGAGGACTACCAGAACGCGCTCGACAAGTTCAAGGAAGAACTTAAAAGCGACTATAAGAGCGCGCGCAGTTCCTACACGGAGGAACCCTACAAGTCCGCGCCCATTTATTACAGCGGACAGCAGATCGGAACGGGCTTCGACGAGATCATTTCTTTCATGTATGCGGAACACCTCGTGCAGGTCGAGTATCCGACCGAAGCGGGCAAAGGGAAAAACATGGAGAAGATCGAAAAGGCAACCCTGAGCTATAACCCCAACACCATCACGAACGAAGAGCAGGCGATCGATTTCGTTTACAGAAGCAACACGCAGGGCGCGCTCGACCAGGTTTTGCAATACTGGGCGACGGGTACGCAGCTGCTCACCGAGTTCACCGGCAAGGCGAAAGATATTCTCCTCCACAGAGACGTGGACGGCACGGAACTCAAACATAAGAATGTTTCGGGGATCGTCTCCCTCGGCCATACCACGCAGGAGACCAAAGTCGACATCGGCGATAAGAGCTATCCCGTCGCGCACGACCACAACCCCGACGGCACTCCCCAAAATGCCGGCGAATACGACGTTCTGCGCATCACCATCAACAAGATCGACCCCAAAGCGAAGTGGAACTTCGGCTTCACCGTAGCGCCCTATCACTATTATTCCGACAAGGGCGCGCAGACCGCTCTCGCAAAGAAAAATCTTGCGATCCCCGATACCGCTTCGAATGAGGAACTCTTGAAGAGATCCTGCTGGCAAAACGTTGGCGAAGTGGATATTGCGAGCAACAAGTTCGGCGTCGCGTGGGCGGATTCCGACTTCCAGACGACCATTTTGCAGGGCGACAACAGCTGGGGCGTGAAAAAGACCAAAGTGCCGCTGGGCGCGGGTCCCTACATCGCAACGGATAAAAACGACAGAGACCAACCCACCGCAGAGGGTTTCTTTGAGAATAATATCGTCTATTACAAGGCGAACCACAACTTCTCGCTCGACGGCGTAACGCCGTGCGTTCCCAAAATCGAGCATATGCGTTACATGGAGCTGTCTGTTTCCAACGCGCTTTCCACTCTCGAAAGCGGACAGGTCCACTTTGTCAGCCCGCAGTTCACCAAAAAGAACGCGGAGAAGATCGATAAGCTGAAAGGCAAGGGCGTCGGCTCTGTGGACAGCTGGCAGCTCGGCTACGGCTACATCGGCATCAACGCCGCAAAAGTGCCGAAGCTCGAACTCCGTAAAGCCATTATGGCGGCGATGGATACCTCGCTCGCGCTCGAATACTATCTGGCCGGCACGGCGGAAAATATCTATTGGCCGATGTCCTGCGTGAGCTGGGCTTATCCGAGAAAGACGGGTACCACTTACGACGGCACCAACCCCACCGCGAACAAGGACGACGACAACAAGCATGAGTACACCAAATACACCGACAAGGAAAATGCGGTGAAACTCATCAAGCAGTATATGGCGCAGGCGAACGTAGCGGCCGGGAACTCCGCGCTCGAAATCGAATTCACCATTGCAGGCGCCAACATGTACGACCACCCCGCATATCTTGTGTTCAAGAACGCAATGGATATTCTGAACGACGAATGCGGATGGAAAGTTTCCATCAAGCCCGACGCCAACGGGCTCACCAAGCTCTCCACAGGTTCCCTTGCCGTATGGGCGGCAGCGTGGGGTTCCACGATCGACCCCGATATGTATCAGGTGTATCATAAGAACTCCACCGCGACCAGCGTGCTTGCCTGGGGTTATCCCTCCATCAAGGATACGGCGCAGAGCGAATACAAGGAAGAGAGAGATATTCTCAACAAACTCTCCGTCCTGATCGACGAAGCGCGCGAGACCGACGTTATCGCCGATCGTGCCGCCAAGTACAAAGACGCGATGAGCTATGTTCTCGACCTTGCCGTAGAGCTTCCGCTCTACCAGAGAAAGACGTTGTACGCTTATAACCTCAACGTCATCGAGGAAAGCTCTATGCCGCACAACGAACAGGGCCAGCTTGCGGTCAATCCCTACACCTCGCCCCTTGCCAAGATCTGGGAACTCGAATTTACCAAATAATTCCCCGAGGGCGGCCCGCGGCATGCGGCCGTGAAAAAGAAAGGGCGGACTCCCCAAAGGGGACCCGCTTCCCGAAAAAACAAACAGTCCTGCCGTGGACCCCACGGCAGGACTATGGAGTTAAATTATGCTCAAATATATTTTCAAACGGTTGGGGCTTTCGATCATCATTCTGGTCGGCGTTTCCCTGATCATCTACATCCTCGTAAGATGCATGCCCGTGGACTTCGTCATGCAGAAGCTGTCGGCTATGAACCAGGGCGGCGCGCAGGTCCCGCAGGAGACCATTGAGAAGATGTATGAGCGCTACAATCTCTCCGATTCGAGCTTTTTAGGCATTTTGCAGGGCTACGGCTCGTGGCTCTGGTCGCTGTGCCGTCTCGACTTCGGCGTGAGTTTCGTCTCGGGCGGCGAGGTCGTTTCCGAGATTGCCAACCATATGGGTGTTTCGTTCATCATCGCGTTTATTGCGATCATCTTCGAATACATGATCGCCATCCCGCTCGGCGTCACCGCGGCGACCCACCAGTATTCCATCCGCGACTACGTGGTAACCGTCCTCGTCATGATCGGCATTTCGCTCCCGAGCTTCTTCCTCGGCAGAGTTTTGCAGAAAGCGTTTGCAACGGCCCCGCTGAATTGGTTCTATCCCGCGGGTCTCGAAAATGCCGCGGCGGATTTCACGTTCTTCGGAAAGATCGGCGACTATCTGCGCCACATCACCCTGCCCGTCGCGTCCACGGTCATCTTAGGCATCGGCGGCACCATGCGCTATATGCGTACCAATATGCTCGAAGTGCTGAACTCCGACTATATCCGCACGGCGCGGGCAAAGGGGCTGAAAGAGACGAAAGTCATCTACAAGCACGCGTTCCGCAACACGATGATCCCCATCGTGACGATGATGGCGGGCGTGCTTCCCTCCCTCTTCTCGGGCGCAATGATCACGGAGAAAGTGTTCAATCTCCCCGGCATCGGGAACTGGGCGCTCGCCGCAACGCAGGCGGGCGATATTCCCGTCATCATGACCTATAACATGTTCCTTGCACTCCTCTCCGTCATCGGCGTGCTGCTTTCCGACCTCATGTATATGGTCGTAGACCCTCGGGTAAAACTCGCTTAAAGGAGGTCCCCGCATGAACGAAGAATTCAACGAAACTTTAACGGGTCCCGCGGCGAACCTACCCGAAGGTCTCCCCGAAAACGGCGCGGGCGCGGAGGACGGCGAAAAGCCCCTCGATAAAAACGTGCGGCTCATGTCCCCCGGGCGGATGGTCGCCCGCCGGTTCTTCCGCAGCAAACTCTCCATCATCGGGCTTGTCATGATCCTCTCTCTCATCCTGTTCTCGTGGGTGGGACCGCTCATCATGTCCGCCATTCCCAACGAATACGGCGGATGGGGCGAAACGGAGACCGACTATAACGGCCCCATCAGCTATGAAAACTCCAAACTCGTAGAGGTCCCGCGCGTAGAAAACGGCGCGCCCGTACTCGACGAAAACGGGGAGCAGATCGTAGACCGCTTCTACCAGGTCGTGGAAACGCAAGCGCGCATCAATAAACGTTCCTACCCGAGCCGCGCGCACTGGCTCGGCACCGACCAGACGGGCCTCGACGTGTTCGTCCGTCTCATGTACGGCGGGCAGAAATCCATCGCCATCAGCTTTATCGCCGTGTTTGCGATCATGATCATCGGCGTTATCTTCGGCGGTATCGCGGGCTATTTCGGCGGAAAGGTGGACAACGTCATCATGCGTATCTGCGATATTCTGATGTGTCTGCCCGGGCTTCCCATCCTGCTGATCTTAGGCTCGGTGCTGGACGCGATGGGGGTGAGAGGCGGCGACCGTATCTACTATCTCATGATCTTTTTGACCGTGTTCTCATGGTCGGGGACGGCGCGCCTCGTGCGCGGACAAATATTGTTCCTGCGCGAACAGGAATACATGGTAGCGGCGGAGGCGATGGGGTACTCCACGGCGCGGAAGATCTTCAAACACCTCGTGCCGAACGTCATGCCCCAGCTCATCGTTTCGATGACGCTCTCGCTCGGCAGTATGATCTTGTATGAAGCGTCGCTCTCCTATTTAGGACTCGGCGTGCTGCCCCCCTATGCTTCCTGGGGGTCTATGGTCAGCGCGGCAGAGGACGCCGAGGTCCTTGAAAACTACTTCAACATCTGGGGGCCGCCCGGAATTTGCATCATCATTGCAGTACTCGGGTTCAACTTTGTGGGCGACGGCCTGAGGGACGCGCTCGACCCCAAGATGAGGAGATGACATGAATTTGTTTAAGAAAAAGACGGATGGCGGGGAGGCTCCCGTAAAAGAGGAAAAGCACTATCTCTCGGGGAAAGAGGTCCGCGCCATCGCCAAAGAAAACAACAAGGTGATGAAGCGGCTCGAAAAATTCAAGAACCGCAAGGCGGAAGAATCCGAGTTCGTCACCGAGATGAAAGACCCCGCGAACATCCTCGAAGTCGAAAATCTGCACTCCTACTTCTTCACCGACCAAGGCGTGGTGAAAGCGGTAAACGGGGTCACTTTCAACGTGCCGCAGGGCGCAACGGTCGGCATTGTGGGCGAGTCGGGCTGCGGAAAGTCCGTCACGAGCATGTCCGTCATGCGCCTGTTGCAGGGGCCGCAGGGGCAGATCGTGGAGGGCGGCATCCGCTTCAAATCGTTCGACTTTAAGCTCGGCGAAGACGGCAAGCCCATTCCCATTTGGGAGGACGACGAAAACGGCCAGCCGATCTTCGATCCCGTCTATGCGAAAAAAGGCAAAGAACCCGTCTGGGACGACGATGAAAACGGCCAGCCCGTGTACGTACCCGTCATGAAAAAGGTGGGCATGGAACCCGAATGGGCGGAGGACGAGAACGGCGAGCCGATCTTCGATCAAGTCTACGACAAAAAGGGGATGGAACCCGTCTGGGACGACGATGAAAACGGCCAGCCCGTTTTTGAACCCGTCTATGTGAAAAAGGGGATGGAACCCGTCTGGGACGACGATGAAAACGGTCAGCCCGTTTTTGAACCCGTCATGAAAAAGACGGGGACGGAGCCTGTGTGGTGGACGGACGCGGAGGGCAACCCCATTCTCTATCCCGTTCTCGGAAAGAACGGCAAGCCCATGCTCGACGAAAACGGCCAGCCCGTGCGGGAATTTAAGCAGAGGAACGACAGCAAGGGCAGAAAGATGACCCGCCCCGTCTATGAGCCGAAGCTCGACGAAAACGGCAACCCCGTGACGGAGCGCCGGCAGAAGAGAGACGAGAAAGGCAAGAAGGTGTTCAAGCCCATTCTCGAACCCAAGCTCGACGAAAACGGCAACCCCGTTACAGAGCGCCGCCAACGCACGGACGGAAAGGGCAGAAAGCTCTTCAAACCCGTTTTGGAACCCGTTCTCGGGGAGGATGGACAGCCGCTCACCGAGCGCAGGCAGAAGACGGACGAGAAGGGAAGAAAAGTGTTCAAGCCCCTGCTCGTGCAAAAACTCGATAAAGACGGAAATCCCGTCACCGAGCGCAGACAGAAGCGCGACGAATACGGCACCAAGCTCTACGAAATGGAGGAGAAAGTGTTCGACATCGCGCAGATGCCCATCAAGGAGATGTACCGTCTCCGCGGACGGCAGATCGCAATGATCTTCCAGGAGCCGATGACGTCGCTCAACCCCGTGTTCACGATCGGGAACCAGCTCGACGAAGTCACCCTCCTGCACGTCCCGGGGGCCACGAAAGAGGAGGCGAAGCGCCGCTCCATCGAGATGCTCAATCTCGTGGGCATCGCAATGCCCGAGCGGGTGTATAAGTCTTACCCGCACGAGCTTTCGGGCGGCATGCGCCAGCGCGTGATGATCGCTATGGCGCTCGAAGGAAATCCCCGCCTCATCATCGCGGACGAACCGACCACCGCGCTCGACGTCACCATCCAGGCGCAGATCCTCGACCTTTTGCGCGGCCTTAAAGACCGTATCAACGGCTCCATCCTGCTCATCACCCACGATTTGGGCGTGATCGCGGAAATGGCGGACTATGTCGTCGTCATGTACGCGGGCAGGATCATCGAACAGGGGACGGCGAGCGAGATCTTCCACGATCCCAAGCACCCCTATACGATCGGTCTGCAAAAGAGCAAACCCACGATGGATTCGAAGTCGGATTCCCTCTTCAATATCCCGGGAAATGTTCCCAACCCCGTCAATATGCCCAACTACTGTTATTTCCGCGAGCGTTGCTCGGGTTGCAACGAAAAGTGCTACGGAGATTACCCCGGAATGGTACAGGTGAGCCCTACCCACTGGGTCGCTTGCCATCTTTACGGAGACAAAAACGCCGAAAACGGCGCCGAGGAGAACGCCAATGAGTATTAAAAAGACAGAATCTTACGAAGAGGCGCTCGAAAAAGAGGAGCTGAAAGAGGAACGGGAACAGGCGGCGGGCGGAGAATTTGCCTCGTTCGACGACGCGCTCGAAGCCGAAAAAGAGCAGGCCGCGCGGGACGCGCAAGCCAAAGCGGATTTGGATCTCCCGCCCGACCCCGACGTTTTGCTCGAAGTCAGGCACCTCAAAAAATATTTCCCCATCAAAAAGTCGATGTCGGGCAAGGTGTTGGTATCTCTCCGCGCCGTAGACGACGTCTCGTTCAAACTCAAAGCGGGGGAGACCCTCGGCATCGTGGGCGAATCGGGTTGCGGCAAAACGACGCTCGGCAGAACGATCTTAAAGCTCCACGAACCCACGGACGGGCAGATCTTTTTCGAGGGGCAGGAGATCGCCAAGTACAAGCCCTCCAAAATGCGCCCGCTCCGCACGCAGATGCAGATCATCTTCCAGGACCCCTATTCCTCGCTGCCTCCGCGCAGTACGGTGGGGGGGATCCTGTCCGAACCCGTAAAGGTACACAAGATCGTGCCGCCGAACGAAGTCAAGGACTACGTCCTTAAAATCATGGAGCAGTGCGGCTTGCGCGATTATTATTACGAACGCTATCCGCATGAGTTCTCGGGCGGCCAGCGCCAAAGAATTTGCATCGCCCGCGCGCTCACGGTCCAGCCCAAGCTCGTCATCTGCGACGAACCCGTCTCCGCGCTCGACGTGTCCATCCAGGCGCAGATCATCAACCTGCTCAAACAGCTCCAAACGACGATGGGCTTTACCTATGTGTTCATCTCGCACGATCTGTCCGTCGTAAAGCACATTTCCGACCAGATCGGCGTGATGTATCTCGGCTCGATGGTGGAATTTGGGGACAAGAAGAGCATTTTCGAAAATCCCCTGCACCCTTATACGCAGGCGCTCTTCTCGGCGGTACCCAATCCCAACCCCGATGTGAAGATGAACCGCATCGTGCTGAAAGGGGACATCCCCTCGCCCGCAAATCCTCCGAAAGGGTGCAAGTTCCATACCCGTTGCCCGATGGCAAAGGAGATATGCAGCCACATCGCACCCGTCTATAAAGAGTACGAACCCGGGCATTTCGCCGCCTGCCATTGCTATCCGCAGGGCGAGGTGAATGGCCCCGTCAAGGCAGTTTCGTTGCAGGACGAAGCCGGGGAGAATTGATGCGCAAAAAGGAACAAAAAACGGAGGAACAGCTTCCGGAAAAGCCGAAAGAGAAGAAAGTAAAAGTTATCTATTACGATGACGGTTCCACCGTTGCCGATATGAGCGGCACGCGGAAAGAAAAAACGCCGCGGCAAAAGACGCCGCTCAAAGAACAGGCGCGCACGTTCTTTACCGTGATGAAGAAGATGGTCATTCCCATGCTCGCAACCCTTGCGGCGCTGACGATCGTCTATATCATCATTCTTGCCGCCGCAGGCAGACTGTAAACCATAAGAGGGAGAGAGGTCTCTTCCTCTTTTTTTGTTTTTTGGCAAAAATAGCGCCGATTCGATGGAAAAAGTCGGAATTTGCGCATAAAAATCGTTGACAAGCGGCTTGACATTATGGTATTATAATCAAGCTGCGTTATTGTGGCGTATAGGGTTGAGACGGGAAGTTACTGAAAAATCGAGGCAGGAAAGCCCCTCGGCAGATAATTTCCGTTGACAAGTGTGGAAGCACGACTTCTGCGACTAACCGAGGCTTTTGCGTGAAAACACCGCAAAAACAAAAGGTGTTTTTTACTGCCGAAGACCTCGATACGCACGGTAAAGTTGACGTAAGCAAAACCAAGTTAGTATAAAAAAGGAGTAAGGAACAATGGCAGGCCAAAAAATCAGGATCAAATTGTCGGCATACGATCACGAACTCGTCGACCAAGCGGCGGGCCGCATCGTCGAAACCATGCAAAAGGGCGGAGCGAAGATCTCAGGTCCCATTCCGCTTCCCACGGAACGCGAGATCGTCACCATCCTCAGGAGTCCCCATAAAGATAAGGATTCGCGCGAACAGTTCGAAATGCGCACCTACCGCCGCATCATCGACATCTATTCGCCCAACGCCAAGCTACTCGACAGCATCCACCTTCCCGCCGGCGTAGACATCAAGGTCAAGCTCGGCTAAAAGAGCCAGACAAAGCGGAAGTTGAAAAACTGCAAAAAGCGGTTTTCACAAATAAAATTTTAAGGAGTGAACTTTATCCATGAATAAAGCAATCATCGGGCGCAAAGCGGGCATGACGCAGATCTTTGCGCCGGACGGGAAAATGATCCCCGTCACCGTAGTGGAAGCAGGTCCCTGCCCCGTCGTTCAGGTAAAGACGGCGGAGAGCGACGGCTACACGGCGCTCAAACTCGGCTTCGGCGAAACGAGCGAGAAAGCGCTCAATAAGCCCGAACTCGGGCAGTTCAAGAAAGCGGGCGTAAAACCCTGCAAGGTGTTGAAAGAAGTGCGCCTTGACAAGGTGGACGGCTACCAAGTGGGCGACTTCGTGAAGGCGGACGTCTTTGCGGCGGGCGACAAGGTGGACGTCGCGGGCGTGAGCAAGGGCCACGGATTTACGGGCGTCATCAAGAAATGGAACCAGCACCGTCTCAAAGAGACCCACGGCGTAGGCCCCGTACACAGAGAGCCGGGTTCCATGGGTTCGATCAGCGATCCCTCGCGCGTGTTCAAGCACAAGCACCTCGCGGGACATTGGGGCGTTGAGAACGTCACCGTCCAGAACCTCGAAGTCGTGCGGGTAGACGCGGAGCGGAACGCGATCCTCATCAAGGGCGCGATCCCCGGTCCCAAAGGGAGCGTCGTCACGATTTCCAACAGCGTGAAGCAGAAGGAGAACTGAAATGGCAAACGTGAAAGTTTATAATATGAAAGGCGCCGAGGTCGGCGAGTTGGAGCTTTCCGACGCAGTGTTCGGCGTGGAATACAACGAACCCCTCATCCATCAGGCGGTCGTTACCTATCTTTCCAACCAGCGCCAGGGGACCAAGAGTACCCTCACCCGCACGGAGGTGCGCGGCGGCGGCGTGAAGCCGTGGAGACAGAAGGAAACGGGCCGCGCTAGGCAGGGTTCCATCCGCGCTCCCCAGTGGACGAAAGGCGGCGTGGTGTTCGCACCCAAGAGCCGCGACTTCTCCAAGAAGATGAACGACAAGGCGAAGAGAGGCGCGCTTCTTTCCGCGCTTTCCAAGAAAGTGGCGGATGGCGAACTCCTCGTTGTGGACGAGCTGAAAGTCACCGAGGCAAAGACCAAAGAAATGGCGGCGTTCCAAAAGGCGCTCCATCTCGAAAAGCGCACCGTCGTCGTCATGGACGAAAAGGATGAGGACGTGATCCGCGCGGCGAGAAACCTCGAAGGACTTTCCACCCTCTCCGTCGAAGAGATCAATACCTACGAAATCGTTGCGAACGCCGTTGTGGTCCTCACTGCGGGTTCGGTGAAAAAACTCGAGGAGGCCTATGCGGTATGACAGCCGAAGACATCATTTTGAAACCCGTACTCACCGAGAAAGGTTACGACGGGATCGCGGATAAGCGCTACACTTTCGTAGTTCTCAAAAGCGCGAACAAGACGCAGATCAAGATCGCCGTCGAGCAGATGTTCGACGTACAGGTAAAGAGCGTGAACACGGTGACGCAACGCGGCAAGCTCAAGAGAATGGGCAGGAACCAGGGCTATACGCCCGTTACCAAGAAAGCGGTCGTGCAGCTCAAAGAGAGCAGCAAACCCATCGAATACTTCAATTCGTTGTCGTAACGGGGAGGAGAAGAGAAAATGGCAGTAAAGAGATATAAACCTACGTCCGCGGCGCGGCGCTTCATGACCGTTCCCGATTATTCGGAACTTTCCAAAGAACCCGCCGAGCGCGCGCTTTTGGAAGACCAGCGCAAGTCGGGCGGCAGAAATAACGCAGGGCGCATCACCGTCCGCCACATCGGCGGCGGCAACAAGCGCAAATACCGCATCATCGACTTCAAGCGGAACAAGGACAACATCCCCGCAAAAGTCAAGAGCATCCAATACGATCCCAACCGCAGCGCGAACATCGCTCTCCTCGTCTATGCGGACGGCGAAAAGCGCTACATCCTCGCTCCCGTCGGGCTCAACGTCGGAGATACGATCATGAGCGGCGAGAACGCGGACATCAAGGTAGGCAACAACCTTCCCCTCAAAAATATCCCCGTCGGCACCCTCGTGCATAACATCGAGATGAAACCCGGCCGCGGCGGACAGGTTGCCAGAAGCGCGGGCATCTTCGCCCAGATCATGGCATGCGAAGGGAAGTACGCCACCATCAAGATGCCCTCGGGCGAGATGAGGCTCATCCCCGCAGAGTGCAAGGCGACGGTCGGGCAGGTCGGCAACCTCGAACACGACATCATCCGCGTGGGCAAGGCGGGCAAGACCCGTCACCTCGGGATCCGTCCCACCGTCCGCGGCTCGGTCATGAACCCGAACGACCACCCTCACGGCGGCGGCGAAGGCAAGTCTCCCGTCGGCCATGCGGGTCCCGAAACGCCGTGGGGCAAACCCGCACTCGGCTACAAGACGAGAAAGAAGAAGAATCCCACGAGCAAATTCATCTTGAAGAGGATCAACTGAGAGGAGGGATGAAAAATGTCGAGAAGTGTTAAGAAAGGGCCTTACGTCGAAGCCAAGCTCCTTGCAAGGATCGAGGCGATGAACGAGGCAAACGAAAAGAAAGTACTCAAAACATGGTCGAGAGCATCGACGATCTTCCCTCAGATGGTAGGGCATACGATCGCCGTTTACGACGGCAGGAAGCACGTTCCCGTCTACATCACAGAGGACATGGTGGGCTGCAAGCTCGGTGAGTTCGCTCCCACGAGGACGTTCAGGGGACACACGGCGAAAACCACGGCGCCCGGGAAATAAGGAGAAGAGAAATGGCAGGCAATATGAAGAAAAAAGCAGAACGGGTCGCACAAATCAAGGAAAAGCGCCCCTATGCAGTCGCAAAATATATCAGGATCTCTCCGTACAAAGTGAGAACGGTACTCGATCTCATCCGCGGCAAGAGCGTTGCGGAGGCAAAGGCCATTTTAGAGCATATGCCCAACGGCGGCGCGGCGCCCACCCTCAAAGTGTTGATGAGCGCGGTCGCAAACGCGGAGCATAACCAGGGCATGGACAGAGGCGACCTCATGGTTGCGGCGTGCTATGCGAACGGCGGTACGAGTCTCAAACGCATGCAACCCGTTTCCAAAGGAAGAGGGCATGCGATCCTCAAAAGAACGAGCCACATCACGGTAATCCTCGATGTAAAGAAAGCGGAAGGAGATATTTGACATGGGACAGAAAGTTAATCCTCACGGTTTGAGAGTCGGCGTCATCAAAGGTTGGGATACCCAGTGGTATGCCGACAAGAAGGAGTTCAGCGCTTATCTCAAAGAAGATCACACCATCCGCACATTCCTCAAAAAGAAGTACTACGCGGCGGCAATTTCCCGCATCCTCATCGAGAGGGCGGCGGGCAAGATCGTCGTCACCATCCATACGGGCCGTCCCGGCGTTCTCATCGGCAAAGCGGGCGCGGAGATCGAGGTCATCAAGAAAGATCTCGCCAAGCTCACGAACGGCAAGCAGGTCGGTATCAACGTCACCGAAGTGAGAAAGCCCGACGCGGACGCACAGCTCGTGGCGGAGGGCGTAGCCGCCCAGCTCGAAAAGCGCGTTGCGTTCAGAAGAGCCATCAAGCAGGCGATCGGCAGAACGATGCGCGCCGGCGTGAAGGGCGTTAAAATGCAGGTTTCGGGCCGTCTTGACGGGCGTGAGATCGCGGGCAGCGAACACTACCACGACGGCAGTATCCCGCTTCAAACCTTGCGGGCGGACATCGACTACGGCTTTGCGGAAGCGCACACCACGTTCGGCATGATCGGCGTGAAGTGCTGGATCTACAAGGGCGAGGTGTTGAAAGCCGCGAAGAAGACGGAAGGAGGCAACAAGTAATGTTAATTCCGAAGAGAGTGAAGAGAAGAAAACAGCACCGCGGCTCTTTGAAGGGCGCGGCGCATAAGGGCAATTTCGTGGCGTACGGAGAGTACGGCCTCGTGGCGGAGGAAGCGGGCAGGATCAAGTCCAACCAGATCGAGGCGGCCCGTATCGCCATGACCCGTTTCATCAAGCGCGGCGGGCAGGTGTGGATCGACATCTTCCCCCACAAGCCCATCACCCGTCACCCCGCCGAAGCCCGTATGGGTTCTGGTAAGGGCGCGGTGGAATATTGGGTCGCCATCGTAAAACCGGGCAGAGTGATGTTCGAAATGGCGGGCGTACCCGAGGATGTTGCGCGCGAAGCGATGCGCCTTGCGGGACATAAACTCCCCGTCAAGTGCAAATTCGTCAGGAAGGCGGACCTTGAAAATCCGGCAGAAGGCGGTGAAACCAAATGAAAGGCAACGAATTTCACAATATGACCGACGTCGAGCTTGAAAAGAAGCTCAAAGAACTCAAAACGGAACTCTTCAATCTCCGTTTCCGCCATGCTTCGGGGCAGCTCGAAAATCCCCTGTCCATCAGGACGTGCAAGCGGGACATCGCAAGAGTGAACACGGAGATCCGCGCACGGGAATTAAAGGCGTGAGGTAGACGAAAATGGAAAGAAATTTGAGAAAAGAAAGAGTCGGCATCGTGGTCTCCGACAAAATGGATAAAACGGTCGTCGTCGCAGTGACGGACAAGCGCAAGCACCCCGTCTACAAAAAGACGATCACCCGCACCAAAAAATTCAAGGCGCACGATGCAGAGAACGAATGCGGCGTAGGAGACAAGGTCCTCATCGTAGAGACGAGGAAGCTCTCGAAAGACAAGAATTGGCGCGTCGCCCAGATCGTCGAGAAGGCGAAGTAAGGACAAGGAGGAGAGCAAACCATGATTCAACCCCAAACAAGACTGAAAGCGGCGGATAACTCGGGCGCGAAAGAGCTGATGTGCATCCGCGTGTTGGGCGGCTCTTTCCGCAGAACGGGCAACATCGGCGACGTCATCGTGGCGTCCGTCAAGACCGCTACCCCCGGCGGCGCCGTCAAAAAAGGCGAGGTCGTGAAAGCGGTCATCGTCAGAAGCGCAAAGGGGATCCGCCGTCCCGACGGCACCTACATCCGTTTCGACGACAACGCGGCGGTCATCATCGACGCGCAGAAACAGCCGAAAGGCACCCGTATCTTTGGACCCATCGCAAGAGAACTGAGAGAGAAAGATTACATGCGTATCATTTCCCTCGCTCCGGAGGTGCTGTAAACCATGAACATCAAAGTAAACGACAATGTCCTCGTTTTGACGGGCAAATATAAGGGAAAGCAGGGCAAAGTCCTTGCAACGTTTCCCAAGAACAATACCGTAGTCGTAGAGGGCGTCGCTATCGTACACAAGCACGAGAAAGCGAGAAAAGCCAACGAAAACAGCAAGATCGTCACGGAAGAGGCGCCCATCGACGTTTCCAACGTGGAGATCGTCTGCGACAAGTGCGGCAAGGCGACGAGGATCGGCCACAGCGAAGTGAACGGCAAAAAGGTCCGCGTCTGCAAGAAATGCGGCGCCGTACTCGACAAGGCGTATGCGAAGAAGTCCAAGAAAGCGGAGGCTCCCGCCGAAGAAAAGACGGAAGCGCCCAAGAAGAGGACGAGAAAACGCAGCCAGAAGACCGAAGAAGCCAATAAGGAGGCACCCGTCGAGTAAACGTCCGCTGTTACGGGCGAAAACCATGCCGACGGTAAGGAGTAAATATGGCAGAAAAGAAAGAGCCTGCGGAAAAGACCGCAAAGGCGAAGAAAGCTCCCGCGGAAAAGGCCGCTAAGGCCCCCGCGGAAAAAAGCGCAAAGGCCCCTGCGGGCAAGAAGCAAGCTCCCGCAACGGAAAAGGCCGAGCCGAGCAGAGTTCTCGTGCAGTACAGGGAAGAAGTCGTTCCCTATCTCATGAAGAAATTCGGCTACAAGACGGTGATGCAGGTCCCCAAGATCGAAAAGATCGTCATCAATACCGGTCTCGGCGACATCAAGGACAACCAAAAGTCCATGCAGATCATCGAAAACGAGCTGAAACTCATCACGGGCCAGAAGCCCATCTACTGCAAGGCGACGAAGTCTGTCGCAAACTTCAAAGTGAGAGAGGGGATGAATATCGGTCTCAAAGTCACTTTGCGCGGCAAACGGATGTACGACTTCTACGATAAGTTCGTTTCCATCGCGCTTCCCCGCGTGCGCGACTTCCGCGGCGTGTCCGCGACCGCGTTCGACGGCAGAGGGAACTACGCGGTAGGCTTGAAGGAACAGCTGATCTTCCCCGAGATCACCTACGACCAGGTGGAAAAGATCAGAGGGATGGACGTGTGCATCGTCACGACGGCGCAGACGGACGAGGAAGCGAGAGAGCTTTTGAGGGCGCTCGGAATGCCCTTCAAGAAGTGAGGAGAGGAACATGGCAAAAAAGTCAATGATCAATAAACAGCAGAGAACCCCCAAGTTTTCCACGAGAGCGTATACCCGTTGCTCCATCTGTGGGAGACCGCACGCGGTTTTGCGGAAGTACGGCGTCTGCCGTATCTGCTTCCGGAATCTCGCCTATAAGGGACAGATCCCCGGCGTGAAGAAATCGAGCTGGTAAGGAGGCAAGAGATGACAGATCCTATCGCAGATATGCTCACGAGAATCAGAAACGCGCTCATGGTCAAAAAGGAGACGGTGGAGATCCCCGCTTCCAAGATGAAATCGGAGATCGCGCGCATTCTCCTCGAAGAAGGTTACGTAGCGGGCGTGGAGACCGTGGAGGACGGCTTTAACGGGAAGCTCGTACTCACGCTCAAATATGCGGACGGACGTTCGGTGATCGGCGGACTCGACAGAGTTTCCAAGCCCGGCCTCAGAACGTACAGCGGCGCCAAAGAGATGCCCAAAGTCATGGGCGGCTTCGGTATCGCCATCGTCTCCACCAATCAAGGGATCATGACGGATAAGCAAGCCAAGAAGCTCAATGTGGGCGGCGAAGTGCTTTGCTACGTCTATTAAGGAGGGGAGTTTATGTCGAGAATCGGTAAAATGAGTATCGCGGTCCCCGCCGGCGTCAGCCTCGGTTACGAGGACTCGGTCATCACCGTAAAGGGGCCGAAAGGGACGCTTACGCGCAAGGTCGCAAGTAAAGCGATCGACATCAAGGTGGAGGATGGACACATCACTCTCACCGCGCTCGATAACGCCACCGAGACGGGCGCTTTGCACGGGCTTTACAGAGCCCTCATCGCGGGCATGGTCAAGGGCGTTTCCGAGGGCTTTACCAAAGGGCTCGAAGTGAAAGGCGTCGGCTGGAAAGTCGCAAAGCAGGGCAACAAACTCGTCCTCAACGTCGGCTATTCCCACCCTGTCGAATACACCGAACCCGAGGGGATCAAACTGGAATGTCCCTCGCCGACGGAGATCACCGTCAGCGGGATCGACAAGGTTCTGGTGGGACAGGTCGCGGCGAACCTGCGTGCGATCCGTGTTCCCGAGCCTTATCACGGATACGGCATCCGCTACAAGGGCGAGCATGTCGAACATAAGGAAGGCAAGACTTCGGGCAAGGGCAAGAAGTAAAGGAGCG
>CANRND010000009.1 GCA_947631905.1 uncultured Clostridia bacterium | reverse complement strand
GCTTTATATACCATGGTGGTGACGATAGCAGAGAGGATCCACCTGTTCCCATCCCGAACACAGAAGTTAAGCTCTCTCACGCCGAAAGTACTTGGGTTCAACCCCGGGAGGATAGGTAGTTGCCACCTTTTATTGCTCCTTAGCTCAGTCGGTAGAGCACGCGGCTGTTAACCGCGGTGTCGTCAGTTCGAGTCTGACAGGAGCAGCCAAGTAGGAATGAGTCGAACTATTAAGTTCGGCTCATTTTTCATTCATTTTATGTCTAATTCGGTCAGCCAAAAAAGCCCGTACGCCCAAAAAGTGCGCGGGCTTTTTACGTGCGCTTATCAGCGCAGGCACTTAGGCGAGTCGTTACCGACGCAATCAGCGCAGGCACTCAGGCGAGTCAAGCGACCGAGGGGTATTTTATTTCTTGCGGATTATTTTATGGACCGTTTCAAAGAAGGGTTCCTCTGTCGGGCAGTCGGAGATCTCCAAGAAATCGGTAATATACACTTTCTCCTGTTTCCCTTCGATCATTCCCATTCCGCTCAGCAAGTAATATCCGTTGGACGGTTGGATGCGGAGGCTATAACGCAGCGGCGGGGCCTCTGTCGGGTGAAGGGGAAGCGAGTAATAAATGTCTCTGCGGTAATGGTAGCGGGGATTGCAGACGATGCTGATGGTGATAGCGAGAAATTTGTCCTTTTGCAGGATGATGGAGAAATACAGCACGTCGCCGCTGGGCGAGTCATAGGACTTTATAACATCGCAGACGCGCAAGCCCGTTGTGTCGATTGCAAATTCGCGGCAGGCGCGGTTGAGTTCGTCTTGATCGCACGCGACGTTTACGATGTTATCTTCATAATAGAGAATTTCTTCTTCGCGGAACGCAAACACGCCCACGCAGACGGCGGCGATCACGAGCGCGAGCGAAGTTGCGGCGACGGACAGCCACACGGCGGCCCGCCGTTTTTTCTTTTTCTGCGGGACTTGCGTTTCCAGCCGTGCAAGCAGTTCCCCGCCGTTTTCGAGAATTTTTTGTTGTTCCGCTTTGGCGGCTTTTTTCAGATATTTTTCGGGTTTCACGGTTCTTCTCCTTTCCGAAAGAGTTTTTCGAGTTGTCGGTATGCGCGGGAAGTTTTCTTTCGCACCGTTTCATAACCGATGTTTTTGAGGTCGGAAATTTCTTTGAGGCTGTATCCTTCCCAAATGTGCAGATAGACGATCTCCTGCGTTTCCTTATCGAGGGTTTTGAGTTCCTGCCGCACGTCGCTTCTTAAAATCACGTTGTCGAAGGGCGGCGGCATGGCGAGGGTTTCGGGGAGGTCTGTTTCCTTGCGGTATTTTCGCAAGAGGTCGATGGCCTTGTGGTCGGCAAGCCCCATGAGCCACGCGGTGGGGTGATCCACTTTCCTCTGCGGCGGGGAGCGCATGAGCGCGAGAAAGACTTCCTCTGCAATGTCGTCGGGCGAGAGCCGATTGCCGAAGCGGTAGCGGAGGTGCAAGACGAGTTTGGGATAGTATTCCTGATAAATTTTTTCGAGGGCGCGCCGATCCGATCCGATATTGCGGAGGAGGCGGTTGAATTGTAGGACGTCCATGGTAAGCCTATTATAAAACAGTTTCGGAAAAAATCAAAAAATTTTTTCGTTTGGCATGTCCCAAAATGGTTTTTTCTTGCGACAAAGTAAGTGAAGGGTCCCGCCCCTCGTATTACCCCCTCCGTGGGAGGGGGGTAGGGGGGTGGGGCGATCCCTCCGCACATTCCTACTGTCATTTCGACCGAAGCGAGCAACGCGAGCGGAGTGGAGAAATCTCAACCTTATAATAAAGCGGTAGAGATTTCTCGACAAGCTCGAAATGACAATTTAGAATAGAGATTCCTCGACAGGCTCGGAATGACGTGATTAGAAGCGGCGCCAATGGTTCGCAAAGCATAGCAAATTGCGCAACAAAGCAAAAAATTTCGGCGTTCGATTGCGCAACGGCTTAGAATAAAAGTGCGAATTTTGCAAAATACGCAAATAAGTTGCGCAAAAACTATTGACAAACTGAAAAAATTGCGCTAAGATAATGTTATGCCGAAATGCGCCGCGGCGAAAGTTGCGCAGTTGCGCGGGCGAGGCGGCTCCTCGGGAGGGGGGTTATACGGCTCCTCGGGAGAGGCCCGCACGGGCGCGTTTGCGCGGCAAAGACGCTCGGGGCAAAGAGGCAAATACAAAAAATAAGAGGTAGAAAAGTATGAGAAAAAAATTCTTACTTGCACTGCTCAGCGTGATCATGGCGCTCTCTTGCGCGTTTGCGTTTGCGGCATGTAAGAAAGACCATGTGCATGTCGACGCCAACGAAGACGGCTATTGCGACGAATGCCAAGAGAAAATGCCCTCCCAGAGCGGCGGCGGCGAAGGCGGCGGCGAAGGCGGCGGCGGCGACGGCGGCGACGCGGATACGCACGTACATACCTATTCCGACACATGGACCTATGACGACACCAACCACTGGCACCAGGCGAATTGCGAGCATAACACGCTCCTCAAAGACCGCAAAGAACATACCTATACCAAAGATTATATCACCGACGGTCCCTCGCTTGCGCTGGGCAAACCCGCCGTATATGAAGACGTGCTGAAATGCCCCGTCTGCGGTTACGAGCGCGGGTTTGAAGACGGCTACGAGATGTATCTCTACGGCAATGTTGCCTCCATGCCCGAATTGCAAAACATTTCCGTTTCCAACGGCGTGATCAAGCTCGGGACACAGGACGTCTCCAACGACCGCACCAAGATCAAAGAGGAGTGCGCCGACTATAAGCTCGAATACAACGAGGAGACGGAAACATTCTCTTACAACGGTCCCGACGGGAACGGCGTTTTGCTGCAACCCGGCGACTCGATCGGCTTCTACAACTATCAGGGGCAGACTTATAAGTCGACCGATAAAGACAAGAACCCCACCTACTATACGCAAGGCTCTATCCGCCCCTATCTTTTGGTCGACGGTTCGGAAGAACCCACGACGATAATTTTGAAAAAGGGCTACTACACGCTCACGTGGAGTCCTACGGCAGAGGGCCTGGAATACAGCTGTCTGACGGTGACCCGCACCTATCAGCACGAGCATAAGTTCGACGGCGACGACGCGGCGACCGCGGCAAGCTACGGCCACGACAACACCCAGCACTGGAAACTCTGCACCGAAATGGAGAACAACGGTCTCGAAGCGGAGGCCGAGGGCTACGCCGAGTGGCGGTGCGATTACGCGGAAGTCAACCCGATGACGGGCGAAGTCATCAAAGAGGACCACAGCTACGACGCGACGGGCAAGTGCAAGTGCGGCTATGTAAACCCCGAAAAGTGTACCCATACCGATGAAAAGGGCAACTCGCTGCTCCTCTTCGGCGGCTCTTCCCGCTATCCCACGAATGAGGTTTTGGACCTCGCAATGAGAAGTCCGGACGGTTACGGCCAGTATGATGACGAGGGCCTCTACGCCACCTGCTCCGCCTGCGGCCACGAGGAGTTCTTCCACATTGAGAATTACACCTGTAACGCGATAAAGGCAGACATCCGTTATGATTCCTGGCGCTCGGTTAACAAATTTTATATGCAGTGGGACAGAGACCCCGATACCGACAAGAAAGTATACCGCGACGATAAGATCCAGCAGAACATGACGGCAAAGAGGACGACTGCGAGCGAACCCGAAAACGTCGGCGGAAGCCAAAACCTCTATCACAAGAGGAACGCGCAAGGCGTATCGGACGAGAACGGCGACTATTACACCCACTGGTCGACAGGCACGGGGATCCAGAAGCAATATGTTCTCATTTCCAAACCCGGCAAATACACCTTCACGTTCGACAAAATGGGTCTCGGCATGGAGAACCTTGGCCTCCATTTGATGGAGTTCGGCGCATTCCCCTTCCGCCCGATACATGATGCCGCAAGGCAACAGTATACGAGATATCCGAGTAGCACCGAAAGATTTGAATACACGTTGGGTGCGGACGGAAAGCCCGTGAAGGGAAGCCGTGTAGACGTGCCGCTGACCATAGAGGGGGGCGCATGGCGTACGGAGATCACCGCGGAAGAACTTGCGGGCGGCACAAAGGACAGCTCCGGCACCATTCTCAACCCCTTGAAGGACATTATGGACTATCAGGAGTGGCGCAGCAAGGTCGAGATCAACGGAACGAACGGCGTCGGCTTTAACCTCAATTTTGCGACCACCAACATCACGAGCATTTCCTTCTACGTCACGCAGGAAGACATCGATAAGTGCAAACCGTATATGCCCACAGGCGACGATCTGGAAAACGTCCAGCCCATCCTCACCGTGGCGTTCTCGCTCTTGTGGCAAGAGAAGCTGGCGGACAACACATGGCGAACCTTGTATGTGGGTACCGAAACGCTTACGGGCATGACCTACGAGGAGATCTGCACCGAACACCAGTACGTCGTAGATACAAGCAAGGGCGTGTGCGTCACGGCAAGATCGCCTGCAAGCCCCACCGAAACCGCAGGGTATGAATATTGCAAGGTGTGCGGCATCGGCAAAAAGGTGGAAAACGTGATCCATTGGCGCACTTCCCACAACGGCAAAGATAAGAGACTTTATATGATGTACGACGCCGCCAACGAAGGAAAGAAGTATTACATCGGCGGAGCAACCTGCGGCTTACAGATCAAAATCACCCAGCCGGGGACCTACACCATCTCCTATGAAACGTATTGTTCTCTTACGACAGGCGCGGGCGTAGGCGATGATCCCTCCATCAAGAATGTACCCAATCCCCAATACGGCGTGGCTTATAACTATTTGGCCAAGATCAACGTCGGCGGCGACCCTGTTGCGGTCGACCGAAACTGGGGAGACGTCGACGGCGACGGAACCGTAAGCGCCAACGAGAAGAAGGCGGCGGACGACGCGGGCAACATCGGCAAATATGTCGGCGGCATGGTTACGGTGTTTAACGGCACCAAATGGACGGCGACGGGTACCTTCACCGAGAACGCTACCTCGGCTTCGCAGTTCGGCAAGAACTATACCTACGCAACGCTGACCGCGTTCCGCAACATCTTCCAAATCAACGGCGCGGCGGCTACATCGGACGCGGGCGACTGGAAGAACAAAGACGGTGACTCCATGCCGATCAATGTAAAAACCATCTCGTTCACCATCACGGCGGAAATGCTGGCAACCACCCTCCAAGGCACCGATGTATCCTATATGTCGAATTACGGCACGGACGGCTCCACGGGCGTATTCATCTTCATCCAAACGCAGCCTACCGTTAGCAAAGCGGGTTCGGGTGTTTCCGGCGCAACGCTGTTCACCCTGCACAAGTCATAAGAAACCGAAGCAAGCAACCAAGCAACAATTTCACAAAAGGTAGTAAGGCGCCCCGCATTTTTGCGGGGCGCACCACCAATCTTTTGTAAAGCGCTCTTGCCCTCCCCCGCGCGAATGCGCGGGGGAGGGGTAGGGGAGGGGGGAACGGGCAACCGCTCTCGCTCTTGCCCTCCCCCGCGCGAATGCGCGGGGGAGGGGTAGGGGAGGGGGCAACGGGTAACCGCTCTCGCTCTTGCCCTCCCCCGCGCGAATGCGCGGGGGAGGGGTAGGGGAGGGGGCAACGGGCAACCGCTCTCGCTCTTGCCCTCCCCCGCGCGAATGCGCGGGGGAGGGGTAGGGGAGGGGGCGCAAAAAACAGCGCAAAAAAAACAGCGGCCCAACCGCCACTGCTTTCCCCTTATCCCTCAGCGGATATGCGGCGCGGTCGTCCCGCGCATCACCTGTCGGCAACTCACCGTCAGCTGTTGCCCCGCCCCGCTCTCCAACGTCACTTTCAACGCGCGGAACGCTTCCGCACCGATCTGCTCGAAATCTTGCCGTATCGTCGAAAGCTCCGCCGCCCCGCGCTCGTCCGATTTCAGATCGTCAAACCCGATGATCGAGTAATCTTCGGGCGCACGCCTCCCTTCCGAACGCGCCATCTGCCGCTGGAACCCAACCGCCATACTGTCCGACGCGCAAATGATTGCCGTAAAGTATTTGTTATACCGTGTAAAGTATTCCGCGGCCTCCTCGCCCGATCCTCGGGAAAAATCCCCGAAATACGTCAGATCGTAGCGATAGGTGATCCCGTTGCGCGCAAGTCCCAATATGTAACCCGCATACCGCTCCGCGGCAACGAGCGAATCCCGCGAGCCGCCCAAAAACGCAATCAAACGGTGGCCGTTTTCCACCAGATAGTTCACCGCCTGGCTCACCGCCCTCAGATCGTTGCTCTTCACGCTCGAAACCAGAGGATTTTCAAAATCTTCGTCACTGTCCAGCAGTACCATCGGAAAACGGGAGGCTTTCAGCTGCGTATAGAGGAGAGAACGCGTTTTCATGTTCGGCAAAAGCGCACCCACAAGACGGTGTTGCTCGCAAAACGCATTCAGGTCCGCGCCCTGCTCCAAACGGAACGTCTCCGTCAGATAGTTCGCCTCCGCCGCGGCCTTGCGGAAAGACTCCGTCGCCTTGTAATATGCGCTGTCGCTCTTCTCTTCCTTGCACCACAGGATCCCGATCACGCCCTTTTTGCGGCTCGCGCGCTTGGATACATACCCGATCGACTCCGCATAAGCGCAGATCTGTTCGCGCAACAGCTTCGAAACGTCCGTCGCGCCGTTCAGCGCTTTCGACACCGTGGCTTTGTTCACCCCGAAGTGTTCCGCGATCTCTTTCAGTTTCCCCTCACCCGAACCGTTCTTGTTCATACGTCCTGCCCGACCGTTTTTCTAAAAGTATAGCATGAATGGTGCGAAACCGTCAAGGGAAATTGCCGTCAAATTTGCGCCGCCGATGTTCCTTGTACACATTCCGAACAAAATTTTGCGCAAAAAACAAGAAAAAATTATTTTTTTTGATAAATAAGATAAAAAGTTGCGCAATTTCTCTTGCATCTTGTGATAAAATTTGGTAAAATAGGAGGTAGTTATGGGGGGTTCAAACAACAACGCAGAGTCTAAGCCGAGGGCCGCGGGCATCTTGATGCCGATTTCGTCGCTTCCGTCGCCATGCGGCATCGGTACGCTCGGGAAAGCGGCTTACCGCTTCGTCGATTTTTTGCGGGGCGCGGGGTGCAAAGTGTGGCAGGTGCTGCCGCTCCAACCCACCTCGTTCGGCAACAGCCCGTATTCCTCTTGCGCTTCGGGAGTGTTCAACCCGTATTTCATCGACTTCGACCTGTTGCGCAAGGAGGGCCTGCTGGAACGGCGCGAGTATTGCGGTTTGGACTGGGGCAAAAATCCCCGCCGCGTAGATTACGGCAAGCAATACGCGTTGCGCAAAGTCGTGCTGAAAAAAGCCTTTGCCCGCTTCGACCGCTCCTCTGCCGAATGGAAAGAATTTTCGAAAATCGAAAAGTTCCACGAGTTCGGGCAGTTCATGGCGCTGAAAGAGCAGTTCAAAGGCGCTTCCCATGAAGAGTGGGGGGAGTACGCCGAGTTCGACGGGCAGCTCGTTGCCGCTTTTGAAAAGGAACACGGCGATGAGGTCGCTTTCTGGCAGTTTACGCAATACGTCTTTCTGCGGCAGTGGCGCGCTTTGAAGAAGTACGCAAACGAGAACGGCGTAAAGATCATGGGCGATATTCCCATCTATGTCGCGCGCGACAGCGTGGAGATGTGGAAATATAAGCGCGAGCTGTTCGAGCTTAACGAGCGCGGCGAACCCACGGCGCAGGCGGGCGTTCCCCCCGACGCATTCTCTGCGGACGGCCAGCTTTGGGGCAACCCCGTTTACGATTGGCGGCTCATGAAAAAGAGCGGCTACGCCTGGTGGCACGAACGCCTCCGCGACGCGCTCGGGATCTACGACATTCTCCGCATCGACCATTTTATCGGCTTTGTGCGCTACTATTCCGTGCCGATCGGCGCGGAGGACGCCAAAAAAGGGGTCTGGCGCAACGGCCCCGGGGCGGAGCTGTTCAAGGACTTTGAAGGAAAACCCATCGTTGCCGAGGATCTCGGGCATGTGACGTGGACGGTCCGCCGCGAGCTGGACAAAACGGGGTATCCCGGCATGAAGATCTTGCAACATGCGTTCGACGGAGACGTCACCAACGAACACAAACCCCAGAATTACATGGAAAATATCGTCGCCTACACAGGCACGCACGACAACGAAACGCTGTTTTCGCATGTGCGGTCGGCCACGGGCGAGGCGCGGAAAAATCTTTTGTTCGATCTTCGGCGGGAATGCGCGCGGGCGGGCGTCAAATTCAGAGGCGGAACCGACAACGAACTTTGCGCGTGCGTTTTGCGGCTTCTGTATGCGAGCAAGGCACGACTGATCCTGTTCCCTTATCAGGACGCGCTCTGCCTCGGAGACGAGGGCAGAATGAACTGTCCGTCCACGGTATCGAACGAGAATTGGTCGTTCCGCTTTACGAAAGCGGATTTCGCTTCGGGCTTGAAACGGCGCCTGCGGGCGCTCGGCAGGCAATGCGGAAGGAGATAGAAGCATGAAACAGCGCACGGTCGTTTTCGCGTTATTGTTGGCGTTTGCCGCCGCGCTTTGCGCCTGTTCCCACCAAAAGGCGCATGCGCACGAGGACGGCGACCGAAACGGCTTGTGCGACATCTGCGGGGAAAAGATGGCAGAAAATACCAACGGGCTTTCGGTGACATTCGCGGATATGCGCGATCTGCATACGGTGCGGTTCGGGCTGAACAAGGGCGCGTTATCCGAAATCGGGGAGAACGACGTCCGCCTCCTTTCGGATGGAGCCGCAGTGCCGTTCACGGAGCTGAAAAAGATTTCCGCAATGCAGGCGGAACTCTGCTTCGGCCGCCCGCTCGATGTGAGCGGGAATTACAGGCTCCTCGTCAAAGACCTGCCGCCCGCACCCGTTTTTCCCACCACTTATTTCGGCACAGAGGAGTTCGAGCGCAATTACGCTTACGACGGTCCGCTCGGCGTAGAACTGACGCCGGCCCAAACCTGTTTCCGCCTTTGGGCGCCCACCGCGTCTGCCGTGTTGTTGAACCTCTATGACGCGGGGAACGGCGGGAGCGCCGTGAAAACGGTCGGCATGGACAGAGCCGCCCGCGGGGTATGGGAACACACGGAAAGGGAGAACCTTTCGGGAAGCTACTACACCTATACGGTGACGACGGCGGCGGGGACCGCGGAGGCGGTAGATCCCTATGCCGTATCGGCGGGACTCAACGGCGAACGCGGCATGATCCTCGACCTCGCCACGACCGACCCGCAGGACAAAGAGAGCGCACCGTTCGTTCCCGCGGGAGCGGAAAACGGAAAATTCAACTACACCGACGCAGAGATCTGGGAAGTACATATCAGAGATTTCTCCCAAAATCTCGGGCAGTCGAACTATAAAGGAAAATTTCTCGCCTTTACCGAGCGGGGCTTGAAGAACCGTTCGGGCGCCCCCGTGGGCGTGGACTATCTCAAAGACCTCGGCATCACGCATGTGCATCTTCTTCCCGCGTTCGACTACGCGAGCGTAGACGAGAGCGGAGAGGGCTTTAATTGGGGATACGACCCGCAAAATTACAACGTTCCCGAGGGAAGCTATTCCACCGACCCGACCCGCGGCGAAGTGCGCGTGAAAGAGTTCAAGCAAATGGTGAGGTCCCTCCACGAGGCGGGGATCGGGGTCGTCATGGACGTGGTATATAACCACACGTACAGCCTCGATTCCAACTTCAACCGCATCGTTCCCACCTACTATTACCGCTATCTGCAAAGCGGAAAGCCGTCCGACGGCTCGGGTTGCGGGAACGAAACGGCGAGCGAACACGCCATGTTCCGCCGCTTCATGATCGATTCCGTCACCTATTGGCTCAAAGAGTACAACGTCGACGGGTTCCGCTTCGATCTGATGGGGCTTCACGACGTCGAAACAATGCAACAGATCGAGAGAGCCGTCCACGGGATCAACCCCAACGCGATCCTTTACGGAGAGGGCTGGACGGGCGGAAGCACCCCGCTCGCAACGGAGCGGCAGGCGGTACTTGCCAACCTGCAAGAGGTGAACAAGGAAACGCAGACGAACGGCGTCGCCATGTTCAACGACGCATTGCGCGACGCGCTGAAAGGTTCCGCCGACGGCAAAGACGTTGGCTTTGCGACGGGCGGCGAGGAGAGTTTGCTCGGCGGCGTTCTGTTCGGGGCGATCGGCGGCAGGGAAAACGCCGCGGGCGCGAGCAACCAAAAGGGCGCATGGAGCGCGTACAACGGCACCAACATTGTGAATTACGCCTCGGCGCACGACAATCTTACCCTGTGGGATAAAATTTGCAGCGCATACGGCGAAGAAGCCGAAACGCTCGGGGCGCGCCTGCGCCGCAACCGTCTGTGCGCCGCGATCGTGCAGACCTCCCTCGGGATCCCTTTTTTACAGGCGGGCGAGGAGATGTTGCGGAGCAAAAAGAACGCGGACGGTTCCTACAACGCCAACAGTTATAACGCGGGAGACGCACTGAACAATCTCAAATGGGAATTGCTCGGCGGCGGCTCTGCGCAGGAGGAAACGGCGCGGTATTACCGCGGGCTGATCGCCCTCCGAAAGAAGAGTAAAGTTTTGCGCGATCCCGCGGCGGAGGCCGTGGAAATCAAGACCGACGGCACGCTTGTCAGCTACGTGTTGCGCGCTCCGGGAACGGACGAAACGCTCTTCCTCGTGTGGAACGCGGGGGAAGAGGAGCGCAGGGCGGCGTTGCCCGAAGGGAGCTGGTCTCTCTTTGCCGACGGCGACAGGGCGGGGGACGTCCCGCTTGCGGAGGGGCTGTCGGGCAGTATCTCGGTCGCGGGCGTGTCCTGCTACGTGTTTCTCAAATAAGTTCATACTTTCCCCCCATTTTCCCGCGGAAGCGGGTGTCGCAGACCTAATCCACGCCTGTTCGGGTGGATTAGGGAGCGGCAATTTGTCGGGGGAATGCAAATAAGGTTCCAACGCGCGCAAGCGCGAAAAGAAAAAATTCAGGAGGTAAATTATGAAGGCAAAAAAATGGCTGAGTTGCGTATTCGCGCTCGTCATGGCGGTTGCGGTGGTCGGAGTCTTTGCGGGCTGCGGCGAAACGCCGAACCCCGATGACGGCAGCAAAGACGATGGCTCCGTCACGGTCAAGTGGTATGACGGCAGAACCGTCATCAAAGAAGCGAAGGTTCAACCCGGCTCCACGGTGGAGGATTGGACTCCCGTAAAAGAGGGTTGGGACTTCAAAGGCTGGTTCTCGGAGGCGTCCTTTGCGCTGCCGTTTGCCGCCGATACGAAGATCACGAAGAACACGGCGATCTTTGCCCGCTGGCGTACACAGAACCCCGAACCGGACGAACGCCTTTGGTATGTCCGCGGCGCGGTGATGAACAGCAAGTGGTTACAGATGACCAATTACAACGAGAAAGAAGAGAAATGGTACCGCTCGATGGAGAAAAACGAAGAAAAGGATTGCGCGCCGCTCTTCTTCAACAAAAAAGAGGACGAAAAGAACACGTTCTATATCGACGTTCTGATCAATGGGACGGGTAACGGTAACAGTTTCCCCAAGTTCCGCTTTGTCACCAACATGACGAAGGAAGACTGGACGAGCGATTACCCCGGTTGTGCGCAGATGGGGCTCGGCAACCTCAACGGCTTTGAATTTGCGGCGGGGACCAACCCCGAAAAAGGAGGTAAGGTGGATAGCGCCGATCTCTATCTCTACGGCGAAGTCAGGGCGGACGACGGCAGCATTCCTTTCCGCGGCGGCTATGAATACAACATGCCTTCCTATACGTGGAACATCTGGACCAACCCCGAAATGGGCGGCGTATACCGTTTTGTGTTCACGAGCTATCCCGGCAACGAAACGACGCACGAGGTGAGCTGGGCGCGCATCGCCTACTATAAGCACAGCTTTATCGATAACGACGGCGTGAGCGACCACTGGCGCGACGTCAAGGGTACCCCCAACGGCAGATGCGACGTCTGCGGCCGCACCGAAGCGGAACACAGCACCATGAAAACGCCCGCAGGTCCCAAGAACACGCAGTGGGATATGAACTTCACGGAGAAACAGACCACTCTTCTCGACGCGCCCGACTGGAAAGACATGATCGAAGTATAAGCGGGAAGAGAAAAACATTGCCCCCCTAAATGCTCACAATGTGAGTATATTTCCTCCTCCGACCGCCTCTCCCCTCGGGGAGGGGCGGGAAGACGGGGAGAACCAAATTGATTAAGGAGAATGATTTTATGAAAAAAATCGGTAAATTTTTGTGCCTTGCGATGTGCGCAGGCTTGGCTGTAACTGCCTTTGCCGCTTGCGGTGAAAACCCGAACCCCGACGACGGCGGCAAAACGGCCGAAGACGTGACCCTTGTCATCTGGCTTCCCGCCGAAGACAGAGAGTTCGGCGAGAGCGTGGCGGAGGCGTTCCAGGCCGCCCATCCCGAAAAGGAATACACTTTCCTCTTCGGCGCGCAGAGCGAAAGCGACTGCGGTACCACCATTCTGAACGACGTCACCAACGCGCCCGACTGCTTTGCGTTCGCTTCCGACCAGATGCTCAAACTCATCAACGGCGGCGCGCTCAACCAGATCGGCGGTTCCCGCCTCGAACGCTTGAAGGCCGCCAACACCCCCGAATCGATAGACGCCGCCTCGATCGACTACAACGGCGATATCCAGACCTATGCAATGCCCTATACGGACAATACATATTTCCTCTACTACAACAAGAGCAAATTTAACGAAAACGACATCAAGACGCTCGACGGCATTTTGGCAAAGTGCGACGAGACCCACCAGTTCGCCTATCCTCTGAACGACGGTTGGTATTCCTCCGCGTTCTATTTCGGCGCAGGTTGCGGCTACGAAGTGAAATACGACGACGCGTGGGGCGAAACGATGATCAATACCGACATCGATAACGCCACGGGGCAAAAGGTCGCACAGGCGATGCTCGATTACGTTCTCAATCCCGCGTTCAAGCCCGACTCCGACGACAGCAAGATCGTTGCGGGCTTCCAGGACGGCTCCGTTCTCGCGGGCGTTTCGGGCGTGTGGAACCGTAACTCGATCATGGAAGCGCTCGGCGACGACTTCGGCGTTGCGGCCCTTCCCACCTACACTTTCGACTCCGCGACCAACGAGCAAAAACCGCTCGTCGCGTTCGCGGGCTATAAGCTGATGGGCGTGTGCGAATATTCCAAAGTGAAGTCCGACGCTCTCGCCTTTGCGGAGTTCTTTACGAACTACGATAACCAGATCGGCCACTTCGAGGCCCGCGGCTTCACGCCTACCAACATCGAGGCGGCAAAGGATCCCAAAGTGACGGCCGATCCCTGCGCTATCGCCACGAAAGCGGTGTTGCAGAACTCCAAAACGCAGAAAAACGTTCCCACCACGTGGTGGACGCCCCTGCAATCGTTCGTCAACGACATGATCACCAAAAAGAGCAGCTTCAAAATGTCGAGCGAGATCGATTCGATGGTGAAGAACATCAAAAAGAACGTTTCGTAATTTCCCGGAAACGGAACCCGCAGTGGGGGAGAGATCGTTCTCTCCCCCACAATTTGATATGATAAGGAGAAATCGCTATGGATTTTGTGGAAACTCCGCAAGAGGAACAACCGCTGGAACAGACGGAAAAGAGATCGTTCTTTTCGCGGCTGTGGAAAAGCGTGAAAGGCTTCTTTTTGCGCCTGTGGGAAAAGATCAAGGGGCTTGCGCTCACGGTGTGGCACGGTTCGCTTGCCACCAAAATGTCCTTTTGCTTCATGGGCGTAGGCCAGATCATGCGCAAGCAGTTTGTCAAAGGATTTTTATATGCCGCCGTCGAAGTGCTGTTCATTCTCTTTATGGTCTTTTTCGGCGGCTCTTATGTGGGCAAACTTCTCTTCTCGGGACACCTCGGCACGCAGGAAGAGACGAGGTGGTACGATGAGTCTCTCGAACAATATGTCAATAAGCCGGGCGAGAACAGCATGCTCATCTTGCTCTACGGCGTCGTTTCGCTCGTCGTGATTTTGCTCTTCGTCCTCGCATGGGCGATGAACGTAAAGGGGAGCCTTGCAAACGACAAGCGTCTTTCAGACGGAAAGCCGCTCAACAATTTCTTGCAGGATTGCGCGCTCTATCTGAACGGCAAATTTTATGTTACCCTTTTGCTCGTCCCCCTGATCGGGCTTGTCGTGTTCACCGTGATGCCACTCATCTTCATGATCCTCATCGCGTTCACGAATTACGACTATCAACATCTGCCGCCGAGCAAATTGTTTGACTGGGTGGGCTTTTCCAACTTCGGCAACCTCTTCTCTTTGGCTGAGGGAACGGGCTTTGCCAAAGTGTTCCTGCTCATTCTCGCATGGACGCTCATCTGGGCGTTTATCGCCACTTTCTCGAACTATTTCCTCGGCATGTTGCTCGCAAAGGCCATCAACCGCAAGGGCATCAAGCTCAAAAAACTGTGGCGCACCTTGTTCGTTCTGGCGATCGCGGTGCCGCAGTTCGTTACCCTCCTCCTCATGTCCAAAATTTTGGACGGAGACGGCATTCTCAACGTTATTTTGGGCAAGAAAGGGGAGATCTTCTGGCTGTCGGATACCAACCTGCTGTCTTTGTTGCCGCGCGTCGTCATCATCGTGGTGAACATGTGGATCGGCATCCCCTATACCATTCTGATGTGTTCGGGCATCCTCATGAATATCCCCACCGATATGATCGAGGCGGCAAAGCTCGAAGGCGCAAGCTCGTGGCAGATTTTTACCCAGATCGAGCTTCCCTATATGCTGCACGTCACGGGACCCTATCTCATTACGCAGTTCGTGGGGAACATCAATAACTTTAACATCATCTGGCTCCTGACGGGCGGCGGCCCCGGCGACAACCTGCACTACGGCGTGGGCAACTCGCAGAGTACCGACCTTCTCGTCACGTGGCTCTACCGTCTCACCACCGATACCAACGTGCAGTATAATATGGCGTCGGTCATCGGTATCGCGGTATTCGTCATTTGCGCCGTCGTTTCGCTCATTACCTACAACAAGACGAAGGCGACAAAAAATGAGGAGGACTATCAGTAATGGAACGGGTAAAGAAAAAGAGAACGTTCAAAGAAGTGTTATTCGGACAGAGAACGCGCACCGCGGTTGCAGACGCGCTCATCTATCTTATGCTCGCTGTGCTGGGCGTCCTGTGGGTGTTGCCCCTCGTCTATCTGCTGTATACCGCATTCCGCGTTACCCCCAACACGGGCATCATCAACACGCTCATTCCGCCCGATCTTCAACTCGGCTTCGGGAATTTCAAAAAACTCTTTACGGAGACCGATTTCCCCATCTGGCTGTGGAATACGTTCAAGATCGCGGCATGTTCGTGCGCGCTTACCACTATTTTTACGCTTGCCACCGCCTATGCGCTCTCGCGGATGCGGTTCAAAATGAGAAAGCCGCTCATGAACGTCATGCTCATCCTCGGGATGTTCCCCGGCTTCATGAGCATGATCGCGGTGTACTTCATTCTCAAAGCAATGGGGCTTACCAACTCGCACCTCGCGCTCATTCTCGTCTATTCGGGCGGCGCGGCGCTCGGCTACTACATCAGCAAGGGGTTCTTTGATACGATCCCCCGCTCTTTGGAGGAAGCCGCCATTTTGGACGGCGCCAGCCAATGGACGATCTTCTGGCGCATCATCCTGCCGCTTTCCAAGCCGATCGTCGTGTATACCATCATCACCTCGTTCATCGGGCCGTGGGGCGACTTCATCTTTGTGCGGGTCATCATCAATAATACAAGTCCCGAAAAGTTTACCGTTGCGCTCGGGTTGTACCGTCTCATCAACTCCGACCGCGGCGCGTTCAACCTCAACTTTACGGTATTCTGCGCAGGCGCGGGCATCGTGGGCGTCATCATCGCCTCCCTGTTCATGTGCGTGCAGAAATACTACGTGCAGGGCGTAACCAGCGGCTCTGTGAAACAATGATCAAGGAGAAACCATGAAGAGGACAAAAATATTTTTTGCGGCTTTCGCGCTGTTGCTCTCGGCGGCGTTTGCGCTCGCCGGTTGCGGCGAAACGGAGGCCCCGCCGGACGATACGGGCAAAACCCCCGACGACGGCCAGCAGAACGTCGTTATAGACGACAATTACCGCAACTACTACGAGATCTTCGTCCGCTCGTTCTATGACTCGGGCGACGACGGCATCGGGGATCTCAAAGGCGTGATTCATCAGCTCGACTATCTCAAAGAAATGGGCTTCAACGGCATTTGGCTCATGCCCATTATGGAATCCTCGACCTACCACGGCTACGACGTCACGGATTACTATAAGGTCGAGCGGGACTACGGCACCAACGAGGACTTTAAGGAGCTTACAACGGAAGCGCACAAGCGGGGGATCAAGGTCATCATCGACATGGTGATCAATCACTCGTCAAGCACGAACGCGTGGTTCAAAAAGGCGACCACCGCGCTCAAAAACGGGGAAACAGAGGGCGAGAACGCGAAATATCTCGACTATTACAACTTCTCCAAGTCCGCTTTGAGCGGCTACCGCCCCGTTTCGGGAAGCGACGGCTGGTATTACGAAGCGCAATTCGATACCATCATGCCAGACCTCAACCTCGACAGCGAAGCTGTGAAAGCCGAGATCGAAAACGTGTTCGATTTTTGGCTCACGGACATGGACTGCGACGGGTTCCGCTTAGACGCCGTTACGAGCTACTACACGGGGAACGTCAGCAAGAACGTGGAGTTCCTCTCATGGGTGAACGAAACGGCAAAGTCCATCAAAGAGGACGCCTACATCGTGGGCGAAGCGTGGGAAGGGACGGACGGCCAGATCCGTAGCTATTACAACAGCGGATGCGACAGCTTTTTCCTGTTTACGGTGAGTGCGGGGAACGGCGGCGTCAACGAGCTGAAACAGCTTTTGGTGTCCCCCTATAAGAACCCCGGCGAGAAGTTTGAAAACTTCATGCTCATGAAGCAGAGGACGTTCGATACGGGCATCCTTGCGCCTTTCCTCGGCAACCACGATACCGCGCGGGCGGCCAACATGCTCGGCGCCGAACAGAACATCAAAATGGGTGCGGGCATCCTTTCGGTGATGAACGGCTGTACGTTTGTGTATTACGGGGATGAGATCGGCATGACGTGTACGGATTCAAGCAACGATTACACCAAACGCGTTCCCATGAAGTGGACGGAAGACGCCATGTCCGAAGGGCAGGTATACAAATCTCCCACGGCAGGGTTTATCGTTTCGGATACCTCTTATTCGTTCGGCTCGGTGGAATACCAGCGCGAGGACCAGGGTTCCATTCTCAACTATTATAAACAGGCGATGGGCATGCGGCTCCGCAATCCCGAGATCGCCCGCGGAACGATCGAGAAAGTGGATTCCGTAAGCCCCTACGTCGGCGCGATCAAAAAGACGTGGAACGGGAAATCGGTGATCATTCTCGTCAATCTCAGCAAAGAAGAGGCGTACCAAGTGAAACTTTCCGACTATGGAAACGTAAAAGTTGCCGATACGCTCAACGTATTCGACGGCAGCGCCGTCAAGAGCGGGGTCTTGACCCTGCAACCCTATTCCATTGCGGTGCTTCGATAATTCCCTCCTTTTTTTCGATATGGATACGGGCGCGTGCGCGCCCGTATCCGCCCGCTTTTCCGAGGAAAGATATGAAATTTGCAATCGAACACAGGCCCGATTCGGAATACGCGTACGCGTTGGACGAAAACACGCTCCGCCTCGTATTGAAAGTTGCGCGGGGGGAGCGGTTCAAAGAGATCGGCGTTCTCTGGAACAACAAATACGACTTTTCCATGAACCGCAACTATGTCCCGATGACGTGGCGCGGAAGCGACGGGCTGTGGGATTATTATGTGTGCGACCTCGCCTCGCGGGAGGTGCGCTTTGCCTACGTTTTCCGTCTGGCGCCCGCGGGCGGCGGAACGCTGTATTTTTCGGAAGAAGGCCTTACCGAAGACTATGATTTTCAATACGGAAAGTACCCGTTCTTTCAGTTTCCCTATCTCAATTCTGCCGATGTTTTTACACAGGTGGAATGGACGAAAAATGCGGTTTTCTACCAAATTTTTATAGACCGTTTCAAGCGCGGGAACTTTGAAAAGGACGACAGTTATATCAATCAAACGTGGGACGCACCCGTAAATTACCGCAGTTACACGGGCGGCGATCTGAAAGGGATCGCGGAGGAACTTCCGCGTCTTGCCGATATGGGGATCACGGCGCTCTACCTCACCCCCATTTACAAGGGGCGCAGTAACCACAAGTATAACATCGACGATTATCTCGAAATCGACCCGATGTTCGGCGCTCGGGAGGATCTGTCCGAACTTTTGGACCGCGCCCATGCGCTCGGCATCAAAGTGGTGACGGACACCGTGTTCAACCATTGCGGAGATATGCACCCTTTCTTTCAAGACGTTGCGGAAAAGGGGAAAGAGTCGCCGTATCATGACTTTTTCATCATTCATGGCGACTATCCGCAAAGAAAGCCGTGCAACTATGAGACGTTCGCCCATTGCGACGATATGCCGAAGTGGAACACGAGCAACCCCGAAGTGAGGGAATATCTCATCAATATCGCGCTCACCTATCTTTCGTGGGGTTTTGACGGGCTTCGGCTCGACGTTGCAGATGAGGTATCGCACACCATGTGGCGGGAACTGAGAAGCGCGGTAAAGGCGAACTATCCCGAAGCGGTCATCATCGGGGAAGTATGGCACGAAAATAAAATGTACTTGCGCGGGGACGAGTTCGACGGCGTAATGAACTACAAACTCCGCAAGGTGCTTTTGGATTATTTCGCTTTGGACGCGCTTACGGCACAAGAGGCCGCCGGAAATATCAACAGAGTATGGTATAAGAACACCCGCCAGGCGAACGGGATGATGCTGAACTTTTTGGATAACCATGATATTCCGCGGTTTCTCGAACTCTGCAAGGGGGACGAAGAAAACTTGCGCGCCGCGCTCGTCGCGCTCTACTTCTGCCCCGGGATGCCGTGCGTTTACTACGGGACGGAATTGCCGCTCGCGGGCGGAGAAGACCCCGATTGCAGGCGGACATACGACTGGACGAAAAAGCCGAAGCACGCTGTGTTTTTGAAAGCGCTTGCCGATACGCGGAAGAAACTTCCCGAGGGCGACTTTTATGCGGCGATAGAGGGCGGCACGCTCGTCCTTATCCGAGAGGGAAAGGAAGAACGCGCAAAGGCATATTTCGGGAACCATGCCGTGGCAGGCGACGTGATTTTCGAATACAACGACATCAAGATCGTAAAGGAGACACTATGAACAAAGAAAGGCTGCTTGAAAAGTTGAAGCTGACGGACGTGAACGGAAAGACCGTCCGCGCACTATATACGGAGATCTCCAAAGCGTGTATGAGCGAGATCATGGAAACGCCCCAAAAAGCGCCCGCAAAGACGGTTTCCTATTTTTCCGTGGAATTTTTGATGGGCAGGATGTTCTTCAACAATCTCATGGCGCTCGGCGTTTTGGACGAAGCGAGGGAAATTTTCGAGGAGAAAGGCTTTGATCTCAACTGTTTCGAGGACGTGGAGGACGCAGCGCTCGGCAACGGGGGCCTCGGACGGCTCGCCGCCTGCTATTTGGACAGCGCGGCAAATTTGGGCTATCCCATGTGCGGATACGGCATCCGCTATAAATACGGTCTTTTCAAACAGCGTTTTGAGGACGGCCGCCAGATCGAGGAGGCGGACGATTGGCTCAAAGTTTGGGGCGATCCGTGGTCGGTGCGCCGCGCAAATGAAAAGATCGACGTCGTTTTCAAAGACATGACGGTGACCGCCGTTCCCTATGATATGCCGATCTACGGGAAGCGGATCAATACCCTGCGGCTGTTTCAAGCGGAAGGATCTCCCGAAGCGGAAAAGATCTCGGAATATCTCTATCCCGCGGACGATACCGAGGAGGGGAAGCTGCTTCGTATCCGACAGGAGTATTTCTTCTCGGCGGCGGCGGTGGGGCAACTTGTGAAAAATTTCGTCAAGAAAAACGGGAGAAACTTCGACCGTTTCCCCGAAGCCCACGTGTTCCAGCTCAACGATACGCACGCGGTGTTTGCCGTCGCGGAGTTTTTGCGGCTGCTTACGGCGGAATATAAGCTCACCTTTTCCCATGCAGTGGAAATTGCGAAAAAAACGTTCAATTATACCAACCATACCATTCTGCCCGAAGCGCTCGAATGCTGGGACGTAAAGCTCGTGGAGAAAATTCTGCCCGAAATCGCACATATGCTGACGCGGTTGCATCTTCACGCCAAACGAGAATGGGATATGAGTTATCCCGTAGAAGATACCACGGAGATGTCGATCGTGCGCGGCGGCAGGTTTTCTATGGCGAATGTCGCCGTGTATATCTCGGGGCGGGTCAACGGCGTTGCAGAGATTCACTCGCAGATCTTGAAAGACCGTCTGTTTGCCGCCGCTTACCGCCACGCGCCCGAAAAGTTCCTCAACGTCACCAACGGCGTAACGCCGCGGCGGTGGCTCATGCTCTGCAACAGCGAGCTTGCCGATTTTTATGACGAAAGTTTGGGCTTGAAGTGGCGTTCCGATCTCGAAGAACTGTGGCAGCTCCGTTGCACAAATGCTGACAATCTCAGCAGGTTTACCGCGATCAAGGCGATCAAAAAACGGCAGCTTGCGGAATATATCGAAAAGCGGGAGGGAATCAAGCTCCTGCCCGACGCAATCTACGTTTCGCAGGTCAAGCGTCTGCATGAATACAAACGGCAGCTCATGACGGCGCTTGCAATTCTGTATCTTTATTTCGATCTCAAAGACGGAAAACTTCCCGATTTTACGCCGATGGTATTCATCTTCGGCGCAAAGGCGGCAAGCGGCTATAAGCGGGCAAAGGCGATCATCAAATTTATCAATGACATCGCGGAGCTTGTCAACGGGGACGAGGAAGTGAATGCAAAACTGCAAGTGGTCTTTGTGCAGAACTACGACGTGAGTTATGCGGAAAAGATTATTCCCGGCACGGACGTCAGTCTGCAAGTTTCCACTGCGGGCTTCGAGGCGAGCGGCACGGGCAACATGAAGTTCATGATGAACGGCGCGGTGACGCTCGGTACGTTGGACGGGGCGAACATCGAGATCGTGCAAGCGGCGGGCGAAGAAAATAATTATATTTTCGGCGCCACGGTGGAGGAGATCGAGAGGATCAAGGAAAACTACGACCCGAGCGAGTTCGTGGAGCAAAACTTGAAGATCAAGCGCGTTACGGACGCTCTGACGGACGGCACGTTTGAGGACGAGGGCGAACTGAAAGAAATTTACAGCTCCCTCTTCGAGCAGACCTACAACAGTCCCGACTATTACCTTGTCCTTTACGATCTTCCGAAGTATCTTGAAGCGTTGCTTCTGGTAAACAAGGAATTTCAAGACGGGGAACGTTTTGCCAGAAAACAACTTGTGAACGCAACCCGCTCCGCATATTTTTCTTCCGACAGAGCGATCGAAGAGTACGCGGAAAAAATTTGGAAGTTAAAGTAAAAACAAAGAGGGCGCTTCGTTAAACAATGCCCGATGCGCATCACCGCGCAAAAAACAGGATAATACCGACGGCGTTTTTGCACCGTCGGTTTTTTTGTGTCCAAAAATCCAAAAGACTTTAACGTTTCATATGCGGATTTTTCCTCATAAAGACGCTAAAAAAATTTTTGAAAATTTTTTCGTTTAGTAAAACGGTTTGCCATTTGCAAGTATTTTTTGTTTTTGCTACAATAAACGTACGAATGATGAGAGGTGAAGCATGAAGTACGGCGAATGGCTTGAAATCTGGCTCGATGACTATGTGAAACCCGTCGAGAAGGAAAGAACTTACAAAGCGTATCAGGACACGGTGCGGCTGCGGCTCCAACCCATTTTCGGGGAAATCGAGATCGATGCGCTCGAAGTTTCCCACATACAACATTATATTACAGGGCTTTTGGAACACGGCAATCTGCTCACGGGCGGACCGCTCTCGGCGAACAGCATCAGGCTCATTTTCAGCGTATTCCGAAATTCCTTGCGCCGCGCCTACAATTTGGGCTATGCGGAGAAGTACATCGGCGACAAGCTCACCCTTCCCAAAGCTCCCGAGACGGAAGTCGTCGTCTTTACGGAGAGCGAGCAGGCGCAAATCGAGAATGAAATTGCACGGCTCCTTCAAAAAAGGGCGACAAGGCACAAGCTCAACGGCATCATTATCTGCCTGCACTCGGGGCTTCGGATCGGGGAGCTTTTAGCTCTCGAATGGGAGGATATTGATTTCGACAATGCCCTCATGACAATCAGTAAGACTTGCCGCGACGGGAAGGACGAGAACGGCAATTATAAAAAGATCGTCGACCTCCCCAAAACCTACTCCTCGCGCCGTGTGATTCCGTTGCCGAGCTGTCTTATGGCGCTTCTTACCGAGATGAAACGGGAGAGCAAGTCGAACTATGTTATCTCGGATAAGAACGGTGATACCGTGCGCGTGCGGTCCTTCCAAAGGAGCTATCAATTATTATTGAAGAAGCTCGGTATTCCGCATAAGAAATTTCACGCCCTGCGCCACACCTTTGCAACGCGGGCGAACGAGCGCGCGATGGATGATAAAACGCTCTCCGAAGTCCTCGGGCATAAATCGCCCGTCATAACTTTGAAGCTCTATGTCCATTCTCTTCTCGACCACAAGCGGAAGATGATGGAGCAGGTGAACGAATAATTCCAAATAGCGAGATGCCCGCCGCGGAAGATCCGCGGCGGGCTTTTCTGTGCAAAAAAAGCCATCTATTATCTAATTAGACGGCTTTTTTATGGAGTCATTATACTACATAACTTGATTTCTGTCAATACTTTCCTCCCAAAAAATCCAAAATTTTTCAGAAAATGTTCGATATTGTCAAATAGCTTCCTATCCGTCGGAGATTTTGGCCCGCTAATTAGATATTAGACGCACATATCGGGGGCGGAAAGCCCCAAAATCGTACCACAAAGTGAGCGGACAACGTCCGGGTCCGTGCATTTTGTGTTTTATTTGGAAATTAGGTAAACCGTTTTACCTAAGAAATAAAAAAATTTTATCAGGAGGAAAAAGCATGAGGAAGAGAAGTTTGGGCTGCATCGCATTGTCGCTCATTCTCGCTCTCGGGTGCCTTGCGGGGTGTAATGACAATACGCCGCAGCCCGTAGGTCCCGATGACGATGCGTCGGCGGTGAATTACACCGTCAAGTTTGACGTCGGCGCAGAAGCAAGTTCGGCGGGTGTTAAAACGCCTGCCGACCAGACCGTGAAAAGCGGTTCCACCGCCGTGGAGCCTGCCGCGGAGTATGAGGCGGACAGCACGTGGTGGCAGACGCACGAACTCGTCGGCTGGACGAGAAATTCCGCGGATTGGGATTTCTCGAACGATAAGGTGACGGACAATATTACGCTTACAGCGCAATGGCAGTCCACCGAGTCAAACAACACGGCGGCAGAGTATGAAGAAAAGCTCGAAAAAGGGCAGTTCAGCTGGGTACAGGAGGATCATCTCTACGTCCATTACCTGAAAGGCGCAGACGATCCCTCCGAACATGGCACCGTTAACCCCGCAAAGGACACCCATTACGCAACGCAGATCGATAGCGCGGTCTACGGCGATTGGGGACTTTGGGTGTGGGAATACACGCCCGTGAACAGCGAGGGGAGAGCGTTCTATCCCGCCCTTCTCGACGAGAGCGGCGCGGTGTACGACATCGATCTTACCGCGACCTACAACGACGCGGGCTGGGATTCCGCCGCGCGTGAGAACAAGGGTATCGAGATCAATTACAGAACGGCGACATGGCTCGGCTTACAGCTCTATTCGCAGGACAGCCGCCTCTACAAGGACGGGTTCTGGCTCAACGACGGCGGCGACAACTACATCGACCTCTCCGCTTGCCGCAGGCAAGACGGGTCCTATCATTGGTTTGTCCGCCAGGGCGAAGTGCAGAGCGGCTCGCCCAAGTATGAATCCTTCGTTGTGTTCGATCCGTATGCAGGTCTCGAACCCGGCTCGGCGGTCACGCAGTATGACGTCGTTTCCAATCAAGGGAATAACAATGTCTACGTCCAACAAAAGGTCGCAGAAGGCTGGGACGAGGACAGCGTAGGGTACGAAATTTTCATGGCTTCCTTTGCCGACAGTGACGGTGACGGCATGGGAGATCTGAAAGGCATCACTTCCAAACTCGACTATCTCAAAGAACTCGGGGTAGACGTTCTTTGGCTCACGCCTTTCCAGCAGTCCAACAGCTACCACGGGTACGACATCCGAGACTATTTCACGGTAGATCCCCGCTTCGGCACCCTTGCCGACTATCGGGAACTCGTGACGGAAGCGCACAACCGCGGCATGAAGATCTTGATGGACTTCGTCATCAACCACACTTCGACGGGCAATCCGTGGTTCATCAAATCGCAGAAACTCGTGAAGGAGACGGTGAAGCTCGCAGACGGCAGCTACCGCACGATCGACTACCGCAACTTCTATACGTGGCAAAACAGCGACTATACGCCGAAAGACGACCTTGAAAAGAAGCAATGGTTCGAGGACCCCAACGGGTACTTCTACTTCTCGTCTTTCAACAGCTCGATGCCCGAACTCAACTTCGACTATCAGGCTACGAGAGACGCGATCCTTGATGTTGCGCTCTATTGGATGAGTTTCGGACTCGACGGCTTCCGTATCGACGCCGCGAAACACATTTATATGGAAAACGAGAACCCGAACCATTCGGGCGACATCATCAAGGACATCTCCGACGGCACGGCGGAACCCGGCGCGACCGCGGGCGACTACTCCATCGACGTTGCCAAGGCGGAGAACTTCTTCATGGAGTTCAACGCAAAACTCAAATCCACCTTCCCGTCCGCGCTGCTTGTTGCGGAGAACTTCGTCGGCGACCCCGCGAAGATCGCAAAGCTCTACCGCGGCGTAGACAGCCAGTTCAACTTCAACTGGTATTACGACACGACGGGGTGCCTCGGCACCATCGGCAACCCCGTTCCTTCCTTCTCGGGGGAATCGGGTCAGGATGCGAACAGGCTCCGCTACCAGTATGCCAGCAAGTCGATGGCGCAGTACGAAGCGACGCAGTTCGACTTCTCGATGATGCGCAGCGACTATATCGACAGCGTGTTCACGTCCAATCACGACGTGCAGAGAGCGCGTGAAAGAATGCTTGCCATCTGGGACATTTCGAGGGCAGACTGGGGCGCGACCCATTGCACGACGCAAGAACAGTTCGATCTTTCGGGCGAACTTGCAAAACTTTACGGCGCGATGTGCCTCTCCGTCCCCGGGATCACGTGGATCTACGGCGGCGACGAGATCGGTATGTTCGGTTCCAAGACCCTCAACGCAGAGGGCGAAGGCGCGGGCCATGAGGACCGTTGGCTCCGCCAGCCCATGAAGTGGGCCCAAGGCGGTGAAAAGGGCGATGAGTACGGCACCTGCGAATATGAGATCGGCTTCAATAACTTCGTTATGAAGTGGGATGCAAACAATGAAAAGCTCGACGGCGTGAAAGAACAGAAAGCGGACGCGAACTCCATCTACGCGGTCTACAAGCAGATGATCGCGCTCCGTCATCAATACAAGACCCTTGCCCGCGGCACCGTGAAGAACATGTCCGTGCAGTACAACCAGGGTACCGGCAACGGCGTCATCTGCTATGACGTTTCCGATTCCGAACACACCTTCCGCATCTATGTCAACGCCGCGAGTATCGAACAGAAGATCGACACGAGCAAACATTCCGTTCCCGCAGGCGCGCAACTCATCTATTCCACCCAGAAGACGGAAGGAAATTACGCGGGCGTCTCGGCGGATAACGTGATCGGAGCGTTCACATTTGCGCTCTATCTGGTGAAATAAGGAGGAAATTATGAAGAAGTCATTGAAAATTCTTTCGTTGGCGCTCTCCCTATCGCTCGCAGTCGGCACAACGACGGGGCTTGCGTTCACGGCTTCCGCCATAAGCGGCGGGGATGAAGCCGTCCCCGCACCTGTCGCGGAGACGAAGGCTGAGGCGCAGGTCTATCTTGTTCCCGGAGAAGGAAATTCTCTCGAAGGCACGCCGCTTACGGCAGATGAGACCGCCGCGCTCCACATGGAGGGCAGCGTCTACAAGGCGGGCGCCGCAGGAACTCAGCTTCCCACGCCTACCACGACAAAGAAAGATAAAAACAATACGCCCTTCACGTTCAACGGCTGGTGGACGGTCGTCGACGCAACGGTCACTTACTTTACGACCGTTCCCGAAGTGGAGGAAACCACATACCTGTATGCCGATTTCCGCGCCGCGCTCTCGCAACATCAAGAACCCGTGGCGCCGAGCGCAGGCGGCGGACAGGTGAGCTACGCCAACTATATGAAGGTCACCCGCGCCGAAACGGACACCGTGGAGTATATCCCGCTCTACGTTTCGGGCAGTGATGTTCCCAACGCCGTGCAGGCGGGCTACGGCAAACCCGTGCAGTGGTATAACGAGTGGTTCACCCTCGCTCCCGGCGATCTCATCAGCTTCTACGTCTCGGGCGTATACGGCAGCCAGCCCGTTGCGGCTCCCCGCAGGGCGGGCGGCATGAACCAGTGCGCACTCACAATGGAATCGAGCGGGCAATACGGCATGACCGCGATGTATCTCCAACCCGTCAACGGCGACTACGGCACCACCACCTTCTTCGACGCCTATTCGAAGAACGAGGCTCCCGTGATGTCCTATACGGGGTCGTATGCAAAGCGCGAACACACCTTCCGCTGCTACATCAAATTCTATAACGAGGGCGGCACAATGACCCTCTATATGGAAAATATGGACGCCAAACTCGGCTTAGGAGAAATGATATGAGAAAATTCAAGAAAGGATTATTGGCGGTCCTCACGGCGGGCTTCCTCGCCTCGACCGCGTTTGGCTTTGCCGCCTGTAACGGCGGGGAGGAAAACAAGGGCGACGTTCCCGAAACGCCCGAAGAGGCGACCGTTTACACCGTCAAATTCGAGACAAACGGCGGCACCCTTCTCCCCGAGCAGGGCGCAAACCCCGGCGATAAGGCTGTAAAACCCGGCGACCCCAAAAAGGCGGGTTACACCTTCGGCGGTTGGTACACAAACGCCGCCTGCACCACGGAGTATAACTTCGAAAGCGGCGTAAATGCCGATACCACGATCTACGCCAAGTGGAACGCGGCGCCCACCACGGACGCAGGCTACTTCCGCCTCACGCAGGAGGAAGGCGGCTGGTCGGTAGGGGCAAAACCCGGCATGAACATGCCCGTAGACGTCGTCATTCCCGAGGAGATCGAGGGGAAGAAGATCACTTCCGTCTCCGTAAGCGGCTTTGAGGACGTGGGGAACGTCCAGAGCGTCACCCTGCCCGACAGCGTCACCGCGATCGGACAGCGCGCGTTCCGTAACTGCACCGACCTCGAAGTCGTCCTCGGCGGCGAAAACGTCGAGACGATCGACTCCGACGCGTTCGACAACACCGTGTGGGATAACAATCTTCCCGCGGGCGAAGTGTATCTCGGCAAAACGCTGTATAAGTACGCAAGCTCTATCTTCGTAGAGACGGCGATTGAGGTAAAAGAGGGGACGGTCGGCATTGCGGCGGGCGCCTTCCTCAACCAGCCCAACCTTGTGGGGATCACCTTCCCCGAGGGCTTGAAGTACATCGGCTCCTACGCGTTCGGCGCGGACAGCGAGGCGAACGCCAACGGTCTTTCCGAAGTCGTGCTTCCCGACAGCGTGGAAGAAGTGGGCGACGCGGCATTCCGCTATGCGCCCATCGAAAGCCTCGTCATCGGCAAGAGCGTGGAATACATCGGCGCGAAAGCGTTCGTCGGCGGGAATATTACATATCTCGAATACAACGCTCCCGACGCAGTCATCGCCAACGCAACGTTCGACGGCATGACGGCTCCCGCCACGGTAAAGGTCTCTTCCGAAGTGAAGGAGTTCCCCGTAAACCTCTTTAAGGGTTGGAAGGGGATCGTCTCGGTCGACCTCGGCACGGGCATCACGGTGCTTCCCGCAAACGCATTCGACGGGCTTGAAAATCTCGCCGCGCTCAAATACGGCGATCTTGTCCGCATCGGCAACAACGCGTTCCGCGGCATCGCCGTCCCCGAACTCACCATTCCCGAAACGGTCACCCGCATCGGCGCAAGCGCGTTTGCAAACAACACCGCGCTCCAAAAGGTGACCTATAACGCCGTCGACGCGACCGCGCCCGACAGCTACTTTGCGGCATTCAAGGGCTGCGACCATTTGGCGGAAGTCGTCATCGGCGATAGCGTAAAGGTCATTCCCAAGCAGCTCTTCTACTGCCAGGATTCCGTCACCCGTCTGACGCTCGGGAGCAAGCTCGAAACAATCGGGTATCAGTCTTTCTACGGCACGGGGCTTGAAGGAAAGCTCGTTCTTCCTTCTTCCCTCAAAGAACTCGGCGACAGCTCCTTTGCCGCTGCGGACGACAGCGAAGCGGAGACCTTCGGCTCCAAGAACGAGATGCGCCTCACCAAGGTGACGATCCCCGCAACGCTTCAACGTCTCGGCTCCAACGCCTTTGCGCGCAACACCTACCTCACCGCGCTCGATTGGTACGCCACGCATGTGGAGAACTTCGCGTATTCGGAGAGAGTCAATAGCCCGGGTACCTTCTACTCCGCATTCAACGGTTGCAAGGAACTCAAATACGTCACGCTCGGCTCGGGCATGTACGACGCCGTTACCGAACTTCCCGCGCGGTTCTTGCAGGGTTGCTCGGCGGTCGAATCCATCGACCTTAACAGGGTGACCAAGATCAACAGCTACGCCTTTGACGGCTGCACAAGACTTACGGACGTCGGCACCAACGATCTGAGCCAGCTCACGACCCTCGGCACCGACGCATTGAAGGGCACGGCATGGTATAACGAACTCGCTTCCGTCGACGGACCGATCTACATCGGTAAAATTCTCGTCGGCTTCGGCGGCACCATGGAAGACGGCTATGAACTCAGCATCAAGAGCGGCACGACGACCGTTGCCGACGCCGCGTTCCAGGGCAAGAGCAAGTTGACCAAAATCACCTTCCCGACAAGCCTCACCACGATCGGAACGAATGCGTTCTACAACTGCACGGGACTCACGGGCGAACTCAAACTCGCCTCGGGCATCCTCGAAATCGGGCAAAGCGCGTTTTATAACTGCAACAAGCTCACCAAGATCACGTGGAACAGCAAGCTCCAAACGATCGGCGAAAATGCCTTTGAGGACTGCAAACTCACCGATATGGTGGAGGATTTCAAGATCCCGAAGTCTGTGACGAAGATCGGAGCGGGCGCCTTCCAGGACGTCGTCATCACGGGGAAGATCTCCGTTGAAGCGGGCAGCACGCTCACAGAGATCCCGACCCGTTGCTTCCGCAATGCACAGCCCACGGAGATCGACCTCGGCGAGAGCGTCACGACCCTCGGCACCGACTGGTGCGGTTCCGAAAAGGAAACCTCCAAGGCAAAGTACAATCTGAACTGGCTTGCAAGCGTCACGGCGTTCAACGCGCCCAACATCACCTATGTTGGCGCGGGCGGACTTGCCAACCTCAACACAGAACTGCAAGAAAAGATCGACACCACCAAGCTCACCTATGTCGGCAGCGAAGGCATGTACGGCTGGGCGCAGGAGACGGTCGAGTTCGGCGACATCGAGTTCGGCGGCAGCATTTTTGCCCGCTATCACAGCAACAAGAACGCGGCTTACGAGAATACCGCCGTCAAGAAGGTCATCATCAACGGCGCAATCGAGGAGATCGGTGACTATGCGTTCTTTAAGAGCTACGCCCTCGGCGAAGTGGAACTCAAACACCCCGAAGCGCTCAGAAAGATCGGGCAATACGCTTTCAACCAAGTCGGCTCCAAAGCGGATAACGGCACGCTCACGATCGACGTCTCGCACGTCACCGAGTTCGGCGACTACGCGTTCTCGACCTCGAAATTTGCCGCCGACAACCTGAAATTCTCCGACGATCTCGAAAAGATCGGCGATTACGCCTTCGACTCGACGAGCCTTACGGGCGAACTTGTCGTCGGGCAGAAGCTCGAACGCCTCGGCAAGGGTGCGTTCACCAACCCCAACTTTACCAAGCTCACGATCAAGGGCAACCTCGAAGAAGTGGCAAGCAACGCGTTCCGCCGAAACTCCGAGATCGGCAACCACGCCAACCTGACCGAAGTCACCCTCGAAGAGGGCGTGCGCATTCTCGACGGCAACGTATTCAGCGCGGCGGCGGGGGCTGTCATCAACCTGCCCTCCACCATCGAAGCCGCAGGCGACCTCACGGGCTTTGCAATCGTCAACTTTAACGGCTATCTCGAACCGAGCGACCTCTCGGATAGCACCTTCTCCAAGTCTGCCGCGCTCCATATCGACGACGCGGCGACCCTCAAACAGTACGAAGAGGGCGCAGTTTGGGAGAGCTACAAGAGCCAGTTTGTCGGTCCCGACGGCGTAAAGAACGGTTGGTATCTCAACGGCGAAGGCAAGCTCCTCCAATACAAGGGCAGCAAGACGCAAATCGTCATCCCCAAGGAAGCGACGAGCTTCTCCATCGCGCAGATCCTCACCACGCAGGCAGAGTATGCGGCGGAAAAGACCTTCACCCTCGAGCAGGGCAACACCAACTACAAGCTCGACGAGACGAAGAAGATGCTCACCTCCGCCGACGGCAAGACGCTGTACTATTACTACGGTAGCGAAGCGGCCTTCAACGACAGCACGATCGAGACCGTAATGCCTTACGCCTTTGCGTACAGTACATCGCTCAAAACGCTCACCCTTTCCAAGGCAACGAGCCTCGGCGCGAACATGGTGCTCGGAACGACTGTTACGAGTATCACGGTAAACGCCGTCTCCGAAGTCGGGGCTTCCGCGTTCAAGGGACTCACCACGCTCACCGCTTTCAGCGCGGCGAAGGCGACCAAGGTCGGCGACAGCGCATTCGACAGTTGCACCGCCCTTGCCACCGTCAACCTGCCGCAGGTGACCCAAGTCGGCGCATCCGCCTTCAATAAGACCGTGATCACGGGCAGCAGCCTCGCGTTCAATAAGCTCACGAGTATCGGCAACTCCGCATTCTCGTCCTGCAAGTCGATTGTGGGCGCAGTGGACATTTCCGCCGCAACAACGGTCGGCACGGGCGTGTTCTCGTCCTGCTCCGAAATCACCTCTGTGAAGCTCAACAGCGCGATCACGTCGATCCCGAACAGTATGTTCAGCTACTGCTCCAAGCTCGAAAGCGTCACGGGCAGCACGATCACCGAGATCGGCAACTCCGCGTTCTCGTCCTGCAAGCAGATCAACATCGATCTTTCCAAAGTGACGAATATCGGACAGCAGGCGTTCAATACGGGCGCGCTCACAAACATCGACCTCACAAGCGTTGTGACGATCGGTCAGTACGCCTTCAACGGTTGCCCGCTTGAAACGGTCAAGATCGGCAGCGCTTGCACGTCGATCGGGGGCTATGCGTTCACGCCGTCCTCCGGAAAGGCGAAGTACACGCTGACGATCACGGCTCCCGTACCGCCCACGCTCAGCAGCAACGCCCTTCACAAGATGTTCCAGTGGAGCGGTAAGATCTACGTTCCCGAGGAACTTGTCGATACCTATAAGAAGGCTTCCGGCTGGAAGGACGACGCTTCAACCATTTACGCGATCGGAACCGAGTAACCCGAGTATTCCTCCATACTGTCCCGCCTCTCCCGCATTCTTTGCGGGGGAGGACGGGAAGTAATCTTCTCAATTTCTCGCCCGCCCTCGCGTTAGCGTGGGAGGGGATAGGGGAGGGGGTACGCCCCCGATTTTCAAGGAGTAAACCATGAAAACATTTGCAAAAATCGCAACGCTTGCGCTGTGCGCCTGTCTCTCCGCGGGTCTCTTCGCGGGTTGCGGCGAAAAGACCTCGGGCGAGGTCGTCGTCTGGGGCGGCGCGGAGGACCAAACGCTCTTAAAGCAGCTCGTCAAGGACTTTCAGGAAGCCAACCCCGACGTGAAAGAAGAAATCAAAGTGGAGATCCAGGACCCGTGGAATGCCCAATCGGTCGTCGCCAACGACCCCGAGGCGGCGGCGGACGTCATTCTCTGCCAGAACGACCACATCGGCATCATGGCAAAGTCGGGCTTGCTTGCCGAGATCAGAGACGGCACCGCGGCGACGTTTGCGACCGACATCAAGACGAACAACGACGCCGCAACCGTCCAGCAAGTGACCTACAACGGCGCCCTGTACGGCTTCCCGCTCACGATGGATACTTACATCGAGTACTACACGACAAACATTTTCCCCGAAAGCCTCGAAAACACTCTTTTGGGGAGCGTGGACGCGATGCTTGCGGCGCCTATGCCCAACATCGGAACGAGTTCGGAGAAAGCGGCGGCGTTCGGCTTCAACATCGGCGACGGGTTCTACCTCAATATGGGCTTCTTTGCGGTCGGCTGCACGCTTTATGGCGACGACGGCACGGACATCAACGCCTGCAACTGGAACAACGCGGACGGCATGAAGTTCATGCAGTATGCGGCAAAGAATTTCCGCCAGAGCGGCGGGAAGTTCAAGTCGGACGACGCGAAAAATCTTGCAACGGCAGTCCTCAACAACCGCCTCGGCGCTTGCATCTCGGGCGCTTGGGAAATGAAGGACACCTTCAAGAACGCGAAGAACATCAAGTATCGCACTCTGCCCACGATCACGATAGACGGGCAGGAAAAGCCCCTCGTGTCCTTCTCCAACAGCAAGGTGTACGTTGTCAACAACAAGAGCGAGCATAAAGCGACCGCGTCCCGCCTTGCGGCATACATCACGAGCGAGCAAAGCCAGCTCCGTTATGCCACGGAGAGGGGATACTATCCCGCGAATAAGAACGCCCAGCAAAACGCGGCGGTGAAGGACGATCCTTTCTTCAAGGTGATCCGTCAGCAGCTTGGTCTGTCCGTACCCGTACCCGTCATTCCCGAAATTTCGAGATATTGGGAAGCGGCGAAGGCGGTCGGCTCGTCCGTTTATAACGGCTCTTTGAAGGGTGATACGGCTTCGCTTCAATCGGCGCTCGATAAGTTCATCGGCGACCTTCAAAGCACACTTTAAGCTCACGTCAGCCTGCGGGCTGTGTGAAAGGGAGCGCGTGATCTCCCCCCTTCGCGTTCCCGACCATGCTCATTCATTTTCGCCGTAACAGGCGAACAATTTCCCCCCTTATTGCCGCTCTCTTTCTTGGGAGCGGCATATAAGAGAGGTAGCCTCTATGGAAGATAGTACCAGGGAAATCAATAAAGTAACGATCAAAGAAGTCGCGCAAAAAGCGGGCGTCTCGGTGACGACGGTCTCCTTTATTCTCAACGGCATCACCGACAAATGCAGTGCGGAAACACGGCAAAAAGTTTTGCATGCCGTCAATATTTTGGACTACCGTCCCTCCCGCGTGGCGCAGTGCTTTGCGCGGGGCAAGAGCGACAATATCATTCTTTTTGCAGACAAGCATCAAACGGTTTTGCAACAAGCGGAGAGCTTTCAGCTCGTCCATATGCTCGGGAAAGCGCTTGAAAAAAACAAACTCAACCTCATCATCCGCACCCAGTTGGCGGCGATCTATGTCGATTCGGCGGACGCCATCATCTGCGCGGGGACGGAGGAGGAGACGTTCCGCAAGATCGCGGCGGAGAATTTCGTGCCTTTGCTTGCGGTAGACTCACGGATCCACGATGAACTGTTCTTTCAAGTGTTCCAGGATTTTGAGAAAGTCATGTTGGCGGGCGAAGAGCGCTTCGGGAAAAACTTTCACGTCGTCCTCGTGGATATGTACAGCGAGAGCTGTAAGAAAGAGATCCGCGAAGTGTGCGGCAATGTGACGTTTTTATCCGAACACGGGCTTGGCTCTGTCCCGAAGGGCAACATCGTAACGGTGAACGAAAGCCTTATGAACCTGCCCGAGCTTGCCGACCGCGAAAAGTTGCTTGTGCCTGCCATTACCGAGAAGCGGGTCGATGCCATTCTTGATTGTTACTATAAAGCCGTCAAGAGAGAGACGGTCAAAACTCACGTCGTGCGGATTTGAAAGAGATATTTTGAGTCCGCACGTTTCGGCACTATTCAGGTAAAACGTTTTACTAAGGTTTCGCTCCTTTCTTTGCTCGCTTTGCGCGGCCAAAAGAAAAGAACGAGCAAACCTGTGTTCCCACACAAGGGCAAGCCAAGAATTTCACATCAATCCTATGAATATTTACGCCATTCAACATATCCCGGACAGCGAATACGCCTACCCCTTAGACCAAAACACTCTGCGGCTCGTATTAAAGACGGCGCGGGGCGAGAAGTTTAAAGAGGTTTCCGTCCTGTGGAACAACAAATACGATTTTTCAAAGCGGCGCAACTTCACGCGGATGCGGATCTTGTGCAGAGACGCGCTTTACGACTACTACGTCTGCGATCTTACTTCGCAAGACGTGCGCTTTGCCTATGTTTTTTTGCTCACCCTTCCGAGCGACGAGGAATATTACTACTCCGAGGAAGGCGTTACAAGCGAATACGATTTCAAACACGGATATTACACCTTCTTTCAATTTCCGTTCATCAACAAAGCGGACCTTGTTGCGCCCGTTCCGTGGGCGAAGGACGCGGTCGTTTACCAGATTTTCATCGACCGCTTCTGCCGCGGAGATACGGAGAAGGACGACACATATATCACGCAAAACTGGGACGCCGTTCCGGGGGCGAAAGACTTTGCGGGCGGGGACCTCAAAGGCATCATAAAAAAGCTCGACGTGATCCAAAGCATGGGGTTCAACGCCCTGTATTTGACGCCGATTTTCCGCTCGCCGAGCAATCACAAGTACAACGTGGCTGACTATCTTACGGTGGACCCCATGTTCGGGACGAACGAGGACTTATACGCCCTCATCAATGCCCTTCATTCCCGCGGTATGCACCTGATACTGGATACCGTCTTTAACCACTGCGACGAGAGCAACCCGCTCTTTGCGGACGTGAAGGAAAAGGGCAAAGCCTCCGAATTTTACGATTGGTTCATCGTGCATGGCGATTTTCCCGAAAAATTCGAGGGCAGAACGTGCAACTATGAAATTTTTGCGGACTGTCCTTATATGCCGAAGTGGAATACTTCAAATCCCAAAGTGCGGGAATATCTCATCCATATCGCGCTCACCTATCTTTCGTGGGGGGTGGACGGATTGAGATTGGACGTCGCGGATGAAGTGTCCCATGCCCTTTGGCGGGAGCTGAAAGCCGCCGTAAACGGGCAATATACGGGCGCGCTCCTCGTCGGCGAGGTATGGCATGAGAGCAATATGTACCTCGGCGGGGACGAGTTCGAAGGCGTGATGAATTATAAGCTCCAAAAAATCCTTGCGGACTACTTTGCGAACGACATTCTTTCGGCGCAGGAAGCGGCGGATAAGATCGACCGCGTCGTCATGAGCCATCGCCGCCCCACAAACGGCATAATGCTGAATTTCCTCGATAACCACGACACACCCCGTTTCTTACGCCTTTGCAAGGAAGACGAGAGCTGCCTGCGCGCCGCCCTTATCGCCCTTTATTTCTCGGCGGGAATACCCTGCGTTCTCTACGGCACGGAATTGCCCCTCGTAGGGGATGGCGACCCCGACTGCCGCAGAACTTACGATTGGGCAGCAAAGCCCCGCCACGCCCTGTTTTTGAGCGAACTTGCAAGGACAAGGAAACTTCTTCCCGAGGGGGAGTTCTATGCGACCACCGAACATGGCATTTTGGTTTTGGTGCGGGAGAACAGCACGGAGCGCGTAAAGGCGTATTTCGGGAGAACGGAGACGGACGGCGAAGTGATCTTTGAATTTGAAAACGTGAAGCTCGTGAAGGAGAGGGTATGAACAGAGATAAATTATTGTGGAAACTGCAAAACATCGAAGGGAAGGGCAAGACCGCCGTGGAACTGTATCATGAAATTTCCTCGGCGTGTGTGAATGAAATTTTATCGGAAAAGCAGAAAGCCCCCGCACGGTGCGCGTACTACTTCTCCGTCGAGTATTTGATGGGGAGAATGTTCTTCAACAACCTGCTCGCCCTCGGCATTTTGGACGAGGCAAGGGAAATATTTGCGGCAAAGGGGTTCGATCTCAACGTTTTCGAGGAGGTGGAGGATGCCGCCCTCGGCAACGGGGGCTTGGGGCGTCTCGCCGCATGCTATTTAGACAGCGCGGCAAATTTGGGCTATCCGCTGTACGGTTTCGGCATCCGCTATAAGTACGGCTTGTTCAAGCAAAAGTTTGTCGGCGGCGAACAGGTCGAAGAAGCGGACGACTGGCTCAAAGTTTGGGGCGATCCGTGGAGCGTTCGCCGTTCAGACGAAAAAATCGAAGTGAATTTTGCCGATATGACCGTCACGGCGGTACCCTACGATATGCCGATTTATGGGAGATCCGTCAATATTCTGCGGCTGTTCCAAGCGGAAGGCAGCGCGGAAGCGGAGAAGATTTCGGAATATCTCTACCCCGCGGACGATTGCGAAGAGGGGAAGCTCCTCCGCATCCGTCAGGAGTACTTTTTCTCGGCGGCAGCGGTAGGACAGCTTGTGCAGAAGTATGTCAAGAAATACGGCAAGAACTTTGAGCATTTCCCCGAGTTCCACGTCTTTCAGCTCAACGACACCCACGCCGTTTTTGCCGTCGCCGAGTTTTTAAGGCTTTTGACGAAAGAATATCGCCTCACTTTCCCGCAAGCCGTAGAGGTCGCAAAGAAGACGTTCAATTACACCAACCACACCATTCTGCCCGAGGCGCTCGAATGTTGGGATATAAAGCTCGTGGAAAAAATTTTGCCCGAGATTGCGCAGATCCTCACACGGTTACACATTTTTGCAGGACGGGAGTGGAACATCTGCGGCTATCCGAAACCCGAAATCGCGGAAATGTCTATCGTCCGCGGGGGGAAGTTTTCGATGGCGAATGTCGCCGTCTACATTTCGGGGCATGTCAACGGCGTCGCGGAGATCCATACGAAAATTTTGGAAGAGCGGCTCTTTGCGGCGGCGTACCGCCATTTCCCCGAAAAGTTTCTCAACGTCACCAACGGCGTCACCCAGAGAAGATGGCTTCTTCTCTGCAATGAAGAGCTGGCGAAGTTTTACGATGAACGGCTCGGCACGGCATGGCGGGACGATTTGTCCCTTATTCGGAACATCAACTGTGGGGACGCGGAAACGCTCTCCGCATTCTCGACAATCAAAGCGGAGAAGAAGAGACAGCTTGCCGCCTATATCGAAAAGAAAGAGGGCGTGAAATTGCTTCCCGACGCCATCTACATCGCCCAGGTGAAGCGTCTGCATGAATACAAGCGGCAATTCATGACCGCGCTCGCCATCCTGCGCATCTATTTTGATTTGAAAGCGGGAAAGCTCCCCGATTTCACGCCCACGGTGTTCATCTTCGGCGCAAAGGCAGCAGGGAGCTACAAGCGGGCAAAGGAAATCATCCTGTTCCTCAATAAAATCGCCGAACGCATTGCAAATGACGAGGACGTCAATGCGCGGCTCCAAGTTGTGTTTGTGCAGAACTACGACGTGAGTTACGCCGAGAAGATCGTCGCGGGCAGCGATGTCTCCCTTCAGGTCTCCACCGCGGGATTCGAGGCGAGCGGCACGGGCAACATGAAGCTGATGATGAACGGCGCTGTGACCGTGGGAACGATGGACGGGGCAAATATTGAAATCGTGGAAGAGGCGGGCAAGGAGAACAATTACATCTTCGGCGCGAGCGTGGAGGAGATCAACGCGCTTGAAAACACCTATGACCCCATAACATTCGCGGAGGAGCATCCCCGTATCAAGCGCGTGACGGACACCCTCACGGACGGGACGTTCGAGGACGCGGACGGGAAACTCAAAGACCTTGCTTCTTCGCTCTTCAAGCAGACCTACAACCGCGCCGATCACTATTACGTTTTATATGATTTGCTCCCCCTTGTGGACGCGCTTCTGAAAGTGAACGAGGAATATAAGGACAAGACGCTCTTTACGAAGAAACAGCTGGAAAACGCCACCCATTCCGCATTTTTCTCCTCGGACAGAGCCATTCAAACTTATGCCGAGAAGATTTGGGGAATTTGATATTGAATGAAAAATTGCGGTGGGGCGTTTCTTAAATTACTGCGCGTGGCAGGGTTCCCCTGCCAAAGCGCCCCCCATTCGGTACCCTACGGGAACCTTACTGTTCGTATGAAACGAACGAGAGGACCATCTCTGTTAAGAACATCGGGGAAGATTTCTTCGCATGAATCATTTCGAAGTGCGAAGCACGAGCAAGGATTCATGCGAACAATGAAGGAGGAAAAAATGGAGAAAAATCAAGACTTCACGGCGGGATTTTGGACGCGGCTATGGCGTGCGATCTCGTCATGGTTTGTGAGTGTCGGGGTTGCGGTCGCTGACTTTTTCAAAAAGCTGCCGCAGCGCATCGCCGCGTTTTTCAGACGCGTCGGAAATGCTTGCAAAGACTTCGCCCTCGGCTTCGTCCACGGGAACGTATGGGAAAAACTTTCGTATGTTTTTATGGGCTTCGGCAACATCGGCGCGGGGCAGTACATCAAAGGCGGTATCTTCTTTCTTATCGAAGCAAGCTTTATCGTCTTTATGGCGCTTACGGGCGGGAGCGCATTTGTCGGCTTCTTTACCCTCGGAACGCACGCGCAGTCCACGGGGGAAACGGTGGACGAATGGGGCAATCCCGTCGTCACGCATGGCGACAACTCCCTTTTGATGCTCCTCTTCGGCGTGTGTACCATTCTCATCATCATTGCCTTTGTCTGTATCTACTTCTCATCCGTAAAATCGGGGAGAAAGGCATGGGCGGTGAAACGGGAAGGGGGCAAGCCGCAAGCTTTCCGTCGGGAGGTGTTCGAACTGTTCGATAAAAAGCTCTATAAAACGATGCTTTTCATCCCCATTCTCTGCGTTCTTGCGTTTACGGTCATTCCGCTCGTGTACATGATACTCATGGCGTTCACAAGTTACGACCACGAACACCTGCCGCCCGCCTCTCTCTTCGATTGGATCGGCTTTGATATGTTCGGGCAAGTGTTTTCGAGCGCGAAGATCGCGGGAACCTTCTTCCCCGTTTTGGGCTGGACCCTTTTATGGGCGCTCCTTGCCACCGTGATGTGTTACTTCGGGGGGATCTTTTTAGCGCTTCTCATCAACAAAAAGGGAATTATCGGCAGACCCGTATTCCGAACGATTTTCGTTCTCACCATCGCCATCCCGCAATTCATTACCTTGCTTACGATGAACAACTTCCTGCACATCGACGGCCCCTTAAACACCATTTTGCTGGATTGGGGCATCATTTCGCAACGGATCGACTTCTTGGGGAGCGTCGCAAATGACGCGCTGCTTCCGAAAGTGAGCGTTCTCATCGTCAACCTCTGGATCGGCGTCCCCTACACGATGCTAATTACGACGGGCGTCCTCATGAATATCCCGAAAGACCTCTTCGAGGCGGCAAAATTGGACGGCGCAAATCCCTTCACCCTGTTTGCCCGTATCACGCTGCCGTATGTTCTCTTTGTGACGGGGCCGTATCTCATCCAACAGTTTATCGGCAATATCAACAATTTCAACATCATCTATCTTTTAACGGGAGGAGGACCTGCTGTCCCCGATTACCACATCGCGGGAAAGACCGATCTTCTCATCACATGGCTGTATAAGCTCACCATCGAGCAGAACGATTATAACCTCGGCGCGGTCATCGGCATCTATACTTTCGCGGCAAGCGCAATTTTTTCACTGCTCGCCTACTCTCATACGAGCGCAAATAAGAACGAGGGGGACTTTCAGGTATGAAAAAAGCAGGCTTAAAGGTACGGCGCGTCACGGGAAATGTGATCGCGGAGATCGCGCTCATTGTCCTCTCGCTTATTTGGCTTGTGCCGATCGTGTGGATCATCCTCCAAGCTTTCCGCGAAGAACCGGGCGCCATCACCTATACGTTCTTTCCGCAGGGCCTCACCTTTGAAAACTTCGTGCGGTTGTTCCGCGACACCCTGTTTATAAGGTGGTTCGGGAACACGCTCCTCGTGGCGGTATGCTCGTGCGTACTCTCCACGCTCATCACGCTCATGGTGGCGTATGCGATGAGCAGGTTTCAGTTCAAGATGAGAAAGCCGTTCATGAAGATCGCTTTAATTCTCGGCATGTTCCCGGGGTTTATGAGTATGGTCGCCGTGTACTACATTTTGAAAGCCTTCCATTTAGACGGACAGCTCGTTTCGCTCATCCTTGTCTATTCGGGCGGCGCGGGACTGGGGTTTTATGTTGCAAAGGGGTTTTTCGACACCGTTTCCAAGTCTTTGGATGAGGCGGCAAGATTGGACGGCGCGACAAGCTGGCAGGTATTCTGGAAGATCATCGTGCCGCTTTCAAAGCCCATTATCGTCTACACGGCGCTTATGGCGTTCATTTCGCCGTGGTCCGATTTCATCTTTGCGAAAGTCATCTTAGGCACCAACCGCGAACAATACACCGTGGCGATCGGCCTCTTCGAGTTCCTCGACACGACGCACAAATCCACCATGTTCACCTGTTTTGCCGCGGGTTCCATCCTCGTGGCGGTTCCCGTTGTGCTTCTCTTTATTTTCCTGCAACGCTATTATGTGGAGGGAATTACGGGCGGTGCGACAAAAGGGTAAGTCATCGCCCGTGGACCGTATTTCGCGCCGTTTCGGGCGGGAAAAAGGGGCGGCGGAGCTTTTGCTCCGCCGCCCCTTTTATAAAGCAGTTTATCCTCTCGTTACGGTCACGGTATAGCCCGGTTTTTTCACGGAGTTCCCTTCGCCGTCCTCAACGGTAACGTCGTCGGCTCTTTCCGCTTTCACGTTATAGCGGGATTCTTGGCCGTTCCACGTCGCAAGGAAGGAGAAAGTTCCGTCCTCCGTCACTTCGAGGCCGTGAGGGTCGCTCGGGAAATCGTATCTTCCGAAATCGGCGTTGTAGATGAGCATGCTTGCAAGCACGATGTTGCCCTCTTCGTCGATAAAGAGGTTCACGAGGTGCTGCATGTAATTGACGACCTGCACGAACTCATAGGACTTTACTTCGGCGGCGGTGACGGTCTTGCCGTCCTCCGCGAACGTGAACGTCACGAGATACCCTTTGCCCCATGCGCAGGTGTCTCTGGAACCGCTCTCCGTCACGCTCGCTTTGTCTACGAGCCAAACGCCGTTGTTGTAGCCGCCGGGGGTGATCCCCGTATCGTAGGCGACGATCGGCGCTCCCGTCTTTTTGTCGGTAAGCGTGACTGCGGTGATCTTTCCGAGGGCCTTTTCCGAGCCGTTTTGCGCGTCGAGATAGCCAGGCGCGATGGACATCTTCGTGTAGAGCAAGGTCTTTACGCGCACCGAGTAATCCGCGGTCTCCACGTCTTGGTAGGTGTAGAACCCGTAGCACCAGTAATACAAGCCGCCCTGGTAGTATTCATAGTAGTTGAGCAGATAGGTCTTGCCGTCGTCCGCTTCAAATTCAAGTTCGAGGCGGTCGCCGTATCCGGGGACATAGCCGACCTTTTTCACGCTGTCTTCCGCTACCCCCTCGAAGTGGAGCGGCTTGCTGTAAGTTTCGTCGCCCGCCTTGAAGAGATAGAAGAAGTCGCCCGAGAGGGTGGGTTTTTCGAGTTCGATCGCGCCGAAGCCGAACGAAGTTTTCAATAGCCTGCCGCCGCGGGGCGTTTCGATTTCGGGTTCGTAGCGTGCGTTGTGGTCGAGATAGACTAAGCTGTTATAGCCCGCCTCAACGGTAAAGGAGTATTTCCCGCCCGCATAGGAGAACGAAATCGCGTAACTGTGGTTGCCGTATGTCACGGTGGGGGAGAACTCTCCCGTACTTTCTCCCATGAGGGAACCACTGGACGGGTAGAGGCTGACGGAATAACCGTCGTACTGTTTGGGCTTGCCGTCCTCGCCGTTGTAGCCCGCAAACGTGAATACGGCGGCAAGATTTCGGTTCGTCGTGCGGTTGGGGGTAAAGGTGAGGGTCGCGGTAAGCTCGGAGCTTGCGCCGGGCTGTCCGTCTTTGCCGAGCAGAAGCACCGTGCCGTTCAAGGTAAGCGCCTCGCCGTCCCAGCGGTAATAAGTAGTTCCGTTGTAGGAATATTCGTCCCCCGACGGCGCGTCGATCACGGTCAGATTGTCGTCGAGATAGACGTAGGCCTTGCCCTCGCGGACGAAATACGGCCCGCTTTCCGCGCCGAGGTAGGCGGTCCCGTCCGAGCCGAACACAATGCTCTCCATTTTGCCCGAGAAGAACGCGCCCGAAACTTCCTCATAGTCGGTCATGAAAAACGTGTTTTTCCCCATGAGGAAATAGAAGTGCTGTCCGTCGGCGGAGGAAGCGGGGTCGTCCACCTCGAAGTCGATGAAGTTCCGTCCGAAGTCGATCACGGTGTAAGTTCCGCTCCCGCGGAAAGAATCGGTGAAGAACTCGCCCAGGCCGTAGCCGTCGAGGACGAGGACGTTCCAATCGTCGTCGGAGAAGACGCCGTTCGCGCCGGCATTGTTCACGAGGCAGGCGCTTTGGTTCCCGTCCGAGCCGCCGCCCGTCACAAAGGTGACGCGGTAGACGTCCGCGGGGTATCCGTCGCCCATAGAAACGCCGCGCAGGAGATATTCTTCATAGCCCGTGCTGCTCACGGTGCCGAGCGGGACGTAGTGTCCCACGGAGACGTCGCCGCCCGCGGCGTTTTTGATCCGCACCGTCTTTTCGGTGATGTCGTCCTCAAACACGGCGTAGTAGCCGTAAATGGTTTCATAGTTTTCGTTGAGGAGTTGCCATTGTCGCCCCGTCGCCCAGTCGAGGCGCACAAAGGTCATTCCGGCAAGGTCGATTTCAATCTTATATTGCGTTCCGTTGCTCAATGTGAACGTCACGGTCTGCATCAGTTCGTCGCGGAAATATTCGCCCGAAAGCGCTTCGCCGTCCCCGCTGTCGAGGGAGGCGCGGTGGAAGCCGTCGATTCTGAATGTTCCCATGCCTGTAAAAACAAGCCCGTCGAGCGGTTCCCCGGCATACTCTTCAAGTTCGTCGTCGTATTTCACGGCAAGCGGCACTTCGTCGCCGTATTCGGGCAATGTGTAGACCGCAAAACGGAAGCGCTCCTCATTGCCGACGCGGAACGCATAAATGGGATCGCCGAAGCAGGTTCTGCCCACCACCTCGTAGGAACCTTCGATGAAGTTTGCGCCCTGATCGGAGGTGTATTTCATGCGGGAAACGCCGTCGAGGAAGATCATCTGCGTTCCTATGCTGCTTGCGTCCGCACCCGTCGGCTGGATCACATACAGCATGCTGTCCAATCCCGCGCGGGGAGAGGCGAGGTTGTTGCCGCCGTCGTCTTTGGAGAGATCGAAATAGCGGTATATAAGCTCGCCCGTTTCGGTCGCGTTGAGGAATGTGCCTACCGCTCCCTCGAAATTCGTGAGCGTGCCGAGAGAGAACTGCCCCTCCGTCACCGCGCCGTTCGCGCTGATGTAGAGCGCGCCGAGGCCGCCCGCCGTCACCGAGTTGCACACCCAGATCTTATCGCCGCCCGTCACTTCGTATTTGTCCCAATAGGAGACCGTGTCCTCGCCGTAGGTCTCTTCGAGCAGACAGTAAACGTTGTAGGACATGTAGTCCACCGTGCTGGTAACAATGGAGTTATAGAACACGAGCTTTTCGCCCACTTCGTTTTCGTAGCCTTTCGTCACCCCCGTGCGCACAAAGGTGTAGAGGGAGAAGCGGGAGTTTCCGATCTGTTTTACCGTGCAGTATCCCCATGCGGCCTTTTCGAGTTCGTTCCCGTCCTCGGCGGGGATGTACACTTCCGCCCGCTGTCCGAGGACCCGATCGCCCTCTTTCACGTCCTCGTCATAGAGGATCAGGAAGGGCGGTTTGAGCGAATTGCCGTCCATATAGCGGAACTCGGTATAGTTGCCGTCCAAACGTTGTTCGGGTTGCGTAAAAGAATGTTTCTCCGTATCTACGCGGAAAGAGAAAGATTTTCCCTGTTCGGTCTCCGCGGAGACGACGGACCCCGACAAAAGGTCGGACGTAAGGCGGTATCTCCCCGTGTATCGGGTGTCGTTCTCGGTATATATCACGCTGTCGGCAAAGAGGCCGAAGCCGTCGAGAACAAGAGTGTTCCCGTTGCCGTCGGTGTACTCGCCGCGGTACGCGTCCGCTTGCACATAGCCGTTATATTCGCCGCCCTCGAGGGGAACTGTGTAGAAGAAGTTCGTTACGATCGCGTCTTCCTGCCCCGTGAGCGTGCCGTCGGGGTCGGCGATGTAGCAGACGATCTTAAAGACTTCCGCACTGCCGATCATATACGTACCCTCTACGTAGTATCTGCCCTCGTAGGTGAGGTAGTTTTCCATGTCGCCGAGCATCGCGGTGCTGTAACCGTCGAGGATCAGCATCATGGAATAGCCCGCATAACCCATACCGGTGTCGGAATCCACCATCACAAAGTCAACGTAAGTGCCGACTTCGGAGGTGCCCACGAGGAAAGTCGCGCCGTATTCGTATCTGTCGCTCTTGATGGGCAGGAAGCGGAAGGTCTCGTCAGCTCCCGTGAACACATAGTCGCCCGTCTCTTCCGAATAGACGGCTACGCCGCTGCATGTGTGGCTGCCGTTTTGATAGGTGACGTTGAGATACTCGTCGACGGTGAGCGTCCGCTGCGTCTGGTAGCGCGGCTCGAAATTGCCGTCGTCGGAAAATTCCATATAGGTATAAGTCCCCGCGATGTCGCTTCTGCGGTAGCTGAACGTCGTCCCGTAGATCTTGCCGTCAAGCAAGGTCCCCGAGTGGGTCGTAAAGGTGAAAGAGTCGCCGTCGCGCTCTCCCTCGAACTCCTGCACGCCGCGCAGGAGAATGGCTTTGGAGGGTTCGAGGCGGGGGAAGAACACGAGGTCGTCCCCGCCGTAGCGGTCGGTATAGCCTCTGTCCCATACGGCGTAGAGAACAAGATCGCCCGTCACCGCGAGGGTGGTGTTCGGCAGGTATTCCACTTCGCCGCCCATATAGTCGCTCCAACCCGCAAAGCGGTAGCCCTCGTAGGAGAACCCGTTCTGCGGAACGGTCACGGTGCTTTCATAGATGGCTTCGAGAGAGGAGACTTCGCCCGTGGCGGAAGAGGCCCCCGCATGGAAGATCACGCGGTAGCTGCGCCTGTCGTAGTAGAATTTGAGGATGTTGCGGCTTGCGTCCGCGCCGAGCAATACGCTCGGTACGGGAGATTCGCCCGCGGGGGAGTCCGTTTTCGCAAAACCGTCCACCTCGGGCGCGTCGGGCGTCACCACTTTGCCCACATAGTCCGAAGCGTAAAATACTTCCGTGCCGCGCACATAGGAGTTGCCCGCAAGATTGCAAAGATAGGTCTCCATGGTGTACTCCACCTTGTATTTCGCGGTGAGGGAGATGTTTTCCGCGGGCATTTTGTATCCGCTCGTGATCTCTTCGTCTCCGAAGAACCACGCGCCGAAAATAAGCCCGCTCTTGGTGGGCGCGATGTTTTTGACCGCGTCGTGAAGATTTGTCCCAGCGGCGAGGGTGAGGGGATCGGGCGCGCCCTCGGCGTAAACGCCGCCGTCCGCGTCGAACGTCACTTCATAACCCACTGTCCACACGGCGTAATAGGTTGCGTCCCGATCGGGAACGGTGATCGTCCCCGAAAGCAACGCGCCGCCCTCCGCCTGCTCGCTCCAACCCGAGAGGACGTATCCCTTGCGCAGGGAGAGGGGCAACTCCACGGAGGAGCCTGCCTTTGCGGTGATGCTCTGCACGGGGGTGCCGTCGCCCGCGTCGAACGAGAGGGTGACGTTCCCCGAACAGCCCGCGGCGATCAGCCCGAACGAGAATACGACCGCTGCCGTGAGGGCGAGAATGAGCAATTTGAGATATTTTTTCATGGGGTCCTCCTTCAATCGGCGAGGTCGCGTTTTGTGGGAAGCGCGCTCTCATGGCGGGAAACCGTTGCGGTGCGGCTTTCGCGGCCGCTTCCCGCAAGGTAGGGGGTGATCATGGAGATAAACTGTTGTTGGGAGGTCATGGGGTTATTGTGGAACTCGCACACCACGCCCTCCGCGTCGATGACGACGGTCGCGGGGATTTCGGTGACGCCGAACATGCTCTGCAAGCGGTTCACGCTGTCGTATGCCATCGGGAAAGAATACCCGTTTGCGGTGGCAAACTGTTTCACGGTATCGAGGGTATCGCGGGCGTCCTGGTCGATCGCAAGCAGTTCGATGTCGTTTGCAAGGGTGCGGTAGGCCATTTCGAGATAGGGGAACTCGTTTTGGCAGGGGCCGCACCAGGTCGCCCAGAAGTTCAGCACCACAACTTTCTTCTCCGAAAGAAGCCCCGAGAGCGTGTAGCGCTTTCCGTTCGTCGTCATGGATTCGGTGAGAACGAAATCGTGCATCACGGAGCCGACGGAATAGCGTTTGCCGCTCGGCACGGGCGCGGCGATGGGCGCGGCGGTGACATAGAGATCGCAATAGGGATCGCCCGGTTCCATCGTAACGCTCTCTTCCGCGGAGTAGCCCTCGGGCAGGTTGGTGACCCGCACGGTATAGGCTTTCGGTTTGAGCGAGTATCTGAACACGCCGTTCACGAGGGTGGAGGGGGTACTCTGCGCCACTTGCTCCTCCCCGTCGTATACGGTGATCACGATAGAGGGATCGGAAAGTTTGTTCCCGTTGTTGCGCAGAATGCGAAATTCGTATTCCATAGGGACGTTCGCGTCGAGCTTGGGGATCTCGGTCACGTTTTCATGCGCGCCGCACCGCACGCAGTGCTGCGATTTGGAGCCGCTGTCCTCAAATGTGGGAAACTTGTCGATGGTATATTCTTCGGGCAGTTCATGGCCGAGTTTTCCGATCGTCTGCTGTTCGGACGTGCCGCAGCGCTCGCATACGCGGTCGCGGTAGCCGTCGGTGGTGCAGGTGGGTTCCACGTCGTGTTCGCCGAGTTTCCAGCGGTGGCCGAGCTTGGGGATCTCCACGTCGGGGAGAGTTTCTTCGCACACGGAACAGCGGTAAGAAACAGATCCCGCCGTTTCGCATTTGGCCTCCACGCGCTTTGTCTCCACGGGGTCGTGGGGTCCGTAACCGAGGTCCACCGTCTGCGATGTCCCGCAGTCCTTGCAAATCAGCTTCATGCTTCCCTTTTCTTTGCAGGTCGCTTTCACGAGAACAGTCCCCGCGTCCCAGTTATGGGGGGAGGTGGAAACGTCGCTCGTGATCACGGTCTTGCAACGGCGGCAGGTTTGGGTGCGCTCGCCCGTTTGGGTACAGGAGGCGGCTTTGGTCTCCCTCCCGCCGTCGAAATCGTGTCCGAGCGCGGGGATCTCTTCCTCTTCGGCCTCATGGCAAACGGCGCAGGTGTGGGTGCGCTTGCCGTTTTCCGAACAGGTCGCGGGAGAGATGACGGTCCAGCCGCCGTAGATGTGTTCGTGCGGACCGACATCCGTTTCTCCGCACGCGGAAAGGGCGAACCCGTTTGCGGCAAGCCCGATCACCGCGGAGAGAAGCAAGATCTTGTTGAAAAATTTTTTCATAAATATCTCCGTGATCCTCTCCGCAAGGGGAGAGAACGTTTTGCAAAATAAATAATGTGCGTGTATTCCATTATAACCGAAATTTATCCGTCTGTCAATGAAACGGGCATATGGGAAAAATTTTCACAAAAATTTCGGAATTTTCCGTTTTCCGTCGCGGAAGCTGTCCGCAAGCGGATGTGCGGAACGAAAAAAGGGGAGCGGAATCCCGCTCCCCTTGCCCTTGCGGGGCCGTCAGAACGTCCTTTTCGGGTCCGCCCATGCGGAGTTTTCGGGGCATGCGGCGGCCGTAACCGCGCTTGCCGTCCCCGCGCCCGTCGCGGAAGTTGCGGACGCGGAAGTTTTTTCGATTTTGAACGATACGTCCGCCTCGCCGCTCTGCATGTTCCATACATGGAGGACCACGGTCCCCGCGGGGAGCGTGAAAGTCTTAGGGGCTCCCGAAGATGTCACTTGCCAGCGGGTGAGGCTGTTGAATTGCAGACAGAAATATTTCGTATGCGCCGTGACGGTGACCGTGGTCTCTTCGGCCAGCGTGAACGTATAATACACGCCCGTCTCGTCCACTTTTTTGAAAGCATGTTCGCCGAACGGAGTTTCGAGCGGATAGGGGTTGGCCTGCGTGCCGTCGGGTTCTCCCGCCGTCCAGTTTTCAATGGTAAAGTCCACCGAGCCTGCCGCGCCGCCCTCCGGCGAGAACCCGCTGTCGCCGTTGTCGTAGTTGGAACTCACGCTGATATAGTAGTCTTTATCCGCTTCGAGTTCGAACACGCCCTTATCGCCCGCGCCGAGCGTGGCGCGGTAGTAGGGAGTCCCTGCGGGCGCGCCGAAATCGTCGAACGTGAGTTCCGTCCTCACCGTAAAGGTGATGCCGTATTGGTGCGTGGTGGAAACAAAATACTTTCCCGCCTCGGAAGAATGGTAGAGGTAGTAACGTCCCCCGCCTTTCTCGATCACGTGCGTTCCGAGCAGCTCGCCGAGGGGCGCGGGGTTGTGCGCGCTGCCCTGTTCGGCTTCGGGTTCCACGTATGCCGCTATCGTGAACGAGCAGGTGAAAGTGGCGGGGGCTTTCCCCGAGGAGTCGTCATCGTCGCCCGAGACGCAAATGATCAGCTCTTTGCCCGCGGTGAGCCTGAAATCCGCGGAAAGGCGATCGGCATTGAGATAGGGGACAACGTTCTGGCCCGCAACGGGGCGTGCGCCCGTCAGAGAGATCACGGCGATGCCGGGGCGGGTCAGCGTCATGGTGTAATTTCCGTCCGCCTTGGGAAGATAGGTGTAGTATACGTCTTTGAATTGCGTTCCCGTGTATTCCACGCGGATATTTTCATAGGAGCCGATCAAGACCGTAATGGGATAGGGATGCTCCTGCGTACCGTCGGGTTTGGGGTCGTCGGGATCGGGCTTATCGGGATCGGGCTTGTCGGGATCGACGGGTCCGGGAGGGTCGGGGTTGTCGGGATCGGGCTTGTCGGGATCGGGGTCCGTCGCCGCTTTCTCCGCAATACGGAAGCGCAAAAGGGCCGTCTGCCCGTCTGCGGCGGGAGTGACGGAGAAGAGGACCGTACCTGCCGCGAGGGAGAACTCCGCCGTTTGTTCGCCCGAAAGTTCATGGCGGGCGTCTCCTATCTGAAAGACGAGCGGAGAAGAACCCGCTTCGAGGGACAGGAGATAGTTTTTGCTCTCGCTTGCGGTATATGTGAAGAAAATTTCGCTTTGGGAGCTACATTGCAGCTCGTAAACGTCCGCAATCGTAACCACGCGGTAAGGATCGCTCTTTGTGCCTGCGCCCTCCCACGGCACGGAGGGGGCGGGAGGAACATCCTGCCCCGTGTCGCCTTCGGAGACGGTCACCGTGTAGGCAAAGCCGTCCGCGCCCACCGAGGAGCAGGCGAACGTATAGAGGACGCCCGCGGTGAGTTCCGCCGTGGCATGTCGGTCGGAGACAAGCTCAAACAAATCGCTTTGGATGTTGACGTTGCGGTTGTCCGCGTCAAAGGAGTAAAGCCCGTCCTTTGGTACCGAAAGGGTATAGTACACGGCGGCGTCTCCGAGCGATTCGAGGATCTGTTGGGTAAAGGCAAGATGGTTTTCGCCCACCGTCCAGGTAAGCGGCGCGGTCTTGGAGCCGAATTTCACGTTGAGCGTGAGTTCCGCCGTCTCCTCCGAAATCATGAGATTGCCATTCTCTTCCCCGTTCACGCTCACAAGGTAAACGGCCTTTGCAATCGCGTCGAAGTGCGCCTTGCCGCCCTCGTCCGTTTTTGCCGTCGCCACGGGCTTTATGTCCTGTTTCGAGGCGTAAAGTGCAACGGTCGCGCCTTTGAGCGCGGTTTCGGCGTGATCTCCGCCGAACACGTCTTTCCCCGCCGCAATTTTTACGGTGAGGTCTACGTCGATCGTCTTTTTCGCAAGCGTGATCGTTACATCGGGGGCGGCGGCGGTAAGCCTGCCGGGTTCAAACGTATAGTCTGCCGAAACGCCCGTCAAAGTGGCGGTATAGTTGCCCGCCGCGAGCGTAAAGTTTGCCTTGCCCTCTTTGAGCGCCTGTTCGCCCGCGGTCTCGCTTCCTTTCATTATCCTGACTTTCACGCCGACAAGAACGGCGGGATCGTCGCAGACGACGGTCACGGTATAGCCGACCGTCTCCTCGGGCTTTTTTGTAAGCGTGACCGTCGCTTCGGGGGCGGCGGCGGTGAGCGTCTTGCTCTCATAGGTATAGTCGTCGGGAACGCCGAAGAGAGAGACGGTATACTCTCCCGCTTCGAGGGCAAATACGGCTTTGCCGTTTACGAGCGGTTTCGCCTCGGTGGGCGTTCCGTTCTTTGTAAGTTGCACTTTCACGCCGACAAGAACGGCGGGATCGTCGCAGACGACGGTCACGGAGTAATTTACGGTCTTTTCCTCCTTTTCGTCTTCGCCGCAGGCGGCCGCGCCCAACGAGAGGCAGATTACCGTTACGGCGGCAAGCGCGATGAGAAGAAATTTTTTGATGCGGCTCATTATGATCCTCCGAAAAAAATTGCGGTTTTGGGTTTGCGGCGCAAAGGCGTTTTTCGCGCCGTGCGCGCACATGCGTCTATTTATACGTTAACACATAAATTATAAAATTGCAACCGAAAACGGAACGTTTCGGGAAAGTGGTAAAAATTTCACAAAAATGCGCCTTTTCCGAAACAGTTAGGCAAAATTACCGTCCGCAACCGCACCGCGGGCAGGTTTTTCAACGTTTCGTCGTAAGTTGTTATAAGTAATTTTAATAATATTTCAGTCATTTATAAGTAAGGTAAATGAAGATATTCAACCGTTGACAAATCCCGCGCCGCATGGTATAATCGTGAAACGGAAAACACGTCCCGCGGGAAATTAAAACGCCGGGCAAAAGCTCGGCGTTTTAATGAGAAAAAATATGGGATGTGTAAGTTATTTCGGGGTACGACGCATCGTACAAGCATCATTATAAGAGAACGGCGGGAATGTGTCAAGCGATTTTCCCTGCATTCCCGCAAAAAAAACCGTTCAAAATATCAAAGGCGGAAAGATGCGGAAAGACCCGAAAAAGAGGAAAGGCCATGTTTCACGTCGTGTTGGTAGAACCCGAGATCCCGCAGAATGCGGGCAACATCGCGCGCACCTGCGCCGCAACGGGGTGCGTACTGCATCTCGTAAAGCCGCTCGGGTTTGAACTTTCCGACCGCTATCTGAAACGGGCGGGTCTCGATTATTGGAACCTCGTGGACGTGAGAGTGCATGAAACCCTCCCGGACGCGCTGGCAGCTCTCGGCGGTGCGAAGTTGCATCTTTTCACCACAAAGGCGCGCGCGGCGTACACCGAGGCGCGCTATCATGAGGGCGACGCGCTGATATTCGGCAAGGAGACGAAAGGGCTTCCCGAGGAGCTGCTCATAAGCCGCCCCGAAGATTGCGTGCGCATTCCCATGCTCGACGGGCGGCGTTCGCTCAATCTTTCAAACGCCGTGGCGATCGCGGTGTACGAGGGGCTGCGGCAAGGCGGGTTCGCGGGGTTGCGGCTCGGAGGGGAGTTGCATCGTTTGAAATGGTAAAACGCAATACGGTAGGCAAAAAGACGATAGGCGTTCTCATATTTGCCGCAGGGTATCTGCTTTGCGCGCTGTTGTGCGTTCTCCCGTTCCCGCAGGCAATGGCCGCGGGGAGCGGGGAATACGAGGCCGTTTGGCAGAGCGGCGCCGTTACGCGGGAGAGCTACGCCGCGGCATATTCCGCCCTTTGCGGGTGCGGACCCGATAAAATCGTTTTGGAACGCGCGGGCGAGCGCGGGGAGATCGCGGCGGGCGAGGCGTTCCGCAAAAGTTACGCCGTTTTGCAAGAGGGGAACCTTTTGGAGCTTTTAACGGCGGAGTTCGGCGGGCTTTCCCGTCTCGAACGGGCGGCGCTTTACCGCACGTTCGCCCGTTCCGTCTATTATTCCGCGGCCCTGTACGCCTTTGACGGAGAGCGGGTGTTCCGCACGCCGCGCGGGGCGTTCGATGTGTTCGTGTTGCTCGACGGCAGCGTTTCCTCTTCCGTCATCCGCGCAACTGGTGCGAAAAAGCTCGTTTTGCACGGGGAGGCGCGCCTTTCCGCCTCCGCGCTTTCAGACTCGGGGATCGAAGAGATCGAGGCGCGGGAACCCTATATTTCGGAGGGCGGCGCGGTCTTGCTCCGCACGGCAGGCGGAACGCGGCTCGTTGCGGCCCTGCCCGTTTGCGAAACGCTCTCGGTAAAGGACTGCGACTTTTGCGACGAGGGAGCGCTTTCCCCTTGCACTGGTCTTGTTACGGCGGAACTTCCGTTCGCGGGGAGCGCGAAGAACGCTTCAAAGGATGACGACGGGCGGCTTTTGTGGGCGTTCGGCACGAAAATTCCCGAAACGCTCAAACGGGTCAAGATCGCGGGCGGCAAAATATCCGCGTTTGCCTTTACGGGTTGCGAAAAGGTAGAGGAGATCAATCTATGCGGCATTCCCGCGGAGCGGGTGTCTTCCTCCGCGTTTACGGGTTGCGGCAGTCTGAAACTTCTGCACACGGCAAAAGAACTTTCCCTCGATGGGTTTGTCCGCACGGAACTTGCCTGCGGCTGTTTTCTTTACGAAAGGAGGGCCTTATGAAACGGTATCTCAAAATCTTTTTCAGCAGATTTTTTCTCATCGCCATGACGATCATTCTGACGTTTGCGGTCAACGCGCTCGTCATCATCCTCGCCGTTTATTTCGCGGAGGAAGCGCTCGCCACCTACTTTCCCGCCGCGTCTCCCTATGTGCATTTCATCTTTTGGTTTGCGCAGTGGCTGGTCGTCCTCGTTACGGTGCTGAGCGTGGTCAACCGCGATATGTTGCCCGAAACCAAGATCCCGTGGATCCTGTGCGTGGTCGTTCTCAACGTGTTCGGGGTGGCGATCTACATCGTGTTTTCCTACAACCGCCCGTCGAGGAAGCACCGCAGGGCGTATGCGCTTCTCAACGAACGTTCCCGCCCGTTTGCCCGCCGTGCATTCTCAAAAGAAGCGCTCAAAGAGCGCATGGGGGATCGGGCTCCCCTTTCGGAGGCGCTCTTCCGTTCCAACGCCAACGCCGTGGCGTACGGCAATACCAAAACGGAGTATTTCCCCACGGGCGAGGCGTTTTTCGAGCGGCTCCTCGGCGATCTGGAACAGGCGAAAGAGTACATCTTTCTCGAATACTTCATTCTCGCGCGGGGAAAAATGTGGTACGCGGTCCTCGACCTGCTCAAACAAAAGGTGCAGGAGGGCGTGGAGGTGCGCGTCATCTACGACGACATCGGCTGTATGGGCAAACTGCGCGCGGGTTACTATAAGGAACTGCAAAAGGCGGGGATCGCCTGCGTAAAATTCAACCCGTTCGTGCCGATCGTCACGAATTTGCACAACAACCGCGACCACCGCAAGATCGTGGTGATCGACGGCAAGGTCGGCTATACGGGAGGCATCAATCTCGCGGACGAATATATCAACGAGATCCATCCGTTCGGGCAATGGAAAGATACCGCGGTGCGGCTCGAAGGAGAGGGCGTGAAAGGCCTCATTCTCATGTTCCTGCGCCTTTATAACCTGCGGGCAAAGGAAGCCGAAGATTTTTCGCCCTACATTCCCGAAAGTTATGAAAACGCGGGCGGGGAGGGGATCGTGCAACCCTACGGCGACGGCCCCCGTCCGCTATACGGGCGGCATCTTGCGGAGGACGTGTACATCGGCATTCTGTCGCAGGCAAAGGACTATGTGTGGATCATGACGCCCTATCTTATCATCGATTACCGCATGCGGGCCGCCATGCTCTCCGCCGCCGCCGGGGGGTGGACGTGCGCGTCATTGTGCCGCACATCCCCGACAAAAAGATCCCGTTCGCGCTCACCCGCTCCAACTATATGGCGCTCATTCAAGGCGGGGTGAAGATCTATGAATACACCCCCGGGTTCATCCACGCGAAGAGCTTTCTGTCGGACGACGACATTGCCGTAGTGGGGACGATCAATCTCGATTACCGTTCCCTCTTGCACCATTTCGAGGACGCGGTCCTGCTGTACCGCACGGACGCGAACCGCGCGATTAAAGAGGATTATCTCGAAACGTTCGAGCAGTCTGCGCTCCAAACGGAAGAGGACGCAAAACGGAGCGTCGTCTGGCGGGGGATCTGCGAGATCGCCAAAGTTTTCGCGCCCATGTTTTAAGGAGGAAATATGATCCATTCGTTGAGCGGCGGGGTCATCCGCGACAATTTCAAACGGACTTTCGTAAAAGTGGAGATCGACGGCGCGCCCTATTGGTACTTGTCGCCCACGGCGAACATTGCGGCGGGGGCAAGGGTGAGCGTTCCGTTCGGCAAAAGCGATCTGCCGCGCGAGGGGGTAGTCGTCAAGGTGGAAGAGGCGGACGCACAATGCGCGCCTATTCCCATGAACCGCGCCCGCGAACTTTACGAAATTCTGTAACGGAAGCGCGGGCAAAAGCCGCGGAACCGTTGCGGGGGAGAAAGTCAAGCGATTTCGCTTGACTTTTTGTTTGCGGCGTGGTATCTTTTTTTCGGCGGAAGGGAGTAGTCCATGCGCGCGCGGCAACATGCCCCGGGGAGACCCGTGTCGCGGCGGTTCGGAAGAATGACAAGACTTTCGCAGCACACAATACTTGCGGAAGGTTCAAGGGTATGGGAATGCTTTTTTTGCAGATTTTTTTGTTGGTACTCGGGTTCGCGCTCCTCGTGAAAGGGGCGGATTGGTTCGTGGACGGAAGCGCGGGGATCGCGGCAAAGTGTAAAATTCCCGCCCTCGTCATCGGGCTTACGGTCGTTGCGTTCGGCACGAGCGCGCCCGAACTGTGCGTCTCCGTCACTTCCGCCATCCAAAAATCCACGGACATCTCCATCGGCAACGTCGTGGGGAGCAACATCTGCAACATCCTGCTCATTTTGGGGCTTTCCGCGCTCTTCCACAGTCTCCCCGTGCAGAAAAATTCTCTCTGGCTCGATCTGCCCGTGCTGCTTCTTTCGAGCGCGCTCCTCATCGGTCTCGGCATTTGGGGGGGCGCTCTTCAATGGTGGGACGGCTTGATCTTTCTTGCGCTTTTCGCCGTCTATATGACGATCCTCGTCCGGGGGGCGTTGAAAGAACAGAGGAGAGCGAAAGAGCTGGAAAAGAGCGCTCCGCAGGGGGAATTGCCGCAAAAAGAGGAAAAAAAGCCGAAGGGCAAGGTCGGGCAGTGGTTCGAAAAAATGGAGCAAAAAACATGGTTTTTGATCCTGCTCGCCGCGGTCGGTCTCGGCATGGTGGTGGGCGGCGGCACCCTTCTTGTCGACGCCGCAAAGTATATTGCGAACTATTTCGAAGTTCCCGAACGCATCATCGGGCTTACCGTGGTCGCCATCGGTACGTCGCTTCCCGAACTCGTCACGTCGGTCGTGGCGGCATGCAAAGGGGAGACGGACATTGCGGTCGGCAATATCATCGGGTCCAACATCTTCAACGTTCTGCTCGTGGCGGGCGCGTCCTCTCTTTTCTGCCCCCTCACCTTTACCACGGCGGGAACGGCGAGCAATTTGATCGACGCGTGCGTTGCGCTCGGGGCGGCGGCGCTTTTGTACGGACTCGCCCTGTTCAAGGGGCATAAACTCGGGAAGATCGCGGGCGCTTTGATGCTCGCCTGCTTCATCGGCTACTACGTTTATTTGTTTATCGTCTGAGGTCTTTATTTGAAACATCTCTTCCGCTGTCTCAAAGTTTACCGCAAGGAGGCGATCTTCGCCCCCTTGTTCAAACTGCTCGAAGCGTGCATGGAGCTTACCGTCCCCCTCGTGGTGGCGGCGATCATCGACGTGGGGATCGCGGGCGGAGACCGCGGCTATCTGGTCAACGCCTGTCTCTTGCTCGTGGCGTTCGGCGCGCTCGGGCTTGCCTTTGCGCTTACGGCGCAGTATTTTGCCGCGAAAGCGGCGGTGGGAACGGCCGCGGAACTTCGGCTCCGCCTCTTTTCCAAATTGCAATCTTATTCCTATGCGCAGATCGACGAAGCGGGGACTTCCCGCATGATCACGCGCATGACGAGCGACGTCAACCAGGTGCAGACGGGGGTCAATATGACGCTCCGTCTGTTTTTGCGTTCCCCGTTCATCGTGTTCGGCGCTATGGCGATGGCGTTTGCGGTGGACCCGAAGTCCGCCCTCGTGTTCGTCGCCGTCATCCCCCTGCTTGCCGTCATCGTCTACACCGTGATGGGCGTGTGCATTCCCCTCTATAAGCGGGTGCAGGAGCGGCTCGAAAAGGTCTATCTCTCCACGCGCGAAAATCTGGCGGGCGTGAGGGTCATCCGCGCGTTTTCCCTTGAAGAGAGCGAGCAAGAAGAGTTCGCGGAGCGGGCGGAAGCCCTCAAAAAATCGCAGAAACGGGCGGGGCGGATCGCCGCGCTCACGGGGCCGTTTACTTACGCCGTCGTCAATATCGCGCTCATCGCCTTGCTGTACGTGGGTGCGGTCCGTGTGAACGGCGGCTCTTTGGCGCAGGGGAACGTCGTTGCCCTGTACGGCTATCTCTCCCAAATTCTGGTGGAACTCATCAAACTCGCCAACCTCATCGTGACGATCGCAAAGGCGGTCTCCTGCCAGAAACGCATCGGCGCGGTCCTCGACGGGGAGGGGGAGCGGTCCGTTCTTTCCCCGCAACGCGTTCCCGCGAAAGCGGACGCGCCCGCGGTCTTGTTCGAGGACGTCTCGTTCTCCTACGCGGGCGGCGGCAACGTGTTGGACGGCGTCGGTTTTACCGCGGAAAAAGGGGAAACGGTCGGCATTTTGGGCGGCACGGGTTCGGGAAAAAGTACGCTCGTAAACCTGATCCCCCGCTTTTACGAACGCACCGCGGGCAGGGTGGAAGTCTGCGGCGAGGACGTGAACGCGATCCCCGCCCGCGCCCTGCACGAAAAGGTGGGCGTGGTGCCGCAAAAGGCGGCGCTCTTCAAGGGGACGATCCGCTCCAATCTTCTGTGGGGGAACGAAAACGCGACGGAAGAGGAACTTCTCCGCGCGGTTCGGCTCGCGCAGGCGGAGGATGTTGTCGCCGCAAAAGGGGGGCTGGACGGCGAGATCGCGCAGGAGGGCAAAAACCTCTCGGGCGGACAGCGCCAGCGGCTCACCATCGCGCGCGCTCTCGTAAAGGACCCCGAAATTCTGATTTTGGACGACTCCTCGTCCGCGCTCGATTATGCTACGGACAAGGCGCTCCGCCGCGCCTTAAAAACGCTCGGCTGTACCGTCTTTCTCGTCTCCCAGCGGGCGACCTCGCTCATGCATGCCGATAAAATTTTAGTCCTCGACGACGGCAGGCTCGTGGGCATGGGAACGCACGAGACATTGCTCGAAACCTGCGAAGTGTACCGCGAAATTTACCGTTCGCAGGTGAGGGAGGGCGCATGAAACGGGTGAAACAGGGCGCAAAGCGGGCGGTTTTCCGCGGCATTCTGCGCTATCTCAAACCGTACGGCTTCTTCCTCACGCTCACAGTCGCGCTTGCGCTCGTCAACGTGGCGGCAACGCTCGCCGTTCCCTATCTCGCGGGCGCGGGCGTAGATTGCATCCTCGGGGCGGGAGAGGTCCGTTTTGCCCGCCTGTACCGCATTTTCTATGCGATCGGCGGGTGTATCGCGGTCGCCGCGCTCTCCCAATGGGCGCTGACTGCCGCAGGCAACCGCATTGCCTATCATGTCCTTGCGGACATCCGCTCCGACGCGTTCCGCAAGATACAGATCTTGCCCCTCAAATACCTCGACGGCAGGGCGTACGGGGAGACGGCGAGCGTTGTCATTTCCGATGCGGAGCAGTTCTCGGACGGGCTTCTGCTCGCGTTCAACCAGTTCTTTACGGGCGTTTCCACCGTTTTGGGCGTTCTCGTCATTTTGTTCGTTTTGCGGTGGGAAGTCGCCCTCGTGGTGCTTCTCGTCACCCCGCTTTCCCTGCTCACGGCAAAGTTCATCTCCTCCCGCACCTACTCCATGTTCAAGGCGCAGAGCGAGGTGCGCGCCGAACAGACGGCGTTTATCGACGAGATGATCGGCAATCTCAAAGTCGTAAAGGCATTTTGCCATGAGGACGAAAACGAAGAGGTATTCAGAGAAATCAACGACCGTTACCGCAAATGCAGCTTAAAAGCGGTGTTTTTCTCTTCGACCACCAACCCGACCACCCGCTTTATCAACGCAATCGCATACGCCCTCGTCGCGCTCGCGGGCGCATTTCTCGTCATCGGCACGGCGGGAACGGCAACCCCGTTCACCGTGGGGGGATTGACGTCCGTTCTCAATTATTCCACCCAATACACCAAACCGTTCAACGAAATTTCCGAAGTCGTCGCCGAGTTCCAGAACGCCGTGGCGTGCGCCGCGCGGCTGTTTTCCCTCATCGGGGAAGAGGCGGAACCCTCCGATTTAGGCAACCAAACTTTGGGCAGGGCGAAAGGGGAAGTGAAGCTCGAAAACGTGGAGTTTTCTTACGCGCCCGAGCAAAAACTCATCGAAAATCTGAACGTATCCGCACCTGCGGGCAAGCGGATCGCCATTGTCGGGCCGACGGGTTGCGGAAAGACGACGCTCATCAATCTCTTGATGCGCTTTTACGACGTGAACGGCGGAAGCGTAAAGGTAGACGGCAAGGACGTCCGCGCGCTCACGCGGCGGTCTCTGCGCGAAAATTACGGCATGGTGTTGCAGGAAACGTGGCTCAAAGAGGCAACCGTGCGCGAAAATCTATGCATGGGACGTCCCGGCGCGACCGAAGAGGAGATGACCGAAGCGGCAAAGGCGGCGCATTGCCACAACTTTATCACCCGCCTGCCCGAGGGGTACGATACGGTGGTGGGCGACGAGGGGAACCTCTCGCAGGGGCAAAAACAGCTTCTGTGCATTGCCCGCGTCATGCTCTGCCGTCCGCCCATGCTCATTTTGGACGAGGCGACGAGCAATATCGACACCCGCACCGAGCTGAAAGTGCAGGACGCGTTCCAAAAGCTCATGCAGGGGAGAACATGCTTTATCGTGGCGCACCGCCTTTCCACCATCCGCAACGCCGACCTCATTTTAGTGATGAAAGCGGGCAACATCATCGAACAAGGCACACATGAAGAGCTGCTCGCCCGCCGCGGGTTTTATTATGAGCTGTATAATGCGCAATTTGCGGAGTAATATTTCGCACAATTCTTTGCTTGCTCCACCCCTTGGCTCCCCCTTGAGGGGGAGCTGTCACCGAAGGTGACTGAGGGGGTGTCTCTTCGAAAAGAAATCAACGAGGAAACCTTCCTCCTGCATCAACGGGTTTATCCTCTCATTCGCTTCACCGTACAATAAGGCAAAAGAGTTTGCCAAATTGTGTCGCGCAGCGAAGAAGCGTGGTTCTTCTCGCGCAGTATTCTGATTGTCATTTCGAATGGAGCGTAGCGCAATCGAGAAATCTCTACCACATTATTGTTGAGCGCAATCGCCGCGCCGCCCGAAAAATTTGCGGGCGGCGCGGCGGTTCTCGGAAAATTCCAGAAATCATAGACAAATTCCAAGACTGCGGTCTTGTTTTTTTCTTCCCGAAAGTGTAGAATGTTGGCGAGGTGACAAGATGAAACAGTCCATCGGCGAATTTTTGGCGACTCTCCGCAAGGCGCACGGCTATACCCAGCAGGAAGTGGCGGACCGTCTCTCCGTAGGTAACCGCACCGTTTCGGCGTGGGAGCGTGGCACGGTATTGCCCGACATCCTGCTTCTTCCCGCGCTTGCGGAATTGTACGGGGTCACAGCAGATGAAATTTTAGCGGGTGAACGCAAACAAAGCGCAGACGGCACGCAAACGGCCGAACTGTCCGAAAAAGCAGAGGCAAAACTCCTGAAACGCAAACTTGCGAAATTTTCGGCGCAGTCATACATTCTTGCAGGGCTTTTCGCGCTCGGGCTTCTGTTCTTTTTCCTCGGGCTTTGGCTGGAAATCGTCACGGTCGTTTGGACGGGCTTTGCCTGGTGGCTCCTGCTTCTCTTTGCGGGGCTAATTATCGCCGCAGTCTCCCTTTCCTGCCTGTTTGCCTTTTGGAGAAGCGCGGAGGTCTCGGCCGACGAAGAACTCCCGTTCTACGGCGCCTATCTTATTCTGCTCCGCCGCAAACTCGCCCTTGCGCTGTGCGTTCCCGCAGCCGTACCTTTCGGGTTTTTCGTGTTTTCCCTCATAATCCTCTTTGCGGGTACGGACCGCGCTGTCCCGCTTCTGCTCGCGGTTGCCCTTGCGGCGGTTATTGCACTGCTTCTTGCGGGAATCTTTCTTCCGTCCGCGGCTGTCAAAAAATATGGGGGAGAGGAAGCGGCGCCGATCCGTTCCCGCAATCGGAAGCGGTATAAAAAATGCGCGCTCCTTTGCCTCATTCCCGTGCTTGCGGGAGTGTTCGTCCTTGCCTTATTCGGGCTATGGCAGCCCGAAATGCGCCTCCCCGTCTTTGAGGCGGCTCTTAATGATTTCACCGCCGGTATGGAGACGCTCGTCTGCGAGGTCTATGAAAGCGAGCCGAAGCCGGTAGAATATGCTTTTGAACTCACCGCCCTTTCAAAGACGGCTGTCGAGGGGGAAAGCTACGATCTCGGCAACGGGTTCACTTGCACTTTTCAAGACGATATGGAGACCTGTTGCATCAAGAGCCGATACGTTCTCGATCTCGGTTTCTATCAAAGCGTCGGAGACACGTTCTTCTTTCACCGCCTCCATGCCGCAGAGGGGGAATATTCGGTCTATAATCTCAAATACAGCGAGTATTCCGAGGGGAAAGTCTTCGCGGTCGATTGGAAAGGCGAGGGAATACCGCAGGAGTTGCGCCTCGAAGCGGACGAAAACCGCGCAAAACTGTTGCGCTGTCACCGCGAAGACTATTTTCCCCTTGCCGCGCCGCTTGCTCTTTTCGGAATGCTTGCGGGCGTGGGGGTATGTATTCTCGTCTGCGCGGTCAAGCGGGAACGCTTGAAAGTGAAATTGTAAAAACGTCTCTATTCCGCCGCGGCCGCCGTTTCGTTTTTGACGGCGGCCGCGGCGCTTTTTGGTTCTAACTCCACCGACGGTGGAGAAATTCCAATCCTTTCTCCTTGATTTTCGGCTCCGCGTAAGGTAGAATGAAAGAAAAAAGGAGATCGGATCATGGAAAAAAAGAGTATCGGCGCATTTTTGGCGGTGCTTCGGAAAGCGAACGGGTTTACCCAACAGGAAGTGGCGGACCGTCTCTCCGTCAGCAACCGCACAGTCTCTTCATGGGAATGCGACAGCGCCCTGCCCGACATCCTGCTTCTTCCCGCGCTTGCCGAACTGTACGGGGTCACAGCAGACGAAATTTTAGCGGGCGAACGCAAACAAAGCGCGGAAAAGATGCAGACGCGGGAGCTGTCCGAAAAGGCGGAGCAATCGCTGTTAAAAAATAAATTCGCGCGTTTTTCCACACGCACGTGCATTTTGTTCGGAGCGTTTGCGGCGGGGTTCCTGCTTCTCTTCCTCGGTTGGTATCTCTATGCCGACCATTTCTCGTCCGACGGAGAGGAAAGCGGCGCTCTTTTTGCGCTTATTGTTGTGGGAGCGATCATGATTTTGCTTTCGGGAGCGTGTCTCATTGCGCTTTGGCGAGGGGCCGCTTACGGCGCGGAAGATGAAACGGGCGGCCGCTTCCGTCTGCGGCTTCGCAGAAGAATGGCGCTGTACGCATTTCTTGCGGCGGGCTTTTCCCTTGTTTTTACGGTTGCGGCCGCAGTTCCCGTTCTTCGCACGCTCTTGTCCTACGGGCAAGAAATTGGCGGCGCGGCGGGCGAACTGTCCGTTTGGCTACGCAATCTCGCCATAGAGCGTTTTGGGCCGCTTCTTTGCACTTTTTCCGCCCTTATGCTCGTTTTTGCCGCGTGCGGGCTTGTCCTTTTGCTCTATCGGCGCGCAAGGCGGGTTTGAACGGAAAAGAGCGCCGCGGCCGCCGTTTCGTTTTTGACGGTGGCCGCGGCGGCTAAAAATTTCCACCCGTCCGCAAGTATATCCGCTCTGCTTCCTGCCCACAATAATGGCGAAAGGAGGACGGAAATGGACTTTACCCAAACGCGGACATATCTCAACTTAGCAAGAGGATTTGCGGGAGAATGTCAGGCGGGAATGCGATACCAGCTTACGGTGAAAATGGCAATGAAGCAAGGATACGAAGTTCTTGCAGACACCATTCGCACGATTGCGAAGAACGAGACCAATCACGCAAAAGTTTTCTTTGAAACGATCCTGCAAAATGCGGGAAGTCAAGACAATATCCATATTGACGCGAACTATCCCTTTCATGCGGGAACGCTCGAAGAAAACTTGCACTTTGCGGCGATAGACGAACAGGATGAGGCGGAAACGCTCTATCCCGGGTTCGCAAAAATTGCGAGGGAAGAGGGGTTTGCGCAAATCGCGCTCAAATTCGAACAGGTAGCGAAGGTGGAACAAAACCATCGGATCATCTTCGAATACCTCTACGAGGCGTTCAAGGACGGCTCCCTCTACAAGCAAGAACGGCCGATGTTGTGGATCTGCGGCGAATGCGGCTATATGCACACTTCCAAAGAAGCGTGGAATATCTGCCCCCTTTGCGGCGCGTCGCAGGGAGAAGTCGAACTTCACCTTCCTTTCAAAAAGGAGAATCTATGAGGAACAAGCAAGAAAGCTCGAACACACGGAATGCAAGCAACAAGCAGACCGAAACGCAGAACAAGACCGCGAACAAGACTTCGGACAAGGGCGGTTGCGGCTGCAAAAAGAGTTCGAACACGAAGAACTGCGGCTAAACAATGAGCGGCAGAAAGAAAAAAGCGCTCGAAAAAGGCGCGAAAATGCGTTCGGGAGAGGATTACCTCGGGAGCTATACGGGGGTAACTGCGGACAGCGAATACGAGGTTCCCACACAGGACGCAGACGATCTGTAAAACGGTCGGAAACAGAAGGACGGCTTCGGTTGTCCTTCTTATTTTTGTCGGAAAACAAAAGAAAGTTCCCCAAAATCACGAAAATTTCACGCGAATATTGACAAATCGACAGAATGCGGCGTATAATATTCCTTAGAATACGAGGGCTGATATGAAGAAAAAATTTATTTTTCCCGCGCTCGCGCTTCTTACGGGCGCGTTCATCCTTGCCGTTACGGGCTGCGCTACCGTTAATCCCTACCAAGTGGCGACGAGGGAGAGCAGCGGGATCACCTCCCTTGCCCAAAACGAAACCAAGTCGCAGGCGCGCGTCATGTACGAAGAGGCGCGTGCGGACGGCTATACGGGCGGCTTTGTGGACTTTCTCAAAGAGATCGGCATTTCCGCCGACGATTCTTTTTCCGTCGGTTCGGCGCTCCTCTCCGCGGTGGAAGTGTACGCGGGGTTCGAGCGGCAGAGCGCCACAAGCGGCCTTGAAGCCTACCGCATCGTGGGTTCGGGCGTGATCTACGAAAAGAACGGCGGCGACGCGTACGTGCTTACCAACTACCACATCGTCTACAACGCTTCCAGCTCGGGGCGGGAGACCATCCCCCACATCAGCGACAACATCTCGCTTTGTCTCTACGGCGGAAAGCGCGAGGCGCAGGGCATCGCCGCGGAGTACGTCGGCGGGGCGATGAATTACGATATCGCCGTTCTCAGGGTGGAGAACAGCAAAGAACTGCTTGAAAGCGACGCGCGCGCCGTAACGGTAGCCGACTCCGACGGAGCGGCGGTCGGGGAGCGGGTGTACGCGGTGGGCAATCCCGACGGGAAAGGACTTTCCGCGGTCGGCGGCATTCTCTCCGTAGAGGCGGAATATATCACTTTGACGGCGGCGGACGAGCGGACAAGGCTCTCCATGCTCGAAATGCGCACCGACGCGCCCGTCAACCACGGCAACTCGGGCGGCGGATTGTTCGACGCAGAGGGGAGGCTCCTCGGCATCGTGAACGCCCGCTCGGAGAAAGAGGGCGTGGAACATCTCGGCTATGCCATTCCCTCCAACCTCGCCTGCGCCGTTGCGCAGAACATCATCGACAACAGCAAGGCGGATAACTCCCGCGGCGCAATGCGCGCCACGCTCGGCGTTACGTTCGATATCGCAGACAGCCGTAGCGAATACGACGAGGCGTCGGGCAGAACGCTCATTAAAGAGACGGTCGCCGTGCAGAGCGTGGACCGCGGTCTTGCCTACGAAAAATTCAAAACGGGCGACGTGATCCGCGCGATCAAGATCGGCGGCGGGGCAGAAAAGCAGATCACCCGTTTTCATATGGTGACGGAAACCATGTTCCGTGTGCGGCGGGGGGACGAGGTGACGTTCACCCTCGAACGGGGCGGAAAAACCGTGGAGATCGTCCTGTCTTTTCAAAACAACGACGATTTTAAGCTGTTCAAATAGCGCAGGCAGAAATTTCCGGAACGGGAGAGGGGCTTTTGCTTGACTTTCTCCCGTTTTTTTTGTATACTTTTCATAAATATTCACTTTCGGGGAGCGAGAGATGGAGCGGAACGCAAAATACCGTCTCATATATTCCGTTTTTCTCGGCGTGTTCACAATCGTTGTGGGCATTCTTTTTCTCGCCGGGGCGGCGGAGCTGTATTATTCGGGTGTTGCCGAAACGGGGGAAATTCACGGCATGTACTCCCGCGAGGCCGTCGGCGCGCGCCTTCTCGAATTGCTTACGCCCATCGTCTTATGGATCCTCGCCATCATTGCGGGCATTTTCGTTTACGCCGTCTTTCCCGTTGCGGAGAGAAAAAAACGTTCGGCGGACGACGTTCAAATTTATGCGCGGCTCAGACGCCGCGCCCAAAAGGACAAAGATCCCGAAGCGTTTGCAAAAGTCATACGCATAGAAAAAGTCCGTCTTGCGGTGCGCGTCTTTTCGGCGGCGTTTTGCCTGCTTTCGGCGGTCATGTGTATCGTCTACCTTGCAAATACCGCAAACTTTACCTCTCTTGCCGAACTCAATTCCGACATTCTGCGCATGGTAGCAAACGTTTTGCCGTGGGTGGGGGCGGCACTTCTCGTACTCATCGGGGAAGCCGTGTTCGAGGCGGTGTTTGCAAAGAAGATGCTCCCGCAGGTAAAACCTCTCGTTGGGCGTGAAGCCGTTCCCTCCAAATGGGAGACGGGGGTAAAAAAGGTCTCCGCGGTTGCGGAAAACAAGTACGTTTTGCTCGGCGTGCGTTGCGCGCTGTTTGCGGTAGCCGTCGTGTTTATCGTCCTCGGCGCGTTGCCCGCAAACGGCGGAGCGCAAAGCGTACTGATGAAAGCGATCAATATCTGCACCGAGTGCATCGGGCTGGGATAAGGAGGGAGCGATGACTGCAAGACTTTCGATCATCATTGCGATCTCCGTATTCTTCGGGGCGCTTCTCATCGGCGCGATCGTCACCGTGGTGCGGGAAGTCGCGGCGACCCGCAAAAAGGAAAAGGAGACGGGGGAAAAGCAGGGGAGTTGGTGGCAGCGCCACAAGCCCACCAAACGGCGGCTCATCCAGCTCTACGCCGCCCTCCTTGTAAACGCCAACATCAAGGGGTTTGTCTCGGGAAACATTTTCACAGGGAACACGAAGTATTTCTGCGTTCCGGGGCTCAACTGTTATTCCTGCCCGGGAGCGGTGGGCGCATGCCCGTTGGGTGCGCTCCAAAACGCCCTCGCGCAGTCGGGAACGGCGGCTCCCTATTATGTACTCGGCATTCTCGTTCTGTTCGGACTCTTGCTGGGGCGCACGATCTGCGGCTTCCTCTGTCCCGTTGGCCTCGGGCAGGAACTCTTGTATAAGATCAAGACGCCAAAGCTCAAAAAGAGCCGCTACACCCGCATATTGAGTTATTTGAAGTATGTGGTGCTGGCCGTGTTCGCCATTGCCATTCCGCTTATATACGGTCTCATGGACCCCGCGGCGGGCGGACCCGTCCCTGGTTTTTGCAAATACATCTGTCCCGCGGGGACGTTCGGGGGAGCGATCGGGCTGCTCATCAACCCCAACAACGCCGATCTCTTCCCGATGCTCGGGCCGCTGTTCACATGGAAGTTCTGCGTGCTTGCGGTCATCTGCGTGGCGTGCGTGTTCATCTTCCGCGCGTTCTGCCGTTTCCTTTGTCCTTTGGGTGCGATTTACGGCTTTTTCAACAAGATCGCCCTCCTCGGGGTCAAGCTCGATAAGAACAAGTGTACCGACTGCGGGCTGTGTATTTCCCATTGCAAAATGGACGTAAAAAGGGTGGGGGACCACGAGTGCATCAACTGCGGCGAATGTATGGACGTCTGCCCCGCAAAGGCGATCTCGTGGAAAGGAAGCAAGCTGTTCTTACATCAAAATGCGGTGGAAGCGGCCGCCGCGGAGACGGAACGTCCCATCGATCTTTCTTCGCCCGCCCTCTCCGTGCAGACGGCCTCTGCGGAACTTGCGGTCTCTTCATCGGAAGCGCCCGTTGCAGCCGAAGCGGTTTCCCAAACGCCCAAGAAAAAGCGCGGCAAGAGTTTTTGGCTGCAAGTTGCGGCGTGGGGCGTGGCGCTCGCCGTGCTTTTAGGCGCGCTCGTCTACTATAATTTCATCCACAAAGAGGAGACGCCCGTCACGGTGGGCAACCAGGTGGGGGATACCGCGCCCGACTTTACCCTCGACGAGTACTTTTCGGACGGGCAGTTCAATTTATACGAAACGCGCGGGAAGATCGTGGTACTCAACTTCTGGGGGACGTGGTGTACGCCGTGCATTCAGGAAGTACCCTATTTCGAACAGCTCGCAGAAAAATACAGCGGGGAGCTTACCGTCGTGTTTGTACACAGCACCTCCGTGGAGGAGGACGTAGAGGCGTTTGTCACGGCAAAGGAGTGGTCGCACGAGTACGCCCGTTTCGTGCAGGACAACACGGAGCAGAAGATGTTCCTGAACCTCGGCGGCAGAACGACGTGGCCCATGACTGTCATTTTAGACGAGGAGGGGGTCATCGCGTTCTCGCGGCAGGGTTCGGTCACATACAACATTTTGGAGACGCAGATACAGGCGCTTCTCGGCTGAAATTAACGAATGACAGCCCCGCCCGCCGCGGTTTTTCCGCAGCGGGCGGGGCTTTTTCAATGCCGTTTTATACAAAAAATTCATTTTTGTCTTGCAAAGCGAAGCCCCGTGTGCTATATTATATTAAATAAATTTTTGAGGCAAACAAATGAAGAAGAGTGTAAAATGGGCGCTTCTTGCGGGGCTGATCGCGTTACAGGCCGTCCTGATCGTGCTGATCGCGTTGTTGGCGGCGGGCGTATTCGGGATACGGGGAGAAAAAGGCGAGCGGGGAGATACGCCTTTCATCGGTGAAAACGGTCATTGGTGGATCGGCGGCGAGGATACGGGCGTTCCCGCACAGGGCAAAAAGGGAGACAAAGGGGACAAAGGCGATTCCTATACGGGCGGACATAACTGGATAGTGAGCTTTACCGTGGAGGCGCGTTGCGAAGAGCCGGGCGTGATCTTTTACGGTTGCCTTGATTGCAAAGAGACCAGGATCGAACCGCTCGAACCTCTCGGACACGACTATGAGGACGGCGTGTGCAGCCGCTGTTTCCAATTGCAGCCCGACGTGGGACTCAGATTCCGCAAGACGGCGGACGGTACGGGCTATCTCGTCACGGGCATCGGAAGTTGCTCAAAGACGGACGTCGTCGTCCCCGCGAACCATGAGGGGTTGCCCGTGGTGGGGCTTGCGGATTCCGCATTCCAGAACCGCAGCGAACTTACGGGCATCTCTTTGCCCGACAGCATTCTTACGATCGGTTTGAACGCCTTTCAGGGATGTTCGTCTCTTCTTTCGGCGGAACTTCCCGCGGGGGTCACGGAGGTAGCAGATGAACTCTTTCACGGGTGCGCGGCCTTGCGCAAAGTCACGTTGCCCGCGGGCGTGCATACCATCGGAAAGAGCGCGTTCGCGGGGTGCGGCTCGCTCACGGAACTTGCCTTGCCCGAAGGGCTTGCCACGCTCAAAGAACGCGCGTTCAGCGGGAGCGGCTTAGAGAGCGCCGTTCTCCCCGAACATATCACCGTTTTGCCCACAGGGCTTTTTCAGGATTGCGAAAAACTTGCGCGCGTGGAATTTTCGGGCAAAATCGTGCGCGCGGAAAATTCCGTTTTTTACGGTTGTACGGGCTTGCAACAAATTTCTCTCGAACACGCCGAAACGGTCGGGGAGTCCGCGTTTTACGGATGTGAAAACCTGCGCGCGGCGGTATTCGGGGGAGGCCTTTCGTCGCTCGGTAAGTGGGCGTTCTACGGTTGCGGCTCGCTCGGGGAGATCGAACTTCCCGAAAAAGTGGAGAGCATAGGCGCCGAGACTTTCCGCGGATGCGTCTCCCTGCGGGAAATAACGCTCCCGAAGAACCTGACGAAGATCGGAGACCGCGCGTTTTTTGATTGTGCGGCGCTTACGGCGATCCGCATTCCCGCAAACGTTACCGAAATCGGCGAGTGCGCCTTTCAGAATTGCAGCGCCCTCGAAAGTGCGGAGTTTGCCTCTCCCGATGGGTGGACGGCTTTCAAAACAGGCGGCACGGAGGAGATTCCCGAGCAAGATCTGAAAGACCCCGCCACTGCGGCGCGGTTTCTTACAAACAGGTATCTGTCGGCTTATTGGCGGAGATGAACCGGAAGAGCTTCCTCCTTCCCGCAAGGGAGGCTTTTTTTTCGTCTTTCGCATAAATTTTCCGCAAACGCGCAAGTTGTGCATAGGAGGAAATTATGAAGAAGATTTTGGCAATCGGCGCGTTGACGCTTGCGCTTGCCGCCTCCGCCGCAGTTCCCGCGGCGTATGCGGTTACCCGCGTGCATGGCGCAGCCGATACGGCGCAGACTGCCGCCATCGAGACCGCCGTTCTCCGCCAGGGGAGCAAGGGCGACGAGGTCAAGGAAGTCCAGCGCAGATTGAAACAATGGGGCTATTACACAGGCAGCGTGGACGGCGTGTTCGGCGCGGCCACGAAAAAGGCGGTCATCGCGTTCCAGAAGAAGAACGGGCTTACCGCCGACGGCGTAGTCGGCAAGTCCACCTATGCCGCCCTCGGCATGAACGCGAGCTACAACGCGCTCGACGGCAAAAGTCCTTCGGGTTCCGCTTCGGGGAGTTCGAATTACACCTCTTCCGATCTCTACCTCATGGCTAAGGCGATCTACGCCGAGGGCAGAGGGGAGAGCTACACGGGGCAGGTCGCCATCGGCGCGGTCATCATGAACCGCGTCAAGAACCCGTCGTTCCCCAACACCATCGCGGGCGTTATCTACCAGCAGGGTGCGTTCACGGCGGTCGCCGACGGACAGATCAATCTCGAACCCAACCAAACCGCTTACGACGCCGCAAAAGACGCCATGAACGGCTGGGATCCCACCTACGGGTGCATCTACTACTATAATCCCGCCGTGGCGACGAGCGCATGGATATTCAACCGTCAGACGGTGACGGTCATCGGCAAGCATGTCTTTGCCATTTAAGGAGGAGTTATGGAAAATAAAACGGGTAAAAATGTTTCAAGCGGCGCGAAGAAAGTGGAAAGTCTCGAAAAGGAGAACGCCGCCGTCGCCGCAAACGGCGGTACCGCCGAAAAGAAGACGACCGTCCGCAAATCGGTAAAAACCACCGCGACGTCCGGCGCAAAAACGGCAAAGCCCCGCGCTTCCAAAAGCCGCGTGACCGCCGCGGAAAAGAAAGAAGAAAAGGCGGCGGAAAAACGGCTGAACGCCGCCAAAGACAAGGCGGAAAAGAAAGAGCAGAAGCTCTTGAAAAAGGCCGAACTCAAACAGAAAAAGCTCGAAAAAAAGATGGCGATCAAAGAGAAGAAACTCGCAAAGAAAGAGGCGCTTGCCAAGAAAAAGGCGGAACGCAAACAAAATAAGCTGGACCATGCCGCGGCGCTCAAAGAGAAGCGCGTAGAGCGCAAGGCAGAGCGCATTGCCCGCCGCGAAATGCTCAGAAACGAGAGCAAGGCAGACCGCCGCGCCCGCATCGAGCGGGAAAAGAAAGAACGGGTCGCATTGAAGCGGCAGAAAGCGCTTGCGCGCGAAAAGGAGCGCGAACAGCGCATGAAAGCGCGGGAAGCCGCGCATGAACGCAGATCGCAGGAAAGACGGCATAAGCGCGAACAGAAAACGGAGCGCAAAAAGCATGCTCCCGGCTTCGGCGGCTGGCTTGCCGCCGTCATCTCCCTCGGCGTAGCCTGCCTCGCCCTTGCCACCGTCGTCACCGCGGGCGCGTTCCGCATGAACGACATGACCCTCGAAACGGCGAACGGCTACCGCTCCACCCTCTATGAGCTTGTTGCGGCTTCCGAGGATATGGACAGCAATTTGGGAAAGCTCCGCGTCTCTTCGGGCGCGGGCGAGCAGAGAACGCTTTTGACCGACGTCCTCGTCGATTCCGAGCTGATGGAGAGCGCGCTCGAACGCATGCCCATCGATAACGTCACGAGTACGGACATCTCCTCTTTTGTCAACAAGACGGGCAACTATTGCCGCAGCCTTTTGGCAAAGCTGGGACGCGGGCAGGCGCTCTCCGAAAAAGAGAAGAACACCGTGGAGTATCTCTACAACATCAACGCGCAGCTTTATAACGAACTCAACGAAATGACTACGCACATGACGGAGAAGGACTTCATGGCGTTCATCGGCGGCGGCGAGGGCGTTGTTTCGCAGAAATTCGGCGAAGTAGGGCAGGCCACCTTGCAAGAACCCGAGGACACGGTAGACGCGCCTTTCACGGGCGAGGGGAATGTCGGAGAAAACAAGCTGACCGCGTTGGAAGAGGTCTCCGAAAGCCGTGCGGAGGAACTTGTAAAGGAATATTTGCAAAACTATCACATCGCAAATACGCAGTACACGGGGGAGACCCTTGCGCACGAGACGGCTTGCTACAACTTCACGCTCACCGATGAAAGCGGCAACGAGATCTTTGCGCAGATCACCAAAAACGGCGGCAAGCTCGCGTTCTTCGACACCTACGAACAGTGCAGTGAAAAGAACTTCGACCTCGACACCTGCGACAGTCTTGCAAGAGAATTTTTGGCACAGCTCGGCGTCAGTGACGTTGCGGCGGTGTGGATGTCCGACAGCGGCATGGTGGCCGATCTGACGTATACCGCCGTCAAGGACGGCGTGCGGATCTACCCCGATCTCATCCGCGTACGGGTATGCGAGAGCAAGGGGCGCGTCGTCGGCATGGACGCGATGGCCTATCTCTTGAACCACGATCCCGAGCGCAAGATCGGAACGTCGATGTCCCGCGAGGAGGCGCAGCAGAAGCTCTCAAATGGCCTCACGCCTTACAGCGCGCATCTTGCCGTCATTCCTTTGAACGGGGAGGAAGTGCTTGCGCACGAGTTTGCCTGCACCTACGGCGAGGAGGAATATGTGGTGTACCTCGACGCGGAAACGGGCGAAGAGATCCAAGTCTACCGCGTGCGGGCCTCCGCAAGAGGAAACTTTTTAAGATAACCGAAAAGACGATCAAAAACCACCGGCTCATCCGGTGGTTTTTGATATTTATGGGGAAAATGACGGCAAAGAAAAACCGTCACACGCTCGGCGGCAGGAAAGAGAAACAAACTTATGCAATCGTCCTCTGGATATAAAATAGCCAAAAATGTGCAAAAAAAGACCCCAGCAGAACCTTTTTACGGGTTCTACTGGGTCTCATTTGGTGAGCGGTAGTCAGTCTTAATCGAATAGCCCGTTTCAATCCCAATGCGACTGCAAAAACAGCAACAGCCGCTTATTCAGAATTTGAATGTATTTCTCTGTGACTTCCCACTCCTGTGCAAGTATCTTTTGCGTCTTTCCTTGAAGATACAGCCCCTCATACACTTGCGCCTGCCGCTTCGGAGCCGCCTTTGCAAGCGTATCATAACGCGCAATCAAACTTTTATAGTCGCCGTGGTCGGTAACTTCAAAAGGGCGTTTCATCGTGCGTTTGAGCTTGTAATATTCCCGAATGAAGCGCAGATCGGCGCGTATTTCTTCCAATGATTTCATCTTGATTTTTCTTTTGCTTTACTCCCAAAAGTTGGGGTTATGAGAGCGCGGCGTGTGCTTGTTGTGACACGGTTTTATGGATACTCTGAAAGTAAGGGGGAAAGAGCATAAAAAAAGTGTATGGGCGGTGGCTCATACACTTCGTTTGTTATAGGGATAGTTACTTCTTAAATCGGTCACGCAGGACGGAAGCGATGTCTATTTTATAGACGATTTCTATTGTCCGTTCTTCGTCCGCATTTTTCGGAGCTTCGCCCACGAGGATGCGGTCAATGAGTTCATAGCACATCTCACGGGTCAGTTCGGGTACTTCAAGGTATTTCTTGATGTTTCGTATAAAACTGTCCACGTTCTGTGCCGTGCCTTCGGTCTGTGCGATCTTCGCTTCGAGAGCGGCAATATCGGTTTCAAGCGTTTTCTGCTCGGCGGAGTATTTCTCGATGAAGGAAATACAGATGTCCTCCGGCATTTTGCCTTTCACTCTGTCCTCATAAGCGACCTGCATAAGACGGGAGAGTTCTCCGAGCCGCTTCTGTTTCGCTTTGAGTTCTTTCTGCGCCGCCTTTACTGCGCTGTCCGTAAGCTCGGCATTGTGTTTTATCACTTCTTCCCTTGCGGTCTGTTCATCGAGAGCGATATACTTTGCCATGTTGCGGATGTCGTCCAAGACGATTTCCTCCAATACCTTTGCGGAAACATAATGCGAGAAGCACAGCGTCTTTCCATAGCGCACATAATAGCCGCAGTTGAAATGATAGCTCACCGTGCCTTTTTTGGTGATATGCGTTTCCAGCTTCATCTTCTGTCCGCAGTCTGCACAGACGAGAAATCCGGAGAGCGGATGCGTATAGCCCTGTTTGGTTCTTCTGCCGTTCGCTACCGACTTTTGGCGTTCGCGCACTCTATCCCAAAGTTCTTGTGAGATGATAGGTTCATGGGTGTTGTAAATGACCGTCCACTCGCTTTCATCCTTTCTGTATCTCTTGTGATTTTTATAGGAGAGCGAAGTCCACCGAAGCTGCGGCATGTGTCCGATATAGATGATATTTTTCAGCATTTCACGGATCGTGCTTGTGTGCCAGATATTCAGCGCATTGGGCTTTCCCCGCTGTCCGTACTTTTCGTAAGCGTAAGCAGCGGGCGTTAGGATGTGTTCTTCATTGAAGATTTCCGCAATTTTTCTCGGAGCGATCCCCGAAGCGTACATCTCAAAGATCCGTCTTACGATCGGCGCGGTTTCTTCGTCAATGACAGGAGCGCGTTTTTCGTCCGTTCCCATGATATACCCGTAAGCCGCTTTCTTGGCGGTATAAATTCCTTCCTGCGCGTTCGCCCGTTTCACCGCTCTTATTTTCTTGCTTGTATTGGCGGCGTGCCACTCGTTGAACACATTCATAATGGGCATCATCTCCATCGCACTGCTGTCACGGTTGGAAGTGTCTACATTATCCTGTATGGCGATAAACCTTATTCCGAACGCCGGGAACACATAATCGAGGTATTGTCCCACTTCGATATAGTTCCTCCCGAAGCGGGAAAGGTCTTTTACGATGATGGTATTGACAACTCCCGTCTTTGCGTCATCGAGAAGCCGCTGCACTTCGGGGCGTTGGAATGTTGTCCCCGAAATGCCGTCGTCTATGTATTCGCCGTACACTTCGATGTTGTTCTCCTCGGCATACTTGCGGAGGATGTGCCGCTGGTTCTCAATGGAGAGCGATTCTCCCTGCCGTTCGTCCTCTTGGGACAATCTCATATAAAGTCCTGCAATTTGTTTTTCCTGTTTCATAGATTACCTCGCTTTGTAAGCCTGCTTTTCTGCAAGCCGTGTGATTGCTTTGCGGAAGTCCTTGCCGCCCGCATAGTAGCTACGGACAGTATAAGTCTTTCCGCAGACTGTTTTCCTTCTTGTGATAGACGGGGAAAAGAGATAATGCTTTTCCAAACCGTCAAGTTCATTGGTTTCCTGTTCGGGTTCATCTTGCGTGACCTCCGTGAGTTGGTTTTTTACCTCTTGTAACATAGATGTTTTTCGGGAATGCTTTCCCTATGGTTGCAAAATACGAATAGGAAATTTCACCCCGTTTGACAATGGTTTTCCATAAA
>CANRND010000008.1 GCA_947631905.1 uncultured Clostridia bacterium | reverse complement strand
CTTCGTTTTTCGCCCAATTTTATGATGACGCCCCTGCAACCCTTGTGAATGCCGCACGCCGCAAGTTCTTCCACTTCTCGGTTCAGATGTACGCCGTCGTACTCTTCCAATTTCATTTTGCCACCCCCGAAAAAACCGTTGAGCAGGTGTACGCCCCAATGGGCGAACCATCCAACCCGTCTTAATTATAATATCATTTTTGTTTTGATCTTGCAAGGCAATTACAATAGTAATACGTTGTCCGTATTCATTCAAAAATTGTAGCGTGTAATCACCGCCTGCCTTTCAAGTTCTTCTTTCAAATTCTCCGAATCGCCGATGTTGTAGCCCCATTCTTCAAAGAGAAAAGACTTCCCTTTGCTCTTATCAAATCGGAAAACATATTCCGTGAATTTCCGAATATCGCAATATGCCGCAATCTCGCCTTCGGAAACAGATATCGGCAGAAGCAAACAATCACAATGTAAGTGCTAGGGATACCCTCTGCGCATAAGCGTATTATAGCATAAAATAGCTTAAAAAGCAATCTCGCGCTATATGAAAAGACGTGAATCCTCATATCATGCTCGTCAAGAGATTCAGCCAAAGTTGTATTCGGTTACAAATATAGATCGAAATTTCAATCAAAAAGAAAATCCACATAAAAAACACATAATTTGTCGGTAAAATGCTTTGCAAAGGAGGTGAGAAACATTTCCGATCGGTCTGAACTGAAATTGAAAATAGGCGGCATGACATGCATTCACTGTCAAGATACAATTCAAACCGCTTTAAGTCAAACGGACGGGATCCTTAGTGCCGGCGTAAGTTACGGCTCGGGGACAGCCGAAATCGAGTATGACGCAGAAGTGATCGGGATCGAAGAGATCCGTAAAATCATCGAAGATCTCGATTATGAGGTTTTGCCCGAAAATCAAAGAAGCGACAGGCTGAAAGTGCTTTATCCTTTTCTCCTTCTTGCGATCATCATCGCCATCTTTGTCCCGTTACAGTTATTCGGGGTATTGAATTATCTTGCCCCGACTACGCTTGCCGACAGCAACACGGGCTATGGGATGCTGTTTGCGATCGGTCTTTTAACGTCCGTTCACTGCGTCGCGATGTGCGGCGGGATCAACCTTTCACAATGCATCCCCAAATCGGAAGAGGAGAAGCCGAAGGGGTTAAAAGTATTTATCCCCGCGCTCTTTTATAACCTCGGCAGAGTCATTTCCTATACGGCGATCGGTTTCATTCTCGGCTGTATCGGTTGGGGAATCGGCGGAGGCGGTGCGGTCGGCATTTCGCCAATTTTACAGGGCGCGTTAAAAATGATAGCGGGTATTCTCATGATCATCATGGGCGTCAATATGCTCGGGATCGTCCCCGCTTTAAGAAAGCTGAACATTACGCTCCCGAAATTTTTAAGGCGAAAGATCGGTAAGAAAAAATCGTCGGCGACCGATCCGTTTCTTGTGGGAATTTTGAACGGGATCATGCCGTGCGGACCTCTTCAATCAATGTGGATCGTTGCGCTCGCAACGGGCAACCCGTTTTCGGGTGCGCTTTCCATGTTTTTATTTGCATTGGGAACGGTCCCTTTGATGTTGGGGCTTGGCTCTGTCGTTGCAAAGTTAGGACAAAAGTTTACCAAAGCGGTCATGACGGTAGGATCTCTTTTGGTCATTGTGATGGGACTTGCCATGCTCTCGCAGGGCGGGTCGCTCACGGGAGAAGCCTATCTTTCGCCCACGATCCTTTCCGTAGTTGCCATTTCCCTCATATTTGTAGGCGTGATCTTTTCGATGCCCTTGGAAGCGAAAGCGCTGAAAATTTTAATGAGAGGTACTGCTTGTATCCTTGCGGTTACAGTGGGTTGCTTTGCATTTTGGATGGATAACAGAAATGTCGTAGACGCATCTTACGATGTAGCGGTCGTTGAAGGTGAAAAACAGACGGTAAAAAGCACGCTTTCTTCTGGAGCCTACCCCAACATTGCGGTCACAAAAGATATTCCCGTTCAGTGGATCATTACGGCAGACGATGAAAACATCAACGGCTGTAATTACAAATTTTTGATCGCCGAATATCAAATCGAATACGAATTTCACTCCGGGGAAAATATCATTGAATTTACACCCAAAGAATCGGGCTCGTTCAGTTACAGTTGCTGGATGGGTATGATCTACGGAAATATCATCGTGTCAGAGTAAGGAGGAATTTATGTCAAGCAAACCAAATAAAAATGCGAAAAAACCGAAAAAAGCAAGCAAGGGCGAAATCATCGCTTATGTTGTGCTTGGCTGTATGGTATTGGCTATCTTTGTAATCGTAATCGTCGTTTGTGCGACTACCGGCTCTTCGGGCGGTGGCGGTGGCTCCACCACGCTTCCGCCGTGCTGCCAATAAAAAGAAAGAAGTATGATTATGATAAAGAAATTACTTGTATTTTTCATGACTTTCATAACGGTATTCGGGGTGGCAACTTTTGCGGGATGCGGAAAAGACGACAAAGAAACTTCTGCCCCGCCGGGACCGATTACGGGCGACGAAGTCACCGAAGATCCCGATACGGAAGATAAGACCGAGGACGGTCAAGATCACGACGATCTTGTGATACCGATTTCTTCATTGACTACGGACGCGAAGTTTTTCGGCGTTACCGTTGGCGGGACATATATGGAAGTGATCGCGTACAAATACGCCTCGACTTACCGCACGGCTTTTAATACCTGTCAGGTATGTTACGGTTCACGGAACGCCTATTTTAAGCAGTCCGGAAATTATCTCGTTTGTCAGAATTGCAAAAATAAATTTGCTCTTTCCGATGTGGGACTTCAAACAAGCGTGTACACTTGCAGCCCGTATCCCATCCTTGGATCCGACAGAACGGTGGATGGTGACAACATAATCATCTCTTACGAATTTCTGGTACAGACGAGAAATCTGTTTAAGACTTGGAAGGTGACTTGATGGAAGGCAAAGAAGTGATACTGCCGATCGGCGGGATGACTTGCGCCGCTTGCGCAAAGCGCGTCGAAAAGGCGATCGCCGCTTTGGAAGGCGTCGAAAAGACATTTGTAAATATTGCGACCGAAAAAGCGGCGGTAACGTATGACAGCCAAAAATTAAGGCTGTCCGATATCCGTATCGCGGTGGAAAAAGCGGGCTATTCGGTGTTGGAGACGGAGGGTGCGAACGCCCTCGAAAAACAAGAGAAAGCAAAGAAAAGAGAACTTAAGATCATGTGGTTCAAGTTTGCCTTGTCTGCCTTGTTTGCCATTCCGCTCTTATATATCGCTATGGTACCTATGATTCCCTTTGTAAGGCTGCCCGGGGCGGATGCGCTTGACGACCTTATGATGAATTATCCGCTGATCTATGCTGTCTTAGAGTTCGCATTGGTCATTCCGCCCATCATCGTCGGGTATAAATTTTACACCGTCGGTTTCAAGTGCCTGATCAAGCGAAGCCCGAATATGGACTCGCTGATCGCGGTGGGCACTACGGCGGCGGTCGTCTACAGCCTCTATAATACGTTTGCGATAGCTTTCGGTGATTTTTCGGGAGTCGACCGTCTCTATTTCGAGTCGGCGGCGGTCATTATTACTTTGATCTTGCTCGGCAGATGTCTCGAAGCGGTATCGAAAGGAAAGACGGGTGCGGCAATCAAAAAACTGATGGGACTTGCACCCAAAACAGCAACCATTATAGAGAATGGCGCGCAGAGGGAAATACGCATAGCCGAAGTCTGTGTGGGCGATATGATCGTGGTGAAACCGGGCGAAAAGATCCCCGTGGACGGGATCGTCTGCGAAGGCGAAACTTCCATAGACGAGAGTATGCTGACGGGCGAGAGTATCCCCGTAGAAAAGAAACAGGGAGACAAAGTTTACGCCGCTTCTATCAATACTACGGGCAATATCCGCTTCCGCGCGGAAAAGATCGGAAACGATACCGCGCTCGCTCAGATCATAAAATTGGTAGAAGAAGCGCAGGGCTCAAAGGCTCCTATTGCAAAGATCGCGGATACCGTTTCGGGTTACTTCGTGCCCGCCGTGTGCATCATAGCGCTCATTGCGGGGATCGGGTGGCTCATCGGAACAAAAGGTGATTGGGGCTTTGCGCTGAATATCTTTATTTCCGTGTTGGTCGTTGCCTGCCCTTGCGCTTTGGGGCTTGCAACGCCCACAGCGATCATGGTCGGTACGGGGAAAGGTGCGGAAAACGGGATCTTGATCAAGAGCGGCGAAGCATTGGAGACGGCGCATAAGATCAAAACCGTAGTGCTTGATAAAACGGGGACGGTGACGTATGGCAAGCCGACGGTAACCGATCTGATCCCTCTTGGGGATATGGATGAAAAGGAACTGCTTCTTTTCACCGCATCCGCAGAGAAACAGTCCGAACATCCTCTTGCGCAGGCGATCGTGAATTATCTTGAAGATGGCGGCAGAGAGGCTGTCAAATGCGATAAATTTGTTTCCATGACGGGCAAGGGAATTTATGCGGAAGTCGCGGGAAGCACGGTGACTATCGGGAACGGAAAACTTCTTGAAGATATGAACATTGATTTTACAAGCGCGGAAAGAGGCTACGAAAGTCTTGCGGAAAGCGGAAAGACCCCGATGTATATTGCCATCAATGGCAAATTGCAGGGAATGATCGCCGTTGCGGACGTGATAAAGCCCACGAGTGCGGAAGCGGTGCAAAGACTGCACGGGATGGGGATCGAAGTTGTTATGCTTACGGGCGACAACAAAAAGACAGCCGAAGCGATCGCAAAGCAAGTGGGAATCAAAAGAACGCTTGCCGAGGTTCTGCCGCAGGACAAGTCCGAAGAGATCAAAAAACTGCAACGCGAAGGCAAGAAGGTTGCAATGGTCGGCGACGGAATCAACGATGCACCCGCTCTCGCGCTTGCCGACGTGGGGATCGCGATCGGTTCGGGAACAGACGTTGCGATAGAATCCGCCGATATCGTTTTGATGCACTCGGACTTGAATGATGTGCCTACTGCGATCACGTTGAGCAAAAAGACGATCCGCAATATCAAGCAAAATCTGTTCTGGGCGTTCGGCTACAATACGATAGGGATCCCTGTTGCGGCGGGCGTTTTATACTCTGCATTCGGCTTACTGTTAAATCCCATGATCGCGGCGGCGGCAATGAGTTTAAGTTCCGTATCCGTCCTGCTCAACGCTTTGAGACTGAAATTTTTCAAGGTGAAGAAAAATGAAAAAGTATAAGAAGATTTTCATTGCTTTTCCCCTCGCCGCTTTGATCGTGATCGCAATTTTTATAGGTGTCTTTGCATCTTCCGGTTGGACCGCAGACGTTGTGAGTGCCTATTCTTCGAAGGCGTTTCAAAGCGTTTACGAATATTTGGGAAAAAGCGATGAAGAAGGCTCATATTTGATCCAAAGCCCTGACGGCGAGGCAAGTTTCACTTATAAAGATTCAACGGTTGAAATGCGAATCGATCTTTCGCCGTTTCTCGCAGCCGGACTCGATATCTCTTTACTGCCCGCAGGGTTTGTTGAAGAAAACGGTATTTTGCATTTTGAAGCGCAATATTCCCGCAGTATCCTCGGATATCATTCCGCAATGGGACACTTTAATATCAATTTCGAAAACAAAAATGCTTTCGAGTGGGCGCAGGATATTCCGGCGAACGAGAAAGACATCGTGTTTTCCTTAAACCCCGAACCTTTCGAAGCGGCGGGCGTGGACGTCGATCATATCGCGGGCTGGGTCTTGGGCGAAGTGGAGATGCACGAAAACGGAAAAAAGGTAAATGAGTTTCGATTATTGAAAGCGTTCGACTTGGCGTAATTGACTTCAAAGAGGATTTCTATTATAATATATATCGGTATGAAGGATAAGATCACCGTTCTCGTTGTTGATGACGAGTTTAAGATCGTCGAAGCGATAGCCGCTTTTTTAAGAAGTAAAGGTTATACCGTATTGACTGCCGAAAGCGGCAATACGGCTTTGCAAATTTTCAAGGATAACAGGATAAATTTCGTTATCCTTGATTTAATGTTGCCCGACCTTTCGGGGGAAGAAGTCTGCGCAAACATTCGCAAGACCTCAAACGTACCTGTCATTATGCTTACGGCAAAATCGCAGGAAGAAAGTATTTTGAACGGACTGAATATCGGCGCCGACGATTACGTCGTAAAGCCGTTCAGTATCAAACAGCTCTATGCGAGAATGGAAGCTGTTCTGCGACGGAGTATGGAGAGGCCCTCGGCATCGATCTATTCGTGGAACGGCGGCGACTTAAAGATAAACTTTCAGACAATGACGGTTGAAAAACAAGGCAGAGAAATTTATCTTACTTCAAGTGAGTGGAAAATTCTTTCCGCGCTTGTAAAGAACCCGCAAACGGTTTTTACAAGGGATATGCTGATAGAAAGCGCCTTTGGCGAGGACATTGACAGCTTTGACAGGGTCATTGATACGCACGTCAAAAATATAAGGGCGAAGATAGAGACGGATACCAAAAATCCGCTGTACATTCTGACCGTTCGGGGCAGCGGATATAAATTTGGAGGCAAGGATTGAAGTTAAGTTTAGGGAAACAGCTTTCACTCGGCTTCGCGTTGATCATTTTCATTACGGTCGCCGTTATCAGTATCATTGCAAACTTGCTCATTAAAAACGAGTTTGAAAAGTATGTGGAAAAACAGCAGCAGGCATTTTCCGCACAGCTTGCCGCAGGGCTTTCGGCGCAGTATGACGAAGATAGCGGAGAATGGGACGTGGATTATATTCACGGAATGGGAATGTATGCGCTTTCGGACGGTTACATTTTGAAAGTGTACGACAGCCAAAATGAAGTGGTGTGGGACGCTGAAAACCACGATATGGAGCATTGCCATCAGATGATGCAGGAAATTGAGGAAAGAATGAACCGTCTTTCCGGCGACGAGGGGCAATTCGTGACGCATTCCTATGACATCCTCTCGGGCGAAAAAATAATCGGCAGAGCCGATATCACTTATTACACACCCTATTATTTTAATGAGAATGCGTTCAGGTTCGTAGATTCGCTCAACATCATTTTGCTTGTAACGGGAATTATCTGCATCATCAACGCGATTTGCATGGGTGTCATCTTCGCAAAAAAAATCTCAAAGCCTATCATAAAGGTAACGGATATTGCCGATGAAATTTCAAAGGGCGATTATTCCGTGCGTACCGATTCGCGGACAAGCACGGTCGAATTAAGAGAATTGAGCCAAGCGATCAACAATATGGCTGAGAAAATCGAAAGGCAGGAAGGTTTGAGAAAACAGCTCACATCTGACGTGGCGCACGAACTTCGTACTCCTCTCACGAATATTTCAACGCAGGTCGAAATGATCGTAGACGGTTTGTTCGAGCCTACGAAAGAGCGGTTGAACGGAATATACGACGAAGTAAACCGTCTTTCTTCGCTCGTTTCCGAGCTGGAAAAATTACAGCTGATCGAAAACACCAAGCTCAATAAAACAGAGGTTGATTTGTTGGAATTGGCGAAAAGCACAGCCTCGGTATTCGAGGCGGAATTTAATAAAAACAATTTACAATGTACCGTTTTGGGCGAAAAAACTTTGCTTTTTGCGGACGAAGGAAAACTGCGGCAGGTGATTACAAATCTGATCTCCAACGCAATCAAGTACTCGCAAAGTGGCGGCACGATTGAAATTTCCGTAAAAAGTTACGGGGAAAATGCTGTTTTGTCTGTAAAAGATCACGGCATCGGGATCTCGGAAGAGGATAAAGAACTGATTTTTGAAAGGTTTTACAGAACGGATAAATCACGCAGCCGAAAGTCGGGCGGCGTTGGCATAGGGCTTGCGATTGTCAATGCGATCGTCAAAGCGCACGGCGGTAAAATAGAAGTCGAAAGCACCGAAGGTATGGGCAGCGATTTTATCGTAACTTTGCCGAAAAACGACGCTCAAAATTAGCACAAAAGATCCCAACTTGCTGTTTTCAAAATTTTCGGTCATTGTATAAAAATAGCCGTCTAACTTTTTTGTCGGACGGCGATGAACGGGACGCAATTAAGTTTTGGGCTATTTGGACTATCCTATATACAGAAAAACAGCGTGGAATACGTTCCCCGCTGTTTCCTTGACTCGCCCAAAGGTGTATTCCGATATAAAATTAAGATTTTTCTTGATTCCTATGGAATACACCTTTCCGGGCGTCCTTTTTGCGTGGCGGAAGGTGAGGGTAAACAGAAAGCTCGCTTCGGGAGTTCGCTCCGCCTGCGCGTTCTTTATGCCGTCGAAAGGCGGCACGCCCCGTGCGAGGTTTCTATTATTTTATCGAAGCACGGCACTATCAGGGCGAAGTAGCAGGCTCCGCCTGCGAAGTAATCCCTCATTCCGCCATTAGCGCCCATTTGAACCTAAGCGGTTCAAATCAGAGCTCTTCCTGCATATAGAGTAGCAAAAAAATTTACGTTCTGAGTTTTTGAAAAAATCGCCGAAACGCTTGACGAAAGCACGAAACTGTAATATAATAAAAATACGAAATAGAATTTCAAATAAATCTTATGGACGAACGCACCTTTTTTTACAAACTCGGAAAGCTCGTGTATCAAATCGACGGGGTATATGAACAATATGGGCGCGATTGCAAAATCGGCTCGTCTAATCTTCTGTGGATCTTATATGCCCTGAACGACGGCAAGCGGCACAGCCAAAAGCAGATCTGCGCCGACTGGGCGATCCCGCGGAGTACGGCAAACACGATTATCAAAGATTTGGAGAGTAAAAACTATATCACGCTCTCCCAAATCAAGGGGGAGCGGCGGGAATTGTCGGTTGCGCTTACCCCACTCGGGAAAGAGTATGCGGAAAGCCTCTTGTCCGATCTCTACCAAAGGGAAAGTGAAATTTACTCTGCGCTCGAAGACCCCGAGGCGCTTCTTGTAACCTTACAGGATTTCGCGGCGGAAATGCAAAAAACCGCCATAAAGGATAAAGGAGGAGAAATATTATGAAACGGAATTTGGTTGCCTATTTTTCGGCAAGCGGTACGACCGCAAAAGCGGCAAAGAATTTGGCTTCCGCGATCGGCGCGGACCTTTATGAGATCAAGCCCGAGACCGCCTATACCCGCGCGGACCTCGATTGGACGAACAAGCGCTCGCGGAGCAGTCTCGAAATGAGCGATAAGTCGTCCCGTCCCGCCCTTGCGGACAAGAACGCCCCCGTGGCGGAGTGCAATACGATTTTTTTGGGCTTTCCCATTTGGTGGTATACGGCTCCCACGATCGTAAACAGCTTTTTGGAGAGCTATGATTTCTCGGGCAAAAAAATTGTTATTTTTGCAACGAGCGGCGGGAGCGGCTTCGGTAAGACCAAAGACGACCTTTTGAAGTCCGTCTCAAAAGAGGCGAACATTGTCGAGGGCATGATCTTGAACGGCGCACATTCCGCCGCGGAACTCAAAACTTGGAGCGAGAAATTTTAAGGAGGAGAGGGAATTTTATGGAAAAGATCACACAGGACGCGGGAAGAAAATCTTTGGGGGAGTTCGCTCCCGACTTTGCGCATTATAACGACGACGTTCTCTTCGGGGAGAACTGGAACAATCAAGACATTGATCTCAAAACGCGGTGCATGATTACGGTCGTCGCGCTCATGGCTTCGGGCGTGACCGATTCCTCGCTCAAATACCATCTTGAAAACGCAAAGGCGCACGGTGTGACGAAAAAGGAGATCTCCGCCGTCGTCACGCACGTCGGCTTTTATGCGGGCTGGCCCAAAGCGTGGGCGGTTTTCAACATGGCGAAGGAAGTTTGGGCGGAAGAGAGCGCGGAAAGCGCAAAAGCGGCGCACGAAAATTCGATGATTTTCCCCATCGGCGCACCCAACGACGGCTTTCAGCAGTATTTCAGCGGAAAGAGCTATCTTGCGCCCATATCCAAAGAACAGGTCGGCATTTTCAATGTCACGTTCGAGCCTTCTTGCCGCAATAACTGGCATATCCATCATGCGGCGAAAGGGGGCGGACAAATTTTGATCTGTGTTGCGGGGCGCGGGTACTATCAGGAGTGGGGCAAGGAAGCCGTGGAGATGAAGCCTGGCGACTGTATCAATATCCCCGCAGGCGTGAAGCATTGGCACGGCGCGGCGAAAGACAGCTGGTTCTCCCACCTTGCCATCGAAGTCCCCGGCGAAAACGGCTCGAACGAGTGGCTGGAACCCGTCGCGGACGAAGAATACAACAAGCTCCCGTGAGGCAAGTATGGCGTTTACGGTCAATATCTATTACACGGGGACGAACGGCAACGCGAGAAAGTTTGCGGAGGAAATGAGTTCGAGCGGACTTGTGGATAGAATCCGCGCCGAGGAAGGAAATCTCCGCTACGAGTATTTTTTACCCTTAGACGATCCCGAAACGGTACTTCTCATCGACGCTTGGGAAAATGAGGAAGCGCTCGATTTCCACCATAAAAGTCCGATGATGAAAGAAATCGCGGCCCTCCGCGAGAAATATCACCTCAGAATGCGGGCGCAAAAATTCACGGAGATCGTATGATCGAATGCGGAAACAAAAAATGCGGAGGCGGCGTTCTTCGGAACGCCGCCTCCGCATTTGCCGCAGAAAGGTTGTTTAACCGATCTTTTCGATATAATACACGCAGTCCAAAACGGAAAGAGCCTCGATGATGTCGTTGTGGCTCTTTTTTTTGAGCGATTTTCCGACGATCGTAAACTTGACGGTGTATACGCTCAGCCCAGAATTTGCATAGGCGGGGTTGAGTTCGAGGTTGTCGATTTTGAGACCGAACTCGCGCGCCATTGTGATAAAATCCTGCAAACTGCTGCGCGATTTGAGTTCGAGGTGGATCTCAAAGTGGTTGGAGCGGCTCTTGATATAGGTTTCCAACGAAGAAAACGCGAGCAGGCCGATCATGAGCGCGGCAAAGCCGATGAGCGCGGCGGTATAAAGCCCGAAGCCGAGGATCGCCGAGATAATGGACATCGCCCACATTCCGACCGACGTCGTAAGCCCCATGATCTGGTTTTTGGAAGAGAAGATGATCGTGTTGGCGGTAATAATGGAGATGCCGATGAACACCGCCGCCGACAGGAAAGAAAATCCGACGTGAAGTACGGTGATAAAATACATATCTCCGATCCCCGCAAACATGGAGCCGATGGAGAGAACGATGAGGGTGCGCAACCCCGCCGCATGGCGGTTTTTCGAGCGTTCGCAACCAAGTACGACCGCCATAATGATGATCAGCACTGTTTTGAGCGCGGTGGAGGCGATGTTGACCTCCGCCGACCATGCGCCGAGCAAATCTGCAATAAAATCCGTAGGCATACCTTACCTCTTGTTGATAAATTTTTTACGGTTATATTCCGCGCCTGCCGAAGTCTCCGAAGTTTCATCGAGCTGAGAGGTCTCCGTCGCTTCCAGAAACGCTTCTTCTTCGGGGGAGCGCGCATATTCCTTTACGGAAAGTTCCTTTTGGATCGCGCAGAGCCGCTCTTTCAAGGCGGCAACTTCTTCCTCGCGGGCGGGGGGCGATCCGTTCCCCGCCGCCGCTTCCTCGCCCGCTTCTTCTGCGGCTTTTCCGTAGGAACCCGAGAGATAGAGGGATAGTTTGGCGAGCGCGGGGCCGATCAGTTCATATAATATGCTCGAAGAGAGGACAATGGTCTCCAAAACGGGTCCCATTGCGGCAACGGCGGGATTTCCGCTGCCTTCCAGCACTCTCGCCCCGAGCGCGGCAAGCCCGATGGCGACGCCCGCCTGCGGGGCAAGCGCCATCCCGAGATAGTTTCGCACCTTTTTGTCCTTTTTCGTAACGGCGCAACCCACGAACGCTCCCGCATATTTCCCCGCGAGCCGCACGACGAAGTACAGAATGCCGACGGCGATGAGCGGCACGCCGACCGCAACGTTCTCCGCACTGACGAGAGAATCCAAACGGAAGCCGATGCCCGATTTCACGAAGAACAGCAGAAGGATAGGGGGGCTGAAATAATTCAACTGCTTAAAGAGCTTGTCGTCGCCCGAAACGTTGATGTAAACCGTTCCCATCGCCATACACCCGAGGAGGGGAGAGACGTTTACGGCCGCGCCGATCCCGCAGAGCGCGAAGAGAAAGGCGACCGAGACGATCAGGCGGTTGTCCGTCGAACGCTTCGCCATGAGAAATTTGAGCAAAAAGCCGAATGCGATCCCGATGGCGATCATCATGATGTTCCAAGCGATGGGGAGCAGTACGTCGCCCGCGGAAAATCCGCTCCCGAGCGAGGCGAGCGCAACGGAGACCGCCACGCTATACGCAATGAGACTGACGACGTCGTCGAGCGCCACGACGGAAAAGAGCGTATCCACAAAATCGCCGCGTGCGCCCGTCTGGCGGATGGTCATCATGGTGGAGGCGGGTGCGGTAGCGGATGCCAAAGCCGCAAGGATGATCGAAAACGCAAGCCCGAGCCGCAGAATGAAAAAGGTGAGGATGAATACGAGTACGGAGGCGATGAGCGCTTCGAAGAGGGTGATCACAACGACTCGCGGCCCGTTCTTTTTGAGCATGGAGAAGCGGAAATATTCTCCCACGCTGAACGCAATAAAGGCGAGGGCAATATCGGAGATAAAGTCCATCCCCTCGGAAACATATTCCGGCACGAGATCAAGGCAGTACGGGCCGAGAATGATCCCGACCAGGATATAGGCGGTGACGTTGGGCAATTTCAAAAGTTTTGTCACCCGCGTCCCCAAAAAGCCCGCAAGCAGCATGATCGCTACCGATATAATGACGACGGGGACAGGAGAACTTGCCCCGATATATGCGTAAAATTTATCCAGCATGGTATCGCCCGTGTTTTTCTGTTATGTTATGAAAAATTACCGCTTGTTATTTATAAGGAATATATTATAACAGATTCTTTTTGAAAAAACAAGCCGCTTTTGAAAAAAACTTTAAGAATTTGCAAAAATTCTCGCCATGTATGAACGATATTTTCACCGAAAAAAGTTTTGGAAAATTTTGCGTAACCGCTTGACAAGTTACTGTATCTACTGTATAATAACAGTAGAAACTATCCGGAGCAAACTTTGCATATCCAACTTTCCTTACAATCGGGACCGCTCTACGAGCAGATCGAATACCAGATCCGTGCGCAGATCTTTTCGGGAGAACTGAGGGCAGGGGAAACGCTTCCCTCTATCCGCACGCTCGCAAGAGAGTTGAAGATCGGCGTTATTACGGCCAAGCGCGCCTATGACGATCTCATCCGCGAGGGCTTTTTGTATGCCGTGCAGGGGAAGGGGATCTTTGTTTCGGAGAAGCGGGAGGACGACCTCGTAAACGGAAAGACGGAGCGGCTCAAAGAGCAGCTCCGCGCCGCAAAGCGGTTTGCGGCGGAGAACGGGGTCTCGCCCGAACAGTTCGGTAAAATTTTGAAAGAGATCATGGAGGAAACGGATGAACGGTCTTGAAATCAAAGATGTCGTCGTAGATTTCGGGAGCTTCCGCCTGGACGCGACGCTTTCGGTCCCGCGGGGGTGTGTGACGGGGCTGGTCGGGCGGAACGGCGCGGGTAAGTCTACCCTCATCAAGGCGATCATGCGCCAAGTGGAGGCGTCGGGTGACATTTTGTATAACGGCATTCCCTTTGGGGGCAACGAGACGGAAGTCTTGCGCAAAATCGCGTGCGTGTTCGATTCTCCTCATTTTAACGCCTATCTCAAACCCAAGCGGCTTGTGAAGATCGTAAAGGGCATGTATCCCGCTTTCGACGGGGATCTGTATGCCGAACTCATGAAAAAGTTCGGACTACCCGACGACAAGCTCGTGAGAACTTTTTCCACGGGCATGAAGCGGAAATTCGGACTCATTCTCGCCCTCTGCCAAAAGCCCGACATTCTGCTCCTCGACGAGCCGACCTCGGGGATCGACCCTTACGACAGGGGAGTTGTCATCGACCTGATCCAACAGTTCATGCTCGACGAGGGTCACACGGTACTCTTCTCCACCCATATCACCGAGGACCTCGACAAGATCGCCGATTACCTCGTCTTTCTGCAAAACGGCAAAATTTTGCTCTCGGAGGAGAAAGAGACGCTGTGCGAGACCTACCGTCTCGTGCAGACGGCCGCGCTTTCCGAAGAGATGAAAGAGGGGGCGATCGGCGTGCAAAAGTCCATGTTCGGCTATACTTTCCTCACCAAACAGAAAGAGGTGAGCGGGGAGAACGTACTTGTTAAAACGCCGACGGTGGAAGAGATTTTCGTACATCTGCTCGGAGAGGAGGAGAGAAAATGACCGCAAATACAGAGAAAAAAGTAGGTTTTTGGACGTACTATATGGCGCTCAACTTCGGGCCCAACGAGGTGCAGGGGGCGGCAGGGAAAATGTGGGCGCCCATTATTTCCATGCTGCTCTTGGTTTGGGGGGTGAGCTTTGTCGGCGGGGGAGCCATTCCTTTCACCCTGTGCTTTGCCGCATTCGGGTATTTGACGGTCATTCTGCTTTGCCACGCCGCGCGCGTCCGTCCCTCCCTCTATAACCTGCTCCCCATCGGAGGAAAGCGCAAAACAGGGTTTTTCTTCCTGTCCATCTTGCTCACGACGGTGTTGTCCCTTGTTTCCTTTGTCGTGATCCTCGCGTTCTTTTTCCTCATCATCTCGCTCATCGTGCTTGCCGCGTCGGGGGAGTGGCTCATTGTGTTTGAAGAGACGGAGGCCGCCGCCATGCCCTGTTTGCAGGGGGAACTGCTTGCGCTCATTCTCGGCGGGGGCATTTTCGGGGCGGGAATGATCGTGGGGTGTATCAAAAGGAAGAGTTTGCAGATCATATTTACCCTTTTAATTCCAATCATCGTGGTCGCGCCCTTTATCGTGATTATGCAACTGGGCAAGATCGAGTACGGGCAACTGTTTATCCTCTTTGATGCCTTGCCGTTTAGTTATATATATTTGATTGTGTTCGGCTTGATCGCCGCGGCGCTTTTAGCGGTGGGGGTCATGCGGATCATTCGGTTCTTGAACCCGAAAACAAGGTAGAGATTTCTCCACTTCGGTCGAAATGGCATTTTGGAAACAAGGTAGAGACCCATTCGACTCCACACCGTTTCGCTCAGGGTGACATTTTGAGAACGCACCCCCTTAGTCCCCCTCCAACGGAGGGGGTTTCGCTTTCTTGCCTCCTCCCACAAAAAAATAGTTAGCAATGGCGAACTTTTTTGGAAAAAGCGGCGTAAAATAGTTGACAGAGGCATATTCTTGTGATAGAATAATCAACGGAAAGCGCGGAAAAGCGCTTTTTCAAAGGACATGAGTTCGCATTGCCGAACCTAAGGCACAAAAAATGCGAATTTTTTTCGGGAGCATGGTTCGCAATAACGAACTTCACGCATAAATCATCATAACGGAGAATATACATATGCCGCTCATCCTTGCGCCCATCGGGCAGGAAATGAAAGTTGTAAAGATCATCGTAGACGATAAAACCAAAAAGCACCTCGCCAACTTGGGGGTGATCGCAGACTCCACGATCACGGTTCTTTCATCGAGCGGCGGAAGCGCGGTCTGCATGGTAAAGGACGGCCGTCTCGCGCTCGATAAAAATCTCGCAAGCCGCATCTACGTCGCTTAAAATCTTTGCACACAACGGTGTGCAATATATTTTGACCGCGAGTTCGCGGTTGCTAACTCAAAAAAATCATCGGAGGTATTACATAGAATGACGAAAAATCTCAACGAATTTTCCGTCGGCGAGAGGGGAGTGATAAAAACCGTCTCGGGCGAGGGAAAACTCAGAAGAAGGCTGTTCGATATGGGCGTTACGCCCGGCGCGGAAGTGCTTCTGCGCAAGAAAGCGCCGCTCGGCGATCCGCTGGAAGTCACGATCCGCGGATACGAGCTTACGCTCCGCAAATCGGAGGCGGAGTTTGTAACGTTGGAGGTGAGAGTATGATGAAGTTTGCCTTGGCGGGAAACCCCAACTGCGGCAAGACCACCCTCTTCAACCTCTTGACAGGGTCTACCGCTTATGTGGGAAACTGGCCCGGCGTGACCGTGGATAAGCGCGAGGGGACCTATAAGCGCGGCGAAGAACCCGTAAAAATCGTTGACCTTCCCGGGATCTATTCCCTTTCTCCCTACACGCCCGAAGAAGTCATCTCCCGCAATTTCATTCTCGATGAAAAACCCGAGTGCGTCATCAACATCGTGGACGCGACCAACCTCGAACGCAACCTTTACCTGACAACGCAACTCATGGAGATCGACGTTCCCGTCATCATCGCCCTCAACATGATGGACGCGGTGGAAAAGGCGGGGGATCGGATCGACGCAAAGGAGCTTGAAAAGAAGATCGGGCTTCCCGTTGTGGAAATTTCCGCCCTCAAAAACACGGGAATCAAGGAGTTGATGGACAGAGCCATTAAAATTTCCAAGACGAAGCGCGAGGGGACCACCGTTTTGCACGATTCTCCGCTTGCGCATCTCGTGCGGGACGTGAGCATAGCCTTAAAAGGCGCAAAGGTAGACGCGCCCCTCTTCCATGCGGTCAAACTTGCCGAAATGGACGAGATCGAAGTGAAGATGCACCCCGAGCTGGTGCCTTTGGTAGACGCGTTCAAGGCGACGTTCGAGGACGATACGTTCGGCACAGACTTCGAAGCGGTCGTAGCGGACGCGCGCTATAAATACATCTCGGCGAACTATTCCACCGCCTACGAGAGAAGAAAACGCGGCGAAGTCCTCACCAAGAGTGATAAAGCGGATAAAGTGCTGACCCACAAAATTTGGGGGATCCCCATCTTTCTCGTCATTTTGTTTGCGATCTTTCACCTCACGTTCTCGGAGGACCTCTTCTTTATCGGCGCGATCTCGGGAGGGCGGCTTCCCACCCTCTTCAAAGCGGTGGAAGAAGGGGGACTTGCGTGGGAAGAGAACGCATGGACGACCCTCGTCGCCTGCTTTTACGACGGCGCGGTGTTCTCGCCCGGCGTGATTCTAACCAATCTGTTCACCTGGTGTCTCGACTGGGTGGGGGAACTCCTTTCCCTTGCGACGGCGAACGCACCCCTTTGGGTAGGGAGCTTTGTATGCGACGGCATCTGGGGCGGGCTTTCCGCGGTACTCGGCTTTTTGCCGCAGATCCTCGTGCTGTTCCTCTTCTTCTCCATTTTGGAGGACAGCGGCTATATGGCGCGCGTCGCGTTCATTCTCGACCGTATCTTCCGCAGGTTCGGGCTTTCGGGCAGGGCGTTCATGCCCATGATCATGGGCTTCGGCTGTTCGCTCCCCGCCATGATCAATACGCGTACCCTTGCCGACGACAACGAGCGCACGGCGACCATCCGCGTGATCCCGATGTTCTCCTGCGGCGCGAAGTTGCCCATTCTCACCGCGATCGCTGGCGGGATCGTGGAATACTTCGGGGTGGGGGACGCAGATCTCATCACCTACGGAATGTATCTTTTGGGGATTGTCACCGCGATCGTGTGCGTGATTTTAATGCGCTCTACCACGATGCGGGGCAAGGTGCCGCCGTTCATCATGGAGCTTCCCGCATACCACGCGCCGCTCTTCAAAGGGCTGATGATCCACCTGTGGGATAAGACCAAACACTTCGTCAAAAAGGCGTTCACCATCATCTTTGCCTCCACAATCGTCATCTGGTTCCTCTCCAACTTCTCCTGGAACTGGGGCTTCCTGCCCGAGGAGATCGAATATGAGGGAGAGACGATCCTCGTTAACCTGCACATGGAGCAAAGCATCCTCGGCTCGATCGGCATGCTCATCCAGCCGCTGTTCACGCCACTCGGGTTCGGCTCGCAGCTCGGCACGGAAGCAGAGGGAGTATGGATAAATACGGGCTGGGTGTTCGCCGTTGCGGCGCTCACGGGGCTTGTGGCAAAGGAGAACGTCATCGCAACGTTCGGCACGCTCGCCGCATCCGTCGCGGGGGCGTACATTGCGACCGAGGAGGGCGTAATGGAAGCGGTTACGATGATCGCGGCAACGGGCATCACCATTCCCGCGCTCATCTCGTTCATCGCGTTCAACATGGTGACGATTCCTTGTTTTGCGGCCTGCGCCACGGCAAAGGCGGAACTCCCCAAAGGGAAATTCGCATGGACGCTTCTCTTCTGGCTCGTCACTTCCTACGTCGCGGGAACGGTCATCTATTTGGTGGGCAGTTGGTGGTGGACGGTGTTTATCGTACTCGCCGTCGTCGCCGCGGCCGTCTGCGGGATCGTTATCTGGAACAAAAAACATCCCCTTGCCGAGCCTGCCGAAAAGGCGAACGAACTCCAAGCGGAGGCGGCGATCGCCAAAGGAGGGGAATAAATGCAGTGGTATGAAATTCTGATCATCGTGCTTGCGGCCTGCTTTGTTGCGGGGGTCGTCGTCTGGCAGATCGTCCGCAAAAAACAGGGCAAGGGCGGGTGCGACTGCGGCTGCGCAAATTGTAGCGGCGGATGTCCCCACTGTGTGCAGAAGAAAAAATAGCCCATTCTCACAATCTCCATAAATCTTTCGAAAAGGGGGAGCCTATGCTCCCTCTTTTCATATTTTGCGGAAAAATTTACCGAAAACATTTACAAACGCGCGGGCAAATGCTATAATAAGAGCGTTTCTCCAAAGGAGAAAAAAAGGGGGTAATTATGGCAAGGATCATACTCAACGAAACAAGTTATCACGGCGCGGGTTCCGTCAAGGAGCTGGCAGGCGAGATCAAGGGCAGAGGACTGAAAAAGGCTTTCGTCTGTTCTGATCCCGATCTTTTGAAATTCGGCGTTACCAAAAAAGCGACCGACGTTTTGGAGGAAGCGGGCATCCCTTATGAAATTTATTCGGGCATCAAGGCGAATCCTACCATCGAAAACGTACAGTCGGGAGTTGCCGCCTACCTCAAAAGCGGAGCGGATTGCCTCGTTGCGGTCGGCGGGGGATCGAGCATCGACACGGCGAAAGCGATCGGCATCATCGCCGCCAATCCCGAGTTTTCGGATGTGCGCTCCCTCGAAGGCGTAGCGCCGACCAAGAACCCTTGCGTACCGCTCATTGCGATCCCGACGACGGCGGGGACCGCGGCGGAAGTCACTATCAACTACGTGATCACCGACGTACAGAAAAAGCGCAAGTTCGTCTGCGTGGACGTCCACGATATTCCCGTCGTTGCGATCGTGGACAGCGACCTTATGAGTACCATGCCAAAGGGCCTCACCGCCTCGACGGGCATGGACGCGCTTACCCATGCGATTGAGGGGTATATCACCAAAGCCGCGTGGGAAATGACGGATATGTTCCATCTGAAAGCCATCGAAATCATTTCAAAGTCTCTCCGCGCCGCTGTGCGGGGCGAAAAAGAGGGCCGAGAGGGCATGGCGCTCGGGCAGTACATCGCGGGCATGGGCTTCTCCAACGTGGGACTCGGGATCGTCCACAGCATGGCGCATGCGCTCGGCGCGGTGTACGATACGCCGCACGGCGTTGCCAACGCGATCTTGCTTCCTACCGTGATGGCGTACAATGCCGAAGCGACGGGCGAAAAGTACCGCGATATTGCGGCGGCAATGGGCGTGCAGGGAACGGAGAAGATGTCCGTGGAAGAGTACCGCGCCGCGGCCGTAGAGGCGGTGGCGACCCTTGCGCGCGACGTCGGGATCCCGCAGACCTTAAAGGGGATCGTAAAGGAAGAGGATATTCCTTTCCTTGCCGAAAGCGCTTTGGCGGACGCATGCTGCCCCGGAAATCCTAAAACGCCCACTTATGATGAAGTCGTCGCGCTGTACCGCTCGCTCATGCAATGAAGAAAGGTAAAACGTCCGAAAAGGGCGAAAAGAAAAAGAGAAAAAAGCGGGGAGGGGTCCTGCGGCTCTTTCGTTGGGGAACCCCTCTCCCCGTTTTATTGCTCGCGGCATTCGGCGTGGCACTCTTCGCGGTCCCCGCGGGGGATACGCGCGCTCTGAGCATCGCAACGGGAGCGGCCCTCTGCCTTGTCGCCTTTCTGCTGTTTGTGGGGGCGTTCGGCGGGAATGCGGGCGTGTTCCATATCGTTTGCGGCGCGGCGCTCGTCGCGCTCGCCGTATGGCTCTTCGTACAACCCGAGGAAGCCCGAAACGTACTGTATTACGTTCTGACGGGAGTTGTGTTTTTGCGCGCGGTCGTCGGGCTGTTTTACGCGCTTCTTGCAAAGCGTAAAGAGAGCCGCCTCTGGCAGATCTCGATGGCGGGGAGCATCTTTTTGCTCGTCTGCGCCGTCGTCTATGTCTTTTTGCCCATATTGAAGCTCGACGTGCAGAACGTACTCATCGGCGTCTTGTGCTGTTTAGACGCGCTCATCGAGTGCGCGGCGCTTCTTCACCGCTTGCGGGCGGGAAAAGAGACGGAAGAGGCCGCAAAAGAACCCAAAAAAGCGCGCGAGACGACAGGGCGGCAGGAGAACGTACCCGAAGAGAAACCCGCGCCTCCCGAGCCGCAGGAGCCGCAAGAAGCGGATGAGAAAGCGGAGACTGCGGAGCGAAGATCCTTTTGGCAACGTTTTCGGAGCAAAAAAGGAAAAAGTTGAGCCTTTCCGCGCAAAATCTGTTGCGGTTTTCGCATAAATTTGCTAAGATAGAAAATCATTTCGGTAAGAGCAAACAATGGAAGAAAATAAAAAATTGAAGTTATTCGGCGCGATCCTCGTTTCGGCGGTGATCCCCACGCTTTTGTCGGGGATCCTGCGCGCGCTCGGCATCTATATCTTCGTCTCGCCCAATAAGTTTGCGCCCGGCGGGACGAACGGCATCGCAGTGTTGCTTGAATACGTAACGACATGGAACTCGGGTTGGTTCCTGCTGATGATCAACGTACCGCTCTTTTTCGTGGCGTTCTTCTTTTTGGGGAAGCGCGAGGCGATCATCTCTACCCTGTCCATGCTTTTGACGTCGGGACTTTTGATCGTGTTCGACTATATCCCGAACTTCCCGCGGTTCGACGGCACGGGCAGTGAGGAACCCATCGTTTACGGGTTGCTCGGAGCGATCGCAGGCGGGATCTTTCTCGGCGCGGCGCTCGCCGTCATGATCAAGAGTTGCGGGACTTCGGGCGGAACAAGCATTCTCGCTTCTCTCGTCAATAAAAAATGGCGGTTTTTGAGCGTGAGCTGGATGACCTCGGCATTCGACGCCTGCGTTGTGGTCGTCTCGTTCTTTGTGTATTACCCGTGGAACGCGCCGTTTGCAAGCAAACTCATGCCCGTACTTCTTGCGCTTGTGTCGCTGTTTGTCACGAGCAAGGTGTGCGACCTCATTCTGCAAGGCTTTAAAGTTGCCTACCGCTTCGAGATCGTCACCAACCAGGCGGAGGAGATCGCAAAAGAGATCATGGAAACGACCCACCACGGCGTGACCGAAATGCCCGGCGTCGGTATGTATTCGCATTCCGAACACAAAGTTTTGGTGTGTATCATCCGCAAACGCCAGATTGCGGAGATCCAGCGTATCATCAAAAAGTACCCCGGGACCTTTGCTTCCTTTATGCCGACCTCGGAAGTGTACGGAAAATTTATCAAATGACGGAAGCACCGCCGCGGGCATTGCCCGCGGCGCGATTTTTTCAGACGCTTGACAAAAAAACGCAAGGCGTGATATACTGAATAGTATGGAAAACAAGACCTACGACGTCGCGGTGGTCGGCGGGGGGATCGCGGGCTATACGGCGGCGCTGACGCTCAAAAACTTCAAAAAGGACTTTGTTTGGCTGGGGATCAAGCCGTTCGGGGAGAAATTGTTCAATGCGGAGCAAGTCAGAAATTTTCCCTCTTTTTCGGGCAACGGCGTGGAACTTGCCGCTCTGTTGGAGCGGCAGATGATCGTGGAAGAAGTGCCGTTTACGCGGGCGAAGATCGACGGGATCTATGCCGCGGGAGACGGCTTTACGTTGACCTGCGGAAAAATTTCGTTCAATGCGCGCGCCGTCATTCTCGCCACGGGCGTTGAAACGGAGACGGCGGGAAACGCCTCCGAGTATCTCGGCAGAGGGGTGAGCTACTGCGCCGTGTGCGACGGTCCGCTTTACAAAAATAAGACGGTCGTCTGCGAGTTGTCGTCGAAAAATTACGAGGAAGAGGCGGAATATCTTGCGGGGATCGCCAAAAAGGTATATGCCTTTTGCCGATACAAAAACAGCGGTTTCCGCGCCGAAAACATCGAGACCGTAGATGATCCGATCGTGAAAATTGTCGGCGAGGGACGCGTTTCGGGAGTCGTGACGAAGAGCGGCAAAACGGTCGCGGCGGACGGCGTGTTCTTTTTGAAAGACTCCGCACCTCCCGCGGTACTTGTCGGCGGGCTGGAAACGGAGGGGGGACACGTGAAAGTCGCGCGCGATCTCTCGACAAATATCCGCGGGCTGTTTGCGGCGGGAGACGTAACGGGCAGACCCTACCAATATATCAAAGCGGCAGGGGAGGGACTTGTGGCGGCGTATTCTATTCACAAATTTCTTATTCACGAAAAATCTTTTGCTACGCAAAATCTTTTTCCGTGAGGAAACTTGCGCAAGCGATTTAACTTAGTTGTCCTCTTTGTCGCGTTGTAGGACAATAAGCCGTAAGAGTGCGGCAAATTGAGTGCGCTTATGGAAAATGGCGATTTTCCAACGCGCAGTGATGATATTCACGAAAAATCTTTTGCTACGTAATTTTTTTAATATTGTCATGTCGACCGTAGTGGAGACATCTCTACCGCATTCTAATTAGGAGAAATCATATGAAAAAACTGCTGTTTGTCGATTGCTGTATCCGCGGGGAAGTATCGCGGACCAAACAACTTGCCGAGGCGTTTTTGTCCGCGCTTCCGAGCGGGTACGAGTCGGAACGGATCGATCTCGGCACGGCGGACATCTTTCCCCTCGACCGTGCGCGCTATTTTGCGCGCGAAAAACTTTTGGACGAGGGAAAGCTCGGCGATCCGCTCTTTGACTACGCCAAACAGCTTGCCGCCGCGGACGTTGTTCTTATCGCCGCTCCTTTCTGGGACATGGGGATCCCCGCGCGGCTTAAAACGTACCTTGAAAACGTCTCGATCGCGGGCATTACTTTCTCCTGTGACGAAGAGGGGAACTTTGAGGGGCTGTGCAAAGCGGAGCGCATGATCCTGCTCACCACCCGCGGCATGGACATTCCCGACGGCAGTGAAATGGAACAGGCGACGCCCTATTTAAGAGCGATCTGCAAGTTTTTCGGGATCGGCGGGTTTGAAACGGTCTCCGCATGGGGGATGGACGTTGTGCCGCCCGCAGAGGCGGAAAAGCGGCTTCTGCTTGCGCAAGAGAGCGCGCTCGAACTTGCAAAGAGCTTGTAAAATCTACCATAATTTTCCTCAAAATGCTTGTAAACATGGGGAAAAGTGTGTATAATAATAATTGAAGTGCAAAAAAATCGGCACAAAAAAGGAGATTGAATTTCATCTATGGACGCAGGCCCATCTACGGAATTGCCCCCAAGTGCGCTACTCGTTAGCTCTTCTTTTACGGGCGTAACGCTCGCGCTTGTCATCGCGCTCATCGTACTCATCTTTCTTTCGGGTTTTTTCAGTGCGGCGGAGACGGCTTACACCAGCTTTTCCACCGTTAGGATGCGTCGCTATGCGCAAAAGAAGCGCACGGCGCGCCTTGCGCTCAAAATGAGCGAAAACTACAACAATGTGTTGACGACGCTTCTTATCGGCAATAACATCGTCAACATCGCGGCGGCGTCGATCGCAACCGTTCTGTTCACCGCCTTTTTGGGCGAAGAACTCGGCCCCACGATCTCTACGATCGTCCTTACCGTGGTCGTTTTGATCTTCGGCGAAGTGACTCCCAAAACGCTCGCAAAGGAATCGCCCGAAAAATTTGCCTGCGCGGTCGCCTACCCGCTGTATGCGTTTTCGATCGTCTGTCTGCCGCTGAACTGGGTGTTCGGGTATTGGAAGAAGTTCATCTTTCTTCTGTTCGGCTTAAATAAAAAGAAGCCGAAATACACGGAAGAAGAGTTCAAAATGATCGTAACGGACGTCAAAAAAGAGGGCGTTCTCAATGAGACCGAACACGATCTGATCGAAAAGACCCTGCGCTACGACGAACTCCACGTCGGCTCCTGTATGATCCCGCTCGACCGCGTGATCGCCGTGGAAATACGGGACGATTCCCGTTTGCTTCTCCGTCTGTTCCGCGAAACGAACTTTTCGCGTATCCCCGTCTATAAGGGGACAAAACAGAACATCATCGGCATCCTTTACCGCGCGGACTTCTACGAAAATATGCTCGCGGGCAGAAGCAATTTCGAAAACATCGTGCGTCCCGTTTCCTGGACGACGACGGACGAAAAGCTCTCCGCCCTGATGAAGCGCATGCAGAGCATGCGCGAACACATGGTAATGGTCGGTTCCGAGGGCAACGCGCTCGGGCTGATCACGCGGGAAGACATGATCGAGGAACTCCTCGGCGACATCGACGATAAGTACGACCTGACTCCCGTGACTTCTCCCATCCAGCCCTTTATCCCCGAACCCGAAAAACCGGAGACAGTAGACGAAACGGAGGAGTGATTCCGCTGTCGGCCGCGGCAGAAACGTGTGACCGGATTTTATATGAACCTCTTGATCCCTTGCGCGGCGGGGGTGGAAGCCTCCGTCAAACGACAACTTAAAGCCCTCGGCTATGGCGACTGCCCCGCAATCAACGGAAGAATTTCCCTTGCGGGGAGTTTTTACGATGTCGCGCGGCTCAATGTGTTTTTGCGCGCAGGGGAGAGGGTTCTCATCGAACTCGGCGCGTTTCCCGTCTCTACGTTCGAAGAACTATACGACTGCGCCCGTTCTCTCCCGTGGGAAGAGTTTCTCTCCGCGCATTCGCTCATCCGCATGGACGGCAAGAGCCGTCAAAGCAAGCTCGGCGCGATCAAAGCGGCGGGCGGGGTCGTGAAGAAAGCGGTCGTCGACCGTCTCAAAGAGAAACTCGGGGTGCGTTCGCTCGACGAAAGGGGAGAACGCGCGGTGGTGGGGGTTTCCATCTACAACGACGTTGCGAGTTTTACCCTCGATACTTCGGGCGACGGGCTGCATAAGCGCGGATACCGCACTCTCGCCTACGAGGCGCCGCTCAAAGAGACGGTCGCCGCCGCTATGATCGAGAGCAGCGTTTACCGCGCGGGAAAGCCCTTTGCCGACCTCTTTTGCGGCAGCGGGACCATTCCCATCGAGGCGGCGCTCTATGCGCTCAACATTGCGCCGAACGCCGGGAGAGACTTTGATTTTACCAAGTGGAAGTGCGCTCCCGACGTTCTGCCCGAGGTGAGGCGGGAGGCGGAGGAGACGCGGGACAGAGCGACGAAGCTCCGCTTGTTTGCCTCCGATCTCTCCGAAAACGCCGTTTCCATCGCCCGCTACCATGCAAAGCGCGCGGGCGTTGAAAAGCATATCCTTTTCTCTTGCGCCGATATGCGGAAATTTTCTTCGGACGAAAAGTACGGCGTGATCATTTCCAACCCGCCCTACGGGGAGCGGCTCAAAGAGGACGACCTGTTTTCGCTCTACCGCGACTTCGGCAAGCTGTACCGCTCTTTGCCCGCGTGGAGCTGTTATTTTCTGTCAGGATACGCGGGGGCCGCGCGGGCGTTCGGTGGAAAAGCGGAAAAAAGGCGCAAACTCAGCAACGCAAATATCCCCTGCGGATTCTACGGGTACCTCGGTGCAAAGCCGCCGAAATACAAATGATATTATTGTGAAATTTTTGAAAAGCGTGCTTGACAACTTGACAGCGTGCTTTTTTACGTTTATAATCGATTTGATTTTGTTCGGTACTGTACAAAGGAGCAAAAAGTATGGAAATCAACGAGCATTTGATCAAGTTGATCGGGGTTGCAAAGGGCTTCGGGGAGCTTGATTTCTTTGCGGGAAAAGACGATCTCACCAAAACGGAATTTCGTCTGCTCCAAGAGGTCGTGATCGAGCAGGAGAAAGGGAACGACATCATTTCGTCCGCGCTTGCAAAGCGGCTGGGCGTTACGCGTTCCGCCGTGTCCCAGATCGTCACCAAACTCGAAAGAGAGAACATCGTCCGCCGCGTGCCTTCCGATTTTGACCGCAAGATCGCCTACATCCGTCTTTCCGACTACGCAAAGTCCATGTTCGTGCGGCAGTGCGAGCGCGCCAACGCGTTGATGGCGGAACTCGAACGGCAGTTCGGCAAGAAGCGGCTGGAAAATTTCATCGGGGAATACGACGAGCTGTGCAAAATCGCCCGCAAGATTGCCGAAAAGAATAAAGAAGAAATGTGACCGCAAACGCATGCGGTTTGGAGTGTATCAATGTTAAAACTTCTGGGGATCAAAAAAGATTACAAGGTTGCCGATGGGTATGTCCATGCCTTAAAAGGCATCGACCTCGAATTTCGCAAAAACGAGTTTGTCTGCATTTTGGGGCAGTCGGGTTGCGGCAAAACGACCCTGCTCAACGTCATCGGCGGGCTTGACCACTACACCGAGGGCGATCTCATCATCCAGGGAAAATCCACAAAAGATTTCAAGGACCGCGACTGGGACGTTTACCGCAACCACCGCATCGGGTTCATCTTCCAGACGTACAACCTCATCCCGCACCAAACGGTGTTGGGGAATGTGGAACTTGCGCTCACGATCGCGGGGATCCCGCGGGAGGAGCGGCGCGAACGGGCGAAAGTTGCGCTTGAACGGGTGGGCCTCGGCGAAGAACTCAACAAGCGCCCCAACCAGCTTTCGGGCGGGCAGATGCAACGCGTGGCGATCGCCCGCGCGCTCGTCAACAATCCCGATATTTTGCTGGCAGACGAGCCGACGGGCGCGCTCGACAGCAAGACGAGCGTCGAAGTCATGGATCTCATCAAGGAGATCGCGGGCGAGCGGCTCGTGATCATGGTGACGCATAATCCCGAACTTGCGGAGCAGTACGCAACGCGGATCGTGCGCCTCAAAGACGGTTTGGTGGAGTCGGACAGCGACCCCTATACCGAAAACGGAGCGGAAGAGACGTGGAATGTCGATCGCGAAGCGGAAACCGTCAGAAATAAGAAAAAAGAGGGCAAGAAAGCGCGCGCGAAGATGAGTTTTCTCACTTCTTTGGCGCTTTCGGCGCGCAATCTTCTCACCAAAAAGGGGAGAACCATCTTGACCTCGGTCGCGGGCAGTATCGGCATCATCAGCGTTTGCCTCGTCCTCGCGCTTTCGAGCGGCTTTAACAACTACATCAAAAAGACGGAAGAGGATATGCTCTCCTACTATCCGATACAAGTCACCGAGAACACCTTTGATATGACTGCCGTAATGGGCGCGATGCAGGACATGAACAACATCCCCGACATGTCGAAGATCGACGACAAGGTGTATGTCAATTCCTTTTTGACGGGGCTTGCGAAGAAGATCGCCATTACCAACAACATCGGTAACGATTATCTCGATTTTCTCGAAGAGAATTTAACGGACGATATCGTCTATGCGATCTCCTACGGTTACGGGGTTTCGCTCGTGGACAATTTGTATACTTCGGTCACGGTGGGGGGCGTCAATGAAAAGGACGAACCCGAACACGTCGAGAACTTTTCGCTCTCCGCACTCAAAAATTTTTACATCGGGGAGTTGATTGACTATTCTTCTTCGTCCGAGGACGAGAACGACTACACGGGGCTTTTGCCGTTTGCGGATTTCTTCGGCAGTATCACCCACAGAATGCCCGACACGGCGGACTTTTCCGATGCGGGCTTTGCCGATTTTGTGCTGACCCAGTACGACATTGTGGGCGAGGGGCATTTCCCTCAGAATGAGAACGAGATCGTCCTTGTGGTCGGCTCAAACGGCGCGCTCACGGATATGACGGCGGCGCAACTCGGGCTTTTGACCGAGCGGCGGTTTATTTCGCCTTTCCTCAAACAGAACGGAACCATGCAGGAGGGAGAATGGGACAATATGATCGACATCTCCTCCCTCGTGGGCAGGGAATACGTCCTCTACTACAACGACGCGATCTACGAAAAAAATCCCGATTACAACGCCTTTTCGGGGAATTATCCTTTCCTCTATAAGGACGACGGCAGACCCGCCACGCTCGACGTTACGGAGGAGAGCGGCATGAAGCTCACCGTATCCGCCGTACTCCGTCTCAAAGATGGGTACACCTACGGATGCTTGGAGGAGGGACTCAACTTCACCGAGCAGACGATCATGAAGTATATCCGCAAGAACATGGAGAGCAAGATTGCGCAATGGATCAAAAACGACAGCGCGCAGGAATACGGCGGCAGTACCGTTTACATCGGCGTGCCGCACCCCAACTTGCAGGATTATTATTCGCAGATGTCCGTGCCGGGTTCCCCGGTCAGCGTCATGGTGGCCTCTACCGACGCGCCTCTCCGCTATGTGGGCGGCTGTGACGATCCCACGAGTATTTCGATCTATCCGAAAGATTTCGACAGCAAGGAAGAGGTGCTTCGCGTCCTCGATCGTTGGAACGATACCGCGGGGGAGAGTAAGAAGATCACCTATACCGACACAGTGGGGCTTCTCATGGGAATGGTGCAGACGATGCTCGACGTGATCACTTACGTCCTTGTCGCCTTTACCGCGATCTCGCTCGTCGTCTCGTCCGTGATGATCGGCATTATCACCTATGTTTCGGTCGTGGAACGGGTGAAAGAGATCGGCGTTTTGCGCTCCCTCGGCGCGAGAAAGCGGGATATCAAGAACCTCTTCAATGCAGAGACCTTTATCATCGGTCTCGGCGCGGGCCTCATCGGCGCGGCGGTCACCTACATTCTCGAAATCCCCATCAACGCCATTATCTACTCCCTTTCGGGGATCGCGGGCATCGCATCGCTGCCCATTCTTACGGCGGGGATCATGGTACTCATCAGCGTTGCGCTCACCTTGATCTCGGGTCTCATTCCCGCGTCCGCCGCCGCCAAGAAAGACCCTGTGATCGCGCTCCGCACAGAATAAAAGGCGGGGCCGTGGGGCATACTTCTTTCAAATGGAAAGAGGTGCTGTATGGCAAAGAAAAACAAACTTCCGAAACTTACCGACGAGGAGTACGAGGAATATCTGAAATCGCTTTTAACCAAATAAAAAAATCGGGAGAAAACTCCCGATTTTTTTATAAAATCACGGCACGCAACCGAAAATTGACAAATCGCAACGGAAAATCGGTTGAAGTTGCGTAGCTTTCTGTGATATGATAACCGCGTAAGGAGGCGAACATGACGACCGGCCAAAAGATTTTCGAATGCAGAAAGAAAGCCGGGCTTACGCAGGAGGAACTCGCGGAAAAGCTCGGTGTAACGAGACAGGCGGTGAGCAAATGGGAATCGGACGCCGCGTTCCCCGAAACGGAGAAAGTCCTTGAATTGTGCAGGTTGTTTTCTCTTTCGGCGGATGAATTGCTCCTCGGCAAGGAACCCGAAGAAAGAAAGAACGATCCGCCTGCGGAATCGGGACGGTCTTCCTCGGACGCCGGAAAGGGGGTAACATGGGGCGTGATCGATCACCGAGGAAAGATGCGGTTCGAATATATTTCAAAGAAGCGTATATTTGGCCTGCCGATTATCCATATCAATTTTGGGTTCGGATGCCGCGCACACGGCATCTTTGCGGTCGGGCTTGTCTCGTTCGGCTTTGTGTCGCTGGGGCTGATCTCCGTCGGGTTGCTTGCGTTCGGCGTGTTCTCTTTTGGGCTTCTCGCTTTTGGCAGTATCGCAGTCGGAGGCGTTTCTTTCGGAGGCATAGCGGTTGGCGGTATTGCAATCGGTGGGATTGCAGTCGGATTGTTTGCAATGGGAGGTCTTGCGATCGGTCAGCTTGCGATCGGCGGTGCGGCGATCGGACAGTATGCCGTGGGTGATTGGGCAAAAGGCTATCTCGCGGTCGGACTCTCCAAAGCCGAGGGAGCGCATGCGTTTCTGCTCAAAGACGGATTGGAAGCGCTCGCCGCATGGCTCAACGAAAACGCTTCACCCCGCCTTGCGGACTTTCTTCTCTGGGTCACGGGACTGCTGTCATAGTTCTTTTCGCACGCCTAAAATGTGCAAACCGCGCGTGACGGGAGCGCGGTAGGAGGCGAGGGTCTTTCCGAATGCGTCGTAAGAATGCGCCGCCACGAGGATATTTCGCCCCGAAAATCCCACAACGACGGGGGAATGATAAAAATCGCCCGTCTCCCGTCCGAGTTGCACGATGTCGCCGATCTCCAACCCGTCAAGCGGAACAACCTCGGCAAAGGGACCTGTGCCCTCGTTGCTTACCAAAAAGTTATAGAGATATTCCACCCCCGTCCATGAGGCGGTCCGATCGCTCGCCGAGCGGTAGAACCACCCGTAGACGGGGGTAAAATTCATCACGCCCGCGCCCGCAAAGATACATTGCGAGGCGAAGTTGGTGCAGTCGCCCCCGATCGCGCTGAAATCGTAATAGGCGGGGTTTCTCGAAAACGCCCAGCGGCGGGCATAATCGACAGCTTTATTTCTGTCATAAGGATGGAGTTCGTAAGGCATAGTCCATTCTATGTCGCCCCGTTCATATCGGTGCGGGACAAGGCATAAAATAGGGGCGTGAAATATCGCCGCCCCAAAAACAAAGTGCGGCGGCGCGTCATTTTTGCGCTCGTCGCACTTTCATTGCTCGCTTTGATCGTGATCCTGAACGTCAACATCACAAAAGTTCTCATCTCCGTTGCGGAGGCGTCCATGCGGTCGATCACCACAGTCGCCGTCAACGACGCCGTGTATTACACCCTCTCCGACCGCGTGCGCTATGAAGAACTTGTCACCGTCAACCGCGACGAAGCGGGGAACATCACGGCGATCACGTCCAACCCATTCCAGATCAACCGTATCGCGCGCGATACGGCGTATATGTCGCAGGAAAACTTGCAAAAGATGAGCGAGGGCGGGGTGGAAGTGCCGCTCGGCGCGTTTTCGGGCATTGAAGCGTGGGCGGGCTTCGGCCCGAAAATCCACATGAAGATCATTCCCATTTCCAACGTAGAGTGCCGCTTTGCTTCTACGTTCGAAGAGGCGGGCGTAAACCAGACCAAACATTCCATCTATTTGGAGATCGTTGCCGATATTTCCATCATCATGCCGTCGGGGACCCGCAATTTCGCCTCCCGCACGGAAGTGTTGATCTGCGAGAGCGTACTGCTCGGCAAGGTCCCCGAATCCTATCTGCAAGCGGACATCTTCGGGAACGGTTACGACCTCGCCCCCAAAACTTAAAAGGATTTAATGAGGTCGATGATCTTCGGCGTGCCGTTTTCGATCTCGCAGGCGGAAAGGGAAAAACGCAACGCTTCGTCTTTTTGCAGGGCGGAGAGCGCGTTGGGGAGAGCGGAAAGCTCGCTTTCCCGCAAAATTTTGCACAGTCCGCGGCGTTCGAAGTAGAGGGCGTTTTGAAGCTGGTCTCCGCGGGAACCTCTTTCGAGCGGCACGAAAAGGGCGGGCTTTTTGAGCGCCAGCACCTCAAACACCGTGTTGCTTCCCGCACGGCAAAGCACGGCGTCGCAGGCGGCGTAGGCGCTTCCCATGTCGTTTTCAAATTCCCTGCAAACATACCCGCTTTGCCCGATCTCTTCGCCGTTCTTCCCCGTGAGGTGCAGAATTTGCCAATATTTCAGAAGCGCAGGAAGATTTTTGACGACCGCTTCGTTGATGGCGCGGCTGCCGCTCCCGCCGCCGAGGACGAGAAGCACGGGCCGCTCCCCCGACAGGGAGTATTTCTTTAAGGCGCGTTCGCGGTCCCCGCGGAACAGCTCTTTGCGCATGGGGGACCCGACATGTTTGCCGTTCGGAAACAACTTTGCGGTCTCGGGAAAAGAGGTAAGCACAAATTTACACTTTTTGGCGACGAGCTTTGTGGTAAGCCCGGGAGAGAAGTCGCTCTCATGGGTGAACGCGGGAATGCCGAGTTTGTGCGCCGCCCAAACTGCGGGGTAACTCGCAAAGCCCCCCTTAGAGAATATGAGGTCGGGCTTTTCCGTCTCCAAAACTTTCAGCGCTTCTTGCTCCGCCTTGCGAAGCCGCATGGGGATCTTGAAATTTTCAAGGGTGAGCGAGCGCACGAGTTTGGGACAGTCCACTTCGAAAAAGGGATAGCCCGCCTCGGAAACGAGCGTCTTTTCGATGCCGCACGTCCCCATATAGGCGAGCTTGTAAGAATATTTGAGTTCGTTCATAACGGCGAGATTGGGAACGACGTGTCCCGCGCTCCCGCCGCCGCAAAAGAGAAGATATTTCATGCCCGTCTTACAGTATATGCAGATCGGGCATGTTTTTTACACTACACGCGGGAATAGCTTTCCAGGAGACGATTTGCTTCCGCCCTGACCCGCTCCGCAAGAGAGGCGGGGGAGAGGACCCGAAAGCCCGCTCCTGCGGCGAGAATGGTCTTGACGAGGGACTCGTCGTCGTGGAGGGAGACCTCGCAGATATATTTGTCGCCCTGCTTCGTCACGTTTTCGATCCCCAGCCACTCCTCGGCGTAGGTGATGGACTCGGGCATGATCTCGAAACGGGCGTTTACCGTGGCTTCGCTGTCGTGCCAGAATTTGAGCGGTACGTCCTCGCGCGCAAAAGGAATGCGCTCAAAGGTCTCTCCCGTCCGCATGATGGTACGCATCCGCCCCAATTTGAACATGCGGAAAGCGTTTCGTACCGTGCAATAGGCGTAAACATACCAAAGGTTTTGTTTCAGCACCAAAAGGTGCGGATAGATCTTGCGCTTCGTGTGTTCGCGTTCACGGGAGCAATAATCGATTTCAAGCGCCTCTTGCGCCTCTATGGCGTTTTCGATCAAGGAGAGCTTTTCCGAAAATTTCCGCTCGTCGCCCCACGTCCCGCTGTCGACCAAAATATTCCCGCTGAGACCGGAATCGAATTTTTCCGACTTCATCTGCGCCGTGATCTTGCGGATCGCGGAGTCGAGAACAGGGTCCGAGAGCTGCTCGTTCATCGCAAGCATGGCGCCGACCGCGCGCGAATATTCCTCTTTCGTCATCAGTCCTTTCGGGAGTTTGAACGCGTCCGAAATATAGATGCCGCCGTTCTGGCCTCGCGTCACGTCGATGGGGATCCCCGCGATCGTCATTTCGTCCACATAGCGGTAGATCGAACGCGTGGAAACGTCGTATTTTGCGGCAAGCTCGCCCGCGCTGATCTTGCGGCGGGCAAGCAAAGTGAAGAGGATCCCGAGCATGATTTGAAATTTCATTTGTTTTTCTCCGAAAAAAGTTTATATTTCCTAAAAAATTTTACCAAACTTGACAATATATGTCAAGTAACATGGCTATAATTTTTCTTGAAAAGGAGAACAGAATGACAAACAAAGAGATTGAACGGGTTTTGGAAGAGGGCAGGCGCGCGCTTGCCGAAAAACGCAACGCGGAACTGCGCGCCCGCGTCGCCGCGCGGCTGAGCCGTTTGAACGGGTTACGCTCGCTTTGCGGGGCGGACCTTACGGAAAGGCGTGACAGCCGAAAAAATCGTGAATATGCGCTTTTTCATTGACAAAATGCGCGCTTGCGTGTAAAATAATAGAAATCACATATGAATGCGGAGTTTCTTATGCAAAATGTCATGGACACCCTGCGCGCGCGGGGATTTATCAAACAAACGGTCTACGAGGACGAGCTTTACGAGCTTTTGGGCAAGGAGAGCGTTCCTTTTTACATCGGGTTCGATCCGACGGCGGACAGCCTGCATGTGGGGCATTTTATGCAGCTCGTTGCGATGCGGCACATGCAACTCGCGGGACACAAGCCCATTATTTTGATCGGCGGGGGAACGGCGATGGTCGGCGATCCCTCGGGCAGGACGGACATGCGCTCCATGATGACGAAAGAGACCATCGCCCACCACGTGGAGTGCTTCAAAAAACAGATGGCGAAGTTCATCTCTTTCGAGGGGGAGAACGGCGCGATCGTCGTCAACAATGCCGATTGGCTTTTGAACCTCAACTACATCGACTTTCTGCGGGACATCGGCGTGCATTTCTCCGTCAACAAAATGCTCACGGCGGAGTGCTTCAAGGCGCGCATGGAGCGGGGGCTTTCCTTCCTCGAATTCAACTACATGCTCATGCAGGCGTACGATTTCCTCGTGCTTCACCAAAAATACGGCTGTTCGCTCGAACTCGGCGGCGACGACCAGTGGAGCAACATTTTGGCGGGCGCGGACCTCATCCGCAGAAAGGAGAGAAAGCCCGCCTACGCCATGACCTTCCAGCTCCTCACCACGAGCGAGGGCAAGAAGATGGGCAAGACCCAGAAAGGCGCGGTATGGCTCGACGAAAACAAGACGAGTCCCTACGAATTTTATCAATATTGGCGGAACACGGCGGACGACGACGTGGAAAAGTGCTTCTGCCTGTTGACCTTTGTCCCGCTCGAAGAGATCAAGGGGCTTTGCGCTCACCGCGACGAGCGCATGAACGCCGCAAAAGAGCGGCTCGCCTTTGAACTTACCAAAATGGTTCACGGCGAAGAGGCGGCAAACCTCGCGCAGTCGCAGGCGCGCGCCGCATTCGGCGGCGAGGGGGAAATGCCCGAAAAGGAGATCCCCGCGGATACTACAACGCTTCTCGGCGCACTTGTCGCCACGGGGCTGTGCAAGAGCAACGGCGAGGCGCGGCGGCTTGTGGAGCAGGGCGGCGTCTCGGTGGGGGACGTGAAAGCGGCCGACGTGAATATGCCCCTTCCCGCTGGGGAATTTATTCTCCACAAGGGAAAGAAAGTCCATATCAAGGTCGTGCGCAAATAAATGGAATACAGAAGCGTCGTGGGGGAGACCGTCACCGAAAGGACGATCGAAAAGAGCAAGTTTTTGACTTACGTCGCGCATACGGAGGGTGAGGAGGAGGCAAAAGCCTTTCTTGCCCGTATTCGCGCGCTTCACCCTGCGGCGACGCACGTCTGCTACGGATATATTGCCGATAAGATCGGCAATGAACAGCGCTTTTCGGACGACGGAGAGCCGCAGGGAACGGCGGGCATGCCCATTTTGGGTGTGATCAAGGCGCAGAACCTCAGGGAGACGGCGATTGCCGTGGTGCGCTATTTCGGCGGCGTCAAGCTCGGCGCGGGCGGCCTCACGCGGGCCTACGCGGGCGGCGCGGCGGAGGGCGCGGAAGCGGCGGAAAAACGGGTGTACACCACGGGCGTGGAGCTTTCTCTCGAAGTGGACTATCCCGACGTGAACGCCGCGATGCGGTTTTTGGAACAGGAGATCGTGCTTTCGCGGGAATTTGCCGACAAGGCGCGCTTCACCGTTATGGTAAAGGAGAGCGCAGAGGGGGACTTCACCGCCCGCGCACGGGACTTTTTCAACGGAAAAGCGACAGTTTCCGCAGGCAAGAGATATTTTTATCCGTTTTAAGTTCACGAAAGATCTATGGCACGTTCATTATGTCATTTCGAGCGTAGTCGAGAAATCTCTACCGCATTATTATAAGGCGAGATTTCTCCACTCCGCCTGCGGCTTCGGTCGAAATGACATATCAGGACAGTGGAGCTGGGTAAACCATTCTATGACAATTTGGAATGGTGTCAAGGAGTAAATCAGTCGGATAAAATATTTTCCGACTTTTTTTATCCAAACGCTTGACAAGTTTACTTGGCAATGCTATGATAGACATACCAAGTTTACTTTGCAAGGAGAGGAATATGGACGAACAGCAGGAGAAAACCGAAAGCATGGAGAGCGAGCAGACGCTCTCAAAAGAGGAGATTTTAGCGCGAAGCCGTAAGGAGAACGAGAAAAACGGCGACGAGCGCGAACAGACGAAGTGGAAATGGGTGACATACAGCGGCTATCTCGCCATGATCATCACTGTCGTCGTCATCGAATTTTGTTACATTTTGCTCCATCAGGCGGAACCGTTTTTCTATCCGATCTACGTTCTGCTGGGTACTGGCATGAGCGCGCAGACGACCTGTCAGGCGGTCGTCATGAAAAAAGGTCGTGGCAAAACGATCTCCGTTGTCTGCGCCGTCCTTCTCATCGCGGTAACAATCGCTTTGTGGGTGCTGTTCGCCCTCTCCCTTGCAGGGATCGAACTTTGAGGAGTGTGTCATGGAAGAAAATTTCAACAGCGAAGAAAATCAAAACACAGAAGAACCCGCCCTCTCCAAAGAGGAAGTTTTGGCGCGGAGCCGTAAGGAGAATGGGATAAACGGCGACGAGCGGGAACAGGGCCGTAGACTGTGGTCAAAGTACGTCGGATTTATGGCGACGGTGCTTGCCTGCGCCGTCGTTCTCTTCGTGCGGATATGCACGGAGGATACCGTCCCTTACGATCTCATGGCGATCATCTTTACCGGGCTTGTCGCGCAGAATGCCGTGGAACTGTTCATCACGACAAACAAGAAGCTGAAAGTGCTCTCGCTCATTGTGACGGCGGTCGGCCTCGCGGCGGCGATCCTGTACTGGGTGGAATGGGGCTTGTCCCTTGCGGGGAAATAAATCGGGCGGAATGGACGAAAAACTTGTTCTCCGCAACCGCCTGAAAGAGGTGCGTGCGGAAAAAAATTTATCGCAGGGGGAGCTTGCCGCGCTCGTCGGCGTTTCGCGCAACACGATCTCCTCCATCGAAACGGGACAGTTCTGCCCCACGGCGAAGCTTGCCCTGATTCTCTGCATCGCGCTCGATAAAACCTTTGAAGAACTCTTTTACTTTTAGGAAATGATGGAATTTACAACGACGGAAAACAAAAAACAACTGAAAAACCGTATGGAGAGCGCAAAGACGGCCGAGCGCGCAAAGAAGCTCAAAATGGCGGTCTTTTGCAAGGGCGATCGTGTGGAGATCGTCGTTTGCCGCCGCGGAAAAAAGCCGCAGTATGCCTTTCTCGGAACGCTTTCCGAAGAAAACGGGTGCGTTGTGAAAGGTGAGATACAACTCGTCGGCAAGCCGTGGCGGTGGTACGATTACTTTTTTACTGCGCTTACTTGCCTCATCTTTCTGCCGCTGACGGTGTTGCTCCTTGCGGGCGATCTTGTTATGGTTGCATACCTCGCCTCGGGAAATCCCGTGTGGGGCGGCAGTTTTGCCTTTCCGTTCACGAGCGCGAAGAGCCGTGAGAAAAAGCTCGTTGCCTTTCTGGAAAACACGCTTTTGCTCAAACGAACCGATTAAAACAGGCGGCGCCCCGCAGACTTGTCTGCGGGGCGCCGCCGTATCTCATGCAATCACTTTTTCTTGCGGTCTTTGAGTTCGGAAAGCGCCTTTTCGGCGTAAGTCTCGAGTTCGTCGGCAAACTTCCGCGCCGATTTGAACGGGAAACAGAAACTTGCATGCTTTGTTTCGAAATTTTCCACATGGTCTTTCACGCTCTCTTTTAAATGTTCGAAGTGGACCACGATCTGCTTCTCTTGGGCAAACTTTCTGATCTTCACGGAGAGATTGAGCGAATGCCCGAGATCGACAAGGAAGATCCCCAAAACGATCCCCACAAAGAAAGAGAACCACATATTGTTGACGAACCACGTTACCGCTTCCAGCACGGCGCCGTCCATGAGGAAATAGAAGCCCGCCGCCACGAGGAGCCACAAAAAGGAGAAGAGGGGACAGATAATGCCTTGAATGTTTCCCCATTGGTTGGAGTAGTCCCACAGCTTGATCTTCATGCCCTTGATAAAGATGAGCCCGGCGATGTATTCGATCACAGTCATCATTGCGCCCATAATGAGAATAATGAGGAGCGCGTCGAGCCACTCGTGGCCCGTGTGGATAGGAATGAGGGAGATCGCAAACATCAGCGAGAGTCCGAAGCCGTAGAGGGGGATATAGGGACCCGTCAAAAAACCGGGGTTGATCCACTTCTTCGCCGAGAAAAATCTGCGGAAGAACACCTCGATCACCCAGCCGAGCATGCTCCCCACAATAAAGAGGAACGCCGCCACCAAAAGTCCGTCTAAAAATTTCATTCGCATTTCCTTTGTGATTTTTTTGCATTATAGCACAGCCGAAAAAAATTTGCAACTTCCGCTCCCCGCTTTTTGTTTATCGCCTTTGATTTTGGGTATATAATAAATAGTTCACGAAAAATCTTTTGCTTTGCAAAATCTTTTTTCCGTGAGGAGGAGGAAAAAATATGGACGCAAATAAATATACGCAAAAATCGCTCGCGGCGATCCAGTCGGCGCAGAACACCGCACTCGAATACGGCAATTCCGAGCTAAGCTGCACCCACCTCTGCCTTGCGCTCCTCGAAAGCGATGGGCTTGTCTTTCGCATCCTCTCCCGCGCGGGGACGGACGCAAACGGGTTTCAACGGGCCGTCAAAGAGGAAGTGGAGCGGCTTCCCCGCGTTTCGGGGAGCGGTGCGGGGCAGGCATATGCCACCTCTGCGCTCGCGCGCACCCTTGCCGAGGCGGAAAAGCTCGCCGCAAGCATGAAGGATGACTATGTCTCCGTCGAACATCTCTTTTTGTGCCTCTTCGATAACGCCGAGGATCGGCTCAAAGAAGTTTTCAAGCGCTTCGGCGTGACAAAAGACGGCTTCCTTAAAGGGATGAAAGAGGTGCGCGGCAACCAAAACGTAAAGAGCGATAACCCCGAAGACTCCTACGAGGCGCTCGAAAAGTACGGCATGGACCTCACCAAGCGGGCGCGCGAACATAAGCTCGAACCCGTTATCGGCAGGGATGAAGAGATCCGCAATGTCATCCGCATTCTCTCCCGCAAGACCAAAAACAACCCCGTTCTCATCGGGGAACCCGGGGTGGGCAAGACCGCGATCGCGGAGGGGCTTGCACAGCGCATTGTAAAGGGGGACGTTCCCGAGGGCTTGAAGCATAAGACCCTCTTCTCCCTCGACATGGGCGCGCTCATTGCGGGCGCAAAGTACCGCGGCGAGTTTGAGGAACGGCTCAAAGCCGTCTTGCAGGAAGTCACAAAGTCGGAGGGGAATATTTTGCTCTTCATCGACGAACTCCACACCGTCGTGGGAGCGGGAAAGAGCGAGGGCGCGATGGACGCGGGCAACCTCTTAAAGCCTCTTTTGGCGCGGGGGGAACTCCACTGCATCGGCGCGACCACACTCGACGAATACCGCAAATACATCGAAAAGGACGCGGCGCTCGAACGGCGTTTCCAGCCCGTCCTCGTGGGCGAACCGACCGTGGAAGACACGGTCTCCATTCTGCGGGGCCTCAAAGAGCGGTTTGAAATTTTCCACGGCGTGCGCATCCACGACGACGCGCTCGTTGCGGCGGCAACTCTTTCCAACCGCTATATCACCGACCGCTTTTTGCCCGACAAGGCGATCGACCTTGTGGACGAAGCCGCGGCGATGATCCGCACCGAGATCGACTCTATGCCCGCCGAAATGGACGCTCTCAACCGCAAGATCGTACAGCTCGAAGTGGAGGAGAACGCCCTCGAAAAGGAGCAGGACAATCTCTCGCAGGCGCGGCTGGAAACGATAAAAAAAGAGCTTGCCGACTGCAAAGAAAAGTTCAACGGCATGAAAGCGAAGTGGGAGGACGAGAAAGCCGAGATCCGCGCCGAGAAAGAACTCAAAGAGAAGCTCGATACGTTGCGCGGGGAGCTAGAAAGCGCCAAACAGCGGGGGGACTATAACACCGCGGGGCGGCTCGAATACGGCGAGATCCCCGAGATCGAAAAGAAGCTCAACGCCGCGAAAGAGGCGCAGCGTGACAACGCGCTCTTGCAGGACGAAGTCACCGAGGAGCAGATCAACCAGATCGTCGCGCGGTGGACGGGCATTCCCGTCACCCGCCTGAAAGAGGGCGAGAAAGCAAAACTTCTGCGCCTGCCCGAGGAGATCCACAAGCGGCTCGTGGGGCAGGAGGAGGCCGTTACCAAAGTCTCCGAGGCAATTTTGCGCGCAAGGGCGGGCATTTCCGACCCGAACCGCCCAATCGGCTCGTTCCTGTTCCTCGGCCCGACGGGCGTGGGTAAGACAGAACTTGCCAAATCGCTTGCGGAAAATCTCTTCGACGACGAGAAAAACATCGTCCGCATCGATATGAGCGAATACATGGAGAAGTTCTCCGTGTCCCGTCTTGTCGGCGCGCCTCCCGGATACGTCGGCTACGAAGAGGGCGGCACGCTGACCGAAGCAGTCCGCCGCCGTCCTTATTCCATCGTCCTCTTCGACGAGATCGAAAAGGCGCACCCCGACGTGTTCAACATCCTCTTGCAGGTGCTTGACGACGGCAGGATCACCGACTCGCAGGGCAGAACGGTGGATTTTAAGAATACCATCATCATTCTGACGTCCAATTTGGGTTCGGGCATCATCTCCGAGGGGATCGAGAACGGTGAAGTGAGCGGGGACGCGCGCGAGGAAGTGAACGCGCTTTTGAAACGCTCTTTCCGCCCCGAATTTTTGAACAGGCTGGACGAGATCATTCTCTTTAAGCCGCTCTCGCGGGAGAACATTTCGGACATCGTGGAGATCATGCTCCGGAAGCTCGAAACGCGGCTGGCCGCCGAGCATATCGGCTTAACGGTGACGAACGCCGCCAAGCAGTATATCGCCGATTACGGCTACGACAGCGTTTACGGCGCGCGGCCCTTGAAGAGGTTCTTGCAGACACATGCCGAAACGCCGATCGCAAAATATCTCATCGAACAGAATCCGCCTGCGGGGACGGTGTTGACCCTCGACAGGGGAGAAAACGGACTGGTTTTGAAGCTCTGATTTTTGGGCGCGCAACCTGAGTTGCGCGCCCAAAATTTTCTTGCATCCCGCGGCGGGCTGTGCTATAATAATAGAACGATGGAAATTACGGCGATCACTCCCCAGCTGAAAGACAAAACAAGGTGCAACATCGAAGTAGACGGCAGATTTTACTGCGGCATGAAGCTCGAAACGGTGGTGCTGAACCGCTTGAAAGCGGGCATGCAGGTGACGGCGGAACAACTTTCCCAGATGCAGCTCGAAAGCGAAAAGACGACCGCGCTCGACAAGGCGCTTTCCCACATCACCGCGACGATGAAAACGGAGCGCGAAGTCCGCGATTATCTCAAACGGAAGGGCTACCTCGACGATGTGTGCGATTATGTCGCGGAGAAAATGAAAGAGTACGGCTACCTCGACGACGGAGCTTACGCCGTCTCCTATGTGGGGCAGGCGGGAAACCGAAAGGGGAAGCGCCTCCTTGCGGCCGAACTCAAACGGAAAGGGATCGCAGACGAGCAGATCCAGAGTGCGCTCAATACTCTGACAGGGGAAGAGGAGAGCGCCAAAGCCGTTTTGGCAAAATATCTCCGCGGCAAAACAGTTGACCGCAAGACGTTGCAAAAGGCGTTTTCCCACCTTATTGCGCGGGGGTTCGACTACGATACCGCCCGCGCCGCGCTCGGTTCCCTTGCGGAGGAGGACGAATGAAACGCGTCTATCTCGCGGAGGTCTCTTCCACCAACGATTATTTGAAGCAGTTTCTTGCGGGCGGCGAGGATATGATCGTGTGCGCGGAGCGGCAAACGGGCGGGAGGGGAACCAAAGGGCGTTCCTTTCTTTCGGAAGAGGGCGGCGTCTATCTTTCGGCGCTCACTTTTTACAACGGTTTCCCCGCGGAACGGGCGTTTGAGATCATGGCGCACTCCGCCGTCGCCGTCTGTAAGACGGTGGAAGCGTTCGGGATAAAGCCCGAGATCAAGTGGTGTAACGACGTACTTGCGGGCGGCAGAAAGATCGCGGGCATTCTCATCGAAAATACGCTTTCGGACGGAGCGGTGCGCGCGAGTATCGTCGGCATAGGGCTGAACGTTTCAAACGCGCTGGACGGTCTTGGCGGCATCGCCGTAAATATGCGGGAACTTTTGCCCGCTCCGCCCTCGGCGGAGGAGGTGCGCGAGGCCTTGATCGGAAACTTTCTTGCGCCGTCCGCCTTTTCCGACTATCTCTCCTACGTCAAATTTTTGGGCAAGCGGGTGCAGGTCACCGAGAACGGGCGGCAATATAAGGCGACCGCGCGGGAGATCTTGCCTGACGGACGGCTTCTCATCGAAAGCGGCGGCCTCCGCGCGCTCTCATCTGCGGAAATTGCAATCAAATTCTAAGGCTATGAAATATTCTTATTCGATCAAAGAGGTCCGCGCGGCGGACGAACGGGCGGTCAAGAGCGGCGTTTCTTCCACGGAACTCATGGAACGAGCGGGGAAAGCCCTTGCGGGTGAGATCCTGCGGGTGATGAAAGATCGGAAAATCTCCGACGCGCTCTTTGTCTGCGGGGGCGGCAATAACGGCGGAGATGGCTTTACGGCGGCCCGCATTCTACACGCGCAGGGTGCGGACGTCGCCGTGCTTTGTCTCAACGGAAAGTTTTCCCACGACTGCGCGCAAGCCGCCAAAAAATACAACGGCGTGCTGTTCGGACGAATCCCCCGCAGACGGTATGCGCTCATCGTAGACTGCATTTTCGGCACGGGACTGAAAAGCGCGCCCTCGGGCGACGCCGCCGCACTCATAGGCTTTATCAACGCAAGCGGCGCTTACGTCGTCTCCTGCAATCTTCCGAGCGGGCTTTCCGAAAACGGCGCCGCGCTTTCTCCCTGCGTCAAGGCAGATGAAACCCTCACGGTGGGCGGCATGAAAAACGCCCTCCTGCTTGCGGATGGCGCGGACGTTGCGGGAAAGATCGGACTTCTCGACATCGGGCTCGCTCCGCAAAACGGCGCGGAAATTTGGGAAAATGAGGACGTTAAAAAGTTCTTCCCGAACAGGAGATCGCACTCCAACAAGGGAAATTACGGAAGCGTTGCCATTCTTGCGACCTGCAATATTCTCGGCGCGCCTCTCCTTGCGGCGGGCGCGGCGCTCAAATCGGGCGCGGGCTATACCGATATTTATATGACTTCGTCGTCAGTACCTTGCGCGGACGAGGCAAAACTTGCGGCCTTTCAATCGGCGGACGAACTGCATCGCGCGTTGTGCGCCGCGAAATACCCCGCCTGCCGCTTTTCGTTCTACGACGGGGAACCGATTTTTACCGAGGCCGTCGCTTTCGGCATGGACGCGGGAACGGGGGAAAGAACGCGCACCATTCTCCGCGAACTCCTTTCCACCTATCAAAGAGGGACGCTCGTCCTCGACGCGGATGCCTTGAATACCCTTGCCCTCTGCAATTCGGCCGATCTGCTTCGGGAGAAAAAATGCCATGTGATCGTGACGCCGCACATCAAAGAATTTTCCCGTCTCACGGGGAAGACGGTTCCCGAAATCTTGTCCGACTCCGTCGGCCTTGCCGCGGCGTTTGCAAGGGAATACGGCGTAACCGTCGTACTCAAAAACAACCGCACGGTCATCACGGACGGCGTGCGAACGGCGATCAATCTGACGGGTTCTCCCGCGCTCGCAAGGGGAGGAAGCGGGGATGTGCTGGCGGGATTTTTGGCGGGAACGTGCGCAAGGGGCGTTCCGCCCTTTGAAGCGGCGTGTATTTCTTGCTACTTGCTCGGAAAGGCGGGCGAGCTTGCGGAAACCGAACTCGGCCAATATTCCGTATCGGCGGAAGACATAATCGGCTTTCTGCCCAGGAGCATCCTGTCCCTTTAAGCGTATCCGAAGAGCCTGACGGCGACGGCGCAGAAGAGAAGAACGCTCCCCGCGATCACATAATAGAGCGGAAAAAAGGTAAATAAGCTCATGAGAAGCAACAGCGCCCCGCTCACGAAGAACGGGCGGGCGTTGCTCTTTGAAAATGAGCGGCGGAACTTCTGTTTCGCGGTCTTTCTCGGGATCTCCCCGCAGATGAGCGGGTCGGGGACCGTCTCCGTGCGGGAGAAGAGGGAATAGATCTCGTCGCCCCCTGTTGCGGCGATCCCGAACGCAGAGAGCAATTTTTCCGCGTCCGCGCTGAGGGAATTGCACGCAACGCAAAACGGCTCCTTTCCGTATTCGCGCAGCAGACGCGCGATCTCGTCCGCGCTCACGGGTTCCATTGTAAAGAGCGGAACGACGGGAACGCCGTCCACCGCGAGCGTATCGCCCTCGCAGTGGGCGTTTTTTCCGTCGGCAAGATAGGCGGAAAGGAGTGCGGCGCGCACCCGCTCGGGCTTTTCCAAAGTGAGGTGCAAAAGGAGCGCCTCCCGCGCTTCCCGCTCCTTTTTCGTCAGGTATTTTTTGTGACGGCTCCGATACATGAGCAAAAAGGCGATCCCGCCCACGGCAAGCGCAATCGTGGCGGCGCACACAAGCGCGAGCCACAGCGGCGCGCCGTAAAACCGCAGAACGCCGACCGCGGCGAGAAATGCGCACGCGCTGTAAAACAGAAGATCGGCTATAAGCGCAAAACTCAGACTTCTCATGACATGATTTTTGACCCGTATTTTGCATTTTAGTCTTGCAAAGCGGCAAAAAGTATGGTATGATGTGAATATGAAAGTGGCTTTATTCGGCGGATCTTTCGACCCCGTACATTCGGAGCATGTCCGCCTGGTACAAGCGGCGATTACAGAACTCGGGCTGGACCGCGTTCTCGTAATGCCGTCTTACCGCGCTCCCCACAAGGCGGACGGCGCCGCGGCGGACGGGAACGACCGCTTAAAGATGTGCCGCATCGCCTTTTCCGCTGCGGAAAATGTGGAAGTCAGCGATTTCGAACTCAACGCGGGGGGGACGAGCTACACCTATCTCACTTGCAGGTGGCTGAAAGAGTTGTTCCCCGCGGCAGAGCGATATTTTCTAGTCGGCGCGGATATGCTCGAAAACTTTTTCAGTTGGAAAAATCCAGACGATATTCTGAAAAATGTTACGCTCGTCGCCTGCGGACGGGGAGCGGAGAAGATCGGGGGGCTTCATGCGCGCTTCCGCGCACGGTTCGGAACCGATTTTTTTGAACTCGCTTTTAGCGGTAACGAGGTCTCTTCCACCGAACTGCGCGTGGCGCTCGCGTTCGGAAAGGACCCGGACGGCCTCGATCCCGCCGTGTTGCGGTATATCCGCGAAAGGGGGCTATACCGCTATGAGGCGGCGCGCGCGCTCGATCTCGAAAAGCCCGAACGGGTACAGCACAGCTATCGCGTGGCGTTGCTTGCCGTGCGCCGCGCAAAGGGCCTCGGTATCCCCTTTGAAAAGGCGCTCCTTGCCGCTATGCTCCATGACTGCGGGAAATACGTTCCGCTGTCGAGTCCGTTACTTTCTGGCTTTACGCCGCCCGCGGACGTTCCCGAACCCGTTCTGCACCAATATACGGGGGCGTACCTTGCGGAGCATGTATTCGGGATCGGAGACGAAGACATTTTGCAGGCGATCCGCTATCATACGAGCGGCAGGGCGGGGATGAGCGTTCTCGAAAAACTCATCTATCTTTCCGACCTGTTGGAGGAGAGCAGAACGTTCAAAGGGGTAGAGGACCTCAGAACGCTGTTTTGGGCGGACTTAGACGCCTGTTTGGCGCGTTCCTTAAAGGAGCAGACGGAATACTTAAAGGGCAGCGGAAAGCCCGTGTATCCGCTCACCGAACAAGCGGAGGCGTATTATTCCGGCCTCCAAAAAGCAAAAAATTGATGTTTGCATAGTACTATTTCAGACATAAATAATGAAAATTGATACTATGTGTGACATAATAAAGAAAAAAGAGGGGTATTTATGGAAAGCAAAGATTTGGCGCTCGAATGTTGTAAGGCTCTTTCGGACAAGAAAGGCGAGGATATTGTGATCCTCGACGTGAGCGAGCAGACGGTGGTATGTTCCTATTTTGTGATCGCAAGCGGGAAAAGCACCACGCAGGTGCGCGCGCTCGGCGACAACGTGGAAGAACAGCTTAAAAAGAAATTCGACCTCTATCCCGTCCGCACGGAGGGGCTGCGCGAGGGGCGTTGGGGCGTACTCGACTACGGCGACGTGGTGGTGCATATCTTCAACGAAGAGAGCCGCCTTTTTTACTATCTCGAACGGCTGTGGGACAGCGGGCAAAACGTTACGAAGTACAGCGAGTAAGAAAAGACGAAAAGATGAGGGAGCGCCTTACGGCGCTCCCTCATTGCATAAGGAAAGAAGTTACCGGAAGCTGATCTCTTTCGGCTCGGCATATTCTTTTTTCGGACGGCGTTTTTTGCGTTCGACGATATAGTATACGGGTTCGGGCTTCTTTTCCGCGATCTTGGGCGGTTCGGGAGGCAGTTTGCGGAAGAGCGTGCGGTAACCGACGGCGATCACTTTTGCGAGATGCACGGCGATCACAACGAGCAGAAACAACATGATGCACCAGCCGAAGCCTTGCCATTGTACGGAGAGGAGAGTCATGCCCGCATTTTAACACGGTTTGTTTTGTCACAACAGGTTGCCTTTTGGTATAGTTTGGTTTATTTTGGAAAAAATTGCGGGTATGGCAGAAGAAATGGTTTTGTCTGCGGCGGAAGCCGCGGAATTCGGTGAGTTCAAGCGGGCGCGTAGGGAGACGGAGATCGCCTTTACATTGAAAAAACTCATCGTAGACGCATCGCGCAGGGAAACCGACCGCGCGGCGCTCAAAAAGGCGTGCGAGACCGCCTTGCGCCTCAATGCCTCGTCCATCCTCGTTTCACCTGTACACGTTGCGGCGGCAAAAAAATATGCGGGAAAGAGCGGCGTCCCGCTCTGCTGTCTCGTCGGCGGCACGGGGGAGAGCCTCATGGGCATCAAAAAGGCCGAAGCGAAGCGGGCGTTGCGGCAGGGGGCGAAAGAGATCCGTCTGGTGCTGTGCTATTCCCAGCTGACGGGCGGAGGCGCCGCCTATCTCAAACGGGAGGTGAAACGGGTACGGCGGGCGGCAAAAAAGAGTACTCTTATCGTCTCTCTGGAAGATCATACCCTCGATGAAGAGGAAGTGGCGCTCGGGGTGCGCGCGGCGGTGGCGGGAAAGGCGAACGCCGTCTGCGTGCGCGGGGAGACCTCACTCGTCCTGCGCGCTACGGAAGAGAGTGCGGGGCGGCTCCAAGTGGAGGCCTCGGGGGTGGAGAACGCCGAACAGCTGCGTTTGCTCATCAAGGCGGGGGCGGCGCGCGCCACCACGGGCAAGGCGGAACAGATCGCCGAAGAACTCTATCAAGCTCTCGACGAAGGGCAGAAACCGCAGTAAACTGCGGTTTTTTTGCGGCAAATTTCGGGAAATTTCTTTTTCGACATTTCATTTGGGGAAAACTGCGCAAAAACGCTTTGATTTTTTGGGAAAATATTGTAAAATAGTCAAGTAACACAATATGATTTCCAAATGGAGCGACTATGGGACTTTTCAGTTATTTGGCAAACAGCGACAGCCGCAGGAGCTTGAAAAAACTCGATAGAATGGCGCTCGAAGTTGAAAAACTCGAGCCGAAATACCAGAAGATGAGCGACGCCGAACTCAGAGGACAGACCGCTATCCTCAAAGAACGGCTCGCAAAGGGCGAAACGCTCGACGACATCATGTTCGACGCATTCGCGGCGCTTCGGGAAGCGAGCTGGCGCGTACTCGGCATGAAGCACTTCCACGTGCAGATCATCGGCGGCATCTGCCTCTTCCAGGGGCGAATTGCGGAAATGAAAACGGGCGAGGGCAAAACTTTGGTCGCAACCCTGCCTAGCTATCTCGAAGCGCTCTCGGGACGGGGCGTCCACATCGTCACCGTCAACGATTACCTTGCCCGCCGCGACGCGGAGTGGATGGGGAAAGTACACAAATTCATGGGGCTTACCGTCGGGGTGGTCGTGCCCGGGATGGATGACGATCTCAAACGGAAAGCCTACCAAAGCGACATCACTTACGGTACGAACAACGAGTTCGGCTTCGACTATCTGCGCGACAATCTGAAATCCGATTTAAGGCTCATGGTGCAAAGGGAACTCAACTTTGCGATCGTTGACGAGGTGGACTCCATCCTCATCGACGAGGCGCGGACCCCGCTCATCATCTCGGGCAAGGGCGAACAATCTTCCTCCCTCTATGAGCAGGTAGATAAATTCGTACGCACCCTCACGGGCGGCTTCGACGACGATCTCAAAGACCTCGAAAACGAGAAGCGCGTCAAAAAGTCGGAAGCGGGGGAGAGAAAACTCGCCAAAGCCGAAGAATTGAATTGGGACTATGTGATCGAGCGCAAGGACAAGCAGGTGCAACTCACCGAGTTCGGCGCGGAGAAAGCGGAGAAATGGTTCAACATCGACAACGTTGCCGACGTGGCGCATCTCACGCTCAACCATCACATCCAGCAGGCGTTGAAAGCGCATAAGCTCTTCCACCGCGACGAGGAATACATGGTGATCGGCGACGAGATCATCATCGTCGACGAGTTCACCGGCCGCCAGATGATCGGTAGGCGCTACTCCGACGGTCTGCACCAGGCCATTGAAGCCAAAGAGGGCGTAAAGATCCGCGAAGAGAACAAGACCTATGCGACCATCACTTTCCAGAATTATTTCCGTCTTTACCGCAAGCTCTCGGGCATGACGGGTACCGCCAAGACGGAGGAGGGTGAATTTCGTACAATTTACTCCCTCGACGTCATCGAGATCCCGACGAATAAACCCGTCAAGCGGCAGGACCTGCACGATAAGATCTTTTCCACCGAAGAGGGCAAGAAAAAGGCGATCGTGCGCGAGATCGTGGAGCGGCACGAGAAAGGCCAGCCCATTCTTGTGGGTACGGTCTCCGTCGATAAATCCGAAGAGATTTCAAGGCTCTTGCGCCGAAACGGCATTCAGCACAATATTTTGAACGCAAAGAACCACGAACGCGAGGCGGAGATCGTCGCGCAGGCGGGCAGATACGGCGCGGTCACGATCTCCACCAACATGGCGGGCCGCGGTACCGATATTCTGCTCGGCGGCAATCCCGAATATCTTGCCAAGAAGCGTCTGCGCGAGGAGGGGATCGACCACGACACGATCGAACTTGCCACGAGTTATGCCGAGCTTGACGAAGAGACGCTCGCTGTGCGCGAACGCTATCAAAAGCTCTATGATTCCTACAAGCAACAGACGGACGAGGAGAAAACGAAAGTGATCGAAGCGGGCGGCCTGTGCATCATCGGGACCGAGCGCCACGAGGCGCGCCGTATCGACAACCAGCTCCGCGGCCGTTCGGGACGGCAAGGGGACGTGGGCGCTTCCGTGTTCTTCATTTCCCTTGAAGACGACCTCATGAAACGGTTCGGGGGCGAGCGCATGAAAGGTATCTATGAGCGTTCCAAGATGCAGGAAGAGGAATGCCTCGAATCGAAAATGCTCTCCCGCCTCATCGAATATGCGCAGAAGCAGATCGAGGGCAAACACTTTGCCGCCCGTAAGACCGTGCTTCAATACGACGACGTGATGAACAAGCAGCGTATGCTCATCTACGCCGAGCGCATGAAAGTCCTCAAAGGTGAGGACGTCCACGAACAGATCTTGAAGTATATCCCTGATTATGCCGAGAGCATCATCCGCGGAGCCGTCAATGCGGATGACGCTCCCGACAAGTGGAACGAGGACGATCTCAATACCGCCCTCGAACAAAAACTTTTGCCCGAGGGGACGAAGTACGTCACCCGTGAAAAGCTCGAAAAGTGGGATTATCCCAAAGCGCTTCAAAGGATCTCCGCACGCACCGAAAAGGCCTATGAAGAGAAAATTACTCATCTGAAAGAGGAGACGGGGATCGACTTTGCGGATGTAGAGCGGCAAATTCTGCTCCGCAACGTAGACCGCAACTGGATCGACCATATCGACGCAATGGACCAGCTCCGGAAAGGCATCGGTCTGCGCGCCTACGGCCAGACCGACCCCGTGATCGCATACAAGCAGGAAGGCTCGGCGATGTTCAACGAAATGATTGAGCGCATCCAGACCAACACGGTTGCGATGCTCCTCAAAGTGCGCGTGGAAGTGCGCCAGCAACCGGCGCAACGCGTTATGCCGACGATCACGCCGCAACCGCCCCGCGATGCCGCGCAGCCTGTGCAACAACCGTCCGCCGCAACCGCCCAGCCCGCGCCCGCTCTCCCGAGTTCCCCGCAGTCGCTCCGCGGGGTGAACGCGCAGGGGATGCAGATCCCCACGGCTGTGGACGTGGATAGCTTAAAGACGAGCGGTTCGAGTAAGTTCAACCCCGCTTCCATGCCCAAACAGAAGAAGATCGGGCCGAACGATCCCTGCCCCTGCGGTTCGGGCCTCAAATATAAGAAATGCCACGGGAAACCGTATTGATTATTCGCAAAAAATCTTGCTTCGCAATCTTTTCTGCGAGGAAATTTACTCCTGTGTCTTAACTTGCTTGACCTCTCGTTCGTTTCATCGGACAAAAAGGCAAAAGTAATTGCCAAATTGAGTCGCCCACGGCGGAAGTCAATTCCGCCTAAGGCAAAAATAATTTGAGAACACCTTTTCTTGTCTCCCGCAAATTATTGGGGGAAGGGTAGGGAAAGGGCCTTACAAAAAACCGACATCATCATAAAGACATTATGTTCAAAGCTGACGATTACAGACTGAAAATCAAGGGGTTGGAGGAGATGCTCGCCGAGGCGAAATACGCCCTCGACATCGACAACCGCGCCGAACAACTCAAAAGGCTGAAAACGGAACAGGAACTGCCCGAAGTGTGGCAGGATTTGGAGCGTTCCAAAAAGATCGCGCGCGAAATTTCTTCCATTGAGGGGAAAGTTTCCTCTTATAATGCGGGCAGAAAAGCGCTCGACGACGCGAACGAGATCATCGACCTCATCGAGGAGACCGAAGAAGAGGAGCTTGTTCCCGAACTTGACAATATGCTCGTCGTTGCGGAAAAAGATATCGAAGAGATGCGTATCCGCGCGCTGCTTCGTGGAAAGTACGACAACAGCAACGCGCTTCTCTCTCTCCACGCGGGTGCGGGCGGAACCGAGGCGTGCGACTGGTGCGCCATGCTCTACCGCATGTATTGCCGCTACGCCGAGAGGAGCGGCTTCAAAGTGACCGAGATCGACCGTCTCCCCGGGGACTCCGCCGGATTGAAATCGGTGGATTTCAAGGTGGAAGGGGAGAACGCCTACGGCTATCTCAAAGCGGAGATCGGCGTACACCGCCTTGTGCGCATTTCCCCGTTCGACGCCAACAAGCGGCGGCAAACTTCCTTTGCTTCCGTCGAAGTCATGCCCGAAGTGGACGACGACGGGGAGATCGAGATCAAGGACGAGGACATCCGCATCGACGTATACCGCTCTTCGGGCGCGGGCGGGCAGAAAGTCAATAAGACCGAGACCGCCATCCGCATTACGCACTTCCCGACGGGTATCGTCGTCACCTGCCAGAACGAGCGCAGCCAGCTCCAAAACAAAGAAATGGCGTTCAAGTATCTTCGCTCCAAGTTGCTTGAAAAGCAGATCGAACAGCGCATGGCGGACGAAGCCGCGCTCAAAGGGGAGACGAAAAAAATCGAATGGGGGTCCCAGATCCGTTCCTACGTCTTCTGCCCGTATACCCTCGTCAAAGATCACAGAACAGGCTATGAAGTGGGTGACGTGCAGTCGGTGATGGACGGCAATATTCAGGGATTTATCATCGATTATCTCAAAAAATCGTGAATTATGTCAGACATAATACTATGCAAAAGTGCAAAAAACCCAATCATTCTCGGAATTGAGTCCTCCTGCGATGAGACGGCGGCTGCCGTGATCCGCGGGAGGCAACTTCTATCCGACGAAATTATTTCCTCCGCTCCCACGCAGGCGCTGTACGGCGGCGTGGTACCAGAAATCGCTTCCCGCGCGCATACCGATGCGATCGACGAAGTGGTGAGCCGCGCGTTGAAGAGCGCGGGGGTAGCGCGGGAAGAGTTAAACGCGGTGGCGGTAACCTACGGGGCGGGGCTTTTGGGCGCGCTCCTTGTGGGGCTTTCCTTTGCAAAGGGGCTTGCATACGGGTTGGGGATCCCGCTCATCGGGGTCAACCACATCCGCGGGCATCTTGCGGCGGCCTACCTTGAAGACGAGACCTTAAAACCGCCCTTTGTCACCCTGCTTGCAAGCGGGGGGCATACCGCCGTTCTCTACGCAAAGTCGGAGACGGAGTTTGAAGTACTCGGCTCTACTCTCGACGACGCGGCGGGAGAAGCGTTCGACAAAGTCGCGCGCGTGCTTTCGCTCCCGTATCCGGGCGGTCCGCACCTCGAAGCGCTTGCGCGGGAAGGCAAGCCTAACGTTCCGCTCCCCGTGATGCTCAAAGGAGAGGGCGGCTACAATTTTTCGTACAGCGGACTCAAAACCGCCGTCATCAACTACGTCCACAACAAGGAGCAGAAAAAAGAGGCGTGGAGCCGCGCGGACGTTGCGTGTTCGTTCCAGCACGCCGCGCTCGATATTCTCGTAAAAAAGACCGCCGAGGCCGCGCACGAGACTGGGGTAACGACCGTTACGGCGGGCGGGGGCGTGATCGCCAATGGCTACCTGCGCGAAGAGCTGAAAAAAATGTGCGCGCGGGAAAAGTTCAAGCTCGTGCTTCCCGAAAAGAAACATTGCACGGACAACGCGGCGATGATCGCCTCGGAGGGGTTGCTCCGCTACCGCGCGGGACTGTTTTCCCCGCTCACGCTCAACGCAGAGGCGTATATTCCGCTTTCATAATTTTATACGAAGTCATAAAAACCGTCCGAATGCAAACACTGCATTTGGACGGTTTTTCCTATGAAGCATCAGACGATCTATTTCAAAAATGCGCCGAGGATTGTAGCGACCAGCACGATCGCGGGGACGAAAGAGTGCGCGGGCATTATCGGCAGATATGTGGAGACGGCGCTTTCGGACGACATGTACGGAGAAAGTACTTACGAGAAAGCGGAGTGCAAGATGCTCTCCCACGTCATCGACGGGGCAATCACGAACGCAGGCCTCAAACGGCACGAGATCGATATGATCGTTTCGGGCGACCTGCTCAACCAGATCATTTCGGCGAGTTTTGCCGCGCGCGACTTTTCGGTGCCGTTTTTGGGCGTATACGGCGCGTGTTCGACCATGGCGGAGAGCCTTGCCGTGGCGGCGACCTTTCTCGACGGGGGGTATTGTGACCGCGTGGTGGCGGCGACGGGCAGCCATTTCGCCTCGGCAGAACGGCAATACCGCTATCCGCTGGAACTCGGCACCACCCGTCCTCCGCAGTCCCAATGGACGGTGACGGGCGCGGGCGGCGCGCTCCTTGCGCGGGAGGGGAACGGCGTAAAGGTCACGGCGGCGACCCTCGGAAAGGTGGTGGACTTCGGCATTACCGACGTCAACAACATGGGCGCCGCAATGGCCCCCGCTGCTGCGGATACCCTGCTCACCCACTTCCGCGAAACGGGCGAAGAACCCGAGGACTACGATCTCATCGTCACGGGGGACTTGGGCGCGCTCGGAAGCCGCATTCTCAAAGACTTAACGTGGGAAAAGGGGCTGGACATCGGAAAAAACCATGTCGACTGCGGCGAGATCATCTATAACGTCATCGAGGACGAGTTTCAGGGCGGGAGCGGCGCGGGCTGCTCGGCCGTGGTCCTCAATTCCTATCTGTACACGAAGATGATGACGGGCGGGTTTAAGCGCATTCTGTTTGCGGCGACGGGCGCACTGCTCTCTACCGTCTCCTCGGGACAGGGGGAGAGCATTCCCTGCATCACGCACGCCGTTGTTTTGGAGAGGTGAATATGGAATATCTGCAAATTTTATTGATGTTTTTGAAAGCCTTTGCGGTGGGCGGACTCATTTGCGCGATCGCCCAGCTCATCATCAACTTTACCGACCTCACGGCGGGAAAAATTCTCGTTATCTTCATGCTCGCGGGAGTGGCACTCACGGCGCTCGGGCTTTATCAACCGCTCGTGGAATTTGCGGGCGCGGGGGCGACCGTACCCATTTCGGGCTTTGGCTATCTGCTTGCCAACGGCGCGATGAAAGGGGCGGAAAAGGGGCTGTTTGCGGCACTCACAGGCCCCCTCGTTGCGGCGAGCGCGGGCGTATCCGCGGCGGTCGTCTTTTCCTTTATCATGGCGCTCATCTTCAAGTCGCACACTAAAAAGAATTGAAATTATTTCTATGCAAAAAGCGAGGACGGCGTTTCCTCGCTTTTTGTATCTCTCGCTGTATGAAAATTCAGAATGCAATCATTTCTTTTGCGATGGTCCCGCCGATCAAAAGGAATGTTTTCATACTTCTTCGCCGAAAATTATAACTCTATCGTTTGGGTCTTGAAATCGCAATAATATTCGGCTGTGATGCCCTTGAATTTCAACACGCAATAATCGGGGTCTGTCGCGCCCTGTTTATAAAACATCTTGTCGCCGAAACGCCAGATTTCGTCTTTTGTCGCCTGATCGGTGCAGACCTGCATTTCGCCGATCATCGAAACGCCTTGATACTTGAATTTCCCGCGCTTGTAAAAATAGATACAAGCCTTATTGTTTGCCAGATACTGCTTGATCTTATTGGACGAGGTGTTGGTCGTGAAATAGATTTCGTTGCCGTCTATCTTGCGCGGGGCAAGCATAGCGCGTATCACGGGGTACCCATGCTCGTTGACGGACGCGATAAACGCCGTCTTTTGCTCGGAAATAAATTGTAATATTTGTGTTTTATCCATTGTTTTTCCTCTCCGCAAAATGAAAATTCAAGCGTTTTTATCTTTTAAGATTTGCCGTACATATTCTAAATTTTTATATCGGACATAGAGCAAATAACTTTCGAGCGGTAGAGCAAATTGCGCATTTACGCCTGTGCCGTAAGGCATCAGCACGCATTCTATACTCTCGTTTTCCAAATTGATTTTCAAGTTATCTCCGAAAATTCTGTCCACTTTCCCAACCAAACAAAAATCATCTTCATTTACGGCTCTGAGCTTTTTCCTCCCGCATTTCGGGCATCGTTCGCCGATGCAAGCAATGTTACAACTCTCGCAAAAATTCATCCCGCACCTCCGTAAAATTCCTGTCCGCCACCCCATTATAGCATACAAAACCGCACAAAGGCAAGCGCAAGATCAGGAATTTCCGCCGATGTTCGGGCCTTTGTACTGTTTTTCGGGCGGGGCAGAGCCGACGAGAGTAATCGCCTTTTTCGGGCAGAGATTGACGCAACGGTAACAGAGAACGCACTTTCCGAGCGGCTTTGCCTTTTTATTTTGCAAAAGCAGATTTTCGGCGGGACAGTTTTTGGCGCACAGACCGCACCCCACGCAACGGGTTTCGTCCACTTTGAGCGCATGCCGCTTTTCGCTTTCTCCCTTGCGGAAAAACTTGCGCTGGGTAAAATAGCCCACGCCGTGCGAGAGGGGAGAAAAGCCCCGTTTGTGCGCTCTTCCGCGCCGACAAATTTGCGCGGCAAATTTGTCGGCGCGGCGTTTTGCCTTTTCGAGAACGGGCGCGATCTCCTCCCCGTTTTTGATGGGGAACATCTTGCAGTCGGCAAGGTTGTTCGGCATGTTGAACATCTCCGCGCCGATAATTTCGCCGCCGTATTTTTTTACCGTGCGGCCGAGGCTCGCCGCGCCGTCTCCCGAATAAAAGTACTGCGTTTCCGCGAGGAGAAATTTTTTGCCGCGGAAGAGTCCTCCGTACCGATGCACGAAATTCCGCATGGGAATAGGCGGCGAGGAGCCGTAGATGGGGAAAGCGAGCAGAATGAGATCGGCGGACGCGATCTTTTTCTCCGCATTTTGCACGTTGCAAATATCGAAGAGTGCGCTTTGATAGTCCGCCGCGAGGCGTTTTGCAAGATACTCCGAAATGTAGCGGGTGTTTCCCGTACCCGTGAAATAAAAAATTGTCAAATTTTTCATTGTAATATTTTATGGCGAAGAGGGACGGGAAGTTCCGCAAATGGACAAACGGCGCATAATTGCGCCGTTTACCCTTCCAAAGCCTTTTTGAATTGTTCGATGAGCCTGCTCTCGATGCGCGAGACCTGCACCTGCGAGACGCCGATCTCGCGGGCGACCTCGCTCTGCGTCATGTCGCGGAAGTAGCGCAGAAAGACGATCTTCTTCTCCCGCTCGGGCAGACGCTCGATCGCGCTTTTCAAAAGCATTTTGTCGATCATATCCTCCTGCGTATCTTTTGCGGGAAGACGGTCTACGAGGGTGACCGACTTCTCGTCTTTATAGTCGGACTGCTCATAGATAGAGAGGGGCATGCGCGAGGAGCCGAGCGTCATCACCACTTCGCCCTCGTCCAGAGAAAACGTTTCGGCAATTTCTTTTACGGTAGGGGCCTCGCCGTGTTCCGTGGTGTATTCTTCGATGAATTTGTTCATTTCGCGGGCGGCGCGCTTCATGGCGCGGGAGACCTTAATACTGCCGTCGTCCCGCAAGAACCGCTTGATCTCTCCCGCGATCATAGGGACGGCATAGGTGGAAAAGCGGACGCCGAAGCGTTCGTCGAAGCCCGCGATCGCTTTCAAAAACCCCATGCAGGCGAGTTCGTAAAGGTCGTCGTATTCAACTCCCTTGCCGAGATACCGTTTGAGGATGCTCTTTAATAGTGAAATATTTTCGGAAAGCAATTTTTCTTTGGCATCTTTGTCGCCGTCTTTGGCGAGGCGTAAATAGTAGAGCGTGTCCGTTTCATTGAGCATCGGAACCCGCCCTTGCGCCGAGAGTTTTGCTCATTTTTACCGTGGTACCCACCCCCGGCGCCGATTCCACCGAGAAACCGGTCATAAATGTCTGCATAATGGTAAATCCCATTCCCGAACGCTCCTCACCGGGAAGCGAGGTATAAAAGGGGGTGAGTGCCTGCGTGATGTCCGCGATCCCTTTTCCGCTGTCCGATACGGTGATATGTAGAGTGTTTCCCTCCGTTTCGCATTCGAGGGTGATCCAGTCCTCCCGCCCGGGATAGGCATGCACAATGCAGTTGGTCACGGCTTCCGAAACGGCGGTCTTGATGTCCGATAGCTCCGAAAGGGTAGGGTTGAGGGGCAGGACAAACGCCGCAACGGCGTTGCGGGCAAACGTTTCGTTCTCCGAGCGGGATAAAATTTTGAGTTGCATCTTGTTCATAGTCACCTAAATTTTGGGAATGAGGCTGTAAACGCCGCTCACGGAAAGCACTTTGTCGGCGTTTCGGTCGGGGTTTTCGAGCAACATCGTCATGCCGTAGCTTTTCAGCTTTTTATACCGCCCGATGAGGAAGCCGATCCCCGTGGAATCCATGAATTTTACGCCCGCTAAGTTGAACACCGCGCGGCTTAGACCCGCATGTTCGTCAATGATGCGGTCGGCGCGCACGCGCATTTCCCGCGCGGAGCATTCGTCGAGTTCTCCCGAGAGATAGATATAGAGGTCCTGTCCGCGGGAACAGCTTTGCAGCTTCATAGCGTCCCTCCGAAGTGAAGTACCCGTATTGTAACAGATAGAAAAGCGCCGAAAAGAAGTCAAAAGAAAGAAGAAAAAGAATTTGTGTCGAAAAAAAGTTTTTCGGAATTTCAAAAATCGGCGAAAAAATACTTGACTTTTACCGTTATTTATAATATGATAATCAAGTGTTGCAGATGCGGCAGTACTTCGGGCCTTTAGCTCAGTTGGTTAGAGCGGTCGGCTCATAACCGATTGGTCCGCGGTTCGAGTCCGTGAAGGCCCACCAGACGCCGCAAGGCGTGCGCCGAGCGGACATGCTACATCGCAAAGCAAAGAAATGGCCCAATAGCTCAGTTGGTTAGAGCGCCAGCCTGTCACGCTGGAGGTCGACGGTTCGAGCCCGTTTTGGGTCGCCAAATGCGGAGCCTCATTCCGAGGAATGGGGCTCCCGCCTTGAAAGGCAATGGCTTGGTAGCTCAGTTGGTAGAGCGGAGGACTGAAAATCCTTATGTCGGCGGTTCGATTCCACCCCAAGCCACCACGTCGCAACACTGCGCATTTTGCGGGTTTCCGCATAAATGCGAACACCACGCCTTATACGCAGGTTGCTCCTCTTCCCAAAAAATACTTCGTCTTTTTTTGGGAGTTCCGAAAGGGGGAAATAGTGAGTGTCCGAAAGGGCATGATCTTGCTGGTGTAGCTCAACTGGCAGAGCAGCTGATTTGTAATCAGCAGGTTGCAGGTTCGATTCCGGTCACCAGCTCCAAACAATTTTATAACATGGGAAGATTCCAGAGCGGCCAAATGGATCAGACTGTAAATCTGACGTCAACGACTTCGGTGGTTCGAATCCACCTCTTCCCACCACGAAAAGGGACTGACTTGTTGTCGGTCCCTTTTCGTGACGGTCGAGGTGGATAGGCGAAGCAAATAATTCATCTCAACTCGCGCAATGCAGGTATGTAATCTAGGACGGTAAAGATGAAATTCCCAATTCTTTATGAGAACGTTTATAATCCAACCTGTGTTTTGACAATTGCTTTATTGTTATAAAATGAAACGATGATATTTTTCTTTTCATCGCCCCAAGTATATGCTATTGCAGTATATCCCATTACGGAGCTACTAGTACTGTTATCTGGTTCACCTAAAATGTCTTTAACTTCATTTAACGTCATTCCACCCTCATATTGAAACGTTGTCATGCTTATTGTTGCGCATTCAATTTTGTTAAAATTAGCCATCGTCAATTTGCTATTGCCGCACGCAACTAATACTATACCTATTGATATAATGCAGAGTAATGCGGTAATAAAGTGAGTTTTCTTTTTCATAGTCATCTCCTTTTTTTATTATAATAACATATCTCAATTAAAAAGTCAAGAAAATCACCATTATAACACAGATATTTTAATAGTGATTTTTGATAAACTTTCACTATGTTATTGAATGAGTTTATTGCAATGAAGCTTGAGACCTTGCGCAAGGAGAAAAATATTGGGGTTTATACGCTATGCAACCGAGCGGCTATTTCATACGAAACATATAGAAGTATTAGAAAAAACAAAAATAAAGACATATATTTGCGTACGCTTTTGATCTTGCTAAAAACATTAGATGTTTCACCGATAGAATTTTTTTCAGATCCCATGTTTCAAAGCGATTTACTTGATATTGACTTCAAATAATTAATGTTTAATGGACTAATGGATTACACCATTTATGAAGAACTATGTAAAGCGATATTTAATGACATATGATAAGCCCAAAAAAGATATATGCATCACCAAAAAGAGCGATCCCGACGTGGGGAACGCTCTTTTTCCTTTCTCGATTATTCGTGGTCCATGACCCAATAACCGCCCTCGTGTTGGAGAGGGGGGAAGGTCGTGCCTTTTTCGAGATAGGTCTTTTCGTCGTCGCGGCTGTTGCCGTTCTTGTCGTATGCCTTGTAGTTGCAGGACATCGGTACGGTTTCGCCGGATTTGAATTTCTGCATTTTCTTGTCCTCCCACCGATCAATTTGAGCGAATTTCGCATTCTTATACCTTTTTATGTAATTTTGGTGAAAATGCAAATTTTGCCGTTGATTTCTTGACAATTCTTTCGGGAAGTGTATAATAAGAATAATGTAAATCAAGCGTAAATTTCCGAGAAATTTGCGCGGTTTTTTTCGGTAACAACCTTTTTCAACATATTAGGAGGTGTTTTTTTGATAAAGACACTTGCAAAGAGCATCCGGGAATATAAACTCTCGACTATTCTCTCGCCTATCATCGTGACGGGAGAGGTCGTTCTCGAATGCCTCATTCCGTTCGTGATCAACGAACTCGGGAACGCGATCTCGGCAGGCGTGGGCCTGTGGGAGAACGGCGCAACTTCTTGGTCTACGCTCGGCATCGGGCAATACGCACTCATTTTGGTTGCAATGGCGCTTGCCTCGCTCGCCTGCGGGGCGTTGGCGGGATTTTTCTGTGCAAAGGCTTCCTGCGGTTTTGCGAAAAATTTGCGCAAAGACCTCTACTATAAGGTGCAGGAGTTCTCCTTTGAAAACATCGATAAATTCTCAACGCCGTCCCTCGTCACCCGTATGACGACGGACGTCAACAACGTGCAGTTCGCATTCATGACGATCATCCGCACTGCGATCAGAAGCCCGCTCATGATGGCGTTTTCCGTGGTAATGGCGTTCGTCATCGGTGGACATCTCGCATGGATCTTCCTTGCCGTTATCCCGCCCCTTGCGCTCATCCTCTTTTTCATCATGTGGAAGACGATGCCGCTCTTCCACAGCGTGTTCAAAAAGTACGATAACCTCAACGAGAGCATACAGGAAAACGTAAAGGGGATCCGCGTCGTCAAATCTTATGTGCGCGAAGAGCATGAAAAGGAGAAGTTCGACCGCGCCGCGACCGACGTGCAGAGGGACTTCACCAAAGCGGAGCGCATCCTCGCCTGGAACAACCCCGCCATGCAACTCTTCTTTTACGGCGTACTCTCGACGACCCTCTTCCTCGGCGCGTACATTGCCGTTATGCAGTCGGGCAACGACGCCGTCAGTATCGTCGGCAGAGAGATCACCGTTTGGACGATCTCCCAGCTCGTCGTCTACGGCATGCAGATCTTGATGTCGCTCATGATGTTCTCTATGGTATTTGCCATGATCGCAATGTCCATCGAGAGCGCGCGGCGTATCTGCGAAGTTTTGCAGGAGGAACCGACGCTCCACAACCCCGAAAATCCCATCCACGAAGTGGCGGACGGCTCCATCGATTTCTGCGACGTGAGTTTCAAATATTCCGCAACCGCCGAAAAGAATGTGCTGGAAGACATCGACCTCCACATCAAATCGGGGGAGACGATCGGCATTATCGGCGGAACGGGTTCGAGCAAGACCTCGCTCGTCAACCTCATATCCCGCCTCTATGATGTGACGGAAGGCTGTATCAAGGTGGGCGGACACGACGTGCGCGAGTACGACCTCGAATCGCTCAGAAACCAGGTTTCCGTTGTCCTCCAAAAGAACGAGCTGTTCTCGGGGTCCATCAAGGACAACTTGCGGTGGGGGAACCCGAACGCCACCGATGAGGAACTTGTGGAAGCGTGTAAACTCGCGCAGGCGGACGAATTTATCCAGAGTTTCCCCGATAAATACGATACCCACATCGAACAGGGCGGCACCAACGTCTCGGGCGGGCAGAAGCAACGCCTCTGCATTGCCCGCGCCCTTTTGAAGAAGCCCAAAATTTTGATTTTGGACGACTCGACGAGCGCCGTCGATACCCACACGGACGCGCTCATCCGCAAGGCGTTCCGCGAATATATCCCGTCAACGACGAAGATCATCATCGCGCAACGCACCTCCTCGGTGGAGGATGCGGACCGCATCATCATTATGGAAGCGGGCAAGATCGTTGCAATCGGAACGCACGAAGAACTTCTGTATCACAACCCGATCTATACCGAAGTTTACACCACCCAGAACAAGGGCGGAAAGGCGATCTCTTCGCTTGATCAAATGAACGACGAAAAGGAGGAAAACGGCCATGCAGAATAACCGCAATCAAAATATGCGCCGTCCCTCCGCGCCCAAAGGTACGTTCAAGCGCATCATGAAGTCGCTCTTCCACTTCTATCCGAAGATGGCGACCGCCGCGCTCGTCTGCATCGTCTTTAATGCGGTCATCTCCGCGCTTCCCACCATCTTCATGCAACAGGTGTTTACCATTGTCGGTGAGGCGCTCGGCGACGCTTCGCTCGGCTGGGGAGAGGTCGGTTGGGAAATCACGCGTACCATGCTCGTCCTCATCTCTCTGTATGTCGTCTCGCTGATCTCGGGCGCGATCGACAAACAGCTCATGGCGATCATCTCGCAAGGGTATCTCAAAAAGATGCGCGAGCAGATGTTCAACGGAATGCAAGATCTTCCCATCCGCTATTTCGATACCCACAGCCACGGCGACATCATGAGCTATTACACCAACGACATCGATACGTTGCGCCAGCTCATCTCGCAGTCTTTGCCGCAACTTCTCACGTCGGGCATCATGGTGTTTACGCTCTTCTTCATCATGCTCTATTACAGCGTCTATCTGCTGCTCATCGTACTCGGGTGCATCGTCCTGATTTTGTTCGTGACAAAAGTGGTCGGCGGGGGCGCGGGGAAATACTTCCTTGCTTCCCAGCGTGCGGTCGCCCGCACCGAGGGTTTTGTGGAAGAGATGATGAACGGGCAGAAAGTCGTCAAAGTGTTCTGCCATGAAGAGGCCGCGAAGCGCGATTTCAATCAATATAACGACATTCTGTGCGAGCAGACGACCTATGCGAACGCATACGCCAACATGCTCATGCCCATTTTAGGAAATATCGGCCATGTACTTTATGTGGCAGTCGCACTTGTGGGGTGCGTCCTCAATATCAAGTCGGTCGCAAACGTCTCGGTCGGCACCCTGTTCGATCCCGAGCTTGCGTCGTTTGCGGGCATGGAGGGCATTGCGCTCATCGTTGCGTTCCTGCAAGCCACGAGGCAATTTACCAATAACATCAACCAGGTCTCCAACCAGGTGAACTCCGTCGTCATGGGCCTTGCGGGCGCGGCGCGCGTGTTTGCGCTCATCGACGAAAAGCCCGAACCCGACGAGGGATATGTCACTCTCGTCAACGTCAAAGAGGAAAACGGCGAACTGGTCGAATGCGGGGAGCGCACGGGCATTTGGGCCTGGAAGCACCCTCACAGCGACGGAACGCTCACCTATACCCGTTTGGAGGGCGACGTGCGGCTCTTCGACGTGAATTTCGGCTACGATCCCGAAAAGATCGTCCTACATGACGTGAGCCTCTATGCCCGCCCGGGGCAGAAAGTGGCGTTTGTCGGCGCAACGGGCGCGGGCAAGACGACGATCACCAACCTCATCACCCGCTTCTACGACATCGCGGACGGCAAGATCCGCTACGACGGGATCAACCTCAACAAGATCAAGAAAGCAGACCTTCGCCGCTCGATCGGAATGGTGTTGCAAGACACAAACCTGTTCACAGGCTCCGTGATGGACAATATCCGCTACGGCAGGCTCGACGCGACCGACGAGGAGTGCATTGCTGCGGCAAAACTCGCGGGTGCGGACGACTTCATCACCCGCCTTCCCGAGGGGTACAACACGATGCTCCACCAGAACGGCGCGAACCTCTCGCAGGGGCAGAGGCAACTTCTCTCCATTGCCCGCGCGGCGGTCGCAGACCCGCCCGTGATGATTTTGGACGAGGCGACTTCCTCCATCGATACCCGCACCGAGGCGATCGTGCAACGGGGCATGGATAAACTCATGGAGGGGAGAACGGTGTTCGTCATCGCGCACCGCCTGTCCACCGTCAAGAACAGCAACGTCATCATGGTGCTTGACCACGGCCGCATCATCGAGCGCGGCACGCACGAACAGCTCATCGACATGAAAGGGCAGTATTACAGACTGTATACGGGCGCTTTCGAATTAGAATAAAATGTACGAAAAGAGCCGCCCCGTTGCAAAATGCAACGGGGCGGCTTTCCTAATCATAAAGTTTACAGAATTTTGATCTCCGTGCCGCCGATTTCGAAAGCGCTCTCATAGAACGCTTTCAGACCTTTTGAAAGCTCCGCGTAGTCGCTTGCGGCAAAGGTTTCGACCGCGGAGTGCATCGCAAGCTGCGCAAGCCCCAGATCGGCGGAGAGAACGCCGATCTGTCCCAAAGAGATCGCCCCGAGCGTGCCGCCGCTGCGCATATCCGAGCGATTGAAAAAGGTCTGATATTTTACGTCCGCCCTTTGGAACAGGGTTTTCATGACGGCGGAAGAGAGCGCGTCGGTCGTATAGGCACCGCCCGCATGTCCTTTGATGACAACGCCTCCGCCCATAACGGCGCGGTTTGTAGGGTCGCACTTTTCGGGATGGTTGGGATGGAGAGAGTGGGCGTTGTCGAGCGAGACGAGGAAAGAATTTGCCGCCGAGCGTGAGAGGTCGGCGTTTGCGCCGTTCAGAGCGGCGTCGATGCGCTTTAAGGTATTTTTCAAAAAATCGCTTCCCGCGCCCTGCCGCGTATGGCTCCCGATCTCCTCGTTGTCGAGGCATGCCGCCACATTCACGCCGCTCATATTCTGCGCGGCGAGCAGCGCTTCGAGAGAGGCGTATACGCCCGTGAGATCGTCTACGCGCGGGGAGGAAATCAATTCTCCGCGGCTCCCGCCCGCAAAGGGCGCTTCCGCGCAGACGGCATACAGGTCGTACGATACGGGGTTTCCGAGCAAAGCGTTGAACTCCTGCCCGTCCATGCCGAGGAGGGGAAGCAGATCCACCTGCGGGTTGGGCGCGAATTTTTCGTTCACGTCGCGTTGCATGTGGATCGCAAGAGAGGGGATCACAACGGTAAAACCGCTGACATAATTTTCCGTGCGCAAAACGCCGTTTTCCTCTCTGACGAGCCGCCCCGCAAGGCGCAGTTTACGGTCGAAAAAGGTGTACCAGATCCCGCCGCCGTAGGGTTCCACGTTGAGTTTGTCGAACTTTTCGGTGGAAGTCACGGGGTTTTCTTTGAGTTTGAGGCAGGGGCTGTCGGTATGGCTTGCAATGATCTTGAAGCCGTTCCCGCTTCCAACCGTGAAAGCGATGAGCGCGCTCCCGTTGCGCTCCGTAAAATATTTTCCGCCCGCGGCAAGCCGCCAATCGCCGTTTTCGGCAAGGGGGAGAAACCCGTTTTTAAGGAGTAGGTTTTTTGCGTTTTCCACCGCCTGGTAGGCGGTATAGGAAGTTTCCAGATATTGTAAAAGCTCTTTCATGGCTCTATTATAGTTCTTTTTCCGAAAAAAGGCAAGGGATATTGACAATCCCGCGCCCGCATGTTACAATAACCGTTGAAAGTTTACGGAAAAGGACAAACATTATGTGGTTTGACGAATGTACGTTTTATCAGATATATCCGCTCGGGTTTTGCGGCGCGGAGCGGGAGAACGACTTCGGGCAGGTCTGCCACCGCCTCGATAAGATCGGGAAAGAGATCCCGCGGCTGAAATCGCTCGGGATCGGGGCGGTCCTCTTTAATCCGCTCTTCGAGAGCGAGCGGCACGGTTACGATACCGTCGATTTTTACCGCGTAGACCGCCGTCTCGGCGCCAACGAAGAATTTAAGGAACTCGTTAAAAAGTTCCATGCCGCAGGCATCCGCGTGGTACTCGACGGCGTATTCAACCATACGGGGCGGGAGTTTCCGCCTTTCCGTGAGGTGCGCGAAAAGCGGGAGGGGACGGACTACCGCTTTTGGTTCAACATCGATTTTTGGGGAAACTCTCCCTATAACGACGGCTTCGGCTACCAAAACTGGGAGGGACATCCCGAACTCGTCAAGCTGCGGCTCGAAAATACCGACGTGCAGAATTATCTCATGGACGCGGTGCGCTTCTGGATACGGGAGTTTGACGTAGACGGTTTGCGGCTCGACGTGAGCTATCTGCTCCCGCCGTGGTTCTTCGAGCTTTTGCGGCGCACCGTGCGGGAACTGAAAGAGGACTTCTTCCTCGTGGGAGAAGTCATTCACTGCACCAACTTCGCGCAAAACATATCTCCCGCGCGGCTCGATTCCATTACAAATTACGAGTGCTATAAGGGCATGATCTCCGCGTTCAATTCGGAAAACCTGTTCGAGATCGAACATTCTCTCACGCGGCTGTTTTCCAACGAGCCGTGGGCGCTCTATACGGGGAAGCGCATGCTGAATTTCGTGGACAACCATGACGTGCCGCGCGCCTGTACCGCCTTAAAGGAGAAGCGCAACCTGCTGAATTTGTATACGCTGCTCTTTACCATGCCGGGGATCCCGTGCGTGTATTACGGCTCGGAATACGGGCAAGAGGGGAACAAGGGCGACGGAGATATTCATCTCCGCCCCTGTATCGACGGCATCGACCAAAGCGCGCACCCCGAACTCGTCGCGCATATCAAAAAGCTCGCCGCGATCAGGGCGGCGAGCCGTGCGTTGCAATACGGCAGTTACGCAAAAGCGACGCTCAGTAACAAATGGTTTTCTTTCCTGCGCGAGTGCGGCGGCGAAAGAATCGCGGTTGCGATCAATATTTCGGCCGAAACGCCCACGCTCCGCGCGGGAGAGGGGGAGGGAGAAAACCTGCTTACGGGAGAGGTCTGCAACCTCGGTGAACTCCGTCTGCCGCCTTTTTCCTCGGCGGTTTACAGAAAGCTGTGAGGTTTGCCGTGGGGGAGAAGCCGCTCCTCCGCGCCCGCACCGTCTTTCGGCAAGTAGCGTTCCGCGAGGAAGTTCAAGAGAGCCGCAAGGAGGGTGATCCCGCAATACACAGGCACAAAATACCACAAGATCGGAGTATATACGCCGCTCTTTCCCCCCAAAAAGATCGCGGGAGAAAGGGCGGTGATAATTTTTACGTAGAATTGGAAGTTATCCGGCGGACGGAACATCCACAGCGGGTTGAGTTCGGCAAGCGTCTCGTACAGCGTTGCCGCACTGCCGCCCGTAAGCCCCATGCAGATACAGAGGACGTCGTTTACGAGGATCGCCGCAAGCACGATGAAAAAACAAAGCCCGATCTTCCAAAAGTTTTTCAAGCGGAAGCGGACCATGCCCCAGAGAGCGGGCAGGAGCGAGGTGGCAAGTAGGGTGGTGTGGCAGAACAGAAAGCGCATGTACTCCCAAAAGATGCCAAATTCCGCAAGGGATTGCCCCACGAACCAATAGGGGATGAAGATGGAGAGGGCGCAACCGAACGTGCCGATATAAGCGACCGTCTCCCGCCATGCGCCGCTGTTTTTGGAGAGGAAGAAAGGAGTCAAAAAAATCATGACGGCGCAGACGTTATAGGCGGTATTTGAATGCGAAAATCCCGTTCCCCAAACGTGCGGCCAGATCCAGAATTTGAACAGATGCTGAACGACGTTTACGACCGCAAGGATATAGAGCACTCTCAGTTTGATCTCGCGCGGCTTTTTCCGCAACAAAAAATAGACCCCGACGATCAAGCCCGCGACAAGGATAAGCGTAAGAATATGGATCCAAGAGCCGTAGCGAAAAATCAACATCGCACTTCCTCGCAATTTCAACATAATTATACCACAAAGCGCGGAGAAAAGCAAAGAAATGCAATGGAAAATCAAAAGTTAAGGTTATAGAAATGCGCGGCCGAAAGCAAGATTGCTTTCGGCCGCGCATTGTGCAAAGATAGGCTTCTCCGCTTGATTTTTCTGTGCGGGTGTGATAAAATGAGAACACCTACAAGCTGAATAATTGTGTATAGGGCAGAATATGAGAAAGACGTTTTCGGTTGTTTTGATTATATCTTTAATTTTATCTTTCGGCTTATTATCCGCTTGTTCGGGGAATAAATATCTTCCCGAGTATGAAAGCGGATTTTGGAAATATGCGGTAAAAACGCAAACGGACGGTTCAAAAGAAGCATATTTGATCGGACTGACAGAGAGTGGCGCAAATCAGACCGCTCTTGTCTATCCCGAGCGTATCGACGGGATCCCCGTTTACGGAATCGGATATAAAAGGATCTTTGTTACGCTCGAAAGTTACGTTGGTAAAATCGAAAGCAACAATTTGGAAAAAATTTATTTCCCGCACCCGCCGAAAGAAGAAATCATTTCAGAGGTGTTTGATGGTGTCACAATCGTTGGCGTCCATTGGAATTATGAGGAGGACCCGCAAAACTTGACCGTTTGGGGTCCCTTTGAAATGGTATATGGATATTCTTTGATCCATGACGGAAAAACTCTCGCGAAAGATTTGAACCCTTTGATCGGAAATGTATCATATATGTATAACTACTTAGGCACACCCAACGAGGGATATTTTTGGGTAGATAGCTATAACGAAGAAGTGATAAGTTTTGTCCCGCCCGAACCCGAACGCGAGGGATATGTATTTGACGGTTGGTACAAAGAAGCAGAATGTTTGAACAAATGGAATTTTGATACGGACAAAACGGGAAAGGAAATTGTTTATGATCGGAATTATCCCGAAAAGTACAAAACCTATGAGGGTATAAGCCTGTATGCAAAGTGGAGAATTCTATAAAATCAGGAACAAACCGTTTGCAACATATAAGTTGAAAATCACGAACGCCCGAGGGCTTTTCGCCCTCGGGCGTTCGTGGCGCAGAAAGAGGGATTCGCGCCTTTGGCGGCGCGCCCCGGTGAACAGCACACTGTACTGTTCAGTTTGCGGCAAGCTGATTTGTAATTCACACAATTCGCCCGCAAACCGATTGCTCCCGCTTGCCGTGCGGCGGTAGCGTCCGCCGCACCCGCCTCGCCACCAGCTCGGCTGTCGCATTGCAGCTCACAGCCCGCAGGGCTGCTGAGCAGAAACTGCAATGCTCCACCCCCGAATCCCTCTTAAATTCTGTTCATCACAAAAGTAGCGGGACGAAAAACCGTCCCGCTACTTTTGGCGCAGAAAGAGGGATTCGAACCCCCGTATACATTCCTGCATAACACGATTTCGAATCTGTGCTTCTCGGATTAAACACAATATGTGCTATAAATTTGAGAGATTTAGTACAAGATATAGTATTCAATTTCGTCTGCGTTTGTTTTTTTCTTTGGTAAATCCGTGGTAAAAAACCTACTTTTTGCCGCCGATAAACCTTTCAATGAGCATTAAAATACCGCCGTACTTCTCACGATAAACGGCGGTTTTCTCATCGTTTCCAATGTCCCCACGTAAAAATGTGCCACTATCTAACTGCTCCGGGTGAGTATAGATATTAACTGTCGTATCTATTGTTGAGTGTCCCATCCATAGCGAGACGGTTTTTACGTCCACCTTTTCTACGCAAATTTGAATGGTCCCGAAAGTGTGGCGTAGATCGTGTGGCTTGTGTCCCCGTTCTTTTTTCCATACTTTTCGGAATAATTGATCCATGACAGTATCGTTGAATGGGAAGTATGCGCCGCGTTTTGGCTTCAATGATAGCAACAATTTTTCAACGAGAGGGGAGAGCGGAATCTGTCGATTTGAGCTTTCCGTTTTTGTGCCGCGGATAGACAAAACTTTGTTCTTAAAGTCCGCGTCTTCTACGCGGACAGTTAGCCCTTCCGTGCGCCTTGCCCCCGTCAAATACAAGAAAATAAAATAGCACTTCTGCGGATAAGTAAGCATCTCGTTCCGAAAGAGAAGCGGGAAGAACTCTTCTTGTTCGTCGAACGAAAACGCCTTTCCTTGATCCTGCTTGTGTTTCATCTTTTCAACGGCATCGCAGGGGTTCGCCTTGACGAGTTGGAGCGCGACGGCGCGCTTGAACATATTATTGAACACGCCTTGTAGCAACTGCCGCTTCCTCGTCTGCGGTATAGAATACAGGAAGTCCTCGATCATCTTCGGGGTGTATTCCGTGAGCCGCTTGTCGAACTTCATCTCCATGATGAAGCGGAAGTGCCTCTCAATGTCTTTGAGGTATTTCTCGTCAAGATTTTGGCGCTTCTTGAACGGGAAGTATTCTGTCTCAAAATACTCCGAGAGGAGCGGGGACTTGGGCTTCGTAGATCTTTGGTTTGCCTTTTGCGGATGTTTTGTCAGCTGTTTGATTTTCTCTGTTAGTTTCTGCCTAAATTCCACCTCCGAGCGTCCATAGACGCACCCGAACACAGGACTTGTGAATTTAAGGAGCCCGTCCCTGTGTTCCCGGACGGATCCTTTTATTTGGAGTTCAATAATCAATTTCTTTACCTCTTCGATGATCTCGGCTACCGTCTTTCCGACGATAGCAGGTTCTGAAACGATTTCTTGAAACCCATTGCCTGAATGATACCGCGGCGGGGGAGGAGCATGATCTGCCGCATATTCCCCGAAGGCGTGCGCGACGATTAGCCCCGACGCTTCGTAAAGAACACCGAATGCGTCGCGCATCTTACCAAGCGTTTCCAACATGATCCTGTCCATAGTTTCCTCCGAAATTGTATTGGGAGAAAATTATAGATGAATTTGGAGGTGCGGGCAAGCAGTTTTGAAATCACTCAATAACAGCGCACAGGCAGATGAATAGTTCACTTTCTAAAAATCAATAGCCCACGATGTTTTCGGTATTTATACCGTTTCTGTTGAGATAGGCGACGAGGACAGCCAAAATCTGCATCTTTAAGTTCGCATCGTTTATCGCCTTATAGAGTTTGGCAATATCTTGGAACACTTTTTCTTTCATCTGCTCTCCATATTCGCGGATAAAATTCTCCTCGATCTCCGAAGTCGGTCTTTCAATGACCGACTTTTTTTCATCGAGCCCGAGGACGCGCTCGATTGCCTGCACAGTGTCAATGCGGGGGTTCTTGACAACGCCAAAAAGAATCTTTTCAAGAGTGCTTTTCGGAAGCCCAGCTCTTTCTGCGAGTTCTTCTACGGACAGTCCTAATCTTTTCCTTTCTTCATTTAGGGTTTTAATATCCATTTCCTTTACTCCTTTATCGGGCATTGTTTATTCTTCCTTATCATTTTCTTTTTATTATTTCATCAATTAAATGGGCGTTAAGCATGTCCTCATGGGGGAATTGCCCAGATGTATCATTGAGAATTTCCTTGAGTAGGTCGGAAAGAGCTGAAATGCGCTTTTCAAACGGAACCGTTTGCAGCTCGATCACCGAATCAAACCCATTTAAGAAATAATAAGTTATCGCAAAGATCTTGGATGCAACCTCATTTCTTTTTTCTAACATCGTTGGGTTATTCTCGTCAAAAAAATGTGGGCCGTTGTTCTCAATCGCCGTATCAATAGTGTCCGTTATGCAACCAAAAATCAGGCTCTTTTTATCTTCAAATTCAAAATTTTTTCCGAAATCCTGCGCAAATTCTTCCGAGACGGATAAAAAGTAGTTACACATTGCGTCCCTTAATGCGCTTACGGTAGCGGAAGCAAGATATTTATCCTTAGCGCTGGGTTCGGCTTTTGCTCGTTTTGCGTTTAATTTTGAGGACTTCTTAGCTGCAATTTTGCTTTCATCGATTAAAAATAAAAGCCCATATGAAATTAACGTACATGCGGCCACAACAATAATTGCAACCAAGGCTTTACCATAATTACTTGCTATGCCTGCCGAAATCATGAAAGGCAATAACCATAAACCGCACCATCCAAGGAAACCCGCAAAACTGCCTTTTACCTTCGAGAGAAATGTCGCAAGTTTAGAATCGGGGTAATTCGTCCAGCGGAATGTAAGTTTGATTTTCATAAGTTTTTCCTACCGGCATATTTGGAGTTTTTATTTGTTTTTCCCCATTATAAAAAAAAACTCCAAAAAATGCAATAATTTTGCTTGCAAATGCTTGACAAGCTCCTAATTTGGAGCTATAATAAGTTTAGAAACGCCATTGTAGGAGTTTGAAAAACCAAAATGGAAACTTACAAGCTGATTAAGGATAAAAAAATGAAACCTGACAAGGAGAACAAAATGAGCAAATTGCAGGAATTTCGCAAGAGCAAGGGGTTGACCCAAGAGGAATTTGCGCGAGTAATCGGATATACGCTTTCTCTCACAGCAAAAGTGGAGATCGGCACCGCAAAGCCTTCACGCGCCTTTATGGAACGCATAAAGGAAGTTTATCCAGATGCCGATATAAATGCATTGTTCTTTGAAAAGGGGAGTTTAACCGGGCGAGGCGCCCAATGATGAGCTGGTTGAGTAACCAGCAGGCTCTAATTCTAAACTACGGGAGAAGTAGAATTATGGATAGCGGAAGGAAGTCACTGCTTGAAAAGGCGCGGGAGTTCGGCTCTTTGGCGCAAATTTGGTCGATCAACGAACTTCTTGATAGGACTATTACATATCGAACGCTTGCAGTCTATCTCGGCATTCAAACAGAATGGTGGGAGGAGTTTTGGCGTTCGTTTTATTTTGCTCTTTCGAGAGAGAAGGTGGAGACGGTCAAGCGGTTTCGCTGGTGTTGCAACGCGAAATCTCTCCCTTTCGTTATGAATTTTCTTTCAAATTGGTTTGGGAAGGGCGTGCGCGTATCGCAAATTTCCGCGGAGGAATTTGCGCATGTATACCATCTCCTCATGCGAGAGGACAAAAATTCAGAGATCATCGCGGGGGACACAGAAAGACACTGACTAAAAAGGAGGAAAAAACGGAAATGAATGTTGTAACAGCACTCATTATCAGTACCGTTTCGTGCGCGGTCTGCGCAGTTCTTATCGTGCTACTCACCGTCGCATTGATTAAGGCGGAGTACAAGGTTTTCCTGCTCGGAGGAAGAAGCTGGGCTTTCAAGAGCAAGAAAGGCAAGGACGGGAAGTAGCGGAGGCAGGTATGACGGAAAAGATCAAGCTGGAACACGGCTCTCCTGAGTGGCTTGCTTTCAGGCGAAAGGGAATTGGAGCGAGTGAGGCGGCAGCCGCAATAGGGCAGTCAAAGTTCAAGACGAACGTCGAACTCTGGGAGGAAAAGGTCGGGCTTCGGCAGCCGAAAGACCTCTCGGACAACCCGCGAGTGCAATACGGATCGGAGGCGGAGAAATATCTCATCGGGCTGTTCCGCTTGCAATATGCGGATAGGTATAAAGTCAAGGTCGATAAGCGGACTGTGTATCTTCGGGACGGCTTTCAGTTTGCAAGTCTCGACGGCGAGCTTATAGACCTAACGACGCGAGAGGCAGGAGTTTGGGAGGGTAAAACCGTGCTGGCGGATAATAGCCTCGTGTGGGAGGAGTGGAAAGATCAAATGCCGCAGGACTACTACGCGCAGATACTCCATCAGCTTCTCGTAACGGAACGAAAATTTAGCGTGATAAACCCTGAGTTTCGGTGGCTCGACATGGAGACAAATGAGATTCGGACAAGCGTCCGCCGCATGACGATCAGGGCGACAGACAAGGACATAGCGTCTGACATGAAGTATCTCGACGAAGCCGAACACGAATTTTGGGGCTATGTAACGATGAGGGAGCGTCCGCCGCTCATTCTCCCGCAATTTTGAAAAATCATAATCGGAGGATAAATTTATGGCACAAGAAATGGCTCTTATTTTGAGTACACCCATCGAGCAGTTGGTTCCCCAGCTCATCGCATGGAACAATTCAGACCTCATGGCGAGCGTCAAGGAACGTCTCACCGAGTACGTCGGGAAAATCTACGACGAGACGTCAATCACCGAGGCAAAGAGCGACAAGGCGCAGCTTAACAACTTCGCAAAAGCGCTCAACGCGGAGCGGATCAGGATCGGGAAAATCTACGACGCGCCGCTCCAAAAGTTCAAGACGGAAGTGGACGAAGTGATCCACGCCGTCGAGGAGGTCTCCGCGACCATCGACGAGCAGGTCAGGGCATACGAGCAGGAGCGGCAGAATGCCCGCCTCGCAGAAAACAAGGAGTATTTCGCGTCCGTGTTGCCCGAGACGCTTGCGCAGTTCGTCCCCTACGAGAAGATTGCCAAAAAGGAATGGCTTAATGCCTCCAAGACGCCGACGGCGGTCAGGAAAGAAATTGACGCCGCCGTGCAGAAGATCATCTCGGAGCTTGCCACCATCGACGCATTGGGAGACAAGGACGCGGACATGAAAGCCGAGTATTTCCAGGCGCTCGACCTCGCGGCGACCATTCAGGCGCACGAACGCAGGAAAGCCGATAAAGCCCGCATACAAGCCGCACAGGAGGTGGCAAGGGCGGCAGAAGCGGCGGCGCAGGAAGTGGCGGACGAGGAGTCCGCAAAGCCCCAAGAGGCGGCACAGAAGCTCTACACGGTATCTTTTGCGGTAACAGGCACGAACGCACAGCTTAAAGCCCTCGCGGAGTATTTGAGGGCAAACAGTCTCGAATACAAAAAATTATAATCGGAGGATAAGAATATGACCAACAGTTTGCAGAGAAGAAATCAGGCGTCGGTCTCGGAGTTCGATGAGCCCGTGGCGCCGCAGGCACCCGTCGGGGCGGTCGGCTTCCTTGCCGCCGAGAAAGAAGCGAAGCAGATGGAGATCGCCATGATCACCGCAAAGCGCTTTCCCCGTGACTACACGGAAGTGGAGATGAAAGTCGAGAAAGCGTGTTCCCGCGAACGCCTTGCGGCGGCTGCGGAGTACAGCTTCCCCCGCGCAGGGGAACCCATCACGGGCGCGAGCGTCCGCCTCATGGAAGTGATCGCGCAATGCTACGGCAATGTGGAGTTCGGCGTCAGCGAGATTCAGCGCTACACGGACTATTCCGAGGGCGAGGCGTTTGCGTGGGACTTCGAGAACAATATCCGTGTCTCTCGCAGATTTACCGTGCCTCACTACCGCGACACAAAGGGCGGCAGGAAGCGTGTTACGGAGGACAGGGACATTCGGGAGGTCGTTTTCAATTACGGCTCCCGCAACATGAGGGCGTGCATTGAGCGCGTCATTCCCCGCGACCTCGTGGACTTGGCGCTCGAAAAGTGCCGTGAGACATTGAACGGCGATGGCAATGGGCTTGCAGACCGTATCAAGAAGTGCAAAAAGGCGTTCGAGGAATACGAGATCGATGCGCTCCTTTTGGAGCGTATTATAGGCGAAAAGTGCGACCGTTGGAACGCGGGACACCTGCGCCTTGCCATTCAATATTACAATGCCTTAAAGGACGGTGAAACCACGAAGCAGGCGCTCGTTGAGGGTACTGTCAAGACCATCAGCAAAGCACAAATCGACGAACTCTCGGGCATTATCGGGGCAAATCAGGCGAGGATCGACGCCTTGGAAGCGCTCGGCTATGAGCTGGGCGAGATCAAGAATATTTCCGCTGTGGATTACGACAAGATCAAGACCACGATCTCGAACATTCAAGGTGGCGGCGCTCCCAAAAAGGGCGGGCAGAAAACAGGCAAGAAAGGCGGCGCCCCCGAGACCAAAGAGGCGGAGGACGAAGCAGGCGACGAAGAAGCGGAGGAGTTCGACGAGGACAGCTTTTTCGGCAATTCGAAGGCATAAGACAAAGTACGGAGAGAAGGTTTTCGTCCTGTAAAAGCAAGAAAAATCGCTCCCCCGATCTCTAATGGGAAAAGGGGGAGCAGACAAAGCGGGAGCAAAAAATGGCACAGAGAAGAATGTTTTCACCACAAATCACGGAGAGCGACGCTTTTATCGAGATGTCGTTGAGCAGTCAAGCTCTGTACTTTCATTTGTGCATGAATGCAGACGATGACGGGTTCGTCAAGAACCCAAAAAGCATTCAAAGGCTTGTAGGCGGCAAGGACAAGGACTTTAAGACGCTTATAGACAAACGTTTTATTTTATGCTTCCCGTCCGGCGTAATCGTCATCAAGCATTGGCGCATGCACAATCTTTTGAGAAAAGACAGATATAAGGAAACCGTTTACATCGAGGAAAAGGCGACGCTTTTTCTTAAACCCGATGGAGGGTACACATTCGATGAGACGCAAGGGGTTCCTGTCCCTATGTATGTAGAAGAAGAAAACGGTGTACAAGATGGCAACCTTCCGTCAACCAACTGGCAACCAACTGACAACCAACTGACAACCACAGAAGCAGAGGCAACCAAATGGCAACCAAATGGCAACCAAATGGCAACCCAAGTTAGGTTAGGTAAAGATAGAGTAAGTTATAACAAAGAAAGTAAGAAAGAAGAAATATATAATAACCCATCAAGCGCGGGCGCGCGCGAGAGCTACGACGTTCTCATGACGCGGTGGGAGGTCGGACCGATGACAAGGTCGGCGCTCGGAAAGTTTATTCAGCACTGCTCCCTCAACGGGCGTGCGCTCACGAACGCAAAATTGGAAGATATAATTGACCGTCTTCAAAGTTGGTATTGCTATGCCGAATACGGAGACAACGCCGATAAAGAACAAGCCAATGAAGTCTATCGGGCAATACAGGGCGGTTGGTTTGACATAAAGGTTATGAAGAGGTGAGAGATGAAACAGACGGAATTCTATCGTCCGACAGAGGACGAGGTACAGGAAACAGTCGTTGCGTATTGCGATGCTCTTCGGATCGTCTGCGTACATATCCCAAACGAGTGCAAGCGGAGCAAAGCCTACGGCGCGAAAATGAAGCGCATGGGCTTACGCAAGGGCTTCCCCGACCTGTTTATCCCGACGGTAAAGCAGGGCTTCCACGGCTTGTTTATCGAGCTGAAACGGGACAAGCTCGAACATCCGACAAAGGAACAACTCGAATGGATCGAGTATCTTAACAACAAAGGCTATTACGCCGCCGTCGCCTACGGAGTAGACGCTGCGATCGCGGAGATCAAGAAATACATGGAGATCAGGTGATGGGGTCATGGACGAATACAAGAGGCTGACAAGAATAGACGACAAGGGGCGTTGGGTCGCAGAAGCTGGGCACTATGGCGTATATCTCGACTCCGAAACTCACGCCGACATGATGCACGGCGACATCGTAAACCGCCTTGCAGAGCTTGAAAACATGACGGAAAAAATCGGAGAATATTCCCTGCCCGTCGGGATCGGCGATACTGTTTATTATGTCTATTTCTACGGTGGCTATATCGCATTGAAAATCTGCAAGATTATATTTTCCGAAAATAATGTCTCATTCATTGGTAGGAATGATTGGAGAGAAATGGAATTTTATATTTCCGCTTTCGAGACGAACGTCGTCCTTACCGAGGAAGAAGCAAAAAAGAAAAGCGAGGAGTGGAGCAGATGAATAACTACACTGCATTCGACGAGCGCGGCGTTTGCCTGAACTGTTCGAGAAAACACTGTGTGCATGAAGAAAAGAGCGGTTTGTCCGCTCATTAAGGAAAAGCGCGACGAACACCGCCGAGAGCAAGGAGCAAAAAAGAGGAGAAAGGTGTGAATAAAGTTTTTTTGATAGGTAACTTAACGCGCGATCCCGAACTGACGGAGACGGCAAGTGGCGTGAGTGTGTGTCACTTTGCGATTGCGGTCAACCGCGCTTATACGACCGGTGACGGCGAACGCCAAACAAATTTCTTTAACTGCACGGCGTGGCGCGGTGTTGCGGACAGCATTGCCCGTTATTGCAGGAAAGGCTCAAAGGTCGCCGTGACGGGGAGCATTCAAATACGCAACTACGAGGACAATCGCGGCAATCAGCGCACAGCGGTGGACGTAATCACGCAGGACTGCGAGTTCTTGACCTCGCCAAAGAGAGACAGCGGCGACACAGCGCCCGAGAGCATACCGCAACAACGCCCCGCTCCTACGAGAAAAGTGCAAATGTCCACATTTGACGACGACGGAGATATTCCGTTTTGAGGTGTGAAATGACCCTCGGTAGTCTATTCGACGGCGCGGGGACGTGCTGTTTTGCCGCGGAGTTATGCGGGATAACGCCCGTGTGGAGTTCGGAGATCGAGCGATTCCCGCTTGAAGTAACGGCGAAACGCTTCCCGAACTGCCGCCAGCTTGGAGACATTACGAAGATCAACGGCGCAGAAATCAAGTCGGTGGACGTGATAACGTTTGGCTCTCCTTGTCAAGACCTATCTGTGGCGGGCAAACGTGCAGGGTTGGGCGGAGAGAGGTCAAGCCTCTTCATGGAGGCAATCAGAGTGATAAAGGAGATGCGCAATGCAACAGCAGATGA
>CANRND010000007.1 GCA_947631905.1 uncultured Clostridia bacterium | reverse complement strand
GGTATCTTCTTTCTTCTTCACGGACGCGCCCGTATTGTTATAGGCGTCCGTGAAGAAGAAAGAAGATACCCACAGAATGGCGGAAGCCAACAAGGCGTTTGCTCATTTCAGATTCTGAGAGGAGAACAAGTAACTTATGCCAAGAGAATACGATTTAGCGCATACCAGAAATTTCGGGATCATGGCGCATATCGACGCCGGAAAGACCACCACCACCGAGCGTATTTTGTTCTACACGGGCAAGACGCACAAGCTGGGCGAAGTCCACGAGGGCGCCGCGACGATGGACTGGATGGTGCAGGAGCAGGAACGCGGCATCACCATTACTTCCGCCGCCACCACCTGTATCTGGAAAGGGCATCGTTTCAACATCATCGATACGCCTGGCCACGTCGACTTTACGGTGGAAGTGGAGCGTTCGCTCCGCGTCCTCGACGGCGCCGTCGCCACTTTCTGTGCAAAGGGCGGCGTGGAGCCGCAGTCCGAAACCGTATGGCGGCAGGCGGACAAGTATAAGGTCCCGCGTATCGCCTATGTCAACAAGATGGACATCAACGGCGCGGATTTCTTCCATGTGGAGCAAATGATCCGCGAACGGCTCGGCGCGAACCCCGTTCCGATCGAGCTTCCCATCGGCAAGGAAGGCTCTTTCCGCGGCATCATCGACCTCATCAAGATGGAGGCGGAGGTCTACTACGACGATCTCGGCAAGGATTTCCGCAAGGAACCCATTCCCGCCGACCTCATGGAGACCGCCAAAGAATACCGCGCGAAGCTCGCGGAGGAAGCGGCGCTCGCAGATGACGAACTGATGGAAAAATTCCTCGAAGAGGGGGATCTTTCCGAAGAGGACATCATCAAGGGCATGCGTATGCGCTGTCTGAAATCGGACGCCATTCCCATGCTCTGCGGCTCTTCTTACCGCAACAAGGGCGTGCAGTTCTTGCTCGACGCGGTCATCAACTTCCTGCCCAGCCCTCTCGACGTCGACCACGTAAAGGGCGTCAATCCCGACACGGAGCAGGAAGAGGAACGTAAGACTTCGGACGAGGAACCTTTCTCCGGGCTTGCATTCAAAATTGCGACCGATCCCTATGTGGGAACGCTCGCCTATTTCCGTTGCTACTCGGGCGTACTCGAAGCGGGCTCCTATGTGTATAACTCCACAAAGGGCAAAAAAGAGCGCGTAGGCCGTCTCGTGCAGATGCACGCGAACGAGCGGCGGGACATCGACAAGATCTATTCGGGCGACATCTGCGCGATCGTGGGGCTTAAAAACACCACGACGGGCGATACGCTCTGCGACGAGAAGAACCCCATCATTCTCGAAAAGATGGAGTTCCCCGAACCCGTCATCCAGCTCTCCCTCGAACCCAAGACGAAAGCGGGGCAGGAGAAGATGACGATGGCGCTCGTCAAGCTCGCCGAGGAGGACCCCACGTTCCGCACTTATACCGACCAGGAGACGGGGCAGACCATCATCGCGGGCATGGGCGAGTTGCACCTCGACATCATCGTGGACAGGCTTCTGCGCGAGTTCCATGTGGAAGCCAACGTCGGCGCGCCGCAGGTCGCCTACCGCGAAACGTTCAAAAAAGCGGTCGAAGCGGAGGGCATGTACAAGCGGCAGTCGGGCGGCAAGGGCCAATACGGCCACTGCAAGATCAGGCTCATCCCGCAGGAGCGCGGCGCAGGTTACAGCTTTGAGGACCAGACGGTGGGCGGCTCTATTCCCAAAGAATATATCCCCGCCATCGACAAGGGCATCCAGGAGGCCGCCAAAAACGGCTTCCTCGCGGGCTATGAGATCATGGACTTCAAAGTCGAGGTCTACGACGGAAGCTACCACGAGGTCGACTCCTCGGAAATGGCGTTCAAGATCGCGGGTTCCATGGCGCTCAAAAACGGTTTGGAAAAAGCGCAGCCCGTTTTGCTCGAACCCATCATGAAAGTGGAGATCGTCACCCCCGAAGATTACTTCGGCGACCTTATGGGCAACATCTCGGGCCGCCGCGGCAACATCCTCGGCACCGACGATAGGAACGGCGCGAAGATCATCGACGCGGAAGTGCCGCTTTCGGAGATGTTCGGCTACGCCACCGATCTGCGTTCGAGAACGCAGGGCAGAGGACAGTTCACGATGCAGTTCGACCACTATGCGGAAGTCCCGAAGAGCCTCTCCGAAAAGATCATTTCGGGCCGCACAAAGAGGGACTGAGCAGTTTTCCCGTTTTCGGAAAAATTTGCATAAAAACATTTGCAAATTTTCAAAGATTGGGGTATAATAACCTCGATAAGCAAAAATCAGCTCTTTATCGGATGATAGATAGCTGCGCTTCCTGAGGGAAGAAGTTATCAAAATTATAAAATAATCGGAGGATCACTCAAAATGGCAAAGGCAAAATTCGACAGAAGCAAGCCGCACGTTAACATCGGCACCATCGGCCACGTTGACCACGGCAAAACCACTTTGACCGCAGCTATCACTATGGTTATGGCATGCAAGGGTCAAGCGCAGAAGATGCGGTACGACGAGATCGACAAGGCGCCCGAAGAAAAGGCGCGCGGTATCACGATCAACACCGCTCACGTTGAGTATCAGACGGATTCCCGTCACTATGCGCACGTTGACTGCCCCGGTCACGCCGACTATGTCAAGAACATGATCACGGGCGCGGCGCAGATGGACGGCGCGATCCTCGTCGTTGCGGCGACCGACGGTCCCATGCCCCAGACCCGCGAACACATCCTGCTCGCCCGTCAGGTCGGCGTGCCTTATATCATCGTATTCCTGAACAAGATCGACCAGATGGACGATCCCGAACTTCTGGACCTCGTCGAGATGGAGATCCGCGAGCTTCTCAGCTCCTATGACTTCCCCGGCGACGACATCCCGATCATCAAGGGTTCGGCTTTGAAGGCGCTCGAAAAAGCGACCAGCGGCGCTTCCGACGCGGAGATCCTTGCGGCTCCCGAATGCCAGTGCATTCTCGAACTCATGGACGCAGTCGACAGCTATATCCCTACGCCCGCACGCGACGACCAGAAGCCTTTCCTGCTTCCCGTCGAGGACGTGTTCACGATCTCGGGCCGCGGCACCGTTGCTACGGGCCGTGTGGAGAGAGGCGTTGCGCATGTCGGCGATCCCGCAGAGATCGTAGGCCTTATCGACAAGCCCCGCACCACCGTCATCACCGGTCTCGAAATGTTCCACAAACAGCTCGACGAAGCGATGGCGGGCGATAACGTCGGCGCGCTTCTCCGCGGTATCAACCGTACCGACATCGAGAAAGGACAGGTTATCGCAAAACCCGGCACCGTTCCCACCGCAATGAAGTTCGAGGCGCAGGTGTACGTCCTTACGAAAGAAGAGGGCGGCCGCCACACTCCTTTCTTCAACCACTATCGTCCCCAGTTCTTCATCAGAACGACCGACGTCACGGGCGCCATCGAGCTTCCCGCGGGCGTTGAAATGGTCGTTCCCGGCGACCACGTCACCTTGACCGTCGAGCTGATCAAGCCCGTTGCGATCGAGGAAGGCCTCCGTTTCGCTATCCGTGAGGGCGGCAGAACGGTCGGTTCCGGCGCAGTCTCCAAGATCCTGAAATAAGGATTTGAAACGACAAGATAAATAGCACGGCTCGTCCGTGCTTTTTGTCGTATCATCCGTTTTCCTGCCGCATGCGGTTTTTCCCTGCGGCGGGGGCAGAAACGGGGAAAGCACGGCTTTGCGCCGTGCTTTTTTTATGGAGTTGCGCATACTGCCCGTATGGAATTTGCGAAAAGGGCATGGCGGTGGGGGAAACGCGCGTTTGGCGCGCTTTCGGCAAGAAGATATACGACAGTGGCGGGGACGCTGACGTTCTTTCTCATCATGTCCCTTGTACCGCTCAGTTTTTGGCTCGTGTTGCTTTTCGGAAATTCCGCTTTCGGCGTGGAGCAGATCATGAGCCTCGAACTGTTCGGCTGGGCGCGGGAACTGCTCGTCTATCTCAAACAGAACGCCGTGGGCGCAACGGCGGGGGTGAGCGCGCTGTTTTTGGCTACCACGCTCTGGTCAAGCACAAGTTTTTTCTACCATCTCCGCCGCAGCGGGGAAATTTTATACGATTACCGCCGCAAAAAGCACGGCTGGAAAGTGCGCCTGTCGGCAGTTTTGCTCACTTTTGCCGTACTTCTCTTCTTCGCCGCGGCGGGGTCTCTTTTGTTGGGGGTCAACTACTTCGCCCGCACACTGCCGAAATGGCTCTTTTATCTCGTGCTGTATTCCCTCGTCCTCTGCCTCGGGTTTCTCGCGGCGTGGATGCTCAACGCTTACATCTGTCCCTACCGTTGCAAGCCGTATGAGACTTTACTCGGAAGTTTGTTGACGGCGGCGGCATGGCTCATCGCCTCGGGCGCGTTCTCCGTCTACCTGCATTTCACAAACCAGGAGCGGCTCTACGGCGCGCTTTCCCTTCTCATTATCTTTTTTCTGTGGCTCTATTGGATGATGATCTGCTTCACGGCGGGGGTCGTATTCAACCGCCACCGCATGAATTTACGCAATTTGGAGCATAAAACCCTATAATTAGACACTTATCAAAATAAAAAATTTCATTATTTCGATATATATCGAAATAACTTTTGCAAAAAATTCTGTCCCCGTTTGAGAAAAGCGGGGAAAAGGGATTGCCTTTTGCGCGGATTTGTTGTACAATATTACCGGAAAAGATTGGAAAACGGAACTTCTTCGGGAATGGGAGCGCGTTTGCTCTCGTTTTTCCGTATGTTCCGCAGGAAGGAGATATTTTTTGGATAAGAAAGGCAAAAAAGGGCAGGAGGGGAAGAGCGCCATCGAGCTGGCGATCCTCAATGGCATCGAGGCGTATAACCGCGAACAGGCGAAAAAGAACCCTCCCGCAAGATCCGCACCCGCGCACACGGGCGAGACCCGCACCAAAGAGGCGATGGAAGAGGCGGGCTTAAAGCCCCGCCGCAAGTCCCGCGCCAAAGGCAAGGGAACGCCCGCACGGCTCCCCGAAGCGCCCGCGCAGGAGAGCCGCGTAAAAACGGGCGGGCCGCAAAAACAAGGAAAGCGGCAAAAGCAGGCCGCTCCCGCCAGACGGGAAACGCAGGAGAGCGCGGCCGCTTCCGTTCCCGCTCCCGTTCCCGCGCGAGAACGCGCTCCCAAAAAGCGCAAAAAACAGCCCGTAAAAGTGCTGTTTTTCGGCGGCGTGGGGGAGATCGGCAAGAACATGACGGCGATCGAGTACGGGAGCGACATCATCGTGATCGACGCGGGCATCATTTTCCCCACGGAGGAGATGCCGGGCATTGACCTCGTATTCCCCGACATCACCTACCTCGTCAAGAACAAGCACAAGATCCGCGCCGTGTTTTTAACCCACGGGCATGAGGACCATATCGGCGGCGTACCCTATCTCATGAAAGAGATCTCGGCCCCCGTCTACGGCACCAAACTCACGCTCGCCCTTGTAGACAACAAGCTGCGCGAACATCGCCTGAATACCGTAAAAATGATCACGGTCTCCCCGGGCGAAAAGGTGAAAGCGGGCGTGTTTACGGTGAATTTCGTCAACGTAAACCACTCCATTGCGGGGGCTTTGGCGCTCGCCGTGGAAACGCCTTACGGCGTGATCTTCCACAGCGGGGATTTCAAGATCGATCTGACGCCCGTTGCGGGCAAACCCATCGACCTTGCCGAGATCGCCGAATACGGCAAGCGCGGAGTGCTACTATATCTCGGCGAATCGACGAACATCGAGCGCCCCGGATACACCATGAGCGAGACGGTGGTGGGTACCACCCTCGAACATCTTTTTTCGGAGAATGCCGACCGCCGTCTCATCATTGCGACGTTTGCGTCCAACGTACACCGCCTGCAACAGATCATCGACATTGCGGTGAAGTACCGCAGAAAAGTGGCGCTTTCGGGCAGGAGCATGCTCAACGTCGTCGACGCGGCGCTCAAAATCGGGGAGCTGGTCATTCCCGAGGGCGTGCTTGTGGACGTGGAAAAGATTAAGAATTTTTACGACCGCGAGATCGTGATCGTCTCCACAGGTTCGCAGGGCGAGCCGATGAGCGCGCTCACGCGCATGGCCGCGGGCGATTTCAACAAGATCGCCATCGGCAAAAACGACACTATTATCATCTCCGCAAGCCCCATCCCGGGCAACGAGCGGATGATCTACCGCGTCATCAACAACCTGTTCAAGCTGGGGGCGAACGTCGTGTACGAGAGCCTCGAAAAGATCCACGTTTCGGGCCACGCCTGCCAGGAAGAGCATAAGATCATGCACTCTTTGCTCCGCCCCAAGTTTTTTATCCCCGTCCACGGGGAGTACCGCCACTTGAAGCGCCACGCCCTCCTTGCCGAGGAGCTGGGCATGCGCCCCGAGCACATCTTTATCCCCGACATCGGCACGTGCGTGGAAGTCACGGACGAAAGCCTCACGCAGGGCGAGAGCTTCCCCGCGGGTTCCCGTCTCATCGACGGGGAGGGGTACGAGGATTCCACGGGCGAGGTCCTCAAAGACCGTCTCCGCATGTCGAGCGAGGGGGTATTCATCGTCACGGTCGCCGTTTCGGGGAACGCGGTGCTGTCCGACGTCGGCGTCGAGAGCCGCGGCTTCGTCTTTTCGGATGAACACGACTATATGCGCGACCTCAAAGAGATCGCGGAAAAGACGATCGAGAGTACGGGCGCGAAAAACCGCGAAGAACTCTGCGCCGCGCTCAAACGCGCTTTGAAAAATTATCTCTTCAAAAAGACGAAACAATCGCCCATGATCATTCCCATTCTCGTAGATGTGTAAGACCGCGGCGTTTGGCGGTTTTCCGAAACAAACACCGTGAAAGGAGAAAAAATATGAAACGGAATTTGTTTGTCTACATCGGCTTGCCGATCTGCGCGGCGATCTTCCTCGCGTTCGGGATCGTCGTCCTCGTTTTGGACAGCGAGCCCCGCGAGATCGTCGGCGGCGTCATTCTTCTCGCCGCTGCCGTGTTTGTACTTCTTCTCCTTGCAAAGATCGTCATGCAGGACAATCTCAATCTGAAATGCGGCAAACTTTGCGAGGAGAAAAAATACGACGAGGAGCGCGCCCTCATCGAAAAAAAGATGAAGAGTCCCTTTTTCTTCCTCGTGCGCATCGTGGCGATCATGCGGTACATCCGCGCGAGCATGGCGCTCGATGATCTTCCCGCCGCCAAGCGGTACGTCGACGTTCTCCGCCACAACGGCGGCAAGGGCTGGAAGTACATGACGGCGTATTATTTCATCCTCATCAAGCTCGACGAGGGGGATATTTCCACCGCCCGCACCGAGTACGAGGAATTTCGCACCGAGTGCGCCCATGCCGAGATCTACAAGGACCAGATCGCGGTTTTAACGGCGGTCTTTCACCGCGTATTCTGCACGAACAACAACGAACCGCTCCCGCAGGCGGCGGTAAATTCTCCTTTCCCCGTCCTCGGGCGTATTTTGGGAAGGGCCTATGAAGCGCGCGTTGCCGCGAGCGAAGCGGAATGGAACTGAACGGATTGCCGCCCGCCCTGCTTGCGCTCAGGGAAGCCGCTAAAACGGTGCGGGACCCCACATGCGCGGACGAAACGCTCGCATATCTCTTGTCCCTGTGCAGGGAGCGCTCTCCCGCGCGCATTTTGGAGATCGGGACGGCCGAGGGGCTGACGGCGTGCGCCATGCTCACGGTGTGCGGCGCCCGCTATACGGGGATCGAGCTTGACCCCGTGCGCACGGCAAAAGCGCGCGAAAACTTCATACGGTTTGCATTTTCCGACCGCGTGACCCTCTTCGAGGGGGACGCGGGGGAGATCCTGCCCTTGCTCCAAGGGGAGTACGACCTGATCTTTGCGGACGGGCCGAAAGTGCAGTATCTGCGCTATCTTCCCGACTGCAAGCGGCTGTTGAAGCGGGGCGGCGTTTTGCTCTCGGACGACGTTTTTTTCCTCGGGAAAGAGATGGAAGCCGTGCCGAAGAAGCGGAGGATGCTCGCCTTACACCTTGCAGAATATCGGCAGCAACTGCAAAACGATCCCGTCTTTGAGACAAAATTTTACGATTACGGCGAGGGAATCGCCGTCAGTATCAAACGATGAAACCCGAACTTCTCGCCCCCGCGGGCAATTTCCAAAAACTCAAAACCGCGATCTACTACGGCGCCGACGCCGTCTACCTCGGCGGCAAGGCGTTTTCTTTGCGCTCTTTTGCGGATAACTTTACCGACGAGGAACTTGCCGCCGCGCTCTCCTTTGCCCACGGTTGCGGCAAAAAGGTGTACATCTGCGCCAATATCTTTGCACGGAACGGCGATTTCGCCGCGCTTACGCGGTATTTCGGGCTTCTTAATGAACTCAAAGCGGACGGCGTCCTCATCTCCGATCTCGGGGCGTTCCGCCTTTGCAGGAGAGTCGCGCCCGAGCTTCCCGTTCACATTTCCACGCAGGCGAACACCCTCAACCGCGAGACTGCCGCCATGTACCGCGATCTCGGCGCAGTCCGCGCCGTGCTTGCCCGCGAGCTTTCCCTCGAAGAGATTTCCGAGATCCACGCCGCAGTTCCCGATCTGGAATTGGAAGCGTTCGTCCACGGCGCGATGTGCATCTCTTACAGCGGCAGGTGTCTCCTTTCCGACTACCTCGACGGCAGGAAGAGCAACCGCGGCGAGTGCGTGCAGGCGTGCCGCTGGCGTTACCGCATCCAGAGCGGGGAGAGCAGGACGAAAGAGTGGTACGAGATCGAAGAGGACGGGCGTGGCGCGTACATTCTCAACAGCCGCGACCTCAACATGAGCCGCTATCTCAAAGAACTTGCCGCCGCGGGCGTGTGTTCGTTCAAAATCGAGGGCAGAATGAAGAGCGAATACTATCTTGCGACGGTCGTAAACGCCTACCGCCGCATCATGGACGGCGGATATACCGCGGCTTTGGGCGGGGAACTCGGCTGCGCCGCCCGCCGCGCGTTCACCACTGCCTATGCGCTGGGCGAAAACCGCGAAACGGAGGACTATGAAAATTCCGTCCCCGAGGGGAAATGCGTATATATCGCAAACGTTCTCGGCTCACGGGACGGGCGGGTCCTCGTGGAGATGCGCAACCGCTTCCGCGAGGGCGACACGCTCGAAATTTTGTCTCCCGACGGGTATTTCGGGAGAGAGATCGCCGTAAAAGATCTGCGCAACGCTGCGGGAGAACCCTGTCCCGATGCAAAACTCGTGCAAGAGCGGTACACGTTCGAATGCCCGTATCCCCTTCAAGAGGGAGACATGTTAAGACGCAGGCGATAAACCCGATGAGCCGCGCGGCGTGATAAACGCCGCGCGGCTCTGCATAAAATGGGGTATGGGAAGTTTTCAAAAGAGCGGGGGCCGTCTGAGCGCGGCGACGTTTCTTGCCGCTCTCGCGGTGTTTTTATTGACGGTGGGGCTGTTCGTGGGCGTGTTCTTCTGGTACGGGCGGGATTACGCGCGCGTCTCGGCGGAGAGGGAGTACTACTTTCTCGTGCGCGACTGCGAGGAGACCACCGCGGCGGCGGTCGCGGGGCAGGTATATCTTTCGGGCGGCGCGGGATTCCGTCTGGATACGGCGGGCGGGAGCTGCGTCGTTCTCGCCTGTTACTTCCGCGTGACGGACGCAGAGCGCGTGCAAAGCGCGATGGAAGAGAAAGAGATCGCAACCCGCATTCTCACCCTGAGCGGCTCGGATTTCGTCTTAGAGGGCAAAAATGCGGCGCAAAAAAGCCGTGTGGAGGGAAATCTCGAAACGGCGGAGACCTGCGCGCGCATTCTCTATGACACGGCCAACGGGCTGGAACGCGCCGACCTTTCGCAGGAAGAAGCGCGGGTCGCGGTGCGCGGCGTGGTAAAAGCGCTCAAAGGGTTGCGCGGCGGGAATGAAGAAAACCTTTTCGGGCTTTGGAACGTCCGCCTTGCCGCGGCGGAGCGGCGGGGAACGGAGATCGCGGACGGCATTCTCTATGCAAAGGATTTAAGGTACCTGCAAGCGGAACTGTGCCTTGCCATTGTGAATGCGGGCGACTGTTTTTCCTGACGCGGGCGCGTTTTCAAGCGGACCGCGCAGGGCAAACGCTTGACGGAAAGGGGGGTTCTGCTCTATAATGGTGCGGAACAGGAGAAGCGCAAGATGAATTACAGAGAAGAATCCCTCAAAAAACACGCCGAGTGGCGGGGCAAGATCGAAATTACGCCCCGCGTGGAGGTGGACAGCCGCGAAAAACTCTCCCTCGCCTATACCCCCGGCGTGGCGGAGCCGTGCCTTGCCATCCAAAAGGACCTTGAAAAGAGCTTCGAACTCACCCGCCGCTGGAATACGGTTGCGGTGATCACGGACGGCACCGCAATTTTGGGCCTGGGCGACATCGGCCCCGAGGCGGGCATGCCCGTCATGGAGGGCAAATGCGCCCTTTTTAAGGCGTTCGGCGGCGTAGACGCCGTTCCGCTGTGCCTCCGCACGAAAGACCCCGAGGAGATCGTCCGCACCATAGAGCTTCTGTCGGGTTCGTTCGGCGGCATCAACCTCGAAGATATAGCGGCCCCCCGCTGTTTCGGGATCGAGCGGCGGCTCATCGAGGACCTCGATATCCCCGTCTTTCACGACGACCAGCACGGGACGGCCATTGTCGTGGCGGCGGCGCTTCTCAACGCGCTCAAACTTGTGGGGAAGAAAATGGAACATGTGCGCGTCGTCATCAACGGCGCGGGGGCGGCGGGCGTTGCCATTGCCGAATTTTTGTTGAAGATGAAAGTGGGGGACGTCGTTCTCTGCGACAGGCAGGGGATCCTCGACGAGAGGGACGGACGGCTTCCGCCCGCGCAACGGGAGATCGCCCTGAAAACCAACGGGGAACGCCGCAGAGGCCTGCTTTCCGGCGCGATGAAGGGCGCCGACGCGTTTATCGGCGTTTCGGGTCCGGATTGCGTCACGAAAGAGATGGTGCGTTCGATGGCGCGGGACGCCGTTGTGTTCGCCTGCGCCAATCCCACCCCCGAAATTTCGCGGGAGGACGCTTTGGAGGCGGGCGCGGCGGTCGTCGGCACGGGTTCCTCCGAAAAACCCAACCAAATCAACAACGTTCTCGTCTTCCCGGGGCTTTTCCGCGGCGCGCTCGACGTGCGGGCGAAAAAGATCGACTTCGGCATGATGTATGCGGCTTCGCAGGCGATCGCCTCCTGTGTAGAGGAAGAGGAACTCGGAAGAGGCTATATCCTGCCCTACGCCTACGATATGCGGGCGCACGAGGCGGTGGCGCGAGCGGTCGCGGCGGCGGCGAGGGCCTCGGGCGTAGCCAAAATTTAGGATGTTTCGATAGCCCGCTACGGACATTCCGCGGCGGGCATTTTTTTCGGGAACGCTTGACCGCTTAAAATATTTGTCGTATAATGGAATAAAATCAAAAAAAGGGAGATTTGTCATGGATATTTGGGAAGAATTGCTCAACGAAGCGGGCAACGGCAACCCGTCGCTCGGGCTTGCCATCCTGGTCGTGGGCGCGCTCATCATTCTTGTCGCGCTCGTTTCCCTGACGGTAAGCATCGTACTCGGTATCAAGTACTTCCGCTTCAACCGCAAAGAGAACAGCGCGGGCCTCACGGGCGTGGAAGCGGCGAGAAAGATCTTGGACGCCAACGGGCTGGAACACATCAAGGTAAAAACGGTGGGTTCGCTCATGTTCGGCAACAGTTACAGCCACTATTTCAAGAAAGTGCGTCTCAGAAGGCTCACAAGGCACAAAAAGAGCGTTACCGCGCTCGCTATGGGGGTGCAGAAGTCCGCGCTTGCCGTACTCGACAAGGAGGGCGATCCCGCAATGAAAGCGCGGATACGGCTCATCCCGCTCATCACGTTCGGTCCCCTTGCCTTTATCCCGCTCATTGTCGTGGGCGTTTTGCTCGATTTTCTGCTGTTACATACGAACGGCTGGGTGACGATCGTCTTCGCGGCGCTGGGCGCGGGGTTCTATCTGCTCTCCTTTGTTCTTTCGCTGATGACGCTTAAAACGGAAAAAAGAGCGCAGGAAAGGGCCTATGAACTTCTCCGCGAAAACGAAATGGCGACCGAGGAGGAGATCGAGGACATAAAGAAGCTGTTTAAGCTCTACAACATCCAATATGTCAACGATCTGATCCTCTCGGCGCTCGAACTGCTCTACTACATTCTCCAAATCGCTTCGGCGGCGGGGAGCGCGAGCAGCGGTTCTTCGAACAACTGACGGAATTTCACAAAAAAAGAGGGCGAGCCCCTCCTTTTTTTATGAAATTTTTTTCCGATCGTTTTAGAACTTCGAAAAAGAGGTATAAATAAGATGAAAAGAAACTCCCGCAAGGGAAAGGAGAAAAAAGGATGAAAAATTATTTACAGACAAGACCCCAAAACGACATTTTCGACGCGCTCGACGACTTCTTCCGCCCCATGTTCTACGACGAAAAGCTCGACAGCATGCGCACGGACATCCGCGAAACAGACCAAAGCTACGAGCTTGAAATCGAACTTCCCGGTTTTGAGAAGAGCGAGATCAGCGTCTCTTTGGAAAACGGCTATCTCACCGTCGGTGCGGAAAAGGCGGAGAAAGAGGAGAACAAGAACGCGCGCTATCTGCGCAGGGAGTGCAGAGTGTCCTGCCGCAGAAGCTACTACGTGGGGGAGGACGTGGAGCAGGAAAACGTGAAAGCAAAGTATGAAAACGGGATCCTCAGCCTCAGCGTTCCCAAGATGCAGCCAAAAAAGCCCGTGTCCAAAACCATCAACATCGATTAAAACAAAATATAGTATACTATGTGTGACATAATACTACGCCTTGCGTTTTTAGTAATACTATGTCAGACATAAACACGGTTATTATGCGTGACATAGTATTGCGATTATGACAGACATAGTACTAAAAAAGGAAAAACCGAGGCGGAAAAGCCTCGGTTTTTTACGCACAATCGTCAGATGAGCGTTTCGTATTCCGCGTAGAGCGCGTCCGACTCGGCGTGCAGTTCTTCTAAACGCGCGGTGATCTCCCGCACTTTGCGGTAATCCGCCGCGCATTCCGCAAGCGATACGTTGAGCGCCTCTTCCTCCGCTTCGAGCGCTTCGAGGCGGCTTTCGATCTCTTTGGTGCGCTGTTTCGTCCTCGCCTCTTTGGCGCGCTCCTCCCTGCTGCGGTAGGAGGCGCTTTTTTCTTTCTCTTCCTTTTTTGCGGCGGGCGCGCTTTCCCGCGCTCGCTGTTCTTCGAGAAAGGCCGCATAATTGCCCGCAAATACCCTCAGCCTGCCGTTTTCGATGAGAACGATCTTATCCGCGAGCGCCTCGATGAACCGCCTGTCGTGCGAGACAAAGAGGAGGGTGCCGCCGAAATTTTTCAGGCCTTCTTCGAGCGATTCGCGCGCGGGCAGGTCGAGGTGGTTGGTAGGCTCGTCCAGAAAGAGGACGTTTGCGCGCTCCTCTTCGAGGACCGCGAGCGAGAGTTTTGCCCGAAGTCCCCCCGAAAGCTCTTTCACTTTCTTTTCCATGTCTTCGGCAAAAAGTCCCGCCTGCGCCAGAACCTTTCGCGCGTCCGTTTGCGTAAGGCGGGAATGTTTCCCCCAAAAGGCGTCGAGGACCCGCTCCTCGGGGTCGAGGTCGGCGTTCTCCTGGTCATAATAGCCGATCTTCACAAACTTCGCGTGCCGCACTTTGTCGCTTTCTTTCTTCAAAAATTTGAGGAGAGTGGATTTTCCCGTGCCGTTTTCGCCCACGAGCGCGCACTTTTCCCCGCGCATGAGGGTGAACGACGCGTCTTTAAGCAGAAGTTTTTCCTCGGCATAGAGGTCGAAGCGGGGAGCGAAGATCACGGTTTCATACGGCCGTTCGTCGTATTCGAAATGGAAGCGCGGCGGCGCGGGCGGGGGAGCCGGTTTTTCGAGAACTTCCATGCGTTCGAGCTTGTTCATGCGGGAGAGCGCGCTCTTTGCGGTGGTCGCGCGGACAAGGTTTTTATCCACATATCCTTGCAGTTTTGCGATCTCTTCCTGCTGTTTTTCGTAGGCGCGGAGTTCTTCTTTGTACCGCTCCTCTTTCAAAATTTTATACTTGGAATAGTTGCCCTTGTAAGCGGTCACCTTTTTGCCTTCGAGTTCGAGGGTGCGCGAAGTCAGTCGGTCCAAAAAATAGCGGTCGTGCGAGACGACGAGGAGCGCGCCTTTCAGGGTGAGCAGATAGTCTTCGAGCCAGAAGAGGGTCTTTACGTCGAGGTGGTTGGTCGGTTCGTCCAAAATGAGCAGTTCGGGATCTTCGAGCAGGAGGCGGCAGAGCTGTAACCGCGTCTTTTCCCCGCCCGACATCGTGGAAACGGTCTGATCGAACATCTCCCCGAACCCCATGCCGCCGAGAACGGTGCGGATGCGCACGTCGGTATGGTAACTGTCCCGCGCGGCGATGCGTTTTTGCAGGCTCTCGATCTGCGAAGAGAGGGCGGGGCGTTCCGCTTCCGCGGCGCGGGCAAATTGCTCCTGCGTTTCGGCAAGGCGGGAAATGAGCCGTTCGTCCTCCGCAAATACCTCTTTCATCGCCTCGTACACGGTGGAGTCCGACTCGAACCCGCCGCTCTGCGCAAGGTAGCCGATGCGAAGCCCGCTCTTTACGAACACGTTGCCGCCGTCGGGGGAAAGTTCGCCCAAAATGAGTTTCAAAAGGGTGGTTTTTCCCGCGCCGTTGCCGCCCAAAAGCCCCACGCGCTCCTTTTCGTGCAGAGAAAAAGAGACGTTTTCCACCGTGGGAACGCCGAGATAGCCGAACGTGACGTTTTCGAGGGAGAGAAGCATAACTTTCCGCCGCCTTCCGAAACTAAGAATATGAAGAAAAAATGCAGACAGCTTTTCGCCGTGCGCGCCCTCGAAGAGCGCTTGAAAGGCGCTTCGCCCGCCGAGTGCGGAAAACTCGCCAAAGAGCTTGTAAAGCTCAAAGACGATTGGCTCAACGGCTGACCTTGTCCATTGTAACGGAAAAGCGGAAAAAAGTCAACCGAAAACTTTTGCGCGGAATGCGTTCTGCCCTTGCGTTCGGTTGCAATCTTTCCGCATTTCTGCTATAATGGGAAAAAGGAGTGTAATATGAATATCTTGGTGACGGGCGGCGCGGGCTTCATCGGCTCGCATACCGTGGTGGAACTTTTGGACAAGGGATACTGTGTGATCGTCGTGGACAATCTCTCCAACGCGAGCAGGGAGGCGATCTCCCGCGCGGAGAAGATCACGGGCAAACAGGTCGTGTTCTACGAGAACGACGTGCGCGACCGCGCCGCGATGGAACTCATCTTCACGGCGCACGAGATCGATTGGGTCATCCACTTTGCGGGGCTCAAAGCGGTGGGGGAGAGCGTTGCAAAACCCGTGGCGTATTACGACAACAACCTCGTTTCCACCCTCGTACTGCTCGAAACGATGCAAAAATTCGGCGTGAAAAAGATTGTGTTCTCCTCCTCGGCAACGGTGTACGGAGACCCCGCCGAACTGCCCTTAAAGGAGACGACCCGTCTTAACCCGACCACAAACCCTTACGGCGCGACAAAGGTGATGCAGGAGAACATCCTGCGCGACGTGTATGCCGCGGACAACGGCTGGACGGTGGCGCTCTTGCGCTACTTTAACCCCGTGGGCGCGCACGAGAGCGGGCTGATCGGCGAGGACCCCAAGGGAATCCCGAACAATCTCATGCCCTACGTGGCGCAGGTGGCGAGCGGGAAACTTGCCGAGATCGGCGTGTTCGGCAACGACTATCCCACTCCCGACGGCACGGGCGTAAGGGACTACATCCACGTTGTCGATCTCGCGCGCGGTCACGTTGCGGCGATCGAAAAACTTAAAAAGGCGGGCGTTTATGTCTACAATCTCGGCACGGGCGTCGGATACAGCGTGCTGGACATGATCAAGGCGTTTTCCAAAGCGTGCGGAAAGGAGCTTCCCTACAAGATCAAGCCGCGGAGAGCGGGGGACATCGCCGCCTGCTATGCCTCGGCGGAAAAGGCGGAAAAGGAACTCGGCTGGCGTGCGGAGTACGACCTCGAAAAGATGTGCCGCGACCAGTGGAACTGGCAGAAGAACAATCCGGACGGCTACGGAGAGTAACCGAAAACCGATCGATACGGCGCGGCGGCGGGCAAATTGCCCGCCGCCGCGCCTTGTATTTGTCATGTTCCGTCGTCCCAATCGGGAATGAATTTCTTCTCCGCGCTGTCCTTTTCCTGCGTGTAGAGGGGCGAAAAGCCGAGCGCGAGGGCATGATCGGCCACGCGGCGGTACTCGCGGGAAGTAACTCTTCGGTTCAGCTCGGGGAAGCCCGAAATCTCGGCCATCGGCGTGTATTGCCGCATGAGAGAGACGGGCGCGCCCGCGGGCAGAATTTCTTTCAACGCGTCGAGAACGCGCAGAGAATCGGAAGTACACATCGGCAGAACGAGGTGCCGCGCCACGATCCCCGAGAGCAATTTTCCGTCTTCGCTCCATATGATCGGCTTTTGCGCCATAAAGGAGAGGGCGGCGCGGGCCACCTCGCCGTAGTCCCGTCTGCCAGTGTACCGCTCCGAAAGTTCGGGCGAGAAAAATTTGAAGTCGGGCAGATACACGTCGATCAAGGGGTCGATCTCGCGGAGCGCGGCGGGGAGAGCGTATCCGCTCGAATTATACACGACGGGAATTTTCGGCTTATAGAGGGAAAGCGCCTCGGCAATGAGCGGGGAGACGTGGTCGGGCGTGACGAGATCGAGGTTCTCCGCCCCCATTTCTTCCAACTCTTTGAAAATTTCGGCAAGCTCTTTGGGCGTGACGCTTCTGCCGCGCATCGCTCTGCTCACCTCGTAGTTTTGGCAGAACACGCAGCGCAGATTGCATCCGCCGAAAAACACCGTGCCGCTCTTGCCGTTCGGCGAAAGGCAGGGTTCTTCGAACGGGTGCAGATAGTATTTTGCGACGGTCAGCCCCGTAACGCCGCACCGCCCCGCCCGCGCCGTTCTGTCCGCCCCGCAGTTCACGGGGCAAAGATGACATTCCATAGGGGAAGTGTAACAGATTTTCAAGCAAAAGTCAACTCCCGCCAACGCGGCGTTTGCGGTTTCTTCTTCGGAAGCTCATGCGGTTCAAACGTTTGCCCGTTGACTTGCGCGGCGGGCTGTGCTACAATAAGGGTATGGAGATCCAAAAAAGGGAACATCGGTTGGAGTATACGGACGAAGCGGGGCGGCGGATCACTCTCTGCGGCACGCTTTGGGAGCCGCAGGGCGGGGGGAAGTATCCCGCCGTTATTTTCAGCCACGGCTTCAACGGTCACGGCGGCGATTTTTCCGCGGAGTGCGCGGCGCTTTCAAGGCGCGGCTTCGTGTGCTATGCGTTCGACTTCTGCGGCGCGCAGACAGACGGCGCGAGCGAGGGGAGAACGGCTTCCGCCTACACGCCGTTCACGATGAAAGAGGACCTTTGCGCGGCGATCGCGGACGTGGAAAAGCTCGTGCAGGTGGATAAGACCCGTCTTTTTCTCTTCGGAGGCAGCCAGGGCGGGTTGGTGACGGCGCTCACGGCGGCGGATGAGGAGATACGGGAGCGGGTCCGTGCGATCGTGCTTTACTTCCCCGCGCTCAACATTCCCGCCGATTGGCGGTGCAAGCCCGAACGGGAAACGCCGCTCATGGGCTATTTTGTCGGCGCGGAATACGTAAGGTCCGTGCAGACGCTCGACCCGTTTTCCGTCATCGGGAATTTTCGGGGAGATGTGTGCATCGTGTGGGGGGACCGCGACATGATCGTGCCGAAAGAAGTTATCGGCGGCGCGGTAAAGGCATACGGCGCGGAGCGGGCGGCGCTCACCGTGATCGCGGGCGCGGGACACGGTTTTTCGGGCGATGCGCTCAAACGTGCAATCGGCGCGGCGGTCCGCTTTTTGGAAGCGCATGCAACGCATGGAGAGTGAAAGTAACGTATTTTCGGGAAACGCGGAGTTGTTCAACAGCTTTTACGGGGGTGGCAAAATGGAATTGGAAGAGTATGACGGCGTTCATTTGAAACGCGAAGTGGAAGAACTTGCGGCGTGCGGCATTCACAAGGGTTGCAGGGGCGTCATCATAAAATTGGGCGAAAAACGAAGCCTTGTCCTTTTTTATAATCCCGAAGATCTCGGGGATTATGCCTACGCATGGGCGAATAATGACGATCTTGAATATTACAGAAAGTTGCTCGATCACATCAAAAAAGAGATGATGCAAAAAATGGCGACCGAAGATTTCACAAAAAAACTTCGTTTTGAAGAAACACATCTTCGGGAATATGACTCGGTGAAAGTATTGGTCGAAAAAGAGAACTACGCAAAATTCGGGGTACATAAAGACATGGTCGGGACGATCCTCGATCCGCAGAAGATCGAGGGGCGTTGGCTTGTATTTTTTCCCGATGAAACGGGAGCGGATACGATCGACTGTCCCATATCGGAAACCGATCTGGAACTTGTCTTCCGTCCGTGAAGTTTTTGGGGTGACAAAATGAAACTGGAAGAATTAGACGATATTCACTTAAAAAACGAAGTGAAAGAGCTTGCAGAGTGCGGCATTCACAAGGGGTGTTTCGGTACGGTCATGAAAACGGGAGAGGAGCGCAGTCTTGTGATATTTTATAATCGGGAAGACCTCGGAGATTATGCGTTCGCATGGGTGGGAAATGACGATTTGGAATATTACCGGAAACCGTACTGCAAAGAGACTGCTTTGGACACGGCGGAATGGTTCAAAACGCAAGACCCCACAAAAAAGACAAGATTTACGGAAACACATCTGCGGGAATACGACTCTGTGAAAGTGTTGGTCGAAAAAGAGAACTATGCAAAATTCGGGGTGCATAAAGGGATGGTCGGGACGATCCTCGAACCGGAAAAGAGTTACGGAAGTTGGCTTGTGTATTTCCCCGATGAAACGGGTGCGGACACGATCGATTGTTCCATTTTGGAAACCGATCTGGAACTTGTCTTCCGTCCGTGAGCGCATTAAAGGGGGGGCGTATCGGCACGAAATCAGCGTATTTTTCGGAAAATTCGCCGCGGGCGGCGGAAAAAATTGCCCGCCGCCCGCGTAAATTCGGTTGACTTTTTCCGAAAAATTTCATATAATATTCTTACAATGCGTAGCTTGAAAGGGCGTAAATCCAGTTGGGTTTGCGCCCTTTTTTTGTGCAAAAAGAGGTATATTATGAAAGAAATCAAACAAAACAAGATGTCGTCGGCGCCTGTCGGCAGACTCATCCTCGGGATGGGGCTTCCCATGATCGTCTCCATGATCCTGCAAGCCGTCTATAACATCGTGGACACAGCGTTCGTCATCAACATGGGCGAAGAGGGCGCTTTGGGCAATCTCGCGCTCACCTATGCCTTTCCCATCCAGCTTTTGATCATTGCCGTCGGCGTGGGAACGGGCGTCGGGCTGAACGCGTTGCTCTCCAAGTCCCTCGGCGAAAACGACCGCGAAAAGGCGGACAGAACGGTGGGAAACGGCATCTTTTTGGGGCTTGTCATCTATCTCGTCTTTCTTCTTTTCGGGCTGTTCGGCGCAAAGCCGTTTATCGCCATGCAGGCGCGGGGGAATGAACGGGTCGCCGAAATGGGGGCGGAATATCTCACGATCTGCTGCTGTTTCTCGTTCGGCGCGATCGGCTTTACGATCTACGAACGCTTTTTACAGAGTACGGGCAAGACGATGTTTTCCACGGTCTCCCAAATTTCGGGCGCGGCGGCGAATATTTTGCTCGACTATGTGTTCATTTACCCTCTCCGCATGGGCGTTGCGGGCGCGGCGTGGGCAACGGTCATCGGGCAGATCTTGTCTCTTGCTGTCGCCATGCTCTTCCATTATTTGGCCAACAAAGAGCTTGGCAACCGTCTGAAAGCGCTCGTTCCGAGCGGGAAGATCATCAAGGAAATTTATCACATCGGGCTTTCGGCGGCGCTCATGCAAGGCATGCTCTCGGTGATGATGCTCGGCGTAAATCTCATTCTCGGCACGGCGGAAAACGCCTCTCTTCTTCAAGGGAGTTTCGGCGTATATTATAAGATCATGCAGTTCGCGCTGTTCGCCTGTTTCGGGCTTTCCAACACCATCATCTCCGTGCTTTCCTACAACTTCGGCATGGGGGACGAAGCCCGCTCCCGCGCATGTATCAAGTGGGGGATCCTGTTCACGGTCGCCGCGGCGGCGGTCATTACGGCGCTCTTCGAAAGTTTGGCGTCGCCGCTCGCGCACCTCTTCGGCATGGCGAGCGGGGAGGGCGGCGAAGCGCTCATCCGCACCGTCGCGCTCGCCGTGCGGATCGCAAGTATCGGATATGTCTTTATGGCATTGAGTATCGCCGTGCAGGGCGTGTTGCAGGCGCTCGGGTATGCGTTCTTTCCTCTGCTTATCTCCTGCCTGCGGCTCGCGGTGTTCGTCTTTCCCGCCGTCTGGCTGTTTACCCTCGCGCCGGACGCGGCCGAACTCGTCTGGTGGGCGTTTCCCATTGCCGAAGCCCTCACGGCGGCGGTCTCGTTTGTCATGCTCGCGGGGGTCATGCGCAAAAAGTTTTCTCCCCGCGTTTCGGCTCCGCTCCCTCTTGCGGCATAAAGGGAAAATATACAGTTTATAATAGTCGCGGGCGGGCGCTATATGCGCCTGCCCGCGACATTCTATATTGCCCGCCTTTGCTTCCCCGTGAGCGGGGGAGCCTTTTCTGTTGCAGGAATTTAAATTTTTTTGTAGTATTTTCCGGTAAAATTTTCAAGATTCTGTTGACATCCCGTCATAAATCTGATAGAATATTGTCATAAACTTTTATGATAATGTAATTTCTCGGAGTGACGGAGCTTTTCGCCGCGCGGGAAAGGAGAAAAAAAATATGAAAAAAGCCGAAAACGGAATGCATGAGATCAAAAATAAGCGCCGTCCGCGCGCCGTAAAAAATAAAAAGGACGGCCTGCATCTGCACGCCAAAAGGAGAATGTCCCGCACGTCGAAAGCGGTCGTAACCCTCTGTTCGGCGCTTGTGCTGGTATTGGGGATCTACGGCGTCGGGTCGGCGTTTTTCAAAGAGACCCAGCGGAATACCGTCGACCTCAACTACGGTTCTCCGTCCGTTGCCGTGGCGGAAGGGGAGGTGTATTCCCTCACGGGCGACTATTCCCCCGTGGACGTCTTTGCCCGCCTGAACTGGAAATTTTCCCAATAATCTCTCTGGTATGCCGAGATGCACGGCACCGTAGATACGGTCATCCAACAGTCCGTCACTACATACAAGCAGTATGAGAACGGCGTCCTCATCTCCGCCGACCTCACGGAGAGTTCGCTCATCAAGGGCGCGAGCCAGTTTTGCTATCTCAAAGAAAAAGACAGGGTGATTTGGCGCAAACCCGCCTCCAAAAACTACAACGGCCTGGATACCGAATGGAAGACGGGCGCGCCCTACAACATCATGACGATCGGCGGCGAACACGGGTTCAAAGCCACAAACGGCTTGCCCGCCTACGAACTCAGCGTGTACGTCATCGAAGAGGACACGGTGGCAAGTACAAGCCCCGTCACGCCCACGGAGGACGGCAAATTCAAGATCACCTACGAGTTGAAGCCCGAAACGTGGCAGGAAGAGGTGGACGGCGTTCTCACCACAAAGGGCGCCACCGCCTATTACATCAATCAAATGATCTTCACGGGCGGCCTCACCACGCCTCCCGAGTTCAACGCCATCTCCGTTACCTTTACTTTCGACGAGAACTGGCAGGTATTCCAAACGGATATTGAGGAAAAATATTCGGCAAAGTACGGCCCCATCGCGGCGCCCTGCGTATCCACATCCACCACAAGATATGAATATAACACCGAAAAGGCGCATTCGGACGCATACGAGGAGTATTTCTACCAATACGCCGAGGGAGAAGCGAACAACGCGCCCGTCGTGAAAGAGATCACGGCGCTCGATTGCCTTGCGGAAGGCTTCGGGAGCGTGCTTACCGAGCCGACCGTTCTCGACCTCGACCTCACGGTCGGCGACACGCCCTACCGCGGGACCGTCGATCTCGACCTGAGCCAAACGGACTTTGCCGCATTCGATCCGACGAAACTCGCTGCTAAGGTCAAGCTCGGCCCGCTTTCGCTCTGGGTGGAAGAGGGCAACGCCTATCTCAACTACGGCGGTTTGAAATTTGCGGTCAAATTAGACGAGCTGATTTCGCTCGTCAAAGATTTGACGCAGGAGGCGGAGCCGGACGTGCAGGCGGAAGAGGGGGACGATCTTCTCTCTGCGCTCGGGAGCGGCGATTTTACGCTGGCGGACGGCAAGGCGGAACTCCATTCCGTGCTGCCTCTTCTCGGGCTGAATATCCCCGTTGACTTCTACTTCTCCATCGGAGAAAATAACGAAATTTCGGTCGAGAAAGTTACCGCAACCGTGTCGCTCGGCGATACCCTTTCGATCGGCGCGCAGTTGGGCTTCGGCAGCGATCATCTTCCCGCGCTCGGCGCTTCCCAAAAGACGGAATATGTCCCGCTCATGCCCTATGTGAACAAACTCATCGGACTCTTTTCTTCGGACGTTCTGCATGCGGATATTTCCTACATGGGCGAGGGGATCGCGCTTTCGGGCGGGTTCGATCTGAGGATCAAAGAGCTTGCCCTTGCGGGCCGGTTGCAGGTGGACGTCTCTTTGGACGGCGTTGAACTTTCCAAAACGGTCGGCCTCTCCTTTACGGACGGCACGTTCTATCTCGATCTCGACGGCGTTAAGGTGCAGGCAACTTTGGAGGAAGACATTGCGCTTCTTGAACAATATGTCGCATTGCCCGAATTGCCCGATGAGGGCGCGCTCTCGGGGTTCGATCTCGGCGCGCTGATCAACACCCTGCTTTCGGATGAGTTTGCCGCGCTCTTCTCCTCTTCGGAAGAGAACGGGCTCCTCCTTGCCGTCAAGGGGAGCGAATTGCTCTCGGCGTTCGGGGTAAATTTCGCCCTCGGCGACGTGAAGATCGCGGTAGGGGACGGCCTATCCGCAACCGCTCTCGGCGCGGAGATCGATCTCACGGCGGGAACAGACGTTACGCTCGATACGGACGGCTACACATCGGTCCTTCCCTATGTGCAGACGCTCATAGACCTCTTCTCCCATGAAAATCTTTTGATTTCCGTCTCCTATGCGGGGGGCGGCTTTACGGCGGCGGGCGAAATCATGCTCAATCTCGCTTCGCAAACGGCGGTAGGGGAGATCGTTCTCGGCTATCAAAATGCAGAGAAGACGCTCTCCGTGATCTACGAGGGTGGCTCTGTCTATCTGGACGTAGAGGGATTGCGGATCAAAGCAGGCGTCAACGAGGCGGCCGCGCTTGTCTCCTCGCTGACGGGCGCGGAGAGCGACCTCGACGCAAAAGCGCTCATCAACAAGGTGCTTGCGCTCGATTTCGGTTCGGTAATCACCCTCGGTGAAGAAAACGATACGCTCACAGTCTTGCTCAAAGGTACGGAACTGTTGAATGCGCTCGGGGTGGAGTTTGATCTTCAAACTGTCACCCTCTCGGTAGACAGCGAGAGCGTGAAAGCCGAAGCGCTCGGGGCGGTAATTACGGTAAAGGCGGGCAGCCCGTTCACCGTAGAGACCGCGGGCTATATCGACATCATCGATTACGCAAGCACGATCGCAACGATGATCAAGAGAGGGTATTTGTCCGCAGAGGTTTCCTACACGGCAGGCGATCTCTCCGTGTCGGGCAAGATAGAGCTTGCACTCAATTCCCTCGCGGTGAAAGCCGCGCTCACGCTGAAATATGGAAGCGCGAAACAAGACATCAACATCATCTACGGCGAGAATACGGTCTATCTCGAAGTGGGCGGGATGAAGATTTCTGCCAATATCAACGAGGCGATTGCCCTCATCGGGCCGTTTGTAAATATTCCCGCAGGTGATACCGCGGCAACCGATCTCATCGAAGAATTGCTTTCTCTGGACTTTGAAGAAGTATTCACGCTCACGGAGAAAGGAGATACGCTTTCCCTTGCGATCGCAGGGACGGAACTCTTAAACGCGCTCGGCGTGGAGTTCGAACTCGACACCATTACTCTCTCCATAAACGGCGACAGCGTGACGGCGCAAGCCCTCGGCGCAACGATCACAATCAAACAAGGTGCGCCTTTCGAGACGGACACGGATCATTATATCGACATCGTAGACTACGCAAGCACCATTGCAACGATGATCAAGAGCGGGTATCTCAGCGCAGACGTCTCCTACAATGCAGGCAATCTCTCTGTGTCGGGCAAGATAGAGCTTGCACTCAATTCCCTCGCGGTAAAAGCCGCGCTCACGCTGAAATATGGAAGCGCGAGCCAAGACATCAGCATCGTCTATGGCGCGGGCGTTGTGTATCTCGAATTAGGCGGCATGAAACTCTCCGCCAATATCAATGAGGCTGTGGCGCTCATCGGGCAGTTTGTAAATATTCCCGCGGGCGATACCGAGGCAACCGATCTCATCGAAGCATTGCTCTCGTTGGATTTTAAAGAAGTATTCACGCTCACGGAGAAAGGGGATACGCTTTCGCTTGCGATCGCGGGAACGGAACTTTTAAGCGCCCTCGGCGTGGAGTTTGATCTTAAAACAGTTACCCTGTCGGTAGATAGCGAGAGCGTGAAAGCCGAGGCGCTCGGCGCGGTGATTACGGTAAAGGCGGGCGCGGAGTTCACCGTAGAAACCGCGGGCTATATCGGCATCGTCGATTATGCAAGCACCATTGCAACGATGATCAAGAGCGGGTATTTGTCCGCGGATGTTTCCTACACGGCGGGTGATCTCTCCGTGTCGGGAAATCTCCAAATTGCGCTTGAAACGCTCAAAGTGAAAGCCTCGCTCACGCTGGAATATGGAAGCGCGAAACAAGACATCAACATCATCTATGGCGAGAATACGGTCTATCTCGAAGTAGGCGGGATGAAGCTCTCTGCGGATGTGAACAAGGCGATCGCCCTCATCGGGCAGTTTGTAAATATTCCCGCAGGCGATACCGAGGCAACCGATCTCATCGAAGGATTGCTTTCTCTGGACTTTGAAGAAGTATTCACGCTCACGGAGAAAGGAGATACGCTTTCCCTTGCGATCGCAGGGACGGAACTCTTGAACGCGCTCGGCGTGGAGTTTGAGCTTCAAACAGTCACCCTCTCGGTAAACAGCGAAAGCGTGAAAGCCGAAGCCCTCGGCGCAACGATCACAATCAAACAGGGTGCGCCTTTCGAGACGGACACGGATCATTACATTGACATCATGGACTACGCGAACACAATCGCAACCATGATCAAGAGCGGGTATTTGTCCGCAGAGGTCACCTACACGGCGGGCGATCTCTCCGTCTCTGGAAATCTCCAAATCGCGCTCGAAACTCTTCAAGTACAGGGTGGTCTCACGCTCACTTACGGAACGGCAAGCCAAGATATCCATATTATCTACTGCGAGAATACGGTCTATGTCGAAGTGGGCGGAATGAAGCTCTCTGCGGATGTGAACAAGGCGATTGCCCTCATCGGGCAGTTTGCAAATATTTCCGCAGGCAACAGCGAAGAGAGAGACCTCCTCAAATCGTTGCTTTCTTTGAACTTTGAAGAGGTATTTACGCTTACGGAAAAGGGAGATACTCTTTCCCTTGCGATCGCGGGAACGGAACTCTTGAACGCGCTCGGGGTGGAGTTCGATCTTCAAACAGTCACCCTCTCGGTAGACAGCGAGAGCGTGAAAGCCGAAGCCCTCGGCGCGGTAATTACGGTAAAGGCTGGCAAACCGTTCACCGTAGACACCACGGGCTATATCAATGTAGTCTATTACGCAAGCAAGATCGCAAACATGATCAAGAGCGGGTATCTCAGCGCGGATGTCACTTACAACGCGAGTAATCTTTCTGTCACGGGAAATCTCCAAATCGCGCTTGAAACTCTTCAAGTACAGGGAAGCCTCACGCTCACTTACGGGACGGCAAGCAAAGATATCCATATTATCTACGACGAGAACACGGTCTATCTCGAAGTGGACGGGATGAAACTTTCTGCGGATGTGAACAAGGCGATCGCCCTCATCGGGCAGTTTCCCACGGGCAACAGTGAAGAGAAAGACCTCCTCAAATCGTTGCTTTCTTTGGACTTTGAAAAGGTATTTACGCTCAAAGAGAACGGGAATACGCTTTTACTTGTCATTGCGGGAACGGAACTTTTGAACGCCCTCGGCGTAAAGTTCAAACTCGGGCAAGTGACGCTTGCGGTAGACAGCGAGAGCGTGACGGCCGAAGCGCTCGGCGCGGTAATTACGGTAAAGGCAGGCAAACCGTTCGACGTAGAAACTACGGGTTACATAGACATCATCGATTACGCAAGCACGGTCGCAAACATGATCAAGAGCGGGTATTTGTCCGCAGATGTTTCCTACACCGCGGATGATTTATCCGTCTCGGGAAATCTCCAAATCGCGCTCGAAAAAACTCTTCAAGTGCAGGGTAACCTCACGCTTACCTACGGAACAGCAAGCAAAGACATCAATATCATCTACGGCGCGGGCGTTGTCTATCTCGAAGCGGACGGGATGAAATTCTCTGCGGATGTGGACAAGGCGATCGCTCTCATCGGGCAGTTTGTAAATATTCCCACGGTCGATACCGAGGCAACCGGCCTCATCGAAACATTGCTCTCCCTGAACTTTGAAAAGGTATTCACGCTCACGGAAAAAGGGAATACGCTCTCCCTTGCGATCGCAGGTACAGAACTTTTGAACGCCCTCGGCGTGAAGTTCAAACTCGGGCAAGTGACGCTTGCGGTAGACAGCGACAGCGTGACGGCCGAAGCGCTCGGCGCAGTGATCACAATCAAACAGGGTGCGTCTTTCGAGACGAACACGGATAATTATATCGGCATCGTCGACTATGCAAGCACCATTGCAACGATGATCAAGAGCGGGTATCTCAGCGCGGACGTCACTTACACGGCGGGCGATCTCATCGTCACGGGAACCGTAGCTCTGGGTATCGATCCCCTTAAAGCCGGCGCACAGCTCGCGCTCAAATATGGCGAGGATGCGCTCAAACAGATCGGGATCGTGTACGCGGAAGACGGTCTCTATCTCACGGTATATGACGGGAACCCCGCGGAAAGCCTCAAAGTGTCTCTCGACGCGAAGAAAGCGGTCGCGCTTGTCACCTCTCTTGTGGGAGCAAGCGGGGATACGAAAGCGGAAGCGCTCATCGAAAAGCTGCTCTCCGTCGATCTGAAAACACTTATTCCCGTATTCCAAGAAGTCCAAAGAAGCTATGTATCCGAAGAAGGCGAAGTATCCGAAGAAAATATTCTTCAACTTACCGTTGCGGGCAACGAACTTCTGAGCGCGCTCGGGGTGGAGTTCAAACTCGGGAACGTGGAAGTGGAAATTACCCAAACGGGGATCACCGCAAAGGTTTTGGGTGCGGAAATTACGGTAAAGAGCGGGAGCGATTTCTCCGTGGCGACCGAGGGATACCTCGATCTCACGCCCTTGTTCGAAAATGTTGCAACGGTCCTTACGGATAAGGCTCTTGCACTGAGCGGAGACGTCGTACTTACATTGAATGATGACTTTGAAATCGACGTGGAGATCGAAAACGCCGTACTCTCCTTTGAAAAGGGGATAATGTTCCGCCTGCATGCTTTCATCTACTTGCAGAAGCAAGTGAAGCTCGAAGTGTTCCTCGGCTACGACAACGGAACGGTGCGGCTTGCATGCGGCGCGCTCGGCGCGGAGATCGTCATCAGTGAACTCGGCTCTCTGAAAGAGGCGCTCCTTGATGTCTACGGCGATCTGTACTCGATCGTCGGGGATATGCTTGTAGACAAGAGTAAAAATCCGCTTCCCGCACCCGAAGATTTCGAGAAGACGCTCAATGGGACCTCGGGCGATGGCGAGCCTGCCGCGCCCGTATGGACGGAAATCGTCAAAGCGCTCGCATTCCAAACGAGGCAGACGGACATCCTCGCCACATACGGCGATCTCATTGCGCGGCTCTTCTTCCCGTCCGCTAACGGCTTCCTCGGTGTGGAACTGAGCGGCTCTCTCGGAAATTCTGCGCTCAAACTCGACGGCATGCTCCATCTGAAAAACGCACCGTACAGCGGTAAGGACGAGACGGGGAAGAACATTGTTGAGTTCCCCGAAATGCCTGAGATCACCTATCTCGGCACGGAAGAATTTAAGGCGTTCATCGGCTATCTCGGCTCTGCGGTAGACCTGCTCAATACGAAAGACCTTACGCTCACGTTTAGCGGCAAAGTCACCTCGACGGATAAGGAGGCCTATCCGCCCGCAGAGGGAGAGGAGTTCGGGACCAAGTACACGATCGAAGCGTCCATGTCGACCCACCGCGGCCAGAGCAACCTCATCCATCTCGATGTAGACGGAAATAATCTCTGGGTAGATACCGATGTGTTCGCGCACGCCTCCATCAATATTAAGGCGACGCACGAAGCGGACAACAGCCTCTATATCGACCTGTTTATCCTCGACGGCGCCGCCGAGAAGGATGCAGAGGGCAATACCGTTTTGGACGAAGCGGGCAAAGTAAAATATAAAACGGACAACATGCTCGACTTCTACGTCACCCTCTCGCAGTTCGGCCCCGCAGATTCCACTGCGGAGACGGTAGCGGGCTACAATCCCGTGCGGCTGTACGCGCCGTCGGACGAGATCCTCACCATTCTCTCTTCGGCGCTTCCCATGTTCGGCATCGACGTGGAGATCCTCAACAACTACATGATCTCAAAGTGGCTCTCGCTCGAAAACGTGGCGCAGCTCAAAGCGTTTGGCGACCTTGTTTCCCCGCTTCTTTCGGGTCTTCTCGGCGCAAAAGAAACGTCCGAAGAACCCGCAGACACAACGGAACCCGCAGACTCCGCAGATACCGCGGAACCCGAAACGCCCGCAGAGCCGTTGCTCATAAAAGACTATCTGAAAGGGCTTACGGTCACGGCGGAGGAACTCTCCATTGAACTCAACTCTGAGAAACTCTACGGCATAGCGGGGCTTCAAAACGTCACGGCGACCCTTCAAAAAGAGGCCGATACAGAGGACGAAAAGGGCTATCATTACGGCAACTTTACAAGCCTCGATCTTTTCAACATCTATGATAAGACGGGCAAACTCAACACTTCGCTACAAGGTACCATTGATTACAATGTCGTAACGCCCGATGTTCCGAGCGGCGAATATCAGAGCTTCCTCGGCGCGGAGAAACTCATTCTCGCCATTGCAAAGAGCGCCACGCACGGCGTCAACGAGGCGGGCGAACAGACGGATAAGATCATCTCGGGCGAGGAGACCCCGCACCACTATGTGGTAAATAACAACTTCTATATCGACGGGACAGCGACGATCAAACTCCACCTCGGCGGACTGAAATTGACAGACATCACAATCAACGTCATTGCAATTTCGGTCACTGTGGATGAAAACGGCGAGCTTGGGATCAATATCCGTCTCGCGTATGAGGGTTCGCGCGCGGTGGTTACGCTGATCAACGGCAGTTCGACGGTGGATATCACCATCAAGGGCGGCATGGTCTACATGAAGCGCGTGCAGACGAGCTATTATAAAACAGCCACTTTATTAGATTGGAGTTCTGGTTGGACAGATTACGATACGCCTATCACGCTCTACCGTGTCGCACCGCTCAGCAGCTTCACGGCGGATATCCTCGACCATATCGGATTTATCCTCAACTTCGGCGATACGGTTACGAACGCTCTCAGTTCCGCGATTGGCTCCGGTTCTGGTTCCACGTCGTCAACGGCGGTAAAGGTTGACTTTGGCAAACGCCTTTCCGATGTGCTTAGCGCATACTCATTCACAGCTGAGCAGAAGAACGAACAGGGAGAAATTACAAAGCCCGCCTCGTGGGATCTCACGCTCAACGGCGATGCGCTTGTCAAGGGCGTTCTCGGTGACCTTCATGTCACAATCGCAGAGAATACAAACGGCTATATTCATGACATCACCGCGAGCACCTCGGTCGTTTCGATTATCGACGCTACGGTTACGCTTCATTGGCGCAATCCCGGTGGATCGATGGAGGACGGCGTCACCGATCAAACGCATGACATTATCAAAGAAGATAATCTCGACGATAAGGCGAGCGGCTTCGGCGGCATGACGGAGAAACTGTTTGCCCAGGGCTGGGGTACGGAGGACTACATCGGTTTTGCCACTTTCCTCGAAGGACAGAGGCAGACCGTCACTTTCAAGCACCACGGCACAGAAGGAGAGGAGACGCTCGGCACGCAGGAAGTCATCGCCTCCACGGGTGCCGACGGCAATTCCGCAAATACACTGTATAGTGCGCTCGGCTATCCCGACGTTTCCGCCGAAAAGTATGCACCCGCCGATCCCACGCAGGTCATGGGTTGGGCGGAAGTCGATCCCGGCGAGACCCTTTCCGGAGACTACGTTGTTTGGACAATGGCGCACGGACGCCCCTTAGAAGTCACCTTCCGCTCAAAAACGGAACTCGGCAACAACTGGCTTTATGACGAAGCGGAAGATGATTGGTACTATAAGGTTGATATGTGGTACGGCGCGCAAATTACCTTCGGCAATACCACCGAGACCGTGACGGACGACAAGACCGTATTCGATCTCGATGATTATCCTGTTCCCGACTTTACATTCGGAACCCGCGACGGACATTGGCAGAAGAACCCCGAGATCGATTTGGACGGCGCAACATTTGTTGCGGAATACGATCCCGATCGCATTGTCTATCGGAGCGACGTTGCGTTTACAGTCAAGGGCGTCATAAAGAACGCGTATGAGCTTACGGTGGACTATGGCACAGATCACACCGTGTATGAACCCACCGCCAAAGGCTACACGTTTGTTGGTTGGTATGAGCAGAGAGAGGACGGCTCGTGGACAAAGGTAAATGTCGGCGCCAAATATGAACTCGGTGCGGATCATAAGGAAACGACCCTCGAAGCCCTTTGGGTGAGCAACCTCACCGTGACGCTCACAAAGACGGAGAAAAGCAATGAAAGAGTTGAAGGAGGTCGTGACATCCCCTTTGTGGGCCATGTCGGTGGAACAACGTACTGCGATTACGCGATGGAAGCGGTGCTTTCGGGCGGGAAACTCGTCGGCGCATTCGCAGATCAAGTGACGCTCGAATTGACGTATTCTTTCGAGGCCTTTACTGAAAGAGCGGTTCTCGGCGATATTGTACGAGCAATCGGGACAAAGACTACGACAGGAGAATATCCTCCGGAGGGCGTAATTTCCGCGCAACAAGAAAGAGTAGAACCCGCCGATACGCCGCGCGCACATGTGCAAATCAAGTACACCTATAACGGTGCAACGCTTTATGACACGAGTGACATTGTCATCACGGGCGAGTGGGTTGAGGCTACTTAAAATCGGGTTTCTTGCCTAAGCAACAAACCGAAAAAGGGGAGCCGACGGCAAATTGCCGTCGGCTCCTTTCCATATAGAGTAAAAGGGGGGGGGAGGGCGCTTATATCCCCGCGCTTTGCGGCGCAAAAAGATCGTGTTTTCGGTTGACTTTTCCGCGCGCGCTTTCTATAATAATAAGGTACAACAGCGAGGAAACACGATGAGAAGATTTTTTACGAGTGAGAGCGTGACGGAAGGGCATCCCGACAAAGTGTGTGATTGCATTTCGGACAGCATTTTAGACGAACTCTTAAAGCAGGACCCCTCCACCCGCGCGGCGGTGGAGTGCTGCGCCGCCTACAATACCCTCTTTATCACAGGGGAAGTCACTTCCCGTGCGCATGTCGATTACGAGGCGGTCGCGCGCAGGGTCATTCAAAAGATCGGATATTACGCGGGGGACTTTGCCTACGATAAGTGCAACGTTATCGCGCTCGTGCATGCGCAGTCGCCCGACATCGCGCTCGGCGTGGATCGCTCGCTCGAAAACAAGGCGGGCGGCGACGAGAGCGACCTCATCGGCGCGGGCGACCAGGGCATGATGTTCGGTTACGCCTGCCGCGAAACGGAAGAGCTGATGCCGCTTCCCATCGTCCTCGCGCACAAACTCGCGTTCCGTTTGGCGCAACTCCGCAAGGAAAAGATCGTCGGCTATCTCCGCCCCGACGGCAAGACGCAGGTCACCGTCGAATACGAGGGCAAAACGCCCGTGCGCGTGGACGCGGTCGTCATTTCCGCCCAGCACAACACCCACGTTACGCACGAGCAGATCGAGCGCGACATGATAGAGCTTGTGGCAAAGGCGGTCATTCCCGCAGAGCTTTTGGACGAAAATACAAAGTACTTCATCAACCCTACGGGGCGGTTTGAGATCGGCGGTCCCGAGGGGGATTCTGGGCTGACGGGCAGGAAGATCGTCGTCGATACCTACGGCGGCAGATGCCCGCACGGCGGCGGGGCGTTTTCGGGCAAGGACCCCACCAAAGTGGACAGGAGCGCGGCGTACATGGCGCGGTACATCTGCAAAAACATGGTGGCGGCGGGGCTTGCGGACGAAATGGAACTGCAAGTTGCCTATGCGATCGGCGTGGCGCGGCCCGTCTCGGTGTTTGTGGATACGTTCGGCACGGGGAAGCTCTCCGACGACAAGATTGCGGAAGTGGTGAAAAAGGAATTTGACCTGCGCCCCGCGGCGATCATCAAAAAGCTCGGCTTGCGCGCGCCCATCTATGCGCAGACCTCTTCTTACGGGCATTTTGGGCGGGACGCCTACCCGTGGGAGCTTGTCGACCGCACCGAGGACTTGAAAAAGTATTTGTAAGAGCGGATAAAGATTGAATATTGAATTGTGAATATTAAAGGAAGCGGCGCGGCCTCGTTCGAGGCCGCGCCGCTATTTTATGCCCCGGCCGCGTGTTTTCTCTTTTCTGTCATTTCGCCCCGCACATTCTTTTATTTGTCATTTCGAGTGGAGCGGAGCGGAATCGAGAAATCTCAGCATTAAAAAAATAAGGTAGAGATTCCTCGACTACGCACGGAATGACGTAATTAAGAATGGTGCGCGCTTATTCCCGCCCTCCCCCGCGCGTTCCGCGCGGGGGAGGGGTAGGGGAGGGGGGTAAATACTCACATTTTGAAAAAAATTCATAAATTATAATGGAGGGTTCTTTGTGAGAAGAAGGATTTCCCTATCCCATGACAAACACAAAAGACGGGCGCAAACGTACCCGAAGTATCATCAAATATATCCTGGTCTCCGTTCTGCTCCTCATCGCGGCAGGCGGCGTTATCATGATATTTTGCCTCGGCGGCCGCGGGCTGTTCGGCTACCAGGCGCGGATCGTGATGTCCTCGTCGATGGAGAAAGACCCGCAGGCGGGCTCCGAACCTTATGCCATAGAGGAGATCCCCGTTGGGAGTTTGATCTTGATAAAACTTGTCCCGCAGAGCGAACGCGCGCGCGGCAGATTTTATTCAAGCCTCAAAGCGGGCGACGTTCTGACGTTTTCTTATCGGGTCATCGGCGGAAGCACGGTGGTCACGCACAGGATCCAGAGCATCGAACGGCGGGGAGACGGGTACACCATTGTTCTTAGCGGCGACAATGGGACGAATGTGGGGACGCAAAAAATCGATACGTCCGACCCGCAGAGTCCTAACCGTGTGATCGGCAAAGTCGTCGCCAAAAGCCATTTCCTCGGGGTCCTGCTATGCATCTTGCGGCAACCGCAGAGTTTTGTCGTCTTGTGTATGGCCGTTTTGGCGGCAACGCTCATGGAAACGCTCAAAGATAAGGGCAGTCTTTCTTTCGGGCCGAAGTCCCTCCGCACAGAGGGAACTATGAAAAAAAAGATATTTGTACCGATTGTTGCACTTTTTTTGTGCTGTGTTGCGCTTTTGATCGGTGTATCTTACGGTCTGTACGACGAAACAGTGTCCTTCCAAACCCATCTCGTGGCTGGCTCACTGAAAGCGACGCTCGAACGGGTGAAACTCACGACCTACAATCTCGGCAGTGACGGCAACTTTTCGAGCGTCGTCGATGACAAGGTCAAGGACTTTTCTACGGCAAATCAGGACAATATTTTCGGCATCACCGCGGGAACGGTAGCCGCGCCCGGCAGCACATTTACCGCCGAAATGCGGATCGCAAACGGCGGCAACGTGGCGTTTTATTACTATCTCGAAACTTTTTGCAATGCGGTCGTGAGCGATCCGACGTTCGCTTCCATGTTGCAGCTTACCGTCTCGACAGAGGACGGCGAGCAGCGCGAAGTGCGTCTTAGCGACGGGCTTACGTTGGGCGAAGAGAGCGAGGCGGTCGGGTCGGTCGGCGTCGGCGAATCGGAAAATTTTACCGTGACGCTGAAATTCCTCGACGATACAAACAACAACAAAGTGGAAAGTAAATTTGTCCTGTTCGACCTTTGCATCCACGCCGTGCAGAAGATCAATGCGGCATAGCGGGATAAATGCGGCACGCCGAAGCATTTGCTTCGGCGTGTTTTTCGGGCAAGGGAAGGGAAAAAAGGCGGCAACAATGCCGTTCCGCTTGATTTTTTCATAAAATTGTGCTATGATAACCGCATGAAAAACTCTGCAAACAACACCGTTTCCAAACGCTTCCGCAGTGCGGCGAGGGAGACCGCCTATATCGGGCTTGCGGTCGCCGTCATCACCGTCTGCGCGTGGATCTCCCTGCCCGTCGGCCCCATTCCTTTCACCTTGCAGACGCTTTCCGTCGCACTCGCGGGGGGACTTCTCGGGTGGAAGCGGGGGACAGCCGCCGTCGCCGTCTACATTCTCATGGGCCTTGTCGGAATTCCCGTGTTCGCGGGGTTCAAAAGCGGCGTCGTCGCGCTGTTCGGCCCTACGGGCGGCTATATCTTCGGCTTTTTGTTCGCGGCGCTTTTGCCCGCCCTTTTCAAACTCTTGCCCGTCAAAAAGTTTTGGGCGAGGACCGCGCTCTTTTATCTCGGCAACTTACTCGGCCTTGCCGTGTGCTATTTCTTCGGCACGGTGTGGTTCGTGTTGATGTTCGACTGCACGGTGGGCTATGCGCTCATGTTGTGCGTTACGCCATACATTCTGCCCGATCTCGTAAAGCTCGCCGCCGCCGCCTTTCTCACGGCGCGGCTCGAAAAGTATTTGCGCTGAATTGACCAACATTTTTACGTGTTTGACAAACTTCTTTTCTTGTCTTTTTCGCGGCGGTCTGCGACAATGGAGAAAAAAGGAAAGGAGTATTTCCATGAAAAAATTACACCTCGGATTCGGGATCGCCGCGTTGTGCGCGTTTGCTGCTGGACTCATCCACGGCATGGTCGCGTGGATCATTGCCGAAATTACCTGGGATCCCTATCTCACGAGTTTCCCAACATGGGGAGCGTTTGTACTGCCTCTTCCTTTTTATGCCCTTGGCGTTGCGGCGGTACTGCTCGCTTGGCTCGTGACTTCGCTATCTCTCCGCGCAGTGAGAAAAAGCCGTTGCAAAAGGTAAGACGGCGTGTTATAATGTGGGCATGAAATTGTTGGGTGAAAAGATCTGGCGGCTGAGGGAGAAGAGGGGGCTTTCGCAGGAGGAGCTTGCGGAACTGCTCGGTGTGTCGCGGCAGACCGTCTCCAACTGGGAGAATGACAGGGCGACTCCGGACGCCTATAAGCTCAAACAGCTGTGCGAAACATTGCATGTGAGTGCGGACGCGCTCTTGGAGACGGACATTGCGCCTGCGGAAATTTCCGCGGAAGCGCCGCAAGAAAGCGTAAACGTTCCGCAAGAGAAGCCGAGAACACCCGTTAAGACGCGGAGAGGGACGGTGTTTGCCCTGTTACTCGCCATGCTTGCCGCCACACTCATTGCGGTCGGGATCGTACTCATCGTATTGCCCTACGAAAGCAACACGACGAGTTCGGTCGTTATCTTTACGCCGATGTTCGGCGGGATCCCCCTTTGCGTGGTTGCTGCGGGACTCCTCATTTCCGCGCTCGTTTTGTTTTTCAAAAAGAAGTAGGTATAAAATATGCCGCGGGGCGCTTTCTTCCGAAAGCGCCCCGCGGCTTTTCTCATGCTTTTCAAATTTTATCGGTCACGACTTTTCCGTGAGGCTTCTTTTCCGCCTCTGCCGCGGGGAGATTGCCCCGCCTGTCTTTTCCGAAGAAGAAGAGCGCCACCGTGCCGGGACCTACGTGCGAACCCGTGCAGAGGTCGTAATATTCGGTAATGATCTCCGCCGCGCCGATCTCGCGGATGAGGCCCGCAAGGTACTCCGCGTCTTCCGCGCAGTCGCCGTGGCAGATGGCGACGGTCTGTTTTTCATATTCCGTGGCGCGCTCTCTGTACGCTTCCGCGAGCGCCATGAGCGCTTTTTTCCTGCCCCTCTCCTTGCCGTAAAATACGATCTTGGTGTTCGCACTCCCGTCCGCCCGCAGAACGGGCTTGATGTTGAGGAGGGTCCCCGCGATGGCAAGCGTTGCGGAGATGCGCCCCGTGCGCTTTAAGTATTTGAGGTCTCCCACGGTGAGGTAGCTGTTCGTTTTGAACGCATTCTCCCGCGCCCACTTTGCGCAGGCCTCCGCGCTCTCGCCGAGGTCCCTTAGGTCCGCCGTTTTAAGGACGAGCAGTCCCTCGCCCATCGAGGCGTTCTCGCTGTCGATCACATACACTTTCCGCCCGGGAAAGTCGGCTTCGAGCATTTTGCCCGCTTCCTGCGCCTGCTTGTTCGTGGCGCTGATCCCCGAGGAGATCGTAAATAAGATCGCGTCCCTTCCCGCTTGCAAAGAGGGGAGGAGCGCTTCGTAAAAGGTGTACGCGTTCATGAGTGAGGTCTTTACTTCCGCACCCGCGCGCATGTCGTCATAGAATTTTTTGGCGGTCTCTTCAAAAGAGACGCCCTCTTCATAGCAGAGCCGCTCCTCGCCGTTCACCGTCATGCGGTAGGAAATGGTGCGGATCCCGCGGCTCTTTGAGATCTCCTGCGGGATGTTCGCGCCCGAGTCCGCATAAATATCGAATGCTTTCATGGGAAAAACCTCCGTGCATTTCTATATTACAGCATATCGCAAAACGGGCGATTTTACAACCTACTTTTCCCGAAAACCGCTCTCCTGTTGCCCGCCGCGGGTCTATTTCGGGAAATTCGGCTCTACCGCGCCAAAATGAACTCTACTTAGGGTAGAATTGCCGTCCCGTATCAAAAAGAGCGCTCCGTAGCGGAGCGCTCTTTTTTCTGAGCAGTTAGTTTTCGGATTGCTTTTTGTAGATCGGGAAGAGTTTGCGCGTGTTTTTCTTGTAGAGCGCAAAGCCTTCTTTCCGCGCCTGGTGTCCGTCCGCCATCGGAATGCTGACAAAGAGGAAGAGCAGGGTATTGAGGAAAGCTCCCGCGATCGTCCACCAATAAGAGGGAAGCACGCACACTGTGGCGAGGGCGATTCCCCACCAAAAGGCGATCTCGCCCAAATAGTTGGGATGGCGGGAATACTTCCATACCCCCTTGCGGAGGAAACCCTCTCCGCCGCCGCGCTTGAATTTGTGCATCGTGCAGTCGGCAACGAGTTCGAGAAGGACCGCCAGAACGGATACCGCGAAGAAAACCGCGCTACCCGCGTTGAAAGCGGGCGTTTTCTCAAAGACGAAGATCACGGGCAACATGCACGCATATACGATCAGCGTGGGAACTAGATGGATGCCAAAGAGGTTCACGGCGATATAGTTGCCGCCCGTCTTTTCGCGGAGCATGGTATAGCGCCAGTCCTGATAGGCGGGGTCGAGGCCCTTGAACGTATACGCCCAGTTCGCCGTAAGGCGGATCCCCCAGAGGAAGATGGCGATCATGGGCAGGATCACCGTGACGGGGAAAGATTTTTGCAGGCATGCAAGCCCGATCACGATGACGATCGGCTGGACGCTCCAATAGGGATCGTAGACGGACGCGTTGCGGAAGACGAGACTGAACGCAAACACCACGAGAGTCGCCGCAACGTCCGCAATGAGAAGAGAGAGCCAGAATTGCAGGGGAAGTGCGTACATGACAGCTACGCCCACCGCGACTGCGGCAAGATACACAAAAAACACGATAAGGAACCGGAAAGGTTCTCTTTTTCCGTTGACCATAGTTGCCCCCGATATTTTTCTACTACTTATTATATCGAGCGCGGTCCGCGATGTCAAGAAAAATTCAAAAAAATTATCCCTTTTTGTCGGCCATAAGCACATCTTATACTATTTAAGAAGATGATTAGAATTTATAAAGATAGAATAAATACTATTTTAGTTGACAAATAAACGGAAATTTAATAAAATAATAAATAATCCGATCGTGGAGCATTCTATCTTGCAAAAAGCGTAAAAAAGTAACAAAACAGGAAAAAACATTCCATTGCGGCGCATTTTCGGAGCAAAAAACGGTATACATATTTTTTGCATAAAAGAGAACCGCGAAGATCGGACGTTTCAAAACGAAAAATTTGGAAAGGAGAAGGCAATATGAAGTCGAAGACCAAGAGGAATTGGATCTGCTCGCTGCTCGCGCTCACCGTAGCTCTCATGGGGTTTGCGGTCGCGGCGTGCAAGGGCGATGTTCTCCAAGACGGTCCCGAAATGGGCGTGTATTACTACGACGCCCGCAACGACGAATATCTCATCACTTTGAGCAGCGGACACATGTTCACCTACTCGGTAGACGGAGAGAACAAGTCGGGTACATATGCGTTGGAGGGCGAAACGCTCGATCTGCGGTTTTCCACCGAGACGGACGCACAGGTGAGCGCAACGCTCAAAGACAACGTGCTTACGCTCGAAAAAGACGGCTCACAGATGAGATTTTTGAAAAAGATCACGTATACCGTCACGTTTGATTCCGAGGGCGGAAGCGCCGTCGGGGAGGAGTACGTTGTAAACGGAAAAACGATGGAGAAGCCCGGCGATCCCTCCAAAGAGAGCCATGCGTTTTTGGGTTGGTATACGGATAAGGAGTATGAGCATCCCTTTATCTTCGGCACGCAGACGGTAACGGGCGACCTTACGCTGTATGCGCGTTGGGCGGAGACCTACGAAGGAAAGCCCGAGTATACAATCAACTTTGACCCGGGGTACACGGGAGCGGAGACGCCCGAACCCGTCAAAACGATCGGCCAGAAGCTGTACGAATTGCCCTCCGTCGAATGGGAAGGCCATAAGTTCGTGGGCTGGTGGATGAGCGATTACGAAGATGCGGACAAACTCACGGCGGAATGGACGGCGGAGACGGCGTTCAATGCGAATACCACGCTGTACGCGGTGTGGACGGACAATTCCGCTTCGGCGCTTCCCGCGTCGCCGCTCGTGAGCGTCAAATCCGACAGCATCAGTTGGAGCAGTACGGGTGTTGCCGCGAGCTATGAATATGAAGTGAAAGGCCCCTCGGAATTTAAGACGATTTCGGGGACCGTCGCCGCGACGACCGTACCCGTAGACTTTGCAAACGCGCCTGCGGGGGATTATACCATCACCGTCAAGGCGAACGGCGCGGCGCCCACCGTGAGATTTTATAAAAACAAGGCGTTGGCGCGCGTATCGCTGTTCAGCGTGATTGAGCCTTCCACCCTTTTGTTCAATGCGGTGGAAAACGCGCAGAAGTATTATATTACGGTAAAGTGCGGGAACGAGGGACACCGCCACGAGATGGTGGATAACGGTCCCTCCACGAATTACAACTTCTCCAACTGCGAGATGAAAGCGGGCGGCATCGAGTTTACGGTCGTGGCCGCGGCAAACGGCTATGCTTCGTCCGAGTCGGAGGTGTTCAAGTACGACAGATCGCTAGCGGCGGTGACCAATTTGCATGTGGACGAAGAAAACCAGGTCGTGACCTGGAACTCCGTTCCCAACGCCGCGAACTATGTGGTGTCGGTCTCCTGCGGTAATCCCGCGCACGATCACTCTCTGGTGAACGTGGGGAGCAACACCTATTTCGATCTGAAAGAATGCGAGGAGCAGGACGGCGGCATCATAATCAACGTGTATCCTTATACCAAAGGTTACAACTCGCCCCAGCCCACTTCGCTGACCTATCATAAGAACAAACTGGCTACGCCTTCAAACCTCAAAATCAAAGGCACCGAACTGAGCTGGTCCGCCATAGAGGGCGCGCTCTCTTACGAAGTGCGGATCAACGGCAAAACATACCCCGTGACGGGGACGAGTGTGGATATCGCCACGCTGTCGGGGCTTACGCTCAGCGAAGGCGGCGATTACACCCTCTCGGTACGCGCAAAGGGTACCAACGACTCGGCGTGGAGCGAACCGCTCGACGTGCGGTACGTTGCGCTCTCCGAGGCGCTCACCTATGGGAAGAGCGTTCTGAGCTGGGAACCCGTGATCGGCGCGACGCGCTATCAGGTGAAAGTGAACGACGGCGAGGCGGTGGACGTCGAAGACGGCTGTTCGGCGCCCATCACCCTCACGAAAGAGGGAGACAACGTTCTCTCCGTGCGTTTCTACAACGGCAGGCGCTATTCCGACTGGGTATCCATCACGGTGAAAGCGTATGCGGTGGAGTTCGACACTCGCAAAGGCAGCGCGGTGGACCCGATCTATCTGGCGACGGGGGACAAGGTAACGCTTCCCACGGATACGACCCTCGCGGGATATGACTTCGACGGTTGGTATAACGCGCTCGGCGGAGCGAACGGCAACGCCAAAGAATATACCGACGAATATTATAATGAAAACACGGGCATCATGCTCTACGCGAACTGGAAGCCGAAGAGCTACACCATTACCTATTCTTATACGGAAGGGACTTCCGGAACGGATACGGTGGTGTACGGCGAGAATTACCGGCTCGACGTTCCCACGCCCAAAGACGAGACTTCGGGCTTCTACGGCTGGTTCAGCGCGGTGAACGGGATGGGTACCCAGTACACCGATTCGGACGGCAACAGCGTGGCGCCGTGGACGATCGCGTCCGATATGACGGTCTACCCTTATTGGGCGGAAGTTCTCAAATTTACGCCTACCTATGAATTAGACGGCATCACGGTAAAAGAGTACTCGGTGGGCAAGGGACCGTATATCGACAATGTCAGCAAGGTCACCATTCCCGAGACCTACAACCAAAAACCCGTTACCCTTATAAATGCGCTCGGCTTCGAGAAGTGCAAGAAGTTGCTCACGGTGGAGATCCCCGACAGCATCATGCTCGTCAGCTCGAACGCTTTCCAGGGTTGCGATAACTTGCAGGCAGTTGTGGTCTATGAGTCCGAACTGCTCAATAACAAGAGGGCGGAAGCGCACTATGCTTCGCACGACGGCGCGCTCATCGAAAAGCGCGACATCGAAGATACCCCCACGAACAGGCTTGTGTTCTTCCCGCAGGGCAAGACGGGTTCGTTCTCTCTTCCCGAAGAATACGGCGTAAAATCCATTCCCACCCGTACGTTTGCAAGTGCGATGATCGAGGAAGTTTCCCTTCCCGCTTCGGTCACGAGCATCGAATCGCAGGCGTTCTACCAGTGCAAACAGCTCAGAAGCGTGAGCATAGAGGACGTAGACGGCGTGGTGACGACCGAGCTTACGTTCGCCGAGAGGGCGTTTTATGACTGTACCGCTTTGACGTCGGTGCAACTTCCCAAGCAGACGGGCGAACTCCCGCTCACGGGCGACAAGCCGCTGTTCAGCGGTTGCTCCTCGCTGGAAAGCATCACGATCACGGCAGGCAACACCCACTATGAATCGTTGGACGGCATGCTCTGCCAGGCAACGAAGATCGTGTATTGCCCGAAAGGGAAGAGCGGCGAACTGACGATCCCGCTTGGGAACGGCATCTCGGAGATCGGCGCGAGCGCGTTCAGCGGCTGCACCAAGCTCGAGGGCGTTACCATCCCTGGGTACATCACCACGATCGATACGAGCGCATTCAGCGGATGCTCCGCGCTCACCTATATCAAGTTCAGTAACAAAAACGCGATCGGCGACGTTACGATCGGCTCCAAAGCGTTCAGCGGTTGCACCAAAGCCGAAACTCTGACGTTCGAAGAGGGGACCAAGATCGTGACGATCGGGCAGGAGGCGTTCAGCGGCGCAGGGGTCACCGTGCTTCATATCCCCGCAACCGTCGTGAAGATCGATAAGAATGCCTTCCAGAAATGCGCGAAGCTCACCGAGATCTTCATGGACGGCACGAAAGATTCCCCCAGCCTCACGTTGGTGGCGGGCGCGTTCGACACGTGCGAAGCGCTTACCACGTTGCACATTTCCGCCAATGTCACGAGCATGGACAGCGTGTTCACGGGATGCGTTTCCCTTGCCAATCTCTATCTCGATCCCGACAATGCGAGTTTCGAACTTGTAAACGGCGTTCTGTTCAACAAGGGTATGACGAAACTTGTCTTCTATCCGTTGGGCAAGGCGGGCGATTTCGAATTGCCCGAAACGATCACGGAGATCTCCAAAGACATATTCCAGAAAAACACATCGATCACGGGCATCGTGATCCCCGCGAGCGTGACGAAAATCGCTGCGGGCGCGTTCTACAATTGCACGGCGCTCGAAACGGTCACGTTCCTCGAACCCAAGGACGGGGAAGAAGCAGAGTCGCTCGAACTGGTGAATGCGACCTCCTCTTCGACGGGCTTATTTGCAGGTTGCTCCTCGCTCGCCGAGGTCCATTTCCCCGCGCGTTTGAAAGCATTGCCCGATTTCGTATTCTTTGTAGGTACCTCTGCTCCCTCCAACCCGCCGAAAGCAGTACTCAGAGAAGTGACGTTCGGCGACGAGACCCATAAGAGCGAGCTTACCTCGATCGGCAAGCAGGCGTTTATCGGGCAAATATGTTTGACAGAGTTCGATATGCCCGAAAGCGTGACGACGGTCGGCTTGCAGGCATTCCAATTCACGGGTCTCAAAGAAGTTACCGTCCGCAAGGGCGTGACGTATGCGTACAGCACAAGCAACGGCATTTACGCTTACCTGCGCGACCTTGAAAAGATCACCATCGAAGAGGGCGTTACGGAGATCGCCAACGGCATGTTCTATGGTAGCTCCACTTCCACTTACAGCGCCTTTTTGCCGACCAAAGTCAAGAAGATCGTGATCCCCAACACCGTTACGTATGTCGGCAGTAATGCGTTCTCCTACATGTTGGGCCTCGAAGAGATCGAATTTGAAGAGGGCGGCACCGAAGATATCAAATGGCAATTCAAGAGCAGTCCTACGACAAATCCCACTAACGTAACAAACATCGCTACGGGGAGCGGGCTGAAAGTCATTCACTTCCCCGCCCGTATGACGGAGGTGAGGGCAGGTTATGCGACCAACACCCTCGAAGAGGTCACATTCGGCGACGAGACCCATCCGAGCCAACTTGTCAGAATCGGCGATCAGGCCTTCCAGCCGTCTACGGCAAGGTACGACGCCGAAAAGCCTCTTCATATCGACATTCCCGAAACCGTGACGGAGATTGCGCTGAGCGCATTCTATAAGACCAACATCACGGAAATCACGCTTCCGCAGAAGCTGGAAAAACTCGGGAATTATGTCTTCCGCGAAGCGCAGAACCTCACCTCGATCACCATTCCCAAGAGCGTTACGAGTTTGGGCGACGGCGTGTTTAAGGATTGCGTGTCGAAAGACGTCAAATCAGACACAATCATCACGGACGAAAACGGCGACCCTGTCGGCGGTTTGAAAGAAGTCATTTTCGAAGAGGGCATCAACCCGACCTTCGGTACAAAGGTGTTTGAGGGTTGCCATGCGATCAAGTCCGTCAATATTCCCGCCAGCATCACCTCGCTCGGCGCGGTGTTTACAGACATGAACGGCCTCGAAACGGTCACGTTCTCGCCCGGTAGCAAGTTGGAGTCTGTATCCGGCACTTTCAGCGGGTGCAAGAAGTTGCATGATGTTGAACTTCCCGCTTCCGTCACGTCGATCGGCGCGAATACGTTCAACGGTTGCACGGCGCTCGGTGAGTTCAAGATCCCCGAAAAGGTCACCGAGATCGGCGCAAGCGCATTCGATTCTTCGGGCCTTGCGGGCGAAATTACCATTCCCGCGGGCGTAACCGTGATCCCCGAGAAAACCTTCTTTGCCTGCCACGATCTCACGAAGGTGAATTTCGCAAGCGATACGGAGTTGACGGAGATCGGCGAGCAAGCGTTCAAGAGCAGCGGCATCACCGAGATCACAATTCCCTCGTCGGTCACGACGATCGGCGCTCGCGCGTTCTCCACGGCGAACAGCTTGAAAGAGATCAAGCTCGGCGCAAATAACAAGACTTTCTCCGTGCAGGACGGCGTGTTGTACGATTACGACAAGACGAAGCTCATCGTCTGCCCCGGCGGCAATACAAATTCCGTCACCGTGCCTTACACGGTAGAAACGATCGACATCGCCGCGTTCTATAATGTAACGGGCCTTACGGGCTTGACGTTCCAGCCCACGCCCGAGGGGACCGATGCGGTGGGCCTCACCGTTGTAGACGCAGCTCTTAACACCAACAAAACGTCGTACCTTTCCGATACGAGCGTGTTCGGCGGCTTCGGCGGTGTGGAAACGGTAGAACTCCCCGAACGCCTTGTTTCGCTCGGCGCTTACGCCTTCTACCAGACCAAAGTGAAGTATCTCCGTCTGCCTTCTTCGCTCATCTCGATCGGAGAAAAGGCGTTCTCGGCAAGCGGACTCGTAGAAGTCACCTTCCCGACGGAGGGGACCAACTCCATCAAAGAGATCGGCGAACGCGCGTTCGAAGTTTCCGAAAACTTGCAGAAAGTCGACTTCGGAACGACGAGCGAAGAGTTCACCCTGCTTTCGGGATACATGTTCCGCCAGTGCAGTGCGCTTGCAAGTTTCACCCTGCCCGCGTCCATCACCGAGATCGGGACCAATGCCTTTGAAAGCACAACGGGCCTCACCACAGTCACGTTTGCCTCGAACGAAAATCTCACTACGATCGGCACGTATGCGTTCTGGAAGAGCGGCCTTACGACGATCGCACTTCCCGACAGTCTGACGACGATCGGCAATTATGCGTTCCAGGCTTCTGGCTTGAAGACGGTCACCTTCACCAAGGAGAGCAAACTCAACTCGCTCGGCACTTATGCGTTCCAGGCCAGCGCGTTGAGAAGTTTCGAACTTCCCAAAGACGTTACCGTCATTTCGACGAATGCGTTCGACAGCTGCGAAGCGCTCACTACGTTCACCTTTGCCGACGGCAACCGGCTCACGGAGGTAGGGAACAATGCGTTCAGCAAGAGCGGCCTTACAACAATCACGTTCCCCGCTTCCCTTAAAAAGATCGGGGCCAGCGTCTTTGACTCCTGCGTCGCGCTCGAAACGGTCTCCTTCCCCGATACGCTGGAAAATACGTGGAGCGGTCAGGTGCTTATCTTTAAGGGTACGACCTCTCTGGAAAAATTCATCGTCACCGAGGGGACGGGCGCCCAGAAGAACTTCTCGTCGGATGACAGCGGTTTGCTCTTCAACGCGGATAAGACGACGCTCTACTATTGCCCGCTCGGGTTTAAGGGTGCGTATCGGGTTCCCGACGGCGTGTTGACCATCGCGGCATATGCGTTCTATCAGCACCCGGGACTTACCGAGATCACGATCCCCGTCAGCGTGCAACTGATCCAATCATACGCGTTCAGCGGCGGTACGAGCAAGAGTGCCATATACCCGTTGAACAAAGTGACCTTTGAAGATGTGGACGCGCCCGTCGGCGGCGGCGTAGCGGAACTCGTGATCGGTACTAAACCGACTAAGGTCGGAGACCGTGATACAAAGAGCGCCGTATTCAGCGCTACCTCGATCACCAGCATCAAGTTCCCGAAACGTCTTACCTACCTCGGCGGACAGTCGTTCCAGTACTCCAAACTGAAGACCGTGGACTTCAACGGCGCCCAGTTGGAAGAGATCCAGTATAAGTTGTTCCAGGAGACCGAGCTGGAAACCGTCACCCTGCCCGAGGGTATCACGCTCATTCAGAGCGACTCCTTCAATGGAACAAAGCTCAGAAACGTGGTAGTTCCCGAGGGCGTGACCGCGGTGGAGAGCGGCGCATTCCAGAAGTGTGCGCAACTTGTAAGCGTGTCTCTTCCCTCCACCATTACAAAACTCCATTACGGTAGCGGCTACACCACTACGATCTTCGACGGTTGTACGGCGCTTGAAACGGTCACGTTTGCGCCCGGATGCAAACTGACGTCTTTCTGGGGGAACCTGTTCAAGGGCTGCTCTTCGCTCAGAAGCATCGAGGTCCCCGCGGGCGTCACCGAACTCGGCGGCAACAGCAACAACGGCAGTGTGTTTGAGGGTTGCACGAGCCTTTCTTCCGTCACCTTCCTCAGCGACAATACGTTGAAGTCGATAGACGGGAACGCGTTCAAGGGTTGCTCTTCGCTCACCGAGATCAATATCCCCGAAAGCGTCACCTATTTCGGCGGTTCCACGTTCTATGGCACGGGCCTCAAAACGTTGAAGATCCCTGCGGGTGTTACGGCGCTCAATGCCAGCCTGTTTGCAAACAGCGCGCTCGAAGAGATCACGATCCCCGCTACCGTCGATACTATTAACAGCAGTGCGTTTGAAAATTGCGCTTCGCTGCACACAGTCACGTTCGAAAAGAATAGCCCCGTCACCACGCTTCCCGGCGGAACGTTGGGCGGCCTGTTCAAGAACTGCACCTCGCTCGAAACGGTCGTGTTGCCCGATGGTCTCGAAAATCTCGGGGAGGGCGCATTCCTGAATTGCTCTTCGCTTGCAAATATCACGTTACCCGATACGCTTACCTCCATTGCGGCCAAGGCGTTCTCGGGTTGCTCGTCCCTGCCTGCGATCGACATTCCTCAGTCCCTTACGCTCACTGCCATCGGCAACGAGGCGTTCAAGGATTGCACTTCGCTCACAACCATCAATATCCCCGGCAACGTTGCCACCGTCGGCAACAGCGCGTTCGAGGGATGCACGGGGCTTCAAAAAGTCAGCTTCGCGGTCGGCGTGGAAACGCTCGGCGACTATGCATTCTCGGGCGATATCAACATCACCGAACTCGAAATCCCCGCAAGCCTTCTCTCCGTCGGCGCGAACCCGTTCCTCGGCGTAAAAGAGGTCACCGTGTCCACTTTGAACGATACGTTCGATCTCGAAGAGACGGATGTGAGCAAGGCGCTCTATGCAGACGGAATGAGAACGCTTGTCTCCGTTCTGAGCGCGGTCGATGTGTTCAACATTCCCGAAGGCGTCACCAAGATCGGTAGCGGCGCGTTCCGCGGCTCGGACATCAGCGTAGTGTTCATTCCCGAAACCGTTACGGAGATCGGCGATTATGCCTTTGCGGAGGCCGCAAAACTCCGCGACGTGAACTTCACGGGAGCAGACGAACCTGCGGAGCAAGGAACGATGATCGGCCAACGCGCGTTCTATAATTGCGATTCGCTTCTGAGTATCAACATCCCCGCCCGCTTCACGGGCTTCGGGAACTACGCGTTTGCCGAAAGCGAAAAACTCGCTACGGTGAAACTTCCCGAAGGCTTCACCTCGCTCGGGACGAATACGTTCCAGAACTGCGCAAGTCTTTCGTCCATCAACATGCCTGAGAGCGTGAAAAAGATCGGCAACTATGTGTTCGACGGATGCGCTTCGCTCGAAGAGTTCGATTTCTCCCATCTCGGCGGAGAAGTGTTGATCATCGGACAATACGCCTTCCGTAACTCGGGTATCCGTGAAGTGACCCTTCCGCTCGAAGTTGTAGACGCCTCCACAACTTCGAATATGGGAACATACGCCTTTGCGGGCTGTAAGAACCTTACCGCCGTCCATAACCTCGGCAGCGTCGTGAGCAATGTGTTCCAGAACTGCGTAAATCTCCAAACGGTGGAATTTTCCCCTAATATAAGGACTGCGCGTAGCTTGAACAGTTCCAGCGTATTTGCGGGTTGCACGAGTTTGAGAAGCGTAGATATGAGTATGCTCACCGCTTCGGGTATGCCCGGAAGCAGCTTCTTCGAGGGATGCACAAGCCTCGAAAGCTTCAAGTATCCTCAAACATTTACGGGTTCGGGGACCACAATTTCCATCAGCTCGGCGATTTTCAAGAACTGCACCTCGCTCAAAGAGATTCAGTTCCCCGAAATCGAGGATAAACCCATCGGGCAGATTTCCGGCAATGCGTTCGAGAACTGCAAGCTGCTTACCGAAGAAGTTCTTTCTTTCCCGAGCGCAACGCAGTTCAACGCCTACGCGTTTGCTGGAACGGGCATCACCGAATTTACGGTCGGCAGTACGGTGACAACTCTCAGCAACAACGTCTTCTCGAATTGCAAGGAGTTGAAGACCGTGCATCTTAACACGAGTTCGCGCATTACCGAGATCGGCACCGCGCTGTTCGACGGATGCTCGTCTCTCAGCACCCTTACTTTCGGCGACGACGCGCTTACCTACATCAAGAAGATCAGCGTAAATGCGTTCCGCGGGTGCGTTTCGCTTGAAAGTTTCACGTTCACGAAAGCCATCACCACCGTGCAGGCGGACGCGTTCTCGGGCTGGACGGCGGACCAAAAGATCTATTTGGCAACGCCTCGCAGCGAGCTTTCGATGGATACGGGAACCACTGACGCCAATAGCAGCAAATGGAATCAGAATTGGGCGCGCGGTTGCTATGCGCAGATCATCGATCCCGAACCCGAGGCCGACTGATCCCAAACGGGAACATCTCCCAAACAAAACTCAAAAAAGAGAAGCGCTCCACGCTTCTCTTTTTTGGTATATCAAAACCCCGCAATCGCCGCGGTCTTTTCCCTCAATTTTGCCTTATCTTGCCCTTGCTTTTTTATCTCGCCCTCCCCCAACTTGTTGGGGCAAGCCTCAATTTTGCCTTATCTTGCCCTCCCCCAACTTGTTGAGGCAAGCCTCAAAACTTGCCTTATCTTGCCCTCCCCCAACTTGTTGGGGGAGGGGTAGGGGAGGGGGGAAATCGCCATCCTCAATTCCGCAAAAAATTTTTTGCGTGGAATTTTGGTTGCCCGCAAAAAATCATTGACAAACCGCATCGGAACAGCTATAATAATATAGCAGAGTAAGTTGCATCCATAGCTCAATTGGATAGAGCGTCGGTCTACGGAACCGAAGGCTGGGGGTTCGAGTCCCTTTGGTTGCACCAACACAAGAGTACGCCTTTCGGGCGTACTCTTGTGTTATATGAGAAAAAACGCCCCGTTTGCACAATTTTTTCCCCGAAAAGTGGAAAACCATGGAATAATGTGGACAATTTGTGGATAACTTCGGTAAATTTGTAGATTTCGTGCGCAAAAAATTGCATGGAGTGGCAAGCCAAATTTCGCGCCTCTGCGACGTAGAAAGCCACTCTTCTCCTTTTCTATCAAGTTATAATACTTGCACAAAGGGGGCGCGGTATGACCGTTTACATCGAAATCGCTTTTGCCGAAAACTTTTTGATCGACGGTCTGTTGCTCTATCTCGCGCTCAAATGCGCGCGCGCGGAAGTCCGTCCTCTGCGCCTCATTTTGGCGGCCGCGGCGGGCGCGGGAGAGGCGTTGCTCTTTCCTCTGTTTTCCCTGCCCGCGCCGCTCGTCTATCTCGTCAAATTTGCGGGCGGGGCGATCCTCGCGCTCATCGCCGCCAAAGGAGGGCTGAAAACAAGCCTCATCGTCGCCTGCGCGTTCTTTGCGCTCACTTTCGTCCTCGGCGGAATGCTCGTCGCCGTATATTCTTTTTGCGGCGTCTCCTACGCGGAGGGGGAGGGCTACCTCGTGGAGGGCGCGCCCGTCGCGCTCGTCCTCGCAGGCGGCGGGATCTTGCTCATCGCCGTCACCAAAGCCTCGCGCGCCTTTTACCGCCACAGGCGGCGCATGAAAGACCTTTTCCCCTGCCGCATGACGGTAGGGCGGCACACGGTGCGCTGGACTGGACTTGCGGACAGCGGAAACCGCCTCTCTTTCCGCGGAAAGCCCGTCTGCGTGGTGTCGGCGCTCGGCGCGCTGGCGCTCTTTTCGGGGTCGCCGCCCGTGGGCAGGCTCCGCATTTCCACCGTGAACGGAAGCAGGGTTTCGCCCGTGTTCGTCTGCGACAGCCTCGAACTCGGGGGGAAAGTCAACAAAAAAGTGTATTTTACGGTGGGGGACGTGGAGTCCAAAGAATATTCCGTCATCTTGCATACTTCGTTTGAGGAGAATATATGAAACTTTTGTTGTTGCTGAAAGAATGGATCAGAAAGATCACGGGGAACGAGAACGTCGTTCACTACCTCTGCGGGAGCGAGGCGCTGCCCTTGCCGCTCTCCGCCGAGGAAGAGGCGGAAATGCTCAAAAAGCTCGAAGAGGGGGAGGAGCAGGAAGCGATCAAGGCAAAGCTCATCGAACACAATCTGCGGCTCGTTGTCTACATTTCCCGCAAGTTCGAAAACACGGGCGTGGACCCCGACGATCTCATCTCCATCGGCACCATCGGGCTGATCAAGGCGATCAATTCTTTCCGCACGGACAAGAACATCAAGCTCGCAACCTATGCTTCCCGTTGCATCGAAAACGAAATTCTGATGTATCTCCGCCGCACCGTGAAGCTCAAAAGCGAGGTCTCTTTCGACGAGCCGCTCAACACCGATTTCGAGGGGAACGAACTGCTTCTTTCCGACGTACTCGGCACGGACAGCGACGTTGTGTACGGCGGCGTGGAGAGCGGGGTCGAGAAAGAACTGCTCGCCGAGGCGCTCGGCAAGCTCCCCGAGCGGGAGCGCAGGATCATGTACATGCGCTTCGGGCTGGGCGGCAGGGAGGAGATGACCCAAAAGGACGTAGCCGACGAACTCGGCATCTCGCAGAGCTACATCTCCCGCCTTGAAAAAAAGATCATCGAGCGGTTGAAGCGGGAGATTTCCAAGATGGTTTGAATTGCTTGCGTCTTTTTTCGCGCTCTGTTATAATAAAGAAAAAACGGAGAAAGAGGATGATCAAAAACGTTCCGCCCATGGGCTGGAATAGCTGGAACACCTTTGCCGAGAAGATCAACGAGGAACTCGTACTTTCCTCGGCAGAAAAGCTCGTCTCTTCGGGTCTGAAAGAGGCGGGCTATGAATATGTCGTCGTAGACGATTGTTGGTCGCTCCGCGAGCGCAACAAGGCGGGCGAGCTTGTACCCGATCCCGAAAAATTTCCCCACGGAATGAAGTATGTTGCCGACGAACTTCATAAAATGGGGCTGAAATTCGGCATGTATTCCTGTTGCGGCGGCATGACCTGCGCCTGCTATCCCGCGAGCCTCAACCGCGAGTTTTCCGATGCACGCGCCTTTGCCCTTTGGGGAGTGGACTATCTCAAATACGATTACTGCTTCAAGCCTTTCTCGCTCGACGGAAAGACGCTGTATCGCCGTATGGGCGCGGCGCTTGCGGGTTGCGGCAGAGATATTTTATTCAGCGGTTGCAGCTGGGGGGCGGACAACACCCACGAGTGGATCGGGACCACAGGTGCAAACATCTGGCGCTCGACGGGGGACATCGTGGACACGTGGGATTCCGTCAAGAGCATTATCAAGCAGCAATACGCCATTCTGCCCTATGGCGGCGCGGGGTGCTTCAACGATATGGACATGCTCATTGTGGGTATGCACGGCAAGGGACACGTGGGATTACAGGGTTGCACGGATGACGAATACCGCCTGCATTTTGCGGCGTGGTGCATGCTTGCCTCTCCGCTCATGATCGGTTGCGACGTTCGGAACATGGACAAGACGACGAAAGCAATTCTGACCGACCCCGTTCTTCTCTCGATCGCAAAAGACGAACGCGGCAACCGCCCGTATTTGTTCCGTAACTGGGAAAACGAGGACTGGACGATTTTTGTGCGGCTTTTGGCGAACGGCGACATTGCGGTAGGGTTTTTCAACCTTTCGGACGGCGGTGCGAATCTTTGGGTCACCGCGGACGACGTCGGCGTACCCGAATTCAGCGGAAAGACACTCGTCGGCGTGGAGGCATACACGAACGCGCCCGTGCGTGCGGTGAACGGCGTACTCTGCAAGGAACTTGCCCCCATAACTGCGCCGTGTGGCGGCTTTCGGTGAAAGACAGATGAATTGCGTCTGCGGAAAGCCGCTCACTTACAACGAAATGGGACTGAGCAAGAAGTTTTTGGCGGACGGGGAGGCGCTCTGCCTGCAATGTCTTTCCGTGCGGCTGAATGTGAGCGAAAAGCGGCTGAAAGAAAAGATCGAAGAATTCTTGCGTGCGGGCTGTAAACTGTTTGTAAAAGAATAAATGCGAAAATAAAACGGCCGCCGCCGAGGCAAAATGCCTCGGCGGCGGCCGTATTGTCTGCGGTCAGCCGATTTCCTTGCGGATGCTCCCGATGGCGTTCTTTTCGAGGCGGGACACCTGCGCCTGCGAGATGCCGACCTCCGCCGAGATCTCCGTCTGCGTCTTTCCCTCGAAGTACCGAAGCTGCAAAATTTTCCGCTCCCGCTCCGAAAGGCGTGCGATTGCCTCCCGCAGGGCGACCCGTTCCGTCCAGATCTCGTCGCTCTGGGTCTCATCGCAAAGCTGGTCCAAAAGCTCCAAAGTGTCGCCCGACTTGTTGTAGACGGGGTCGTAAATGGACACGGGATCGGAGATCGCGTCGAGCGCATACACCACTTCGCGCTCCTGCACCTGCATCTCGGCGGCGATGCGCTCGATGGTCGCCTCCTCGTCCCGCTCTTCCAGCCCCTCGCGCACTTTGAGGATGCGGTAGGCGGTGTCGCGGATGGAGCGGCTCACGCGCAGGGAGTTCCCGTCGCGCAGGTACCGCTTGATCTCGCCTAAGATCATCGGCACGGCGTATGTCGAAAATTTGACGTTGAATTTGAGATCGAAGTGATCGATCGCCTTGATAAGCCCCACACAGCCCGCCTGGAACACGTCGTCCGCGCCCGCGTTCTTTGCCCAGAACCGCTTCACGAGGGAGAGTACGAGGCGCATGTTGCCGATGATGAATTTTTCCCGTGCCTTTTCATCGCCCGCTTTGAGCGCCCGCATGAGCGACTCGTTCTCTTCCGCCGTAAGTTTCGGAAGCCCCGACGTGTCTACGCCGCATATCACCACCTTTTGAAGCATTTTCGTTCCTCCTTATGTAGCCCTCGGATTAAAAGTATCCGCAACCTTGCGCGCTTTTATGCCGTATAGCAGAAACTTTTTTTTCTTCGCCGCATAGAATGATAGCGTGGAAACGAGTTTTTTGGAATTGAAGCAAAAGGAAGTCGTCAATCTCTGCGACGGCAAGCGCCTCGGAAAGGTGTGCGACGTGGTGTTCAGCTATCCCGAGGGAAAGGTGCAGGGGATCGTCGCGCCCGGCGGGAGGGGATTCCGCTGGGGGAAAGCGGACCTCTTCATCGATCTGAAAAACGTCACGAAGATCGGCGTGGACGTCGTTCTCGTGGAGATCCGCTCCGCACCCGCCAAGCAGGATAAGAAAAAGGGGAAGTGGGGGGATTACCCGCCTCCGCCGCCCCCTGAGCCGCGCGATCCGCCGCCTTTCTACCGCGGGGGTCCCTCCGACCGCCGCGATTACGGAGAATACGAATAAACCGAAAAAGCGGGGATTTTCCACGAAAAAATTCCCGCTTTTTGCCCGTTTGCATAGTATTATGTCACACATAACAATACTATGCGTGACATAATAGGCCTATTTTTCAGCTATCCGGATAGCAATCGCACGCCTTGCCGTCGGGCAAAAAGCCCGTGTCCGAGCATTTGGCGCAACGATATTTCGGAAGAAGATCTTCCTCGGTAAGAGAGAGCCGCGCGAGCGCGTTTGCCCGCGCTTTTTGGTTTTCTTCGAGTTTTGCGAGGATGCCCGGAACGGTATCGGGGGAGAAGACCTCCGCCTTTGCAAGTTCGATCTCCGCTTTTTTGCAGGCGCTGTCGGCGGCTTTGAAAGCGCCGTCTTGCTCTGCCCGCGCGCGCACGGCTTCGGCGCCGTCCACGGCCTTTTGTCGGAGAGCCGCATAGTAGCGCTCCCTGTCTGCCCGCCTGTCTGCGGCAACGGCGGCTTCGCTTTTCAGCTCCCTGACGGCCGCCGCGGGCCGCTCGGGGATCTCCGACGGCGTGAACACGCCTGTGCGCTTCCATTCCGAGAGGAGCTTGTTCATGTACGAGAGGGGAGCCGCCGCCCCCGCGCTCCGCTTCGCAGCTTCGAGGATCATGCTTTCGGAAAAATTCCAGCTCAGCCATGCCGCCGCCATGTCGAGGGAACTTGCGTTGATCTTCACCGCGCCGCATACCGACCGCGCCTGCCGCAGGAGTTTGATCTGGCGCTCCCGTCCTGCGCAGTACTCTTTCACGCCCGCCGCATCCACCACGCCGCCGCGGTAGAGGCTGTCGATCAGAGAATCAAATTCTTCGAACCCGTAGCCGAGTTTGAACGCCTGTCCCGCAAGCAAAAGCAGGCTCTCTTCGTCGTACCCCCGTTCCGTCCATTTTTCGGCGTAAGTTTCGATGTAGGCGCGGGGATTTTGCACTTTTACCCCCAGCTTGCGCGCCACTTTGTACACGAGATCGGTGCGTTCCTGCCGCTTTGCAAGATATTCTTCCGCTTCGGCTTTGGTGTGAAGCCCCTTTTCTTCCAGCTCGTCGAGAAGCATGCCGAGGCTTGCGAGCGTGCCTTTTTTGAGCGTTCCCGCGCAGGCGATAGCCGCGGCGGGTTCCGTGCCGCGGGCGAGCCGCTCTTCGAGGAACTCATAGTCCTCCTCCTGCGGCTTGCGGTAGATGCCGAGCAGGGAGAAGATCTTCGTCAAAGTTTTTTCGTTTTTGTTGTAGTCGGCAAGGTCGAGCTGGACCTGTTCGTATGTAAATTTATGCGCTTCGCAAAGTTTTTTCGCCTTGTTGAGGATGTGGTTCGCCGTGACCTTTTCCCCGTCCTTTTTGATGCAGTACTCCGCAACGAGCAAGAACGCCTGCTGTTCCATCGGGTTGTTTTCGAGAAATTCGAGAATGCGGCGGATCTCGTATGGTTTGAGGTCTTTGCCGATCTTGGAGAGCCTGCGCAGAAGCTCGCGGTTAAATTCCGCGTACTTTTCGGGCCGCAGGGGCTTGGGCTTGCCCACGGCGGCGTTCACGGGGAGATATTCCACCATGAGCGGCGCGCGGGAAAGGACATGCACGAGATCGCATTCTTCCCAGAAATCAAAGATTTCAAGGAGCTTCGGATAGGGGATCTTCAAGAGCGCGGCAAGCGCTTCGGCGTCCGTATCCGTCTTTAAGGAACAGAGATAGAGTCCGTACAGATAGACGCGCACGGCGTCGCCGTCCACTTGCGGCAGATATTTTGTGATGAACTGATTTTCCACGCTTGTGAACATATTCGCGGTAAAATCTTTGGAAAAGGCGGCGAAAGACATCTTCTTTCCTCTTATATGCTTGCTTTTTCCCGCAAGCTGTTGTATAATAGTATAGCATAACTTTCGGGGATTTGCAATATTTTTCCGGCGGAAAGCACATGAACATTCTGCACACTTCCGATCTTCATCTCGGCAAACGGCTCTTCGACAGGGAGCGCCTTTCGGAGCAAGAGGAAGTTTTAAGCGAAATCGCGGAGATTTGCGAAAAAGAGAACGTTTCCCTCGTCCTCATCGCGGGGGACGTCTTCGATACGTTTTTGCCACCGTCGGAAGCGGAGGAGCTGTTTTTCCGCGCCGTAAAAAAACTTGCGGGAGATCGGCGCGCGGTCGTGATCGTCAGCGGCAACCACGACGACGGCGTGCGGCTCGCCGCGGGCGCGCCCCTTGCGGAAGAGGAGGGCATCTATCTCTTCGGAAACCGCCCGAGAGTGTTCCCCACGGGCGGAAGCCGCCCCGTCCACGCCGCGGAGGCGGGGGAATATTACGTCGTCATCGAGGACGAAAGGGGCGACAAAGTGTATATCAACGCCCTGCCCTATCCCAACGAGGCGAGGTTCAAAGAGGGGAAGTCGGAGGAGACTTTCTCCGAAAAAATGGAGCGCTGGATCGCCCGCGGAGACGAGGGCTACCGCGGCGACATGCCGCATATCCTCCTTTCCCACCTCTTTGTGGCGGGCGGAAAAGTCAGCGAGAGCGAGCGGGACATCGACCTCGGCGGTGCGCGCGCCGTACCTGTGCGCCTGTTGCCGCAAGAGGGCTACGTCGCCCTCGGGCATCTGCACCGCCCCCAGCAGATCGGGAACGCCCGTTACAGCGGCTCGGTCCTGCAATATTCTTTCGACGAGGCAAATACGGAAAAGAGCGTATTGTTGTTTTCCACCGAGGGCAAGGGCTTTTCCGCGGTCCGCACCATCCCCCTGCATGCGGGGAGGAAGCTCGTGCGGCTCGAATGCGATTCCGTTGCCTCCGCGCTCGGACTATTGCCGAAATACGAAAATTGTTACATAGAACTTACGATCCACCTCTCGGGGCCGCTCACGGCGGGGGAGACCAAGTCTCTCCGCGACGCAAGCGAGGGACTCGTCTCCATTATTCCGCAGGTGCATTCCGAGGAGAAGATCGCGGTGGAGCGGCGGGCTTTGCTGAAACGGGAAGAACTGTTCTCCCTCTATTACCGTTCCGTCTACGGCGAGGAACCGAATGAGGAACTCACCCGCGCGTTTTTGTCGCTCTTGCGGGAGGAGGAAGAAGCATGAGGCCGCGCTATCTTGAATTTTGCGGGATCAACTCTTTTTCGGAACCCGCCAAAATCGACTTTACGGAACTTTTGCAGAGCGGGATCTTCGGCATCTTCGGGGATACCGGCTCGGGCAAGAGTACCATTTTAGACTGTATCAGCCTCGCGCTCTACGGCGGCACGCCGCGCGTGCGCACGGGACTTGCCGACATCATCAATACCCGTCTCGACAGGGCGTACGTCTATTTCGAATTTGAGATCTACTTTGAGGGCGCGCGCAAGATCTTCCGTATCGAGCGGGAACTCAAACGCAAAAACTCCGCGCAGACGCTCAAAGTCATCGAATTGTCCGAAGACGGCGGGAGCGTGGTGCGTGCGGAAGGGGTCACGAGCGGGGAGAGCCTGCTCAAAAGGATCGTCGGGCTGGAACAGCGCGACTTTGAAAAGTGTATTTCCCTGCCGCAGGGGGAGTTCGCCCAATTTGTAAAGGCGGCGCCCTCGGAGCGGCTCAAACTCATCTCGCGGCTGTTCGACCTCGAAATCTACGGCGAACGGCTAGTAAAAAGAGCGAATATGCGTTACCGTGACTGCGCGGCGGCGCTCGAAGTCGCCAAAACGCGGCTCGAACCGTATGCCGAGGTGTCGGAAGCGCACAATGCGGAGCTGTCCCGCGAGGCGGCCGCCCTCGGGGAAGAGGAACGCGCCCTGCGCGCAGAGCTGCAAACCGCGCGGACGGAAGAGAGCGGGTTGCTCGAACGCTGCAAACAGCGGCGGGAACAGGAGAAAGTTTCCGCACGGCTGAATCAGCTTGCGGGGCAGGAGAAAGAGATCGCCGCGCTCGAAGGGGAGCTGTCCCGCCTGAATGCCGCAGAAGAAGTCTGCCGCGTCGCAGGGGATCTCATGATGGTACTCGAAAATGTCCGTGATGCGGAGGCGGCGCTTTCCGGGGCGGCGCGGGAAAAAGACGAGGCGGAACGCCTTCTCGATCAATGTTCCCTTTGGGACGAGGACAAGGCGCAGGCGGAGATCGACGCGCTCACCGCGCGCAAGGCGAGAGCGGAACAGTCGGAAACCGTCGCAAAACATCGGGCGGAACTCGAAAAAAAGCTCGCGGCGGTGCGCAGGGAGTACGCGGACGAGAGGGACGCGTTCAAAGATTTTTCATACGAAGAGGAGCGGACCCGTCTGGGCGGCGCTCTGCACGCGCTCGGCGGGGGGGATTTTCTCTCCTTTGCCGAAGAGAACGGAAAAGCCGCGCTTTTGCGCGGAGAATACGCGGTGTTTGCGGACGAGCTGAACGGGATCGTGAAAAAGTACCCCGAGACGGAGGAGGACGTTTCCCCGCTCGCCGCAAAATATGCCGCCCTTTCATCGGGGGAAAAGACGGACTTTTCAAAGCTCCGCGCGGCGTACGAAGAGAGAGAAGCGCGGCGCAAGAAGTTGCAGGAAGAGCGGGTCGCGCTCGAACAGCGGAACGCGCGCTATCTCAACCACATGCAACGCCTGCAACAGTTGCAGACGGAGGGCGTGGAACTGCGGGACCGGCTCGGATCGCTCGCGGAAGCGGGCGTGGGCGAGCCTTGCGCGGCGGTCGAACGGGAATTGCTCGAAAAGAAGCGGGAGAGAAAATTCCGCTTGGAGGAACGGGAGAACGCGCGGAAGCGGAACGAGCGGGCGCTCTCCGCATACGCCGCCGCGGCGGAGAAGAAGAACGCGGCGGAAGAACGGGAGCGGGAGGCGCGTAAACGGACGCAGGAAGCTCTCGGGCGGGGGAAATTCGCTTCCGTCAAGGAGGCTGTGGAGCTTATCAAACGGTTCGGGGAAGCCGAAAAAGCGGAGGAGAAGATCAAGCGGTTCCGCGAGGAATATGCGGCGCTCACGGCGCGCGCAAAGGAACTTTCGGGCGATCTTTCGGACGCCACCGAGGAGGCGCTCTCGTCGGCGCGGCTCAAAATCGCGGAACTCGAAGAGCGCGTGCGCGAAGTTTCGGCGTCGCTCGTTCTCAAACAAACGGAGCTTGCAAAGGGCGAAGAGGCGCTCGCGCGCAAAGCGGAACTCGAAAAACAGGCGGAAGCGCTCGGGCGGGAAACGGCGACTGCCGAGCGGTTAAAAAAATTGCTCGAAGCAAATAAATTCATGGAATTTATCGCGGAAGAGTATCTGCAAAACGTGGCGCAAAACGCGGGCGCGCGATTGCTTTCTCTCACCTCGGGCAAGTACTTTTTGCGCTACGACGGCGGGTTCGCGGTGGGCGATAACCTCAACGGCGGCGTTTTGCGGGGGGTGCATACCCTCTCGGGCGGGGAAGTGTTTCTCGTTTCCCTCTCCCTCGCGCTGGCGCTCTCGGCGGAAATCTGCGCGCGCTCGTCCCGCCCGATGGAGTTCTTTTTCCTCGACGAGGGGTTCGGCACCCTCGATTCGAGCCTCGTGGACACCGTGATGGACAGTCTCGAAAAGCTCCGCAGCGAACACTTCTCCATCGGGATCATCTCCCACGTGGAAGAACTCAAACACCGCGTCGAAAAAAAAATTTCCGTGGAAAAAGCGACCGACAGACACGGTTCGCAGATCCACGTTTAGAGGTATATTTTGGCAAATTCGATTCTCACCCCCGTCACCCTTTGGAAGGACTTCGACGACACGTTGCCCCTCTGCGAGGAGATCCTCTCGGAAGAGGAACGGGAAAACTGTATCTTCCGCGAAGTCTACTTTCTGGGCAGGAAATGCGTATACGGCAGAGTGAAAGTATACGCGAAATACTATGTCCCGAAAGGCGCGGAGAGCTATCCCGCCGTAATGGTTTTATTCGAGGCGGGGCTTCCGTGCGACGAAAAGTTCGTCTCCCATTTCGTGGAACTCGGCTACGGCGTGCTGTGCGTCGATTACTGCGGAGACATGGGAGAGGGCAGGCACACCATCTACCCCCGCGACATCGACTATGCGAACTATCTGCGGGCGGGCAGGGCGATGGAATATGCCGACAACACCGCAAAGGAGACGAGCTGGTACGAGTGGGCGGCGGTGGCGCGCTATGCCGCGCAATACTTAAAGAGCAAAAAAGAAGTGACTTCGTTTGGCGCGATCGGGCTGAGAACGGGCGGCGAAGTGCTGTGGAAGATCACGCCTTACGCCTCTCTTTCCTGCTTTATCGCCGTGTGCGCGGCGGGCTGGCTCGCCTACCGCGATATGGAAAAATTCGGCGACGGGGAGAAGAAGAGCTTCGATCCCGAACGCCACCGCTTTATCGCAGGCCTGGATTCGCAGAGCTACGCCCCCCGCGCGGCATGCCCCGTTTTGATGCTTTCGGCGATCAACGATAAAAAGTGCAATTACGACCGCGTTTACGACACTTTCCAGCAGATCAATCCCGAGGTGGAAAAGGCGATCCTCTATTCCGCGCACGGGAACGGACTCATCGGCCAACACTCGTTCGTGGATATGGACATGTTCCTCGACAAATATCTGCGCGGCAGGGCGGTTTATATCAGCAAGCCCATCGGCTTTACGGTATTCGACGAAGAGGAGAACCTCAAAGTGCGCGGCAATTACGATATAGAGGGCGATCCCATCGAATGCGGCATCTTCTTCTCGGAAAAGACGGACAGCTTCCGCGCGCGCGACTGGACGAGAGTCATGGGCAATCTCCGCGACATGAAAGATAGTTCGGTCGTGTTTCCGCTCGAAGTGTACGAAAAGAGCCAAAAAGTACTCGTTTATACCTTTGTGCGCTATTCCAACGGCTTTTCCGTCACGTCCAAGATACAGGAAGTCAGCCTGAAAAAACCCTACCGTAACGCCTGCCTCAAAAGCCGCATTCTTTATGCGGGTTCGGAGGGCGTTGCGGGCGTGGCGAGTTTCCGCCGCCGCGCCAGCTCTGTTGCCGATTGCTTTGCCGACGGCGCCCGTTCGGACGTAAAACTTGCGGAGGGCTACGGCGGTATCGTGGGCGTGAATACCGTAAACGGCGTGATCAGTTACCGCGTGAGCGAACCCCGCTTCCAGCCCGAGGAGGGCGCGAGCTTCCAGTTCGACGCTTACTGCGCGGCGGGCGGCGCGCTCAACATCGTCTTTTATATGGACGCAGACGAAAAGAAGGGGTATCTCTTCCGCGGAGACGTCCCCGCGGGCGGCAGATGGAAGAACTTCCTTTTGAAATGCACCGACTTCAAATCGGAGACGGGCGCATCCCTCCCCGATTTTTCGCAGGCGGTCTCGGTCGTCTTTTTAGGCGAGGGGGATGTGCTTGTCAACAATCTCAAATGGCTTTGATATGAAACAGATCAAGAGACCTTACATGCTCGGACAGGAGCCCGAAAGCCTGTGGAACGCGGCGACCGCGGTGCTTCTCTGCATTTTGATCGCGTTCACACTGCTCAACTTCCGCTTTTTGCGGGATATTTACGGCGTAAACGTGAGCGGCGTGTCTATGGAAGATACGCTTAAAAACGGAGATTTCCTCTATGCCGACCGCAATGCGGTCCCCGCGCGGGGCGACGTCGTCATCATCGACGTGACGAATTACCGCGAGAAGTTCGGCTTCTCGGGCGACAACATCATCAAGCGCCTCATCGCGGTAGAGGGGGACACCGTGCGTATCACGGGAGGAAATGTTTATCTCCGCGCCGCGGGCGAAACGGAGTTTGTGCCGCTCGAAGAGGATTACACCAAAGGCGCCACTTACACGGAGAAAGAAGTTTTCGAATGTACGGTGGGAGAGGGAGAGATCTTTTTCCTCGGGGATCACCGCACCAACAGCACCGATTCCCGCGCCGTCGGCTGTTTACGGCTCGGCGACGTTGTCGGAGTGGTCGAAAAGTGGTCGCTGATGGACAAAGAGGTTTCAAGATGGGGCGCCTTTTTCAAGTGGGTCAAAAACATTCTTGCTTAAAAATATAAAAATCGAGAGGGGTATTAACATGAGCGTTAAAATTACGACAGACAGCACCTGCGATCTCGGAGAACTGATCGCAAAACACAACATCGGCGTAATGCCGCTCTCCGTCATTTTGGGCGGAGAAGCTTTCCGCGACGGCGTGAACATCACCCCGCAGGACATCTTCGACTATGTGGACAAGACGGGCAATCTTCCCAAGACCGCCGCGCCGAGCATCGGCGATTACGAGGAATTTTTCGCCCGCTACGTAGACGGGGGGGATACCGTAGTCCACTTCGACATCTCGGTGAAGTCCTCTTCCTCCTACAACTATGCGACGGAAGCGGCGAAAAAGTTCGGGAAAAAAGTGTTCGTCGTGGACAGCATGGCGCTCTCCTCGGGGCAGGGCCTCATGGTGATGAAAGCGGTCGACTACCGCGAAGCGGGCATGGACGCCAAAACGATTGCGGAAAAAACCGCCGCCCTCGCCCCCAAGATCAACACTTCGTTCGTCCCCGACCGTCTCGACTACCTCTATAAGGGGGGAAGATGTTCCCGCATGGCGATGTATGGGGCGAACCTGCTCAAAATCCATCCGCTCATCGAAATGCAGGACGGACAGCTCTATGCGGGCAAAAAATACCGCGGCACGATGGAAAAGTGCATCGCAAATTACGTTGCCGATCTTAAAGAGCAATATCCCGCTTACGACAGGACGCGGGCGTTCATCACGCACAGCACGGCGGAGGAATCCATCGTGGAAGTCGCGCGGCAGAAAGTAAAGGAACTGTTCGACTTCGAGGAAGTCATCGAAACGGTGGCGGGTTCCGTGATCACGGGCCACTGCGGCAAAAATACCCTCGGCGTGCTGTTCATTGCGGAGTGACCTATGGTAAAATTGTACGGCGATCTCGACCTCGTGTACGCGATGCGGCAAAAGCGGAGACTGCTTGCGGGCTTCTTAGCCGCGACCGCGGTCTATCTCGCGGGCCTTGCGACCCTTCTCGCGTTTTATATCCTTCTGCCCTATAACGATCCCACCGCGGTGTGGTATGTGGTGGGGACAAGCGTTTTAACGGGGCTTTACATCATCTTCTGCTTTCCCTACATGGGGATCAGCTACAAGCGGAGCAAAGCCTACTGCAAGATGCTCAAATTTATCTCGGTGGGACTCAAAGAATATTCCGTGCTTCCGTTCGAGGGCATCGACGACTGGACGGTAAAGGACGGCGTAGACGTGAACGTGGCGCTTTTTTCGGTGAAGAACGTGAAAAAGGACGAGACCATGACCCGCCAGATCTATGTGGACGGCGAAAAGGAGTTCCCCGCATTCGAAGAGGGCAAGACGGCTAAGCTCATCACGCAGGGGAACCTCCTCATCGCCTATGAACTTTCGGAGGAAGAGACATGAAAGCGGTCGTCACCGTAACGGGTACGGACAGAAAGGGGATCATCGCGCAGGTGAGCGCCTTTCTCAGCGAAAAGAATATCAATATCCTCGATATTTCCCAGACCATTTTGGGGGACCGGTTTGCGATGATCATGCTGGTGGATACCTCGGAATGTTCGGAGGACCTTGCGTCGGTCTCCGCGGCAGCCGCCGAAATGGGCAGAGACATCGGCATGTCTGTGCGCGTCCAGCACGAGGACATCTTCAACGCCATGCACACGGTTTAGGTCGGCGCTATGTTTAATTCCACAGACGTTATCGAAACGATCGATATGATCGAAAAAGAACACCTCGACGTCCGCACCGTCACGATGGGGATCTCCCTTTTGCCGTGCGTCCGCGAAAGCGCGGAAAAAACGGCGGAGGCGGTGTACGGCCGCGTTTGCAAATGCGCGGAAAAGCTCGTTCCCACGGTGGAGCAGGTCTCCCGCGAATACGGCATTCCCATCGTCAACAAGCGGGTGTCGGTCACGCCCGTTTCCCTCATCACGGCGGCGTTTCCCGAGAAAAGCGCGCTCGTCGCGCTCGCCCTCGACCGCGCCGCGGACGCGTTGGGCGTTGATTTTTTGGGCGGCTATTCCGCGCTCGTCCACAAGGCGACGGCGGACTACGAGAGAGCCTTTCTCAAAACCATCCCCGAAGCGCTCGCTTCTACCAAAAAGCTCTGCGCTTCCGTCAACGTGGGTTCCACCCGCTCGGGCGTCAACATGGACGCCGTCAAGCTGGTGGGCGAACTCGTCAAGGAGACGGCGCGGCTCACGCCTGAGGGGATCGGTTGCGCAAAGTTCGTCGCGTTCTGCAACGCCGCGGAGGACAATCCGTTCATGGCGGGGGCGTTCCACGGCGTGGGCGAGGCGGACTGTACGATCAACGTGGGCGTTTCGGGTCCGGGGGTCGTGCAACACGCGCTCTCGTTCGCGCCCGAAGCCGACCTCACCGAGGCGGCGGAGATCATCAAACGCACGGCGTTCAAAATCACGCGCGCGGGGCAGCTCGTTGCAAAGGAAGCGGCGCGGCGGCTCGGCGTTCCGTTCGGGGTCGTCGATCTGTCGCTTGCGCCAACGCCCGCGAGAGGGGACTCCGTGGCGCACATCTTGGAAGAACTCGGTTTGGAAACGGTGGGCGGACACGGCACCACGGCGGCGCTCGCCATGCTCAACGACGCGGTGAAAAAGGGGGGCGTGATGGCTTCCTCCCGCGTGGGCGGGCTGTCGGGCGCGTTCATCCCCGTCTCCGAGGACATCGGCATGATCGAGGCGGCGGAGCGCGGCGCGATCACTTTCGATAAACTCGAAGCGATGACCTGCGTCTGCTCGGTGGGCCTCGATATGATCGCAATTCCGGGCGATACGCCCGCGTCCACCATTTCCGCCATCCTCGCGGATGAGGCGGCGATCGGCATGGTGAACGGCAAAACGACGGCGGTGCGCGTCATTCCCGCCCCCGGCAAAAAGGTGGGGGACACGGTGAATTTCGGCGGGCTTCTCGGCCGAGCGCCCGTCATGCCCGTGCATACGGGTTCGGCGGAGAAGTTTATCTCCCGCGGCGGCATCCTGCCCGCGCCGATCCATAGTTTTAAGAACTAGGTTCACAAATTTTGTCTTGCGACAAAATTTCGTGAGGGGTCAAGTTTTCTGCCCCGATTGAACGATTCGCCCGCCCGCAAACGGCTTCGTAAAAACAAAAAGCCGCAGGTATGCGGCAAATGTTGTGCGCTGCCGCAGGGGAACCCTGCTCCGCGCAGTGAGTTAGGGAAAATTTCGCGCTACGCCGCTCGGCGTGATTTTAGAATACGCCCCACCTCCCTACCCTCCTCCCACGGAGGAGGCAAGAGGCACCCCCACGGAGGAGGCAAGAGGCACCCCCACGGAGGAGGCAAGAGGTACCCCCTCCTCGGGAGGGGGATCAAGGGGGTGGGTAACGCAAAAAATCAAATCGAAAAAAATTCAAAAAAGGAAAGTAATATATGGAAAGAAAGGACGTACAGGAAAAGTACAAGTGGAAAGTTTCGGATGTGTTCGAAAGCGACGAAGCGTGGGAGACCGCCTTTGCCGCGCTCGAAAGCAGAGTGGATTTTGCAAAGTACAAGGGTACTTTGGGCAGCGCGGAGGGGATGCTCGCATTCTTCCGCAAGGAAGAGGCGCTCACCGTGGACGCGATGCGGGTGTATCTCTACGCCTTTATGAAGCACGACGAGGACGTCCGCGAGACCAAATATAACTCCTACATCGCGCGGGTGATGAGCTTCTTTACCCGTCTCGATGAGGAGACCGCGTTCGTCACCCCCGAACTCACCGCGCTTTCCGACGAGACGCTCGACGAGTTCATCTCCGATCCCCGCCTGAAAGATTACGACTACATGCTCTCCCGCATCAAGGCGCAGAAAGCGCACGTCCTCTCCGAAAAGGAAGAGCGGATCCTCGCGCAGACGGGCGAGCCGCTCTCCGCCGCAGGGGACGTGTTCGAAATGCTCGACAACGCCGAGCTGAATTTGCCCGAAATCGAATACGAGGGCAAAAAAACGCGGCTTTCGCACGGGCTTTACTCCGTCATCATCAACGGGAAAGACCGCGAAAAGCGCAGGGAAGCCTACGAACTCTACTATTCCGCTTACCAGAAGATCATCAACACGCTTGCGACCACCTACTTCGGCAACGTCAAAAAGGATATGTTCTACCAAAAAGTGCGCGGCTACAAGTCCTGCCTCGACATGGCGCTCTTCGAAGAGGACGTCGACCGCAGCGTGTACGATAACCTCGTAAAGGCCGTCAACGCGCATGCGCCCGTCATGCACCGCTATATCGCGCTCCGCAAAAAGCTCATGGGCCTCGATACGATGTATATGTACGACATCTATCCCTCCCTTGTGGAAAACGCCGAGCTGAAACTCAGCTACGAAGAGGCCTACGAGCTTGTTCTCAAAGGGCTTTCGCCCCTCGGGGAGGAATATAACGCTCTCCTCCGCCGCGGCAGGGACGAGCGCTGGATCGACGTCTGCGAGACGGACGGCAAGCGGAGCGGCGCATACTCCATCGGCATCTTCGGCAACCACCCGTTCGTGCTGTTGAACTACCAGAAGACCACGCACGACGTGTTTACCATCGCGCACGAAATGGGGCATTCCATCCACTCCTATTTCTCCAATGCCAACCAGCCGTTTGTGAAATCGGACTATAAAATTTTCGTGGCGGAAGTCGCCAGCACGGTCAACGAGGTCCTGCTTCTCAAATACCTGCTCAAAACGACGGAGGACAGGAACCTCAAAAAGTATCTGCTCAATTACTTTATGGATATGATCCGCACGACTCTCTTCCGCCAGACGCAGTTCGCGGAATTTGAGGAAAAGGCGCATGCGATGGCGGAGAGCGGCGAACCGCTCAACAAGGACAATCTGTCCGCGCTCTACAAGTCTCTCAACGAAAAGTATTACGGAAGCGCGGTCGTCCACGACGACAACATTGCCGTGGAGTGGGCGCGGATCCCGCACTTCTACCGCTCGTTCTATGTGTATAAGTACGCGACGGGCATCACCGCGGCGATCTGCATTGCCGATAAGATACTCAGTGAGGGGAAACCCGCCGTGGACAGCTACTTCAAGTTCCTTTCGGGCGGATGTTCCACCGACCCCGTGTCTCTTTTGAAGATCGCGGGCGCGGACCTTACAAAAGAAGAGACTTTCCTTGCCGCCATGAGAGAGTTTGAGGAAACGCTCGACGAATTTGAAAAGATGAACTGAGGAGACCTATGCCAAACAATCAGATGCCGCACAATTTAGACGCGGAAGCCGCCCTTCTCGGCTGTATTCTCATCGACGAGAGCATCCAGTCGGACGTTTTGGAGACCCTCCGCGAGGATGATTTTTATCAGGAGTCGCACCGCGAGATCGTAAGCGCGATGAAAGCGGTGTACGGCGGGAGAAAGCCCGTCGACGTCGTTACGCTCGCCGACCTGCTCGAACGCGAAGGACGGCTTGAACGGGCGGGCGGGATCGAGTACATCACCGAGCTTTCCCAGAACGTGCCGTCCGCCGCCAATTACCGCCAATATCTCGGGATCGTTCGGCGGGACTCGGTCAACCGCGCCCTCATCCGCGCGGCCAAGAACATCGCGGAAAACAGCGCAAGATCGCCCGAGGAGACGGACGCGATCGGCTACGCCGAAAAACAGGTGTACGACGTCTCGCAAAAAGAGGACAACTCCACGTTAAGGGGGCTTTCGGACGGCACGGCGGTGCAGGCGGTCATCGATAAACTCGAAGCGATCGAACACGACCCCAACGCGTTCCGCGGGCTCGAAACGGGCTTCAAACATCTCGACCGCATTACGCACGGCCTGCAAAAAGGAAACCTCATTATCATCGCCGCCCGCCCCGGCATGGGCAAGACGTCGCTCGCCATGAACATCGTCGAATACGCCTGTCTCAAACGGCACAATGTGGCGGCGGTCTTTTCCCTCGAAATGCCCTACACCGAAATTTTGCAGAGATTGCTCTTTTCCTACGCCGAAGTCAGCATGGAAAAGGGGCTTTCGGGCAAACTCGAACGTAAGGAGTGGAAGAACCTTACGATCGCAAGCGACCGCTTGCAGAAGAGCAAGATCTTCATCGACGATTCCTCCGTCGTCACCCCCGCCGAGATCCTTTCGAAATGCAGGAGATTGAAGAGTGCGGAGGGACGGCTCGACGTCGTCATGATCGACTATATCCAGCTCATGGGGTCGGAAACGTCCGAGCGCGGCGGGGATTTCAACCGCCAGCAGGAGGTGGCTTCCATCACCCGCGCCCTTAAAATCATGGCAAAGGAACTGGACGTTCCCGTCATCGCGCTCTCCCAGCTCCGCCGTATCCAGACGAAAGAGGCGCAGCTCTCCGATTTAAGGGAGTCGGGCGCGATCGAACAGGACGCCGACATCGTCATGTTCATCAACCGCCCCGACGTGGGGGCAAGCCCCGACGACATCGCAAGCGGCAAGATCGTAAAGGGCGCGGCGGAACTCGTCATCGCCAAGCACAGAAACGGCGCAACGGGCCGCATCCAGCTCCGCTTCATCGGGGAAAGCACCAAGTTTATCGACGTGGATTCGCAGGGCGTTTCGGACGAAGAACCGCAACCGATCAAGAAAAAGGCCGATTTTATGACCGCGGAGGACGCCGATCTGCCTACGGGAGAGACGGACCCGCCCGATCTTCCTTTCGACTGATATGGAAACGAAAATCGCGGGCCTCTCGCGCGGGTGGCTTGCTCGGGCAAAAACCTTGATCGAAGCGGGCGAAGTCGTCGCCTTTCACACCGAAACGGTGTATGGGTTGGGCGCAAACGCCTTTTCGGACGAAGCCGTTCTCAAAATCTTCGCCCTCAAAGGCCGCCCCGCCGACAACCCGCTCATCGTGCATGTGCATAGAGATTACGACATTGCGCCCCTCATCGACGGGGAACCGCCCTATGCGGCGGCTCTTCGGAGCGCCTTTCTGCCGGGGCCTTTGACGATGGTCTACCCGTCCACGGGAAAGGTGTCAAAATACGTCTCCTGCGGCCTCAATACGCTGGCGATCCGCGTGCCGTCCTCGCCCACGGCGCAGGCGTTTTTGAAAGAAGTCGGTCTTCCCATCGCGGCTCCGAGCGCAAACCTTTCCAAACACGTCTCGCCCGTCACCGCGCGGCACGTCTACGACGATTTCAACGGAAAGATCGAACTCATTTTGGACGGCGGGGCCTCAAACGGCGGCATCGAAAGTACCGTTCTCGACTGCACGGGGGAGATCCCGCGGATCTTGCGCGAGGGCCTTGTGACAAAGGAGATGATTGCAAACGTTGCGGGCGCGTGCGAAGTTTACCGCCCGAAAGCGGGGGAAAAGCCCAAAAGCCCGGGTATGGCGTATAAGCACTATTCCCCGCGCTGTAAAACGGCGTATTTTTCCCGCGGCGAGCTGAAAGAAGCGGTCGCGTGTTATCAAAACGAGGCAAAGACGGGCGCGCCCTGCTTTCTGTGCGAGAGCGAAGTCTGCGCCCTGCTCAAAGACTACCAAACGCTCGATTTGGGCGGAACGCCCGAGGAAATGGCGCGGCGGCTGTATGCGCTTCTCCGCAAGGGGGAAGGGCAGGCGACCCTCCTCATCGGCGTGGAGCCGCGGGAGACAGGGGGCGTGATGGCGGGGGTCATGAACCGCATGAAGCGCGCCTTCGGGGTGGAACATGGAACGGAAGAACGCTGAGCCGAAGAAAAAACCGGCTCCCAAAAAGAAAATCATCTTCGTCTGTACGGGGAACACCTGCCGCTCGCCCATGGCGGAAGCGGCGCTCCGCAAGGAACTCCGCCGCCGCAAGATCGCGGGCTATTCCGTCTCCTCGGCGGGACTTCGCGCGGAAGAGGGAAGCGTCCTCTCCCCGAACAGCGCGCAGGCGCTTGCAGAGGCAAACATTTCGGTGAATAAGACGTTCAAGCCAAAGCAGCTCACCGAAAAGATGATCAAAAGCGCCTATCTCGTCGTCTGCATGACGGAGCGGCACCGCCTTGCGCTCGGAAACTTTCCCAATGTGACGAGTTTTCCGCTGTTGTGCGGCAGAGAAATTCCCGACCCCTACGGGCAGGACATCGACGTATACCGCGTCACGCTCCGCCGCATCCGCGAATGCCTGCCCCTCATCATCGAACGCTATTGCCCGCCTGCGGAGCGAACAGGCGAGGATTGAAATATCATAATCAAAAAGGAGAGATATTATGAAAGTTGCGCTTGCATGCGACCACGGGGGGCTTGCCCTCAAAAATAAGATCAAGGAGTATCTTTCCGCCAACGGCTACGAAGCGGTGGATTTCGGCACGACGACCGACTGCTCGTGCGACTATCCCGACTTCGCCCTTGCGGGCGCGGAGGCGGTGGCGAGAGGGGAGTGCGACCGCGGTATTTTTATCTGCACGACGGGCATCGGCATTTCCATTGCCGCCAACAAGGTCCCCGGGATCCGCTGCGCCCTCTGCACGGACGAGACCTGCGCCCGCCTTACCCGCGAGCATAACAATGCGAACGTTCTCGCGCTCGGTGGGGGGATCGTCGGCGTGAATTTGGGACTGAACATCGTAAAAACTTTCCTTGAAACGGAGTTCAGCGGTTTGGAGAAACACCAAAGGCGCGTGGACAAGATCGCGGCGATCGAACAAAAATATATGAAATAACTTCCGACAGGAGTACTGCCCATGACAACGGCGCTCAAAGAAAAAATCGTCGAATCGCTCACGTCCGTGCTGCCCATCGCCCTCATCATCGTGGCGCTCTCGCTCACCGTTGCGCCCCTCGATTCGGGGGTCTTTGCGCTGTTCACCGTGGGCGTTGTCTTGCTGATCTTCGGCATGGGCTGTTTCACGTTGGGGGCGGATATGTCCATGCTCGTTATCGGCGAGAAGATCGGTTCGTCCATTACCCATTCCCGCAAAATTTGGCTCATTGCGCTCGTCTCTCTCGTCATCGGGATCATCGTGACGGTCGCGGAACCCGATTTGCAAATTCTGGCGCGGCAGGTGAAGTCGCTCTCCGACCGCACCGTTCTCGGGGACTATCTTCTCATCATCACAGTTGCCGCGGGCGTGGGGGTGTTCCTCATGATCGCCATGCTCCGCATCGTGTTCCACATCCGCCTCTCCATCCTGCTCATCGGCTTCTATGCGGCGGCGTTTGTGCTGAGTATCTTTGTCTCGCCCGACTTTTGGGCAGTCTCTTTCGATTCGGGCGGCGTCACCACGGGTCCCATGACGGTGCCGTTCATCATGTCGCTCGGCGTGGGCGTTGCCTCGATCCGCAGCGACGGAAAGGGGCAGGCGGACTCTTTCGGGCTTGTCGCGCTTTCGAGCGTGGGCCCCATCATCGCCGTACTCACGCTCGGCGTCGTGTTCAAGATCGGCGGCCTCCAATATCCCTATGAGACAATCGACTCCCCCGCAAATACATACGGGACCCTCGTACTCTATCTGAAAGGGCTTGCGGACTACTCCGTGGAAGTCCTCGTCGCGCTTGCGCCCATACTCGTGTTCTTTCTTTGCTTCCAGCTCGTCACGCGCGCTTTTCACAAGCGCCAGCTCGTGCGCATCTTTATCGGGTTCGGCTACACGCTTTTGGGGCTTGTCCTCTTTCTGACGGGCGCGAACGTCGGTTTCATGCCCGTCGGCAGAACGATCGGCGAGGGACTTGCAACGATGTGGAACGGCAACGGAAAGTGGCTCCTCATTCCTGTGGGGATGCTCATCGGGTATTTCGTCGTCGCGGCGGAACCTGCCGTTCACGTCCTCAACAAGCAGGTGGAGCGTATTTCCGCGGGCGCGATCGGCGCGAAAACCATGAAAAAGGGCCTCTGCGCGGGCGTGAGCGTCTCTTTGGGGCTTGCCATGTTGCGCATTCTGACGGGGATCAACATCATGTATATCCTCTTGCCCGGCTACGGCGTCGCGCTCCTGCTCACCTTTTTTGCGCCGCCCATGTTCACGGGCATCGCGTTCGACTCGGGCGGCGTGGCGAGCGGGGCAATGGTCTCCTCGTTCGTACTGCCGCTTGCGGTGGGCGCCTGCCATGCGCTCAGCGGTTCCATCATGACGGACGCGTTCGGCTGCGTGGCGTTTGTCGCGCTCACCCCGCTCATTTCCATCCAGATTTTGGGGATCGTCTACAAGCACAAGACCCGCCGTATCAAGCGCAATTTCCTCTCCGTGGAGGATAAAATTCTCGAATACGAGGTGGAAGCATGAGCGAGAAACGCGATACGAAAAATCCCGCCGCGCAGATCGTCCACAGCCTCATTTCCGCGGGCGGAAAGGTGGGGGAGATGATCGGCGTAAAGCCGCCCGCTCCCAAAAAACTCAACCGTATCAAACTGCTTTTCAGCGTGGTAAATCCCTCGGACGAGGGGAAACTCAAAGAAATTTTAGACGAGACGTCCGTTGCGCTTTCGTTCACGTTTGCGGGAACGGGTACCGCGCGTTCGCAGCTTTTGGACTATTTCGGCATCGGGGAAAGCGCAAAATCGGTGGTGATCTCCCTCATTCCCGAGAGCGACGAAGACGCGATTTTAAGGGTACTCCGCGTAAAAATGGCGCTCTATCTCGTGGGAAAGGGGATCTCTTTTACCATTCCGCTCACGGGGATCTCGGAGATCACGGCAAACGGACTTTTGAAAGCGATCGCAACAAAGACCGCGGAGGGCAAGAAGATGACGGCAAACCAAACGGCAACACAGGAAAGAAAATTCGATCTCATCGTAGCGGCCGTGGAGGCGGGCAGGGTAGACGAGGCGCTAGAAGCGGCGCGCGCCGCGGGCGCGGCGGGCGGAACGGTCCTGCGGGCGCGTTCCCTCGAAAACGACAAGGCGGAGCAGTTTATCGGTATCACGCTCGCGCGGGAGCAGGAGATTCTGCTCGTGCTTGCCAAGCGGGAGAGCAAGCTCGCCATTATGAACGCCCTCTCCGAAAAAGTCGGCTTGAAAACGGAGGCGGGCGGCGTGATCTTCTCCCTGCCCGTAGACAAGACGGCGGGCATCTCTGCGGCAGAGGAAGCGGAAATGCGGGCGGAGCAAAACGAGGAAAAACATGAATAGGCGGATCCTTGCCATCGGCGGGGGAGAACTCAAAAACAGGGAAACGCTAAAAATCGACGAATACATCGCCGCCGAAGCAAAAAAGGCGGCGGGTGAGCGGCGCGCCTGCGGGCTGTTCCTGCCCACCGCGAGCCACGACTGCATGCCCTACTACAACACCTTTCATAAGGTATATACGGGCATTTACGGGTTAAAGACGGACGTCGCGCTCACCGTAAACAGGGAGTGGGACATGGAAAAGATGAGGGGGAAGTTTGAGAAAGCGGACTTTCTCTACATCGGCGGCGGCAACACCGTGTTCATGCTCGAACATTGGAAACAAAGCGGGCTTCTTCCGCTTATCGGGGAGGCCTACGACCGCGGCGTTTTGATCGCGGGGCTTTCGGCGGGGGCGATCTGCTGGTTCGACGAGATGTACTCCGATTCGGTCGTCGAGGGGGAATACGCCATGTATAAGGGCCTCGGCTGGCTGAAAGGGACGGTCTGCCCGCACTACAACGAGCGGGCGGCGGAGTTCGATCCGATCGTGCGGAAAAACAAACTCCGCGCATGGGGTTTGGAGAACGATGCGGCGGTCGAATTTGTAGACGGCGAGCCGCAAAAATCGGTCTCGGGCGGCGGCAAAGTCTGGCTTCTGGACGGAACGGACGGCGAAAGGGTCGTAAAAAAAGAATTTTAAGAATGACTGCCGCGCCCGCGGGCAAATTTGCCCGCGGGCGCGGCGGTAACAGAGGAGAGAATGAAACTTTACGTTGCGCGGCATTGCAGCACGGAATGCAGCGAAAAAAAGATCTATTGCGGGGAGAGCGACGTCCCGCTCTCGGCACGCGGGCAAGAGGAAGCAAAGCGGCTTCAAAAAGAGACGAAAGGGTACGGCATCGATCTTCTGTTCTCTTCGCCTCTTCTTCGGGCGAGGCAGACGGCGGAGGCGGTCGCGCGGGAACGGAATATCCCCGTTCTCTTCGACGATCGCTTGAAAGAGCGGAACTTCGGCGCGTTCGAGGGAACGGACGTGGAGGCCCCCGCGGGAAAGGTCTTCCGTTACAGCTTTGCGCTCAAATATCCGCGCGGCGAATCCAATCTGCAAGTCGCGGCGCGCGTGTATGCCTTTCTCGATGATTTGAAAGAAAATTATGCGGGGAAAAGGATTTTCCTCGTCTCCCACGGGAGCGTTTGCAGGATCATCCGCAGTTTTTTTGTACAGATGACGGACGAGGAGTTCTTCGCCTATTCCCAGCCCAACGGCGCGGTCGAAGAATACGAATTATAAAACAGAAGAAGAGGGGAGAGAATGCAACATTGCATGAAACTTGCTCCCGCTCCCTTTGCGATGATGCGGAGCGGGCAGAAGAAGATCGAACTGCGCCTTTACGACGAGAAACGCCGAAAAATCAAAACAGGCGACGAAATTCTTTTTACCGAAACCGTCGGCGGCGCGCAGTTGCGGGCGCGCGTTGTGGGCATAGACGTTTTTTCGGACTTTGCGGAACTTTATGCCGCATTGCCGCTTTTGGAATGCGGTTATACCGAACAGACGGTTTTATCGGCTTCTCCCAAAGACATGGACGCGTATTATTCTCCCGCCGAACAGGCAAAGTACGGGGCCGTGGGCATCCGCATAGAGCTTTTACCGCCCGTCAAACTTCGTGAATAAATTTTAGGTCGCGGTCGCATTTGAGCGCGTATTCGCAGAGATCCAAATCGGAATAATCGTTGATAAATTGCGGGACCGTTACCTTGAAAGACTCCGCAAGCACGGGACAGTAGGGCAGAGAGGGCATGGCCTTTCCGCTTACGGGAAATACGTAATTAAACCCAAGATCGGAAGCCCGCACCGAGGCGCAGGAAAAGTATCTTATGCCGATCAGTCTGTTATACCCGTACTGTTGACAGTCCGCCATTTCGTTCCTTACCCATTGCATCAACAGCTGGGGAACGATGTATTCGGGCGCGAACGGATCGCTCTTGTCCGCTCTGATAAACGAACTTGCCGCGATCAGCGGATACCAAAGGAGGTATGCTTTTCTTACCTCCGGGGAGCGGAGGTTTATCTCGTCAAATATCCGTCCGTGGAAGCCATCCGTCTCCCGTCCTTCAAAAAAGTCCTGCGGTTTGATCGCCAGCTCGATCACATCGATCTCCGTGTGGTTGCGTTCAAAGTTCCGTTCAAATTCAAATCTCGAAGCGATGGCAAATCCGTGCGGCGGGATGTACTGTATTTCTTCGCAACACAGCGCCAGCGAGGTCCCGAGATAGAGGCTTGGAAAGCCCGCAATGCTGTAACGGCAGGACGAAACTTTGGAGCGGAGATTGTAGGGGGTATGAAAGATCCTCGTTCTGCCGTAGGGGGTATACCGGTCTACGCGGCTCACGCGGAAGAGGTTGGGCGTTCTGCCCGTCCATAATTCCGTACAGCTTTTTTTGTACACTTTTAAGGGCGTTTCCTGTAAAGAAGGCATCAATTTGCTCAAAGTTTTATAAGCTGTTGCGGGAAAGCCGTCCAAATAATGTTTCACCGCCCGCTTGACGGAATTGCAGATCTTTCTGATCTTTCTGAGGACCGCGGCCGCGTCATATGGAGGAAATACGCGGGAATATTCCTCTTTCACGGCAGAGAAGTAAGTGTTGAACAAATTGTCCAAATGTGTTAAAAAATCTTCGCCGCTCCAACGGATGGGCAGAAGCAGGCTCTCGTCCTGAAAGATATTTTTGAAATTAGGGTCGGAAATGTTCAATATCATCGTTTTTCCTCGGTAAATTTTTCTAAATGGTTTCGTAAAAAAGGCGCGCGGTTACTCGTCCGTTCATTCCTCCCGATTTTCCGCTTAGGAGCGTCTTTTTAATCCATTTTCCCTGTTTTCACAAAGGTCAGTGCTGTTTTTTCCATTCCTTGATCTCCGCAAGGCGGGCCTTGATCCTGCTCTCGATGCCCTCTTCGGTGGGGAAGTAATATTCCTTTCCCGCAAGGCTGTCGGGCAGGCATTGCATGTTCGTCAGCTTGTCCTCGTAGTCGTGGGCGTATTGGTATCCCTTGCCGTAGTCGAGTTCTTTCATGAGCTTTGTGGGCGCGTTGCGGATGACGAGGGGAACGGGTTCGGCGAGCATGTTCAGCGCGTCTTTCTTTGCCAAAGCGTAGGCAACGTCGAGCGCGTTGGATTTGGGCGCCATCGACAGATAGACGACCGCCTCGGTGAGGTGGACGGAGCATTCGGGCATGCCGATAAAGTGGCAGGCCTGATAGGCGGCAATGGAAATTTCAAGCGCGCGCGGGTCGGCAAGGCCCACATCCTCGCTCGCAAACCGCGTCACCCGCCTTGCAATGTAGAGGGGATCTTCTCCCGCTTCCAGCATGCGGGCAAGCCAATAGACGGCGGCGTCGGGGTCGGAGTTGCGCATGGACTTATGCAGCGCCGAGATAAGGTTGTAGTGTTCCTCGCCCGATTTATCGTAGAGAAGAGACTTTTTCGAGGTGCATTGCTCGATCGTCTCCCGGGTGACGACGGTCGTATCCCCGTTGAGTTCCCCGTTCAGAACCGCCATTTCGAGGGTGGAGAGGGCGCTTCTCGCGTCTCCGTTCGCAAAATTTGCAATCGTTTCGAGCAGATCGTCCGAAATTTCCACTTTCTGCCTGCCGAAGCCGCGCTCGTCGTTGATCGCCCTGCGCAAAAGTTCGGTAAGTTCCTCCGTTTTGAGCGCCTGCAATACAAAAACTTTGCAACGGGAAAGAAGCGCGCCGTTCACTTCAAAGGAGGGGTTTTCGGTGGTCGCGCCGATGAGAATGATGCTCCCTTTCTCCACAAAGGGCAAAAAGGCGTCCTGCTGGGCCTTGTTGAAGCGGTGGATCTCGTCGATGAAGAGGATGGTCTTTTCCCCGAAACGGCGGTTTTTCTCCGCCTGCTCCATCACTTGCTTGATCTCCTTGATCCCGCTCGTCACGGCGGAAAAGTCGATAAATTTCGCCTTTGTACGGTTGGCGATGATGCGCGCGAGCGTCGTCTTTCCCACCCCGGGCGGCCCCCAAAAGATCATGGAGCCGATCTGGTCGTTTTCGATGAGCCTGCGCAGTACTTTTCCCTCGCCGAGGAGATGTTTTTGGCCGTAAAATTCTTCGAGCGTCTGCGGCCTTAGCCGCGCCGCCAGCGGTTCCGATTGCGGCCTGTCAAAAAGCGTTCCCTGTTCGATCATATTGTTTTTGCCTGTTATCCGAATGATTGCTCTTATTATAGCACGAAAGCGGTGGGATGTCAAGAACGGGCAAGAGGAACGCAGAAGCCACGGTTGTTATAGGATTTGTAATTTTTTAATTAGATTGCTTGCATTTTTAGACAAAAATTGATATAATCATCACATAAAAGGAGGGTATTATGACAACATTTAAAGACCAAATAGACAGTGACATTAAGTTTTATCAAGAAAACTTCCATTTTATTCCGAATATAGTGAAACCAGAGTGGGCATTTAATTATTGGGTACTCGATAAACTTTTTTTTGAGGAAGAAGAACTAATAGAAAGTAAAATAGTCGATTATAAAGATTTGGGCGTAGATGTTTATGAAATTTACGAAGATACAAAAGATATTTATGTTATACAAAATAAATATTTTGATTCATCTAAACTGAGCGCATCTTATGTGGAACATGACTTTTTAGAAAGAGTAACAGCTGCCTTGGAAAATGGTACTTATACTAAATCATCTGAGTTGCAAAACGCTTTTACGAAATATAAAGATGATCCCGAATTTCAGCTTCATCTTCAAATCTATGTGACGAACAATGATATTTGCCAAGCCGCTAATGATTATGTAAAAGCGTTTAATCTTAGCCACCCTAAATATATAGCAACTATATATTACTTAGATGATATTGCAGAGAAATATTATGGAGAGCCAAAGAAAAACAAGAAGACCTTAACAGCATACATTGACAGTGTTAATGGCGGCACAGTACTAAATATCAACAATAAGGATTATCGATTAAAGAACGTAATTGATGCAAAATATATTTCTGCTCCAGTTGTAACTATCTTTAAAGTATACCAAAAGGCGTTAAACGAGGGGTACCCATTGTTTGATGAAAATATTCGTGAATATCTCGGAAACACTGGAGTAAATAAAAATATTTATAATACCTTATTGGATACGAATGATAGAAAAAACTTTTTCTTTTACAATAACGGCATAACTTTAATTTGTGATAGCATAAAAAAGTCTTCACACAACCCGAGTGCATCGAATTTACAAATTAGGTATGAAATAATCAATCCACAAATTGTTAATGGTTGCCAAACTGTTAACTCTATTTATCAAGTCTTGAAAAATGTAAATCCAAATGAATTGGACGCCCAATTTGAAGATGTTTTTGTAATGCTAAAAGTTTTAGAAATAAACAGAACAGATACAACGCAGGCACTTCTTTATAAGAATATTGTTAAATACAATAATTCGCAAAATTCTATTGATGAAAAAACTTTTGTTTCTAATACGGCAATATTTGTAAGGTTACAAAAAGAATTTGAAGACAAAGGATTTTTGCTTTTAATCAAACAAAGCGATAAAAATACATTTTCAGAGAAATATAAAGTTGTTACTAAATTGCGGGAAAGAAATTCAGAAAGATTAGAAAGATTTAAACTCGCAGAGACCAAAAAAGCATCGGACGCCTTTATTCCTTTGGAAAAATTATTACAAGTAATTAATGCTTTTGTGTCGGGTGGATATACTGCTTATGTAAAGAAACGAAACATGTTAAAATTTGATTCTACTGAATATAAGACGGCTATCAATTTTATTAAAGAAACAAATTCAATAGATACATTGTTAGATTTGTTTATGCTGTATAAGAAAGCAGAAGAAGTAAAGGGTGATGGTCGAGTTCCTATTCCGTATTACTTAATTGACTGTTTTGCTCGCTACGAGTGTAAAGAAAGGACTCATAAACTTATATTAAGCGAATTGGCAACGCAGGAAAAAATAAAGTATATTATAAAGTTATACCAAGCAGTTACACAAGCATACGCGACCGAATATTTTAAAACATACAACATCGACTATAATAAAATGATCAAGCAAGTTGTAAAATATGAAATATTAGACCGCTATAGGGACATCGTTGCTGAATCGTTCAAGGGTTTATTTTAGTTCTTACAGTTCTATTTTTATCGATTTACTTCGTAAAACCATGGAAACGGGAGAGGATATCCTCTCCCGTTTCCATGGTGCGGATGACAGGACTTGCGGCCTTTTATCAATTTTTATTCAGGCCAAATTCCGTTGTTTCCCGCTAAATTTGAGTTCTTTTAAGGATCGAAAATATCTTTTTCATCCAAGTTGTCCGATTGATTTTTATTCTTTTTCGATAAGACGATTTTTTTGACGGTATTTATATACCACAATATTCCCGTTATGGGGGAGACGAGCAGGCTCGCTACAAGGATTCCGCCGAAGCCCGCAATTACGCCGATGCGTACCCCGTCCATAAAAGCACGCTCGGGGGATCTGCCTCCGAAATATTTTACTGCCGATTGCACGCCAAAAAGGATGGATGGAATGATAAAAAACGCCCAGGAAACGACAATTACCATGGACGTAATTCGATATGCGTCGGGGATAAAAGTCGGGTCGAGAAGGTATAGTAAAACGGCCGATCCCGCAAGTATAATGGAAATTGTCAAAACAATCAATAATTGTTTTATTTTGTTCATCGAGTTCTCCGTCAAACTGAAATTGATCTGATGTTCTTGAAATACTCATCCCGTAAAATGCCGCGTTCTACGATATCCACCCGCTCGCCCGTGGTGGGACAGCGGAAGAACTTTCTGCGCGTCCCCTCATAGACAAGTCCGCACTTTTCCATGACGCGGGAGGAGCCGATATTTTCCGCCGCATGCTCGCCGTCGATGCGGAAAAATCCCACTTCCTCAAAGCAATAGCGCAGAACTTCGGAAAGGGCCTCTGTCATGATGCCCTTTCCCCACCATGCTTTCCCCATACAGTAGCCGATCGTGCCGCGTTCCTGAAAGTCGTCCGCGCGCAGAACGGCAATGTCCCCGATGAGTATATTTCTTTCCTTTAAGACGATGGCCCAATGGTAAATCTGAGGTTCTCCGCTCTCCCGTTCCCACATTTTGAGAAGAGACCGCGTCACTTCGATGTCCCCGTGCGGCGTCCATGTGAGATATTTCGTGACGTCGGGGTCGTTCATCCAATGTGCAAACGCTACCTCGGCGTCGCTCTCCTTCCACTTGCGAAGGAGCAGCCGCTCCGTTTCAAGAATTTTCGTTCCCTTGTGTTGCATATCCTTCTCGCTAAATTCCTGTTTATCGCTACAATTATACCATAAAAACAAGGGAAAGGCAAGTAGCGGGCGGCACTCGATCAGGGAATTTTCCGCTATGCGAGGGAAGGCATAAGGAACGGGTTGAACGGTGCGGAAAAAAGGAGCGAAATTTTAAGCGGAAAGTGATTGACAGCGGGAGCGCGGTGTGTTATAATTTGCAGGAAAAGCGGATGTGGCGAAATTGGCAGACGCGCAGGTTTCAGGTTCCTGTGGGAGACCATGCAGGTTCAAGTCCTGTCATCCGCACCACACTAAACCT